>NZ_JAHYSG010000039.1 GCF_022095675.1 Dactylosporangium sp. AC04546 | reverse complement strand
GACACCACCGACGCCTCCGGCCCCGCCGACAGCGTGCCGGCCCTGAGCGCCAACGGCTGACCGCGCGGAAGATGGTCGACCACCGCGCGGCTGTGAGCGGCCACGGCGGACCGAGGGAGCGCCGTCTGTGAGCGGCCGCGGGGCGGACGGCCGGGCACCGTGCCGGGCCGGGCGGCGAGGCGGCCCGGCCCCGGACATCAGCGGCGCAGGTCGTGGCGGCGGTGGGTGGCCTTCTCGATCAGCGCCGTGGGCAGCAGCCGCCGCAGCGGGAACACCAGCGCGGCGTTGCTGCCGATCGCGTAGTGCGCCCGGGGCCGGCCCGCCTCGATCGCCTTGACGATCGTCGCGGCGACCCGCTCGGCCGGCACGCCGGCCTTCTCGTTGCGGTTGAGTGCGGCCAGCATCCGGTCGAAGTCCGCGCGGAAGGGTGAGCCGTCCGAGATGTACTTCGTCCGCCGCTCGCTGATCCCGGTGTTGATCGACCCGGGCTCGACGGCGGTCAGCCACACGCCGTACGGCGAGTACTCGTGGCGGGCCCCGTCGCTGAACCCCTTCAGGGCGGCCTTGGAGGCGACGTACGACGAGCGGTAGGACAGCGGGAACGAGGCGAGCATGGACCCGACCATGACCACCCGGCCCCACCGCCGCTCCCGCATGCCGGGCAGCATCAGCTGGGCCAGGCGCACCGGGCCGAGCACGTTGACCTGGAACAGCCGTCGCAGCGCGTCGCCGGGCAGCTCCTCGAACGGCCCGTTCTGGCTCTCCCCCGCGTTGTTGACGAGCACGTCGACCGGCCCGGCGGCGTGGGCGAGCGCCTCGATGGACCCCTCGTCCTCCAGGTCGAGCGGCAGGAGCTCGACCCCGGCGACGGCGGCGACCGACTCCGGCCGCCGGCTGGTGCCGAGGACCCGGTACCCTCGGGCGGCCAGCGCGGCCGCGGTCGCCTTCCCGATCCCCGACGAAGCCCCAGTGACCAGCGCGGTGCGATCCATCGCCGCACCATACTCCCGGGCCAAGGTCACCCGCCGGCTCACCCCACGGGCTCCGCACCCGGCGGTACTTTGAAAGATGCCTGCGAGACGAGTAGATCAGCGAAGCGCCTGTAGCAGGGCGACGCTGGCAGGCTGGAAGATCGGTGCGGTCGACCAGCAACCCGCCTCGCAGGTTCGTGTCTGCCGCGGGGTCAGAACGGCAACGGGCGCGGGGTGTCGCGCATGGTCACCCACTGCAGCTCGGTGAAGTCCTCCGCGGCGAAGCCCAGGCCGAAGCGGCCCCAGCCGCTGTCCTTCACGCCGCCGAACGGCATCTGGGGCTCGTCGTTCACCGGCTGGTCGTTGACGTGGACGATGCCGGCCTCCAGGCGGCGGGCCAGGTCCAGCGCGCCGTACGTGTCGCCGGTCAGGATGCCCGCCGTGAGGCCGAAGCGGGACGCGTTGGCGCGGGCCACGGCGTCGTCGCGGTCCTCCACCACCTCCAGGATGGCGACCGGGCCGAACGTCTCCTCGAACGCGATCTCGGCCTCCGCCGGCACGTCCGCCAGCACCGTCGGCGGGTAGCAGGGCGGCTGCGGCGTGCCGCCCGTCAGCACCCGCGCGCCGAGCGCCACGGCCTCGTCGACGCGCCGGCTGACGAGCGACAGGGCCCACTGGTTGATCAGCGGGCCGATCACCGTGGACGGGTCGCGCGGGTCGCCGACCCGCAGGCCGGCCACCTTCGCGGTGAAGCGGGCCGTGAACTCCTCGGCGACCGGCCGCTCCACCAGGATCCGGCGGGCGCACATGCACACCTCGCCCTGGTGGACGAACGCGCCGTACGCGGCGGCGTCGACGGCGGCTGCGAGGTCGGCGTCGGCCAGCACGATCAGCGAGTTGTGGCCGGACAGCTGCAGCACCGGCCGTTTGAGGTGGCGCGCGGCGAGCTCGGCCAGCCGCCGACCGGTGACCGTGGAGCCGGTGAAGCTGACCCGGCGCACGCGCGGGTGCGTGACCAGCTCCTCCGCGATCATGCCGGCGTCGCCCGACGCGTGGGTCACCACGTTGAGTGCCCCCGGCGGCAGTCCCGCTTCGGCGAAGATCTCAGCCCATACGGTACCGCCGGATATGGGTGACTCTTCGGAAGGCTTGAGCACGACGGTGTTGCCCAGTGCGAGGGGTCCGGCGACGGCCCGCCCGGCGAGGACCAGCGCGGCGTTCCACGGGGCGATCGCGGCGACCACGCCGACCGGCCGGCGCACGGCCAGGGCCCGGGTGCCGGGCACGTCGGAGGGCAGGACCTGCCCTGTCGGCGCGTAGGCGAGGGAGCCGGCCTGTTCGAGCAGCGACTGGCAGAAGTCGAGCTGCACGCCGGCGAAGTGGGCGCCGCAGCCGGTCTCGGCGGCGAGCAGGTCCTGCAGCTCGCTCCGGCGGCGCTCCAGGATCACCGCGGCGCGGCGGAAGACCCGCTCCCGCTGGACCGGCAGCGCCTGGGCCCAGCCGTCGAACGCGGCGTGCGCGGCCTCGATCGCGCGGCGCGCGTCGTCGGCGTCGCCGGACGCGACCCGGGCCAGGGGGCGGCCGGTCCACGGGTCGTCGTCGGTGTGCTCGCGGCCGCCGATCGACGGCACCCACGCACCGGCGATGTGGTGCGACACCAGGGGCAGCTCGCGATCGGTCACGATGTCGGCGCTCCTCGGTGCTCACCTGCGGTTTTCCCGGCGTAGATGGTATCCGACCGGCAGCAGCCGCAGGTCGGGCGGCAGGCTCCACAGGCCGCGCGGCAGGAACAGCGCGAAGCCGGCGGCGACGACGCCGAGGCCGATGAGGTACCAGGCGCCGTACTGCGCGAACTGCTGCTGCAGCAGGAAGAACAGCACGGCGCCGATGATCGGGCCCTCGAACGTGCCGAGACCGCCGACGAGCACCATGAAGATCATGTACGCGGTCCACTGGACGCCGAAGATGGACTGGGGCTGGATGAACAACGTGTTGGCCAGGATGAGCGCGCCGGCCGCGCCGCAGCCGAACCCGGCCAGGACGAACAGGCCGAACTTCAGCGGGCCGGTGCGCACGCCGAGCGACGCGGCGGCCTCCTCGTCGTCGCGGATCGCCTGGAGGGCGGCGCCGGTGCGGTGGCGCAGCAGCAGCGCGACGAGCAGCAGCAGGAGCAGCAGGAAGCCGAGCGTGAGCCAGTACGTGTAGGCGCGGCGCAGCGTCGGCGCGTAGACGTTGAGGCCGCGCAGCGACACGCCGGTGCCGCCGCCGAGGTCCTCGTCGAGCGCGACGAGCAGCGCCAGGGTCTCGGCGACGACCCAGCTGCCGACCGCGAACTGCCCGCCGCGCAGCCGCAGCAGCAGCGGCGCCAGGAGCGCGGCGAGCACGGCGGAGGCGGGCGCGGCGAGCACGACGGCCAGGTACGGGGCGACGCCGTGCTGGGTCAGGAACACGGTGCCGTAGGCGCCGAAGCCGATGAACGCCTGCTGCCCGACGGAGACCAGACCGCCGTAGCCCGCGAGGGCGTTCCACATGACGGCGAGGATGACGAAGATGCAGAGGCTGGTCAGCTGCTGTACCACGTTGGCCGTGAACCCGAAGGGCACCGCGAAGAGCGCCAGGCCGCCGGCCAGCATGGCGCCCGAGGCGATCCGCGTGCCGGTGGCCGAGCGGCGGACCGTCCACTGTGTCATGTGCCGCTCCGGATGAGCAGGGACCGGCCGCGCGGGCTCGCGAGGACGGCGAGGAATACGAGGTGTCCGGCGAGGATGGAGTACTGCGGGTCGACGACCGCGCCGACGGTCTGCGCGACGCCGAGGACGATCCCGCCGGTGAGCGTGCCCCACAGCGAGCCGAGCCCGCCGATGACGACCGCCTCGAACGCGAAGATGAGCTGCGTCGGGCCGGAGGAGGCGTCGAAGGTGGAGTGCACGGCGAGGAACGCACCGGCGACGGTGGCGGTCGCGACGGCGATCGCGGTCGCGCGGGCGTAGACGGCCTGGGCGGGCACGCCGACGAGCGCGGCGGTGTCGGGGTCCTGCGCGGTCGCCCGCATCTCCCGGCCGAACGCGGTGCGGCGCAGGACCAGGTGCAGGCCGCCGAGGACGAGGACCGCGGTGGCCAGCGTGAGCAGCCCGATGTACGGGATGGACAGCTGGCCGGTCAGCCGCCAGCTGCCGGTGGCGATGCCGCCGGCGGCACCGCCGAGCGAGCGCACGTCCGGGGAGTACGCCTCCAGCAGGCCGTTCTGGATGACGATGCCCAGCCCGAACGTGGTCAGCAGCGGGGTGAGCGGGCCGCCGCGCAGGCTGCGGGCCAGGACGGCGCGCTGCAGGAGGTACCCGAGGGCGAGCATGACCGGCAGCGCGAGCAGCAGCGCCCAGAACGGCCCGATGCCGGTCTGCGTGCTCACGGTCCAGACGATGAAGGCGCCGAGCACGGCGAGGTCGCCGTGGGCCAGGTTGATGATCCGCATGACGCCGAACAGCAGCGACAGCCCGCAGGCGAACAGCGCGTACAGCCCGCCGAGGAGGATCCCCTGGACGAGCGCGTTGACCCAGGTCACGGCAGCTCCGCTCGGTGCAGTCCGAAGTAGGCGGCGGTGACCTGCTCGCGGGTCACGTCCGCGGTCGGTGCGCTCAGCGCGACCCGGCCCTCCAGCAGGCACAGCACGTGGTCGGCCGCGGTGAGGGCGCGGCGCAGGTCCTGCTCGACGAGGATGAGCGTGGTACCGGCGGCGCGCAGCACGCCCAGGCAGTCGTAGACGCCGTCGACGGCGACCGGCGACAGCCCGAGCGACACCTCGTCGACGACGAGCAGCCGCGGGTTGGTGACGACGGCCCGGGCGATCGCGGTGAGCTGCTGCTGGCCGCCGGAGAGGCTGGCGGCGCGGCGGGCGCGCAGCGGGGCGAGCGCCGGGAACGCGTCGAGGACGGTGCCGAGGTTCCACGGGCCGGGCCGGGCCCGGCCGGCGGCGACCCGCAGGTTCTCCTCGACGGTGAGGTCGGCGAAGAGCCGGCGCCCCTCGGGGACGAGGGCGATGCCGTGCCGGACGCGGGCGTGGGCGGGCAGGTGGGTGATGTCGGCGCCGTCGAACGTGACGGTGCCGCCGGCGGCCTTGTGCGCGCCGGCGATGGTCCGCAGCAGGGTGGACTTGCCGGCGCCGTTGGCGCCGACCATGGCGAGCACCTGCCGCTCCGCGACGGCGAACGAGATCCCGCGGACGGCCTGCAGCAGCCCGTGGCGGGCTTCGAGGTTCTCCGCTTCCAGGAGCGTCATGCGGCCTCCGCTTCGCTCCGGACCGGTCATGGCGCCGCCTTGCCGAGGTAGGCGTCCACGACGACCGCGTCGGCCAGCACCGACTGGGGCTCGCCGTCGGCGATGATCCGGCCGGCGTCCATGCAGACGAGCCGGTCGACGACCTGCACGAGCACGTGGACGATGTGCTCGATCCACACGATGCCGATGCCCTGCTCGCGCAGCTGCCGGACGGTGACGACGAGGTCGGCGGCCTCGGCGTCGGTGAGCCCGCCGCCGATCTCGTCGAGCAGCAGGATGCGCGGGCCGGTCGCGAGCGCCCGGGCCAGCTCCAGGCGCTTGCGGTGCAGCAGGCCGAGGCTGTCGGCCCGCCTGTTGGCCAGCTCGATCAGCCCGCAGGTGCCGAGGACGTCGACGCAGCGCTCGGAGGCGGCCCGGCCGGTGAGCCCGGCGCCGTTGCTCGCGCCGACGAACACGTTCTCCAGCACGGTCATCCCGCCGAACGGGCGCGGCACCTGCATGGCGCGGGCGATCCCGCGGCGGCACCGGTTCGCCGGCGACACCGCGGTCACGTCGTGCCCGTCGAGGCGGACCCGCCCGCCGGTCGGGCGCAGCGCACCGGCGAGGATGCTCAGCAGCGTGGTCTTGCCGGCGCCGTTGGGCCCGACGATGCCGACCGCGTCGCCCTCGTGGACCTCGAAGTCGACGCGGTCGAGCACCAGCAGGTCACCAAAGCGCTTGGTGAGCCCGTAACCCGCAAGGCTCATGCGCCCTCCGCTTCGCTCCGGACGCCTGAGCTCCACCCTGAACCCATGATGAGCGGCCTCCTCCGCTTCGCTGCGGAACCGCTCATGTGCCGTAGGCCTTCAGCTGCGCGGCGACGGGGACGTTCGGGTCCGAGGAGTTCTCGCAGAGCTGGAAGTCCAGCTTGTACTTCCCCGCGCTCGAGGCGACCCACTGCCCGCCGAGGATCGGGGTGGCGACGACGTTGCCGTTGGGCCCCTTGCCCCACTGCAGGCGGCCGATCGGGGTCTGCACCTCGAGGGTGCCGATCGCCTTGGCGACCGCGGCCTTGTCCCGGGGGTCGCCCACCGCCTGCAGCGCGGCGGCGGCCACGTCGAACAGCGCCAGGCTCGGGCCGAGCTGCTGGTTCCACTGCTTGCCGGACTCGTTCTGGTACCCCTCGGCCAGCTCCTTCGACGACACCTTCGTCAGCGACGACGTGTAGGGGTAGGTCGGCGTCCAGTAGGCCGCGCTGGCGAGCCCGACGCCGATGTCGCCGAGCGCCTCGACCTGCGACGGGAACAGGCCGGTCTTGGCGATCTGGGCGATCTTCGGCTTGAACCCCTGCTGGGTGGCCTGGCGCCAGAACGTGGCGAAGTCCGGCGGGATCGGGAAGGTGTTGAAGATCTCGCACCCCTCGGCCTTGAACCGCGCGATCTGGGCCGAGTAGTCGTTGGTACCGCTGGTGTACGCGCCCGGGTCGACGACCGTGTAGCCCTCCTGCTGCAGCAGCGGGCCGAGCGCGGCGCGGATGGCGTTGCCGTCGGAGTCGTTGGGCCACATCACGCCGACCTTCTTGTTGGTCGGGATCTGGCGCCACAGGTGGGCGTAGGCCTGGTGGAACTGCTCGACGCCGAAGCAGAAGTGGTAGGTGTACCGGTACGCCTGCTGGTCGCCCGGTTTCGCGCCGCGGCCGAAGTACCACGCCTCCCACGGCACGACGGTGGAGATGCACGGCACGCCCGCCGCCTCGCACGCGTCGGACACCGGGTTCACCGTCTCCGGCGTGGACGTCGCCAGCATGAGGTCGACGCCGTCGCCGTTGATCAGGTCGTTGGCGACCTGGGCGCCGCGCTGCGGGTTGGACTGCCCGTCGCGGTCGAGGATCTCCACGGCGTACTTCGTGCCGCCGATCGTGAGGCCGCCCGCGAGCGCCTTGCGGGCCAGGGAGAGCACGTAGCTGTCGGGCTCGCCGAAGCCGGCGGCCGGGCCGGTCCGGGGGCTGACGAACCCGATCTTCAGGGTCGAGCCGGCGGTGGTGGAGTCCTCCTCCGCCAGGCCGTGGCAGGCGGACAGGGCGAAACCGGCGCCGCCGAGCGCGGCGGTGCGCAGCAGGGCACGGCGGGAGATGGTCGGGGTGTCACCCATTGCTTCCTCCAGAGGAGAGATTGGGTGCGCTGGAATGTAGGAGGCTCCGTACCGCACGGTCAATCAAGTGTTTCGAATATTGAAACGCCGTTGCTACGGTTGGGCATGTCCCTTGATGAGGAGCCCTCCGGCCCACCGGCGGCGCTGTCGCAGTCGCTGGAACGCGGCCTGGCGATCCTGTCGGCGTTCACCAGCGCCGGCCCGCTGCTCGGCGTCGCCGACCTGTCCCGGGCGGTCGGCCTCAACCGCTCCACGACGTACCGGTACGTCGCGACCCTGGCGTCCCTCGGCTACGTCCAGCAGGACGCCGACACCCGTAAGTACGCGCTCGGCCCGCGGGTCATCGACCTCGGCTTCGCCGCGCTGTCGTCGATGGAGGTGACCCGGGTCGCGCACCGCCACCTGCAGGCGCTGTCCGACGAGACCGGCTACGCGGCGAGCATGGCCGTGCTCGACGGGCCCGACATCGTCTACGTCGAGCGTTGCCGCAGCCGCCGCACCGCCGGCGTGGCGGTCGACCTCAACCTGCACGTCGGGTCGCGGCTGCCGGCGTACTGCACGTCGATGGGCAAGGTGCTGCTCGCCCACCGGGAGCCGGTGGCGCTGCGCACCCTGCTGGACCGCACCGACCTGGCCCGGCGGGGCCCCAAGACCATCGTCGCCCGCGAGCAGCTGATGGCCGCCCTGGCCCGGGTGCGCCAGAGCGGCATCGCGGTCAGCGACGAGGAGCTCGCCCCCGGGCTGCGCTCGATCGCCGCGCCGGTGCGCGACCGGACCGGGCACGTGGTGGCGGCGATCAACGTCGCCGCCCACCTGAGCACCTGGACCACGTCGCTGGACTCGCTCGTCGCCAAGCTGGAGGGCCCGCTGCGGCGCACGGCCGCCGAGATCTCGACCCGGATGGGGTACCGGCCGGTGTTCGAATAGTTGAAACACTGTGTTGATAGTGCGGACATCGCGGTCCTAACCTCGGCGGCATGTTCCTGGACGCGGCACAATGGGAGCGCAAGATCTTCGTCGGCGGGGCCTGGGTCGACGGCACCGGCGGCACGCGCACGGTGGTCGAGCCGGCGACCGGCGAGTCGCTCGGCACCGCCGGGCTCGCCTCCGCCGACGACGTCGCCCGGGCGGCGGCGTCGGCCGCCACCGCGCAGCGCGCGTGGGCGGCGACGCCGCACCCCGAGCGGGCCGCGGTCCTGCGCCGCGCCGGGGCGCTGTTCGCCGCCCATGCCGACGAGATCGCCTGGTGGAACATCCGCGAGGTGGGCGCGATCCCCGGGATGGCCGGCTTCGCGGTACACACCGCGGAACAGGAGTGCTATGAGGCGGCCGGCCTGCCGAGCCGCCCGTACGGCGAGCTGCTGCCGAGCGAGCAGCCGCGGCTGTCGATGGCACGCCGCGGCCCGGCCGGCGTCGTGGGCGTCATCGCGCCGTTCAACGTGCCGATCATCCTCGGCATCCGCTCGGTCGCGCCGGCCCTGGCCCTCGGCAACGCCGTCATCCTCAAGCCCGACCCGCGCACCGCGGTCACCGGCGGCGTCACCATCGCCCGCGTCTTCGAGGAGGCCGGCCTGCCCCCGGGCGTGCTGCAGGTCCTCCCCGGCGGCGCCGACGTCGGCGAGGCGATCGTCACCCACCCCCTGGTCCGGGTCATCTCGTTCACCGGCTCGACCGCCGCCGGCCGCCGCGTCGGCGAGCTGGCCGGCCGCCACCTCAAGCGGGCCCACCTCGAACTGGGCGGCAACTCGGCCCTGATCGTCCTCGACGACGCCGACCTCGACGCGGCCGTCGGCCTGGCCGCGTGGGGCAGCTTCTTCCACCAGGGCCAGATCTGCATGACCACCGGCCGCCACCTGGTCCACGAGCGGCTCTACGATGATTTCGTCGAACGCCTGGCCGCCAGGGCGTCGCACCTGCCGGTCGGCGACCCGGCCCGGGCCCAGGTCGCGCTCGGCCCGGTCATCGACGAGGGCCAGCGCGACAAGATCCACGACCTGGTCACCGCGAGCACGGCGTCGGGCGCCCGGCTGGCCGCCGGCGGCTCCTACGACCGCCTCTTCTACCCGGCAACGGTGATCGCCGACGCCGGCCTGGACACCCCGGCGTTCGCCCAGGAGATCTTCGGCCCGGTCGCCCCGGTGGCCCGCTTCACCGACGCCGAGGAGGCGGCTGAGCTGGCCGCCGCGAGCGAGTACGGCCTGTCGCTGGGCATCGTCACCCGGGACGTGATGCGGGGCCTCGCGTTGGCCGACCGCCTCCCGACGGGCATCGTCCACATCAACGACCAGACGGTGAACGACGAGGCCAACGCCCCGTTCGGCGGCGTGGCCGCGTCCGGCACGGGCGCCCGCTTCGGCGGCGCGGCCGCCAACATCGAGGCCTTCACGGAGACCCGCTGGGTCACGGTCCGCGGCGACGCGGCGCGATACCCGTTCTAGGCCGCTGCCAGGCCGCTTCCAGGCCGCGCGGCTCGCGGCGGTCGGACCGTGCGAGCCCGTCGATGATGTGCTCGGTCATCGCCTTGATCTCGTCGCGGGTCATCGTGGCGTCGACCTTCAGGGTGTTGAGGACGGCGAGCACGTCGGCGGCCGAGGCCGGCCGCTGGTAGACGAGCCACTGGTCGAGCAGCGCGGCGTCCTCCCAGGACATGCCGGCCTGCTGCATCGACAGCGCGAACTCGCTCAGGTCGGCCGGGTCCGGCTCCGAGCGCTCCGGCGGGCCGAACCGGGACCGGTGCGCCGGGGCGGCGGGCCGGTCGGCGGTCAGCGCGCCCGGCATGCGGGCGCACTGCAGGTACAGCGTGGTGAGCCGCGGCAGCGGATAGTGGTGCAGCTGGCGGGTGCGCTCGGTGAGCAGCAGCGAGCGCAGCGCCCAGCGCTCGACCTGCCGGGCCCGGTTGGCGATGTCCTGCCTGGCGTCGTCGGGGACCCTGGAGCCGAGCCTCCGGCGCAGCCACCCGGCGGCGGCCGGCGGTTCGGGCGTGTCCGCGACCCGGTCCCAGTTGCGGGCGAACCGCGCCGCGAGGTCGTTGTCCAGCCGGCGCCACGCCTCGGGTGCCTCGTCGGCTCTGCTGGCGAACGCCTCCGGTGCGGTGTCACGCAGCAGCAGCCACAGCGCGTCCCCGGGATCCCAGGCGTGCCGTGGGTCCGGGTCACGCTTCCACCAATGCCATGGACGCTCGTCGCGCTTCCACCACCGCCACGGGCGCTCGTCGTGTGGCAGGCGGCCGAGGTATTGCTGCCGGAATCCCCGCGAGCCGAGGCGCGCGGATCCAGCGCCGCACCGACCAGCCGATGGCGAGCACGAGCAGCCCGCGATCCGCCATGGTGATCGACCCTAAACCGACCGTAGTCGGACCAGATCGCCCGATCGGTCGAAGGCGGATCCGGTCGGGTCCGGGTCTGGAGCCACTCGGCCACGCCGGACGCGACGTCAGTCGAGCGGGCCGGCCCGCAGTACACCATGAACCTCGTCGACGGTGACCGACGCCGGGTCGAAGGCGGTGAGCCACCAGGTCGCGCCGGCCGCCGCGTAGGGGCGGGGGTCGGTGCCCGGGGCCAGCTCGACGGCGATGTCGTACGGGCCCGGGCCGCGCAGCTCGGCGATGGTCGCGGCGGCCTCGGCGAGCTGGTCGGGGTGCTCGAGGTTGACCGGGAAGTAGCCGTCGTGGCGGGCCGCCCGCCGCATCGGCCGCTGCCGGCCCGGAAAGCCGGCGACCCAGACCGGCACGCCCGGACGCTGGACCGGCCGGGGCAGGAACGTCACATCGTCCACTGTGTAGTGTGCCCCGCGGTGGTGGACCGGCTCACCCGTCCAGGCCGCGGTGAGGATGGCGAGCGCCTCGTCGAGCATCGCGGCGCGGGCCTTGTCGTCGCCCTGCTCCCCCGTCGCGGAGTACTCGGCGCCGAACCGGTCGTCGCCGACGCCCACGCCGAGCGTGAGCCGCCCGCCGCTGAGCACGTCAAGGCTCGCCGTCTCCCGCGCCACCTTCACCGGCCGCCGCCGCGCGAGCGGCGTGATCATCGGCCCGAGACGCAGCGTCTCGGTCACCATGGCCGCCGCGCTGAGCGTGACCCAGGGGTCGGCGACGGCCCGCACCGGCGCCCGCCAGCGCACGTGGTCCCACACGAAGAACCCGTGCCAGCCGTACTCCTCGGCGTCCGCGGCGAGCCGCGCCACGGTGCGGGGGTCGGCGAGCTGGTCGAACAGCGGCAGCCAGATTGCGGATCGCATGGTTCCCGACGCTAGGCCTCCCGCGGCATCGTGAAAAGCTTTCCCGGGTACGGCAGTGGCACGTCAGGGAGCGTCGGCGGCAACGACACGAGCGAGGTGGGCGTTCCGGCTCTCGATCAACCGGCGCATGTACCGCTCCAGCAG
This sequence comes from Dactylosporangium sp. AC04546, assembly GCF_022095675.1. Classification (GTDB taxonomy): domain Bacteria; phylum Actinomycetota; class Actinomycetes; order Mycobacteriales; family Micromonosporaceae; genus Dactylosporangium. The sequence continues at coordinate 82,284 of NZ_JAHYSG010000039.1, read as the reverse complement.
GAGCCCATCGACGATCAGGCCAAGCGCGCCGAGCGGGGCGGCGAAGTCGATGACATCGCGCATGATCGTGGCCTTCGCGGACTCGTCCCAGGTGAAGGTGTGTTCGTGGTGCCAGTGCCGGAACGGGCCGGTGAGCTGCTCGTCGACGAAGCGATGCGGGCGTTCGTATGCAGTGATGCGAGAGGTCATGTGCCACTGCACCCCGAAGTGACGAGCGGCCCAGGTAACGCTGTCTCCCAGTGACATCCGCCCTGAGTTGACACCCGCCACGACACGCTCGCGGGATCGAGACATGGACGCGGTGTGCGCATCCACGTCCAGGCAGAGGTCGAAGACCTGCTCTGCCGGAGCCTGGACCACGGTGGTGAGAGCAATCAAGGCCACGGCGGCAACCTACGCCATCGCGGTGTCGATCTACCGCCGTCTTGGTGATCAGCCCGCAGCGCAGTGACCGGCCATCGTCACACAGCGGCGGCTGACGAGCCCGTGTGTGAAGATTCAGTGCAGGCGCTCGATCCGAGCCTGATCGGGTCGGCATGATGTCGCCATGTCGGACACCGCGACAAGCGATGACGCTGCGCCGAAGGCTGGACCTGGCTGGCAGTGGATCTGGGCGTTCCACCTGGTCGTCGTTGCGGTGGCGGGTGGCGTGCTCTGGTCCGTGAGCTACCCGGACGGCGACTTGTACCTGTTGGGGGCCTTCGGCTGCACGTCCGTGCTCGTTGGCTGTTTCTGGCTCGGCTGGACCATCTCCGTCGCCAGGACCACCGGCAGGCGGCGAGGATGGTTCCTGGCCGGACCGGTCGTCGGCGTACTCACCTTGGTCCTGCTCTGCACCGGTGCGCCGTTCAAGATGCGGTGGGCGGCCAGCCGGGGCGCGTTCGCCGCCGTCGTCGCCGGACATCCGATTCCACCACCGGGCAGCGCGCGGGAAGGTTTCACCGTGCCGCGCCGGTTGGGCCTCTACAGCATCGCAAGCGCCGATTGGGTGCCCGGTGGTGCGGTCTTCTACGAAGCTCACGCCTCCTTCAGTGACGCCGGCTTCGCCTACCTGCCCGGCGGGCCGACCGCGGAAATCGAGACGGCTTTGTTCGAGTCGCTACGGTTCCAACACCTCGGCGGCGGCTGGTACAGCTGGACCAGCGGCTGGTACAGCTGGGCCAGCGGCGACTAACGGACACGCCACACTTGTAGACGACCGGGATCACCTCCCGGCGACGCGGACAGCTTTACCGATGCGGTCTTCGAGGCCACCGCATGCCGACATGAGCTCCACGGACCTCCGCCGCCGGGTTCGACTTATGCCGCAACAGCCGGGGAGTAGACCCGGCGAACGTTGTGGTCACCGCACTAGAGTGGGCGAGTGCAAGATCTTCCGGGGTACTGGGATCCACTGCCGCACGTCGACGCGGTGTTCGCTGAGCTGCCGGAACGCGACCTCCGACCGACGCCCGAGCACGTTTTCTGCGGCATGTGGGAGGAGCGCAACTGGCGCAACGTGCCGGGCCCGTTCTACGGCGCGATGACGGACAACTGTTGGGTGGGGCGCGACAGCGCGCCCCGGCACATCCTGTACGGCGACGACATCGAATACGAGTCGGAGTTCCTCTACCGCCAGCCGAAGAACGGAGCCGAGCTGCGCGACGTGCTGGCCGGAATGCGCGACGACCCGTGGTCCGGCTGGGCCCGCGACGGCGACACGTACTGGACCCCGGCCCTGGTCCGCGCCTGGTGGCACGACCGGGCCCGGCTCCGCGAGTGGATCGAGCGCAAGCACCGGGAATGGACCAGCGGCGGCCACTCGGACAACGCGCCGGAGGCGGCCGCCGGGCTCAACGACTACCTGCACTACATCGACACCGGCCTCGCCCACGACCTGCGCTGCTACATCGCCTTCCTCGAGACCGGCCACGCCCCGGCCGCCGGCGAGCCGCTACCCGCGCTGTAGCCGCTGGTTCCCGGACGGCGCGGCTGTATGGTCCGCGCTCGCCCCGTGGCCCGACGACCGCGCGGCGCAGTACCGGTGGCGTTGTCGCGACCCAGCCGCCTGGCAGCGCGCGCCGACCACGCCGCTAGCGGCGCTGAGCCGCGCACTACGCACCCCGGCGACGCACGAGCCACGCTTCGGCGGCGAGCCGGCTGAGCCAAGCACCGCGGCGGGCGGGCCTTCGCCCTCGCTCGCCGAGGCGGTGAGGAACGCGCGACGGGGATGGGCTGGGCCGGCAGCTCCATCTCGTCGCGATGGCCGGTCTCAGCGGGCGGGTGGGAAGTCGACGGTGATCTGGAGGCCTCCTTCCGGGCGGGGCTGGGCGGTGAGGCGTGCGTGGTGGGCGTTCGCGATAGCCGCGACGATGGCCAGGCCGAGGCCGTGGCCGTCGGTCTGGTCGGTGCGGTCGGTGCCGAGGCGCTGGAACGGCTGGAACAGGCGGCTTGTCTCCGTCGGCGGGATCAGCGGGCCCGTGTTGCTGACCAAAAGGCGGCCATGGGCGGTCGTGGTGATGTCGACGGTGCCGCCCGGGGCGTTGTGGCGTAGGGCGTTGTCGACCAGGTTCGTCACCAGGATCGCGGCCAGGCGCGGGTCGCCCGTCACCGGCGCCGGCGTGAGCGTCGTGCGGACGTCGATGCCCCGCCGCTCGGCTTCCGGGCGGTGGTCCTGCGCCGCCTTGCCGGTGAGGTCGGCCAGGTCGAAGCGGTCCCAGCGGGTGATCGGCTGGTAGCCGCCGGCCAGGGTGAGCAGGGCGTTGATCAGGTGCTCCTGCTGCTGGCCCAGCTCCAGCAGCTCGTGGCAGGTCGAGCGGAGCGTGTCGGCCGTGGCGTCGGGGTCGGCGATCGTGAGCTGCAGCAGGGTCCGCTGCACGGTCAGCGGGGTGCGCAGCTCGTGGGAGGCGTTGGCGATGAACTGCCGCTGGGCGGTGAACGACCGGTCCAGCCGGTGCAGCAGGCCGTCGAGGGTGTCGGCGAGGTCGGTGAACTCCTGGTACGCGGCCGGGACGCGCAGGCGCGTGGCCAGGCTGTCGGCGGACGTCGTGCGGGCCGCGGCGGTGATCACGCGCAGTGGGCGCAGGGCCCGGCCGGCGATCAGCCAGCCGAGCGGGACCGACAGGCCGGCGATGAGGACGAGCGCGACGGCGTAGTACTGCAGCATCTCGCCGAGGTTGCTCGTGGTCTGCACGGCGGCGGGCTGGCCGGCGGGTGGTCCGGCCGTGGTCTGGCGGGCGGTGAGCAGCGGGACGTTGACGAACGCCAGCAGCAGCACGCCGCAGGCGAAGGCGAGGCCGGCGTGCAGCAGCGCGAGCCGGGTGCGCAGCCGGGGGCGGGTCACCGCACGCCGATCCGGTAGCCGCCCTCGCGGACGGTGTGGATGGCCGGCGGCTGGCCGAGCTTGGCGCGCAGCCGGCCGATCGTGGTCTTCACCGTCGTGGTGAACGGGTCGGTCGCGTCGTCCCAGACCCGTTCGAGCAGCTCCTCGGTCGAGACGACGCGGCCGCCCGCCGCGAGCAGGTGCTCCAGGACCGCGAACTCCTTCGGGCTGAGGTCGAGCCGCCGGCCGGCGCGCGCCGCGACCCGGCGGTTGGGGTCGAGGGTCAGGTCGCCGTTGTCGAGCACCGGGGGCAGCGCCGGCGCGCTGCGGCGGCCGAGGGCCCGCACGCGCGCCACCAGCTCGGCGAAGTCGAACGGCTTGGGCAGGTAGTCGTCGGCGCCCAGGCCGAGGCCCTCGACCCGGTCGCGGACGGCGCCGGCCGCGGTGAGCATCAGCACGCGGGTGCCCGCCCCGCCGGCCACGATCCGCTGGCACACCTCGTCGCCGTGCACGCCGGGCAGGTCGCGGTCGAGCACCACGACGTCGTAGCGGGTGGCGGCCAGCTGCTCCAGGGCGGCGTGACCGTCGAGGGCCACGTCCACGGCCAGGGCCTCGCGGCGCAGGCCGGCCGTGATCAGCGCGCTCAGCGTCCGGTGATCCTCCACCACCAGCACCCTCATGGCCACGGCTCCTTCCGGCGACGGGTCCACGATGCCAGGCGGCAGGTGACAACCAGGTGTCAGTCGCCGACACCGGGCTGTCACCGGCCCCGGCGTACAACAATCGCCATGAGCGATGCCACGATCGAGGTCGCCGGGCTGCGCAAGCGGTACGGGCCGACGACCGCCCTGGACGGGATGACCTTCACAGCCGTCCCGGGGCGGGTGACCGGGTTCATCGGGCCCAACGGCGCCGGCAAGTCCACCACCATGCGGATCATCCTCGGCCTGCATGCGGCCGACGCGGGGCAGGCCCTGGTGGGGGGCCGGCCGTACCGGTCGCTGCGCTGCCCGCTGCGGCACCTGGGCACGCTGCTCGACGCCGCCGCGCTGCACCCGGCCCGGACCGGCCGCAACCACCTGCTCTGGCTGGCGCAGTCGCAGGGCCTGAGCGCCCGCCGCGTCGACGAGGTCATCGAGCGGGTGGGTCTTGCCCCGGCGAGCCGGCGCCCGGCCGGCGGCTACTCGCTGGGCATGCGGCAGCGGCTCGGCCTCGCGGCGGCGCTGCTGGCCGACCCGCCGGCGATCATGCTGGACGAGCCGTTCAACGGCATGGACCCCGAGGGCATCGTGTGGCTGCGCGACTTCCTGCGGGCCCTGGCCGCACAGGGCCGGGCCGTGCTGGTGTCCAGCCACCTGATGAGCGAGCTGCAGGGCATGGCCGACCACGTGGTGGTCGTCGGCCGGGGCCGCGTGATCGCCGACAGCGGCGTCGCCGACCTGATCGCGGCCGCCTCCGGCGACCGGGTGCGGGTGCGCACCACCGCGCCGCAGCCGGCCGCCGCGGCACTGTCCGCCGCGGGCGCGCAGGTGACCCACGAGGACGCGGAGGTGCTCGCCGTGCGGGGCCTCCCCGCCGAGCGGGTGGTGGCGGTGCTCACCGCCGGCGGCCTGCCGTTCTCCGAGCTCGCGCCGCATCGGGCCACCCTCGAGGAGGTGTATCTCGAGCTGACCCGCGAGGCCGTCGAGTACCGTGCCGCCGCAGCCGGGGCGGCGTCGTGACCCGCCACCCGATGCGCCTGCTGCGGGCGGAGTGGACCAAGTTCCGGTCGGTGCCCGGCTGGGTGCGCGGCAGCACGGTCGCGGCCCTGCTGATCCTGCTGTTCCCGATCGCCGGGCTCGGCGGCGGGCCGCCCGGCCAGGCGTCACCGGTCCCGATCGGGCCGCACGGCGGGCCGGTCAGCAGCGGATACTTCTTCGTGCACCGTCCCCTGACCGGCGACGGCCGGATCACCGTCGCGGTCAGCGCGCTGACCTCCGCGCGCGGCGACGGGGTGGCTGCGCCGTGGGCGAAGGCCGGGCTGATCATCACCGCGGGGCCGGAGCCCGGCGCGCGGTACGCCGCGATCATGCTCACGGGCGGGCACGGCGTGCGGATGCAGCACGACTACATCCACGACCGCGCCGGGCGGCCCGGCACCGCGTCCGCCGACGCGCCGCGCTGGCTGCGCCTGACCCGCTCCGGCGACACGATCACGGGCGAGGAGTCGGCCGACGGCGGGCACTGGAGCGAGGTCGCCACGGTCCGGCTGCCCGGGCTGGCCGCCACCGTCGAGGCCGGCCTGTTCGTGGGCTGCCCCCAGCACGTCGAGGGGATCGGCACGGCCGGCGACGCGGCCACCGCCACCTTCGGCGCCCCGCAGCTGGCGGGCGGCTGGCCCGCGGCCGACTGGGCCGGTGACCAGGTCGGCGCCCGCACCGCCACGTTCGCCGGCTACCCACGGGGTACCACAGGATCGTCTGTCCCGGCCGGCGACGGGTTCACCGTGACCGGCGCCGGTGACCTCGCCCCGGCCACCCGCAGCGAGCTGCCCGTCGGCGCCGCCGCCGGCGACCTGCTCTTCGGGACGTTCCCGGCGCTGATCGTCATCGTCGTCGTGGCGACCCTGATGATCACCACCGAGTACCGGTACGGGATGATCCGCAGCACGCTGAGCGCCAGCACCCGCCGGGTCCGCGTGCTCGTGGCCAAGGCCGCCGTGGTCGCCGGGGTCACGTTCACGACGTGCCTGGTCGCGACCGCGCTCGCGGTGCCGCTGTGGTTGCGGGTCGTCCGTGGCCTGGGTGTCTACGTGTTCCCGGTGCCGTCCGGTGCCGTCCTGCGGGCCGAGGTGGGTACCGCCGCGCTGCTCGCCGTCGCCGCCGTGCTCGCGGTCGCCGTCGGCACCATCCTGCGGCGCAGCGCCACCGCGGTCAGCACCGTCGTCGCCGTTGTGGTGCTGCCGTACCTGCTGGCGCTCACCCCGTTCCTACCGCCGTCGATGGCGGACTGGCTGACCCGGTTCACGCCCGCCGCCGCCATGGCCGTGCAGCAGACGCTCACCCGATACCCCCAGGTCGACGGCCTCTACACCCCGGCCGCCGGCTACTATCCGTTGTCCCCCTGGGCCGGCCTGGCCGTGCTGGGCGGCTACACCGCGCTCGCCCTGATCGTGGCCGCCGTCCTCCTGCGCCGGAGGGACGCATGAGCACCGCGCTGCGGACCGTCTGTGCGGAGTGGACGAAGCTGCGGACCACGCCCGGCCCCGTATGGCTGCTGCTGATCACCGCGACGGTCACCGTGGCGCTGGGCGCCGCGGTGGCCGCCGCCGCCAGCTGCCCGCACGACGGCTGCGGCATCGACGCCGCCCGGCTCGTCCTCAGCGGCGTGTACCTCGGGCAGGCCCCGGTCGCGGTGCTGGCCGTGCTGGCGGTGAGCGGCGAGTACAGCACCACCCTGATCCGCACCACGCTGACCGCGGTCCCGAGCCGCCCGGCGGTGCTGGCCGCCAAGGCACTGGTGCTCGGCGCGGCGGTGGCGGCGATCGGGAGCCTCGCCGTGCTCGGCTCGCTGGTGGTCGCCGGGATCGTCCTGCCCCGGCACGGGTTCACGCCCGGGCACGGCTACCCGGGCCTGTCCCTCGCCGACGGACCCGTGCTGCGGGCGAGTGCCGGCACGGTCGCCTACCTGGTCCTGGTGGCGATCCTCAGCCTGGGCGTAGCCGCGGTCGTGCGCGACTCGGGCGCGTCGATCGGAACGGTGCTCGGCCTGCTGTACCTCCCGCCGCTCGTCACGCAGATGGTGACCGACCCCGACCTGCACCGCCGGCTCGAACAACTCGCGCCGATGAGCGCCGGACTGGCCGTGCAGGCCACCACCGACCTGCACCAGTTACCCATCGGGCCCTGGGCCGGCCTGGGCGTGCTCGCCGCCTGGTCCGCCGGGGCCCTCCTGACCGGCACGGCCCTGCTCCGGCACCGCGACACCTGACCGCCTGGCGCCGGCCGACCTGTCGGAAAGCGGGATCGCGCGGCTGCACGAGCTGATGCCGGACGCGACGGGCAGCAGCCGCAGGAGGTGTCAGCGGCGGGTGGGGCCGAGCATCTGGCCGCGGGTGAGGGCGCGCTGGGCGATCACGAAGACCGCGATCACCGGGGCCGCCGTGACGAACGTGGCGACGGCCAGCTGCGGGGCGTACAGGCGCACGTCCAGGCCGGCGGTGTTGGTCGGGTCGAACAGCGGGCTGGAGGAGACCAGCTGCGGCAGGCCGACGGAGATCGTCGTGCTCGACGACAGCGGCAGCAGCACCAGCGGCAGGAAGAAGTTGGTCCAGTTGGCGACGAAGCTGAAGAAGCCGACCAGGGCGATGGCGGGCTTCGCCGCCGGAATGGCGATGCGGCGGAAGATGTCGCCCTCCGACAGCCCGTCGATGCGGGCCGCCTCGAGCACGGGCATCGGCAGGGTGGTGCGGAAGTGGATGTACGTGAGGTAGACGCCGAACGGGTAGAAGCCCATGAGCAGCGTCACCACCCAGATGTTGTTGACCGCGCCAGCCGCGCTGACCTCGAGGTACAACGGGATCACCAGAACGGTGTTCGGCACAACCATCGTCAGGAGCGTGCAGAAGCGCAGCAGGCGCCGGCCGGGGAAGCGCAGGCGGGCGAGGGCGTAGCCGGCGGGCAGCCCGGCGACGACGGCGACGATCGCGCCGCCGGTGGCGACGAGCAGTGAGTTGCCGAGCCAGTTGAGCACGACGCCGTCGTTGAAGCGCAGGACCGTGTCCCAGCTGTCGCGGGCGTTGCCCAGGCCGAGGCCGGTGGGGCCGGTGCCGTCGTCGCGGCGCAGGGCGACGAGGGCGAACGCGGCGACCGGGTAGGCGAAGGTGGCCGCGACGACCAGGAGCGTCACGATCCGGCCGGCGCGACCGAGGGCAGGGGGCATCGTCGTCACCGTTCGTCGTCGAAGAGGCCGCTGCGGCGCACGACCAGCAGGCCGACGCCGAGGGTGATGGCCAGCAGGATCACCGACATCGCGGCGGCCATGGGGGTGTCGAGGATCTGGTAGGCGTAGGAGAAGCTCAGCTGGTTGGGTGTCCACTGTGGTGCGATCAGCCCGTGGGTGACCTGGCTGAGCACCTGTGGCTCCAGGAACAGCTGGAAGCCGTAGGCGAGGTTGAGCAGCGTCAGGTAGCCCAGCCACGGCCGGATCATGGGCAGCTTGACCCGCCACGCGACGCCCCAGGCGCCGGCGCCGTCCAGGCGCGCCGCCTCGAGGAGCTCGTCGGGGATGCTGTGCAGGCCGCCGCCGAGCACCACGACCCAGGTGCCGGCGCCCTGGAAGAACAGCATGGCAGCGAGGATGTACGGCAGGTTCCCCGGCTGCGCGACCTCGTTGAGCGTGCGGTAGCCGAAGCCGTGCCACAGGAAGGCGATCGGGCTCTGACCGGGATCGATCAGAAACAGCCACAGCATGAAGTTGGCGACGCCGGCCAGGGCGCCGGGCAGGTAGTAGACGAACCGCATGGCGGCGCCGAACCGGGCGGAGCTCGCGTCGACCAGCAGCGCGAGCCCGACGACGCCGACGAGCATGAGCGGCAGCCAGATGACGAGGGTCAGCGCCACGTTGCCGAAGGTCTCGGCGAAGCGCAGGTCGGCCACGACGCGCTGGTAGCTGCTCAGGCCGCCGAACCCGGTCTCCGACTCGTTCTGCAGGCTCTTGACGACGGCGTAGCCGACCGGCACGAGCCCGCCGACGAGCAGCAGCACGGTGTAGGGCAGGACGAGGAGGAAGGCGGCGCGGCGCCCGACGCGCACGACCCGGCCGGTCCGCCGGGTCCGGGGCAGCGGCGGCAGGTCGGCGGCGTGCACGGGCGTGTAGGGGACCGGGTGGCTGGCGGTGCTCCGGTACGTCGACACGGGCGGTCTCGATTCAGGCGCTGTCGTGGACGGTGTAGCCGAACGCCCGCGCCTCGCCGGCGAGGCGCTCGCCGAAGACGGTCCAGGCGTGGGCGAAGGAGCGGCCGGACGTGAGCGCCGGGGTCACGGTGTGCGTCCACACGGTGCCGGTGTTGTACCGCGTGTAGTCGCGCTCCGGCCGCACGATCGTGCTGGCCAGGACGAAGGCGGCGGCCGCCGCGTCGAAGTCGGCGAGGTACCCGGCCTGGCGCTGCTTGTCCAGCCACGGCTGCTGCAGCGGTACCACACCGGGCAGGCCGACGCTGAGGTCGACCTGCCAGCGCGGATCGGCTGCGACGAACCGGGCGAAGACGAGGGTGTTGTGCAGCTGGGCGCCCTTGATGTGGCGGGAGAAGCCCCACAGCCCGCCGCCCTCGGAGCTGGTGTACGGCTCGCGGTCCCCGGCCCAGCGCAGCGGCGGGGCGGCGGTGATCCGGCCGGGCGGCACCTTCCAGGTGTCGCGGAACAGGAAGTTGCCCCACCACACCGCGCCGGGGCTCATCACGAGCCGGCGGCCGAGCTCGGTGGCGTCGGGCGAGAAGATGCCGGTCGAGGCGATCGCGCCGGCGGTGACGAGCCGGTCGAGCAGGTCGCGGATCCGCTCGCAGCGCGGGTCGGCGAGGTTGACGTGCACCTGCCGCTCGCTGAGGCGGTGGTTGGTCGGGCAGCCGCTCGCCCACAGGTAGCGGTCGGGGGCGTAGGCGTCGCCGAGGAAGCCGGTGACGTAGCCGGGGTGCTCGGCGGCGATGCGCACGCTGAGCGCCGCGTAGTCCTCCCAGGTGGCGGGCGGCTTGTACCCCCAGGCGGCGAACAGCTGCTTGTCGTACCACAGCACGTCCGGCGCGGCGTCGTTGCGCAGGCAGCGGTACTGCCCGTCGATGCGGCACTGCGAGATGGAGCCCGGCGCGTACTGGCTGATGACGTCTGCGAGGTCGGCCGTGAGGTCGCGGACGTAGTTGATCTTCGAGCTGGCCGCCCAGGCGATGTCGTCGTTGGACGGGAAGAAGATGGCGTCCGGCCAGCCCTCGCCGGCCTGGTTGAACAGCACGAACTTCTGCTGCAGCTCGGTGCTGCCGACGTTGCCGTTGATCGTCATCACGTCGACCGGGATGTCGGGGTACGCCCGCTGGAAGGCGCTCACCGCGGGCAGGCGCGGCGGGTCGACCCACACGGTGATGCGCCCGCCCGAGTCGGTCGCGTCGTCGGCGGTGCCGGTGCCCTCGGGGCCCTTGCATGCGGTGAGACCGATCAGCGCGAGCGTCGCGATCGCGACGCCGGCGCGCACTCCGCGGCCGATCATCGAGCCTCCCTGCCCGAACCATCGGATGTCTAGCTGCGCAACGTCGGATTAGACATGGGAGGTCTAGAAACGTCAACTCCAGGTTCCCGGAGGTGGCGTATGCGAGTAAATCACTCTAGATCGCACTTAACCGCCCGAACGGTGCGTGACAGTCGATGCGCTTCGACAAAATACATCCTATGAATCTGCCGTTTCGGTGGAGACGACCGACCAACCCCGGTGCTAGTGTCCGCGCCAATAGATCGGATCAATCGGCTGTCGCCGAGGAGTGTGCGCATGACGACGATCACCGGAGTCCGGACCCACGACGTGCGGTTCCCGACGTCGCTGCGGCTCGACGGTTCGGACGCGATGAACCGCGACGCCGACTACTCGGCGGCGTACGTCGTGCTGGAGACCGAGGACCCGCGGCTGGCCGGGCACGGCTTCACCTTCACCATCGGCCGCGGCAACGACCTGGTCACCGAGGCGGTCCGGCAGCGCGCCGAGCCGCTGGTCGGGCGGGACGTCGCCGAGCTGTGCGGAGACCTCGGCGCGGTGTACCGCGAGCTGGGCGCCGACTCGCAGCTGCGCTGGCTCGGCCCGGAGAAGGGCGTCGTGCACCTGGCCCTCGCGGCGGTGATGAACGCGCTGTGGGACCTCGCCGCGCGGCGGGCCGGCAAGCCGCTGTGGCGGCTGCTCGCCGAGATGCCGCCCGAGGAACTGGTGGCCGCGACCGACTTCCGGTACGTCTCGGACGCGCTGACGCCCGACGAGGCCCTGGCGATGCTGCGGGAGATGGCGCCGACCCGGGAGGCGCGCATCGCGCAGCTGCGCGAGCGCGGCGGCTACCCGTGCTACACGACGAGCGCCGGCTGGCTCGGGTACGACGACGACAAGCTGCGCCGGCTGCTCAAGGAGGCGGTCGACGCCGGCTACCGGCACGTCAAGCTCAAGGTCGGCGCGGACCTCGCCGACGACGTGCGGCGGCTGCGGATCGCCCGCGAGGTCATCGGCTGGGACGCCCACCTGATGATCGACGCCAACCAGGTCTGGGACGTACCAGAGGCGATCGAGTGGATGGGCCGGCTGGCCGAGTTCCGTCCACTGTGGATCGAGGAGCCGACCAGCCCCGACGACGTCCTCGGCCACGCGGCCATCCGCCGCGCGGTGGCGCCGATCGGGGTAGCGACCGGCGAGCACGGCATGAACCGGGTGCTGTTCAAGCAGCTGTTCCAGGCGTCCGCGATCGACTACTGCCAGCTCGACTCGGCGCGGCTCGCGGGCGTCAACGAGATCCTCGCCGTGTACCTGATGGCGCACAAGTTCGGCGTCCCGGTCTGCCCGCACGCCGGCGGCGTCGGGCTGTGCGAGCTCGTCCAGCACCTGTCGATCTTCGACTTCGTCGCCGTGTCGGGGTCCCTGGAGGGCCGGGTGACCGAGTACGTCGACCACCTGCACGAGCACTTCGTCGACCCGTGCCTGGTCCTCGACGGCCACTACGTGCTGCCCGAGGCGCCCGGCTACAGCGCGCGGATGCACGAGCGGTCGCTGCTGGAGTTCGGCTATCCCGGCGGCGGGTACTGGCAGTCGCGCGCACCGCGCGGAGGTGCCTGACATGACGGCCCTGTTGCGGGTCAGCGGCGCGAGCAAGCGCTTCCCCGGCGTCCAGGCGCTCGACGGCGTCGACCTCGAGCTGCGCCACGGCGAGGTGCTCGCGCTCGTCGGCGAGAACGGCGCCGGCAAGTCGACCCTGATGAAGCTGCTGTCGGGCATCGACCGGCCCGACGAGGGCGAGTTCTTCCTCGACGGCTCGCAGTACACCCCGGGAAGTCCACGCCACGCGCAGGAGCTCGGCATCTCGATCATCCATCAGGAGCTCAACCTGATGGCGGACCTCACGGTCGCGCAGAACATCTTCATCGGCCGCGAGCCGCGTGTCGGCGGGTTCGTGCTGTCGGAGCGGGCGCTCAACCGGCGCACTCGGGAGCTGCTCGCCCGGCTCGGGCTGCCGCTGGAGCCGACCGACCTGGTCGGGGACCTGACCGTCGCCCGGCAGCAGATGGTCGAGATCGCCAAGGCGCTGAGCTTCAACGCCCGCGTGCTGGTCATGGACGAGCCCACCGCCGCGCTGAACGAGACCGAGGTCGATACGCTGTTCGGCCTGATCCGGCGGTTCGTCACGCCGTCGACCGGGGTCATCTACATCTCCCACCGGATGCACGAGCTGGCCCAGATCACCGACCGGATCACGGTACTGCGGGACGGGCGGCACGTCGGCACGCTCGACACGGCGACGAGCTCGGTGCCGGAGGTCATCTCGCTGATGGTCGGCCGGGAGATCACGGGCGAGCAGCGGCCGCGCGGCGCGGTGACGACCGGCGAGCCGGTGCTGTCCGTGCGGGGGCTGCGCACCCGGGCGCTGCTGCGCGACGTCAGCTTCGAGGTGCGCCGCGGGGAGATCCTCGGCTTCGCCGGCCTCATGGGCGCGGGCCGTACCGAGGTGGCCCGCGCGATCGTCGGCGCCGACCGCCGCGACGGCGGCACGGTCGCGGTCCACGGCCGTGAGGTCGCGATCGCCAGCCCGGCGGACGCCGCCCGGGCCGGGATCGGCTACCTGTCCGAGGACCGCAAGCACTTCGGCGTGCTGCTCGGCCGCAGCGTGCGCGACAACGTGGTGCTCGCCTCGATGCCGCGGTTCACCTCGCCGCTCGGGTTCGTCGCCGACCGGCTGATCGGCCGGACCGCGACCGACTACGTCGCCCGGCTGCGCATCCGCACGCCGTCGACCGGCCAGCTGGTACAGCACCTGTCGGGCGGCAACCAGCAGAAGACCGTCGTCGCGAAGTGGCTCGTCCGCGACTGCGACGTGCTCATCTTCGACGAGCCGACGCGGGGCATCGACGTCGGCGCGAAGGACGAGATCTACGCACTGCTCGACGAGCTCGCCGCGGCCGGCAAGGCGATCGTGATGATCTCGTCCGAGCTGCCCGAGGTGCTGCGCATGTCGCACCGCATCGCCGTCATGTGCCAGGGACGGATCACCGCAATCCTCGACAACACCGACGCAACCCAGGAAAACATCATGGACTACGCCACCCGCTTCAACACTGAAGGAGCCGAAGGAACGGTGACCAGGTGACCTCGATCCCGGTAAAGCGCCCGATCGTCGCCCGGATGCGCGGCTCGGTGCAGCAGGTGCTCGCGCTCGCCAGCCTGATCGCGATCCTGGTGTTCTTCTCCTTCGCCAGCCCGTACTTCTTCACCCCGAGCAACCTGGTCGGCATCCTCATGGCGGCGACCGTCACCGGGATCCTGGCGCTCGGCACGACGTTCGTCATCGTGGCCGGCGGCATCGACCTGTCGATCGGCACCGGCATGATCCTGTGCGGCGTCATGACCGGCGTGTTCCTGACGTACTGGGGCTGGCCGGTCTGGGCCGGGGTCACCGGCGCGATCCTGTTCGGCGGCTTGATCGGCTTCGTCAACGGGTTCAACGTGTCCGTGCTCGGCCTGCCGCCGTTCATCGCGACGCTCGGCATGATGCTCGTCGCGTCCGGCCTGTCGCTGGTCATCTCGGGCACGAAGCCGATCTACTTCAAGGAGCACCCCAACTTCCAGCTCCTGATGAACTTCTCGGTCATCCCCGGGGCCCGGTTCCCGCTCGGCGTGCTCATCTTCCTGACCCTCACCGTCGTGGCGGCGGTCGTGCTCGGCAAGACGATCGTGGGGCGCTACGCGTTCTCGATCGGCAGCAACGAGGCCGCCACCGCCCTGTCCGGCGTCAACGTGGTGCGCTGGAAGCTCACCATCTACACGATCGCCGGGCTGTTCGTCGGCATCGCGGGCGTCCTCGCCGCGAGCCGGCTCAGCTCCGCCCAGCCGGTCGGCGGGATGGGCCTGGAGCTGGAGGCCATCGCCGCGGTCGTCATCGGCGGCACGTCGCTGCAGGGCGGTCGCGGCTCGATCGCCGGCACGGTCGTCGGCGCCCTCATCGTCGCCGTGCTCACCAACGGCCTCCGCGTCACCGCTGTACCGCAGGAATGGCAGTCGGTCGTCGTCGGCTGCGTGATCCTCGTCGCCGTCTACGTCGACATGCTGCGCAGAAAACGGGCCTGATCCCTCCCACACCCCCATTTGAAGGAGTCCGATCGATGCACAGGAAGGCATTCGTCGCGCTGCTCGGCGCGACCGCGATCACGGTGGCGCTGGGCGCCTGCTCGGAGGCCGCCGACAAGCCCGGCGGCGGCGGTGACGAGAAGCCGTACGTCGCGCTCATCTCGAAGGGCTTCCGCCACCAGTTCTGGCAGGCCGTGAAGGCCGGCGCCGAGCAGGCCGGCAAGGAGTTCAACGTCACCGTCACGTTCGAGGGCGCGCAGGAGGAGGGCAACGTCGAGCAGCAGATCCAGCTGCTGCAGACGGTCATCGACAAGCACCCGGACGCGATCGGCTTCGCGGCCATCGACAGCCAGGCCGCCGGCCCGCTCATGCAGCAGGCGAAGAACGACAAGATCCCGGTGATCGCGTTCGACTCGGGCGTGGACAGCGACGTGCCGATCACCACGGCCTCGACCGACAACCTCGCCGCCGCGGCCGAGGCCGCCAAGCACATGGCCGAGAAGATCGGCCACGAGGGCAAGATCGCCATGGTCGTGCACGACCAGACGAGCGTCACCGGCGTCCAGCGCCGCGACGGCTTCGTGGACTACATGAAGAAGAACGAGCCGAAGATCCAGATCGTCGACATCCAGTACAGCGGCGACCCGCTCAAGGCGACCGACCTGGCCAAGGCGATCATCACCGCCAACCCGGACCTCAAGGGCATCTACGGCTCGAACGAGGGCGCGGCGATCGGCGTTCTGCACGCGGTCCAGGAGCGCGGCCTCACCGGCAAGATGACGGTCGTCGGCTTCGACTCGGGCAAGGACCAGATCGACGCGATCAAGGCCGGCACGATGGCCGGCGCGATCACCCAGAACCCGGTCGGCATCGGCTACGAGACCGTGAAGGCGGCGGTGGCCGCGATCAAGGGCCAGTCGCTGCCGAAGTCGGTCGACACCGGCTTCTACTGGTACGACAAGACGAACATCGACGACCCGAAGATCTCCGCGGTCCTGTACCAGTGACCGGCGCGCCGCCGGCCGGGGCGCACCCGGCCGGCGGCGTCACGCACGCTGCAACGCATCCGCGGCGGCGCGGCACGGGCCCCCCGACCCGTCGGCCGAGGTCGCGGCCCTGCGCACCCGCCTGACCCGCCTGCCGCACGCCCTGGACAGCGGCGACCTGGCCACGGTCCACCGTCTGCCGCCCCAGGCGCTCCTGGCCCGCGAACGCCTCCGCCGCTGATCCCGCACGCCCGCTCGCGTTCCGTTCCGGCCAGCTCCTCGACCAGCGGTGCGGCGCGCGCGGCTCCACCGGCCGGTGTCACGGCGCCGGCGAATCTGGCGGAACATCGTCGTGCTAGGGTGGAGGCGTTGCAAGCTTGATTTCCACATATGTTGCCGCGCCCGTGGGTCTCGCACCTGCGGGCGTGGTCAGTATTGCCGGGTTTCCGGAGCAGGGTCATCAAAGCGGCGACGCGGGAGTCCACACCGTGTGGCCTCCATCTGCCTTGCGAAGGAGCAGGACATGACCATCGGTACTGTGAAGTGGTTCAACGCGGAGAAGGGCTTCGGCTTCATCACCCCTGACGACGGTGGCGCCGACGTGTTCGCCCACTACTCGGCGATCTCGGCGAGCGGTTTCCGCAGCCTCGAGGAGAACCAGCGGGTCGAGTTCGAGATCACCCAGGGTCAGAAGGGGCCGCAGGCCTCCAACATCCGCGCCGTCTGAGCGTCCCGCCACTGGGCGACGCCTGGCCGGTCGGCGACCGATCGGCCAGGCGCACAGTCGCCGGCGGCTGAACCACCCGCGCCCCCGCAGACCTGCGGGGGCGCTTTCCGTCGACGCCGGCGCGACGACAAACACCCGGCGCCGCAAGCACCCGGCCCGGCATCGACCCCGGGCGCGGCACGGCCCAGCACGGTGCGGGCAGGGCCCACGCCCCGGTCCGGCACGGCACGGACGCGGCACGGCACAGCCCGGGCACGGCACCGCCCGGCACGGCTCGGGCCCCGGTGCGGCTCAGCACGACCCGGCACCGCCCCGGGCCCGGCACGGCCCCAGCACGGCGCGGGCAGGCCCCAGGCCCGGGTGCGGCCCGGCCCGGGTGCGGCGCAACATGGCCCGGCACGGCCCGGCACGGCCCGGCCGCGCACGGCCTGGGCACGGCCTGGGCACGGCCTGGGCACGGCCTGGGCACGGCCTGGGCACGGCCTGGGCACGGCCTTAGCGCGCTCAGCGCCCGCCGCGGCGGCCCGGCCGGGCCCGCGAAGAGAAGGCGGCCGCACCGGATCGCACCGGTGCGGCGTGCGCCGAGCCGGTCATCGCCGGTTCGCCGCCGCCCTGCGGTGCGGACTGTGCCGAGGCGTTCCGCGACGGACGGCCGCCGCCCTGCCCGGACTGCGCCCCGCGCCGGCGACCAGCGGACGCGGACTGCGACGGCTCGCCGCCGCTCTGCACCCCACGCCGACGACCGGCGGATGCGGACTGCGACGGCTCGCCGCCGCCCTGCCCGGACTGCACCCCACGCCGGCGACCAGCTGACGCGGACTGTGAAGGCTCGCCGCCGCTCTGCGCCCCGCGCCGGCGACCGGCCGACGCGGACTGCGACGGGGCGGCCAGCGACGGCTCGCCGGCGTTCTGCCCGGACTGTGCCCCGCGGCGGCGCGGACCGCCGGCGGGCGCGGACTGTGCTGACGCCTTCAGTGCGCGCCGGCCGCCGTTCTGCGCGGGCTGCTCCCCGCGACTGGGGGCGGCGGGCGGCGTCACGGGGTGGAGGGCCAGCGTCCGCTCGCCAGGGGCGAGCGTGCGCAGCAGCGCGTCGCCGGGGCGCAGGCGGGTGGTGGTCGCCGCGATGCCCGCCTTGCGCGTCAGTTCGCGGACCTCGGGTGCCTGGCCGTCGGTCATCAGCGTGACGACCGTTCCCGTCGCGCCGGCCCGGGCCGTGCGGCCGGAGCGGTGCAGGTACACCTTGTGCTCCGCCGGCGGGTCGGCGTGCACGACGAGGGCGACGTCCTCGACGTCGATGCCCCGGGCGGCGATATCGGTGGCGACCAGCGTGCGCACGTCCCCGTCGGTGAACGCCCGCAGGCTCTTGGCCCGCGCGGCCTGGGCCAGGTTGCCGTGCAGTTCCACGGCCGCGACGCCGGCCGCGACCAGGCGGCGGGTGAGCGTCTTCGCGCCCCGCTTGGTGCGCGTGAACACGATCGTCCGGCCCGGCGCCGCGGTCAGCTCCACCAGCACGGGGAACCGGTCCTCGGCGCTGACGTGCAGGACGTGGTGGGTCATCGCGGCGACCGGCGAGAGGGTCGAGTCGACGCTGTGCTCGGCCGGGTCGGTGAGGAACTTCCGCACCAGCACGTCGACGCCGGCGTCCAGCGTGGCCGAGAACAGCAGGCGCTGGCCGTCGCCGGGCGTCTGCTCCAGCAGCCACCGCACGGTCGGCAGGAAGCCGAGGTCGGCCATGTGGTCGGCCTCGTCGAGCACGGTGATCTCGACGGCGTCCAGCCGCGCCTGACCGGCCTCGACGAGATCGGCGAGCCGGCCCGGGCAGGCCACGACGACATCGACCCCGGCGCGCAGCCCCGCGACCTGGGGGCCCGCGCCGACACCGCCGAACACGGTCATGGTCCGCAGCGACAGGGCCTTGGCCAGCGGTGCCATCACGGCCTCGATCTGGGCGGCCAGCTCGCGGGTGGGTGCGAGGATCAGCGCCCGGGGGCGCCCGGGCTTGCGGGGCGCGGCGGCGAGGCGGGTGAGCACCGCCAGGACGAACGCGTAGGTCTTGCCCGACCCGGTGCGGCCCCGCCCGAGCACGTCGCGCCCGGCGAGGGCGTCGGGCAGGGTCGCGGCCTGGATCGGGAACGGCCGGTCCACCCCGGCCGCGGCCAGCACGCGGACAAGGGCGGCCGGCACGCCGAGACCGGCGAAGGTGAGCGGGCCGGCCGACGCCGACGAACTGGGCGAGCTGGAGGCACTGGAGGCGCTGGACGGGTTGGATTGGTTGGACGAGGGCAAGCTGGCTGAGGTGGTCTGACGAGGGCGGCGTGCCGCCATGAAGGCTCCGAACGTCGAAGGACGTCCCGCCCGGCGCTGACCCGTCTCGGCCGCGCGCGTGGCGTGGGACATCGAACCCGGCCCGCCAGGAGTGGGGGCCGCGCCGTCAGCCTACCTGAAAGCGCCACCCGCCTCGGAGCCCGCTCACGGCCGGCGGCACACGCAGGTCGGCCGCAGGCCGGTCAGACCGCGACGACCTGCCACCGGCTCTGCTCGCCCATCCACGCCCCGGCCAGGATCTCCGCCGACTGCCGACTCGGACACTGGTGGATTTTCGACCGGCCGGCGGTGCCGCCGGCGCGGGCCTCGACCTCCCACGACTCGCCATCGGTGCGGATGTACACGTCGCGACGGCCCCGCACGGTGCTCTGACCGTTCCACCAATGACGCTCGATTCTCACCCACTGACGGTATAACACCAGCCCCGGGGCGCGAAACCTTCACGATCTTGGCACTTGTGCTGATCACGCACGGTTGCCGCAGGATCACCGCCCCGGCGGGAGCGTGTCGCGGGCCAGGCGAGATCACGGACCGTAGCCGACCACGGGCCGGGACCGGGGGTGGGCGACGACGTCGGCGGCTGTTACTCGCTGTGTGCGCGCAGCTCGACCAGCAGGCCGTCACGATCGGTGAGCAGGGAGCCGAGGATCCTCCGCCCGGCGGCGAGCAGGTCCGCCACGTCGGGGGTGCTCAACGCGTACATCACCAGGGAGCCGTCCCGGTACGAGGTCACGATGCCGGCCCGGCGCAGCACCGCGAGCTGCTGCGAGAGGTTCGACGCCTCGACCTCGATCTCGGCCAGCAGGTCGCGGACCGGTCTCGGGCCGTCCTGCAGGAGCTCCAGCACGCGAATCCGGACGGGGTGGCCGAGCGTCCGGAACATCTCGGCTTTCGCCTGGTACAGCGGCACCGACATACCACACCCACCTCCGCCCCGGACCCTCGCAGCAAGGTTAGCAGCCGGTACAGGTGGACCCGGCGGGTCGGACACGGTGTGCGACCGTGCGGGGGTGCGACTTGAAGACTTTATCAACTGATAAAGTCTTCCGATCGACAGTGCGTGACTCGCGGACGGAGGTGCGGTGGGCATGGCGGTCCGCAACATGGCTGCCCGCGGTACCACCGGGCGGCTGACACGGCTGCTGCCCACGCGCTCGGACTGGGTCGCCGCGCGCCGCAACCCGCGGCGGGACCTGCTGGCGGGACTCACCGTCGCCGTGGTGGCGCTGCCGCTCGCGCTCGCCTTCGGCGCCTCCTCCGGGCTCGGCGCGGGGGCGGGTCTCGTCACCGCCGTCGTCGCCGGGGCGGTGGCCGCCGTCTTCGGCGGGTCGAACCTGCAGGTGTCCGGGCCGACCGGCGCGATGACCGTCGTGCTGGTGCCGGTCGTCGCCGACTTCGGGCCGACCGGCGTGCTGATGGTCGGGGCCATGGCCGGCGTGGTCCTGCTCGTCCTCGCGCTGGCCCGCCTCGGCCGGTACGTGCGGTACCTGCCGACCCCGGTGGTCGAGGGGTTCACCGCCGGGATCGCCGTGGTGATCGCGCTGCAGCAGGTGCCCGCCGCGCTCGGGGTCACCGATGCGCACGGCGAGAAGGTGTGGGCCCTCGCCGCCGACGCCGTGGTGCGCTTCGTCGCCGATCCCGCGCCCACGCCGGTGCTGACGGCCCTCGGCGTCGCCGCCGCGATGCTGGCCGGCGGCCGCTGGCGCCCGCAGCTGCCGTGGTCGCTCATCGCGGTCGCCGCGGCGACGGCCCTCGCCGCGGTCCTGCACCTCGACATGGCCCGCATCGGCGCGCTGCCCGCCGGCCTGCCCGCCCCGTCGCTGGACTTCCTCGACCCGTCCGCCGTCGCCCGGCTGCTGCCCTCCGCACTGGCCGTGGCCGCCCTCGCGGCGCTGGAGAGCCTGCTCTGCGCCACCGTCGCCGACGCCATGAGCGTCGACCAGCATCACGACCCCGACCGCGAGCTGTTCGGACAGGGCCTGGCCAACCTCGTCACCCCGGTCTTCGGCGGCATTCCCGCCACCGCGGCGATCGCGCGGACCGCCGTGAACGTCCGGGCGGGCGCCGGCTCGAAGCTGGCCGCGCTCACCCACGCCGCGGTCCTGGCCGGGATCGTCCTCGTCGCCGCGCCGCTCGTCGCCGGCATCCCGCTCGCCGCGCTCGCCGGGGTCCTCCTCGCCACCACCGTGCGGATGGTCGAGGCCAGCGCGCTGCTGGCGCTCGCCCGATCGACCCGCGGCGACGCGCTCGTGCTCGCCCTCACCTTCCTGGTCACCGTCGCCGTCGACCTCGTCGCCGCGGTCGTGGTCGGGCTCGGCGCCGCCGTCGTGCTGGCGCTGCGCGCCGTGGCCCGCACCGCCCGGCTGGAGCAGGTACCGCTGGACACCACCGACCACAGCGACGAAGAGCATCAGCTGCTGGCCGAGCACATCGTCGCCTACCGGCTCGACGGTCCGCTCTTCTTCGCCGCCGCCCACCACTTCCTGCTGGAGCTGTCCGAGGTCGCCGACGTCCGCGTCGTCATCCTGCGCATGTCGCGGGTCACGACCGTCGACGCGACCGGCGCGCACGTGCTGGGCGACGCCATCTCCCGGCTGCGCCGCCGCGGCATCACCGTGCTGCTGTCCGGCATCGCCCCGCACCACGACCAGGTGCTCACCGCCCTCGGCGTCGCCGACCGGCTCCCCCGGTTCCCCGGCACCCCCGAGGCGATCGCCTACGCCCGCGACCTCATGCGCGGTTCCTGAACCCTCCGAGAACCCTCCGAGAACCCTCCGAAACCCTCCGAAACCCTCCGAACTCGAAGAGTTGATAAACTCTGCAATTGATGAAGGCCTCAGACGACGGCCGGCGACCGCTGCGGGACCTCGCGCTGCGCTACACGAGCGGGGCCGGCCGTCTCGCGGCCGCGATCGCCGCGCGCCCGGAGGCGGCGGCCGAGCTGACCGGCCGCCCGAACCGTGTCGCGGTGATCAGCGACGGCAGCGCCGTGCCCGGCCTGGGCGACGTCGGCCCGGCCGCCGCGCTGCCGTTCGTGGAGGCCAAGGCGGCGCTGTACGCCGAGTTCGCCGGCATCGACGCGGTGCCGATCTGCCTGGACACCGGCCACGCCCGCGGCACCGATGGTGTGGTCGCCGCGGTCCGGGCGATCGCGCCGACGTTCGGGGCCGTCGACCTGACCGGCTTCGCCTCGCCGTCGTGCCGCGACATCGAGCGCCGCCTGCGGATCGCGCTCGACGTCCCGGTGTTCCACGACGAGCAGCACGCCACCCCGGTCGTCGTCCTGGCCGCGCTGCGCAACGCGCTGCGTGTCGCCGGCAAGGACCTGCACACGGCCCGCATCGTCGTGCTGGGCTCGGGCGTGACCACCGGCGCCGTGACCCGGCTGCTCCTGCACGCCGGCGCCGCCGACGTGACGGTCTGCACCCCGCACGGCATCCTCGACCCCGCCCTCGACACGCCGCCCGAACCCACCGCGTGGCTGGCCGGCCACACCAACCCGCGGCGACTGCACGGCGGGCCCGCGCAGGCCCTCGCCGGCGCGGACGCCGTCGTCGCGGCGAGCGCCGACGGGCAGCTCGACCAGCACCTGGTGGACACGATGGCGGCGCCACCGGTGGTGTTCGCGCTGGCCGGCCCGCAGCCCCCGGCATCACCGGCCGCGGTGACCGCCACCCACCTCACCGAGCTGCTCGCGTTTCCCGGCATCGTCCGCGGGCTGCTCAGCGCCCGGGCGCCGCGGATCACCACGGCGATGCTGCTGGCCGCGGCCGACGTCCTCGCCGGGCTGGTCGGCGAGGACGCGCTCGGCCCGCACCGGCTCCTGCCGGACGTCGTCGACCCCCAGCTGGCGCCCACCATGGCGGCCGCGGTCGCCGCGGTCGAGGCGTCCCGCCGCCGGGCGGAGCCGACCGTACACAAGGG
This sequence comes from Dactylosporangium sp. AC04546, assembly GCF_022095675.1. GTDB lineage: Bacteria > Actinomycetota > Actinomycetes > Mycobacteriales > Micromonosporaceae > Dactylosporangium. The sequence continues at coordinate 59,690 of NZ_JAHYSG010000039.1, read as the reverse complement.
ACCGTGACACGGAGCCCGACCGGGTGACATCCACCCGGGAGTGGGACGCGCTGGCGCGCCGGCCCGGCCGGCCCCATGATGTGATCCGCTCTCCTCCGCGAACGCTCCCCCAACGAAGGTCGTGACCATGCGCGCAGCCCGTTTCCACGAGTTCGGCGGCCCCGAGGTGCTCACCGTCGACGACGCTCCCGAGCCCCACGCCGGGCCGGGCGAGATCCGGATCCGGGTCGCCGCCACCAGCGTCAACCCGGTCGACTGGAAGCTCCGCGCCGGCTACATGGCCCAGTTCATCCCCACCACGTTTCCCGCCGTCGCGGGCAGCGACGCGGCCGGGACCGTGGACGAGGTCGGCGAGGGTGTCGAGGGCGTGCAGGCCGGCGACCGCGTGTTCGGTCTGACCCGCGACGGCGCCGCCGCCGAGCTTGCCGTCCTCACGGCGTGGGCGGGCGTGCCGGACGGCTGGTCGATGGAGCAGGCCGCCGCGGCCGGCCTCGTGTCCTCGACGGCGATCGCCGGTCTGGACGCCCTCGGCGACCTCGCCGGCCGGACGATCCTAATCGAGGGCGCGGCGGGAGGCGTCGGCTCGGCGGCCGTCGAGATCGCGATCGCCCGCGGCGCCACCGTCATCGGCACCGCGAGCGAGCCCAACCACGAGTTCCTGCGCGAGCTCGGCGCGACGCCCGTCACGTACGGCGAGGGCCTGGCCGACCGCGTGCGGGCGGTCGCGCCCGGCGGGGTCCAGGCCGCGCTCGACACCGCCGGCTCGGGCTCGCTGGCCGAGATCGTCGCGCTCGTCGGCGACGCCGCACGGGTCTCGACGGTCGCCGACTTCGGCGCCGCGGCCCTCGGCGTGGCGCTCGTCTCCGGCGCCCCGAACGCGGGCGCCAACGTGCCCGAGGCGGCGCGCCTCGGCGGCAGCGGCGCCTACACGCCGCGGCTGCAGACCACCTACCCGCTGGAGAAGGTCGCCGACGCCCACACCCACGTCCAGGGCGGCCACACCCGCGGCAAGGTGGTCATCACCCTCTGACCCGCACAGCGGACCGACCCCGCGTCACGGCCCGGCGGGCCTCTGCCGGGCCTCTGCCGGGCCACCGCCGGCCCACCGTCGGGTCGCGGCCATCGTCAGTACGGCAGCGGGCCCGCGCCGACGCCCTTGAGGCTGGCGCGGACCTGATGCGACGCGGACACGATCGCGTAGCAGAGGCTCGTGCGCTCGCCGGCCTGCCACTCGTTCTCGTCGTCGAGCCACGTGAAGTGCACCCACAGCTCGCTGCGCCGGGCGAACGCCTCGCGGGTCAGGCCGAGCAGGGTCGTCACCGCCGTGACGCAGCGGGGCAGCAGGTAGTCGGCCTGTGCCTTGTCGCCCGGGTAGGCGCCGTCGGGCATCTCCAGGACCGCGGCGAGCTCGGCGTCGTGCAGCTCGGTGCAGCCGGTGCGCCGCTCGCCCGCGATGCGGGTGTAGAAGCCCTGCCGGTCCGGCTGGTTGCCGACCAGCACCGCGCACTTCGGCGGGCCACCGGCCAGCGTCCCGCGCAGCGACCCGGTCCGTTCGAGCGCGGGGGCGGACCAGTCGGTGCGCTGGAACTCGGCGACGCCGCAGACGTAGGACCGGGCACCGCCCGCCCAGGCCGCGGTGGAGGGCCGCCCCACGTGGACGAACAGCCACCCGGTGTGCCAGTCGCCGCCGAGGTACCCGCTCGCCGCCTTGCCGCAGTCGGCGTAGGCGGCGCGCATCGCCGGGCTGCCCCAGCCGGGCGGCTCCGCGCTGTCGGGGAACCGGGCGACCTGCACGACCTCCAGCTTGTGCGGCTTCGCGCAGTCGACCGGCGTCGCCGACGGGTCGCCCTTGTCGTTGTACGCGACGTTGCCGCCCGTCGCGAGGCACGCGCCGGTCGCCGGCACCGCCGCGGACGGCACCGGCAGCGCCCCCAGCCCGTCGGTGACCTTGCCGTCGGTGCCCGAACATCCGGTCAGCAGTACCGCGGCGAGGGCCACGAGGGTGATACGGCGCACGATCACGAACTGTAGACTGCCGCACCGATCCCCGTGTGCCCGAGTACAGAACCTTCACAACCGCAGCGGTTCAGAGGCGTCGCCGGTCCCCGGGCCGGCCGAACGCCGAGGGGCTGTAGTAGCGGGTGACCGCGCCGTCCTTGCCGACCTCGTGGCTGTAGTGCTTGAGGAAGTCCCACAGCAGGGGCGGCTCCTCGGCCGTGGTGTTGTGCGAGCGGTACAGGTTCCTGGTCAACTTGAAGATCGGGATGGCGGTGCCCGGCGCGTTCCAGGTCCAGGTCTGGAAGCGGTCGTGGAAGCCGCTGCGCCGCCCGGCGGTCGTGTCGGCGTCGGCGAGGGTCAGGCCGTCCACCCCGAGGTGGTACCGCGCCCAGCTGTCGGTCAGGTTCGCCGTGTCGTCCCAGAGCGTGCCCACGAACTGCTGGATGTCGCCGTAGCCGTAGATCATGTAGTTCGGGATCGCCCTCCCGGCGGCCGGGTACGCCACCCCGTCGATGCTGACCGTGCCGGCCGCGTTCGGGGCGGCGGGGAACGACGTCGTCGCGACCGCGGCGAAGTACTCGGGGAAGGCGATGGCGAGGTTCTGCGTGACCTGGCTGCCGGCGGACTGCCCGGTCGAGTACCAGCGCGTGGGGTCGACGTCGTAGCGGGCGGTGATCGTCTCACGCAGCTGACGGAAGAAGGTCAGTGAGTCGCGGTGGCTGACGACCACGGACGTGCGGCTGTACTGCTCGCAGACGACGACGAGGACGAACCCTTCGCGTTCGGCGACCTTCCACCACTGCGTGGCGTCCATGAACACCTTGTCGGTCTGGCTGTCGCCGGGCCAGACGAGCACGACGGGCGCCCTGCGCCGGGCGGATCGGGGCACGTACACGAGGTACTCCCGGACGAAGCCCGCCACCTGCATGGTGTGGACCTCGACGCCCAGGCGCCGGAAGTCGGCGCGCTCGTACAGCGCGTTGCCGTACGCGAACGAGTTCTCGTAACGGGTGTAGGCGGACAGGAAGTCGACGATCCGGCGGGTCGTCGTCCTGCTGCGGGGGTCGGCGCGGTGCTCCTGGACCGCGACCTTCGAGATCGGTCCGGCGTGGGAGGTCATCCACCGGCTCGAGCCGGGGCGCTGCCGGTACACGGTACCGAGGGTGCCGTCGTGGCCGGCGGAGGCCACGGTGTCGTTGGCGTGCTTCCAGTAGGCCACGCTGGCGGCGGACGAGCGCGGGTCGGGGTGCAGGTACCAGGTCGGCAGCACCGTCTCGTCGTAGCGGATGCGCCGGAGACCGGCCGGCAGGTCGACCGGCGTGTACGGGGTCTGGCCGTCGAACTCACGGGCCGCGTACGAGGCCAGGTACTCGGCGCTCAGGCCGGCCGAGTCCGCGTACGCCTGGGCGATGACGCGCAGCGGGTTCGCGACCGCCCAGGCCTCCAGGACGGGTGCGCCGCTGCCGTACCCGACGAGGTAGTGCTCCCCGAAGATCGAGAAGTAGCTGTTGCCCTGGTGGAACGCCATCGCCGCGGCGACGTACGCGGCCTCGGCCTCGGCGCCGGCCCAGCCGCCCGGTCCGGGCTCGAGGACGAACAGGCCCTCCTGCCGCTGGTCGGCCACGTCCCGCCAGCCCGACGACTGCAGGAACTCCGCGGTGCCGGCACCGTCCGGTACCGCGATCACCGTGTAGTAGGACCGGACCGGCGTCTCGGCGGAGATGTACACCTTCGCGGTGCGCGTGGTGCCCGCGACGTCGAACGACTTGGTCCAGTACCCGGTCATCTCCCGGGGCAGCTTGTTGGCGCGCGTGTAGTCGTAGGCGGGGAACGCCCGGCCGTCCAGGGGCTGGGCCTCGCCGAGTTCGCTCGGGCGATGCGGCGCCGCATATGCCGGGGTGGTGAGTGCGGCGCTCACCGTGAGGGCGGCGGTACCGACAAGAAGGTGGCGCCGGTCGATGGTGGTCATGGCGCGACCGTAGTGATGGTCCGTCCAGCGGTCCATCCGGGCCACGAAATCATGCACCGTGCATCGAAAGCGCCGCTTGCCTCTTCCGTCATCCGCTCCTTAGCATCGACGGTGGACCTTTAGATGGTACCCGTGGTCCGTCTGGTGGACCACAGCGGCTGACCCTCGGCGGCCCGCGGCCGTCCCGGTGACCTTCGTCCCCGACCGGCGGGACCTCCGGCCCATTCGTGCGCCGGCAGGACCGGAAATGCTGTGCCGGCCGCGGCACGTACCGACCCACGACCAGGAGGCATCCTCGATGACCATTGACGCTGTTGAGGAAGCGTCGGAGTACACCTTCAGGAACGCGGATCCGCAGGGCTCGCGCCAGCTGACCCTGCTGGCCGACATCCTCGACGAGCACACCATCAAGGTCCTGGCCTCGATCGGCACGGGCATCGGCTGGCGCTGCCTGGACATCGGTCCCGGCGCCGGCACGGTGACCCGCTGGATCGCCGGCCAGGTCGGCCCGACCGGCCGCGTCACGGCCCTGGACCTCGACCCGCGCCACATCGACACCGCCGCCGGCAACGTCACCGTCCTGCAGGGCGACGTGCGCACCGTCGACCTGCCACCGCACGGCTACGACCTCATCCACGCCCGGCTGGTGCTGCTGCACCTGACCGAGCGGGCCCTCGTCCTCGACCGGCTGGCCGGCGCCCTCAAGCCCGGCGGCCTGCTCGTGGTGTCCGACTGGGACTGCACCGACCGGAACTGGCTGCTGCACGCCGGGAGCGCGGAGGCGGCCGCGGCGTACGACGCCTTCCAGGACGCGATCCTGTCGATCCTGACCGAGCACGGCGCGGACCTCGGCTGGGCCCGCACCGTCCCCCTCGCCATGCGGGCCGCCGGGCTGGTCGACGTGAGCACCGTGGTCCACAACCGGCTGTGGGCCGGCGGCACGGCCGGGAACCTGCTGCACGTCAGCAACTCCTACCAGCTGCAGGACGAGCTGCTCGGCCGCGGGATGACCGTCGAGCAGCTCGACCTGCTCCGCGAGGCCATGCAGGACCCGCGGACGCTCGCGTACTCCTACTGGATGTTCACCACCGTCGGCCGCCGCGCCCGGCCGTAGGCGGCTGCCGAGCGCGGCTCAGGACAGCAGGACGCGTACCTCGAACCGGCCGTCGTGCGGGATGCGCAGCACGTGCACCCGCCGGCGGCCGTCGCGCAGGTACGTGCGCGAGGACGTGTTGAGCGTCGCCTGGTGCGGGGTGCCCCAGCGGAATCTGCTCGGTGACGGCCGAGGTCACCTGCACCGAGCGGGTCAGCGCACCCCGCGCCACGGTCAGCTCGGTCTTGATCCGGCCGTCCGGGATCTGGTAGCGCACGCGGACCGGGGCCGAGCCGGGGAAGCGCGGCTCGCCGGTCCAGGCCCGCTCGCCGATGAGGTACTCGGCGACCAGGTTGCTGCGCCCGTCCGGGTTGCCGTTCGGCAGCACGGTCGACCAGCACCCGGTGTCGGTCTGCTGGGCGTGCACGATCGTGCCGGCCGTGGGGTGCCAGAGGAATCAGGTTCGGGACCGCGGGCACGAACATCGAACCGAGGCTGGTCCGGTCCGGGTCCGGCACGACGTCGTCGTAGTACGCGACGCTGGTGCGGGCCGACACCGCGTAGTAGGTCAGCCAGCCCGAGCCGTCCGGCTCGCGCAGCAGGTTGTAGCCGAACCAGTCGGTGAACCGCAGCGCCATCGACAGGATCGGGCGGCTGCCGGTGCGCAGGTGGATCTCGGCGATCTCGGGCAGCATCACCTCGAAGTTGTAGTTGATGTCGAACCCGCGCGGGTCGTAGAAGAATCCGGCCGGGGCGCTGCGGCAGGGCGCCGGCGCGGCGCAGGTTGTCCAGCGTCCTGGCGAGGTAGCCGAGGCCGAACCCGGTCGCCGCGAGCGAGTGCGCGGCGCGGCTGTACTCCGGCCAGGCGCCGTCGGGGTGTTGCAGGCCCAGGTAGTGCTGCAGCGCGGCGTCGAGCCGGCCGGCCAGCGCGGCGTCCCCGCAGTAGGGGTTCCAGGGCCGGTGGTTGGCGTGGAACCAGCCCAGGGTGAACACATGTTCCTGCACACGGGAGTTGAACCAGGATGCGGGCTCGCGCCACCAGCCGCCGCGCATGAAACCGTACGTGGCCGGGTCGGTGTCCTCGATGTCGTTGACCATCGCCGGCAGGGTCGCCAGGTAGCTGGCGAACCGCTGCTCGTTCGGGGCGAACAGGGTCCGGTCGGGCGTGCCTACGAATTATCTATGGGAGCACGGGACGAAGGTCCCGTCCGTTCCCGTCGATGTCCTCTGCCCGCGAGGTCCGGACCGGCGCATGCTGACGGCACAGACCGAGGAGGACGTGATGAACCGCCAACGCATCGTCGCCGGGTACGACGGATCGGCCGAGGCCGGCGCCGCGGTCCGCTGGGCCGTCGCGGAGGCCGGCCGGACCGGCGCCGCGCTGCACATCGTGCACGCCTACCAGCCTTCCTGGACCGTCGCCTACTACGACGGCGTGTCCGCACAGGCGGCCGCCGACGCGGAGACCCTGGCCGAGGAGAAGCTCGACGACCTCGTGGCACACCTGCACGAGCGGCACGCCGGCGTGCAGATCGTCGCCACCACCGTCCGCGGTGTCCCGGCGCCGGTCCTGCTCGACGCCGCCGCCGGCGCCCGGCTGCTCGTCGTGGGCAACCGGGGTTCGGGTGGCCTGACCAACCTGCTCATGGGCTCGGTGAGCCAGCAGGTCGCGACGCACGCGCGGGTTCCGGTCGCGGTCGTGCGCGGCGACTCCGACACGGGCGACGGGCCGGTCGTCGTCGGCGTCGACGGCTCGCCGTCCACCGGTGCGGCGCTCGCCCTCGCATTCGAGCAGGCGGCGTCGCGGGGTGCCGAGCTCGTCGCCGTCCGCGCGTACTCCCCGCCGCCGCCGTCCGTGCTGCCGCTGCGCATGGTCGAGGCGTCCGAACGCGAGGCGCTGCAGCAGTCCCTGACCGGCTGGGCCGAGAAGTACCCGGCCGTCAAGGTCCGGGCCGTCCTCGCCCTGGGCCGCGCGGCCCAGGTCCTCGTCGGCGCCTCACGCACCGCGCGGCTCGTCGTCGTCGGCAGCCGCGGGCACGGCGGCTTCACCGGCCTGCTGCTCGGCTCGGTCGGCCAGCAGCTCATGCACCACGCGGAGTGCCCCGTGCTCGTCGCCCACCGCCCGGACTGACCTGCTCGCGGGCTCCGGTCGCTAGCGGGGTGTCCCGTCGCGCTCGCTGCGCTGGGCGAGGCGCTGGAGTTGCTGTTCGTGCACGCCGGCCACCCAGTCCCAGCCGTCCTTGGCCGACGGGCCGATCCGCGGATCGCCGGGAACACGGGCGTCGCGCACGGCGTGCACGTACGCCCGATCCTGGTCGATCCGCGCGGATACCTGATCAGCTCCGCCGACGGACCCATGGCCGGGGATGAGGACATCGACGTCGCCCGCCACGCCCTCGAGCAGGCCCAGCGCGGCGAGGTGGTCCCCGATCGGGTCGGCGGCGTTCAGGTCGAGCATCGGCATCAGGACGTCGGAGAGCATGTCGCCGGCAACGAGCACCCCGCGGTCCTCGATCAACAGCGCCGCATGGCCCGGGGCATGCGCTTGATGCTCGACGACGCGGACCTGCGGGCCGTCCCAGGGAATCCGCGCCGTGCCCGCGGGCAGCGCGGTGATGCGGCCGAGCAGGTCCAGCGGTACCCGCTCGACGATGTCCGGCGGTATCAGCCCGGCGACGCGGGCCTTCGCACCCGCGTCCGACAGCCGGGCCCGGACGGTGTCCGCGCAGCGGGACGTGCCGTAGCGCGGCGCCTCGCCGAGCCAAGGGTGCCAGAGCAGGTGATCCCAGTGCGGATGCGTGGAGAACCCCACCACCACGGTCTGGCCCAGCTCGCGAAGGTCGTCGGCGAGGCAGGCCATCTCGTCGCCGAGTACCCCGGCGTCGATGAGCAACACACCGCCCCCGCCCCGCACGACCACGGCGTTGCTCTGGCAGAACTCGCTCTCGTGGACCAACACCCCGTCCGCGACCTGTCTCAGCACGAGCGCGCCTCCTGCTTCTCCATCGTCTCCCCTTCCCCCGTAGTGCCTACATTCTGCAACCATCGAGGGCACCGCCTCGAACATCCTCGCCGACCGCCTCAAGCGGCGCGGCACCGCAGCCCCCGGGCAGCGCGCGCCGTGGGGCGTTGCAACTTTCATTCTTCGAAACATCCTGACGTTTTTGCGCGCCCCGGATAACCGTTCCCGCTGTTTCGGAATTCCGTCGTGACCAGCAGCTTTCGGCTGCCGTGACCCCCCGGCGCCCCGGGTCACCGGCGCCCGATCGACCCGCGGTTCATGGTCGTCGAGACAGTTGCGAAGAATCGACTCCCGCCGCTGGAAAACGTCCGTGGTCGGCGCTCAAATGATGGACCAGAGATATGTCCGTCCGATCGCCAAGGCGCACCGAGGGCGCCGTCGTCTCCGGCGCCCAGTCGTCCGCCCACAGAAGGGATCCGCGCATGAACCAGCTTCCCGCCGCCGCCACGGGCCGCGGGCGCCGCGGCCCGCGGCTGCTCGCCGTGCTCGCCGGGGTCGCCGCCGCGGTGGTCGCGGCGTCGGTCGCGCTGACCGGCACCGCCCACGCCGAGGCCGACCGGACGATCACCTCGAACGGGACCGGCACGCACAACGGCTTCTTCTACTCGTACTGGAAGGACAACGGCAACGTCACCATGACCCTGGGCGCCGGCGGCTCGTACAGCGTCCAGTGGAACAGCATCAACAACACCGTCGTCGGCAAGGGCTGGAAACCCGGCTCCAGCCACACGGTCAACTACTCCGGCACGTTCAGCGTCAACGGCAACGGCTACCTGGCGCTGTACGGCTGGACCACCAACCCGCTCATCGAGTACTACGTCGTGGAGAACTTCGGCAACTACAACCCGAGCACCGGCGCCCAGCGACTCGGCTCGGTCACCACCGACGGCAGCACGTACGACATCTACCGCACCCAGCGCGTCAACCAGCCCTCGATCATCGGCACCGCGACGTTCTACCAGTACTGGAGCGTCCGCCAGCAGAAGCGCACCGGCGGCACGATCACCACCGCCAACCACTTCAACGCCTGGGCGAGCCTCGGGCTCAACCTCGGCACCCACGACTACCAGATCCTCGCCACGGAGGGCTACCAGAGCAGCGGCAGCTCCAGCATCACCGTCAGCGAGGGCAGCGGCCCCACCGTCACCTCCTCGCCGCGGCCGAGCTCCCCCGGCCCGTCCACCCCGCCCGGCGGCACCAGCGGCTGCCAGGTGACCAACGCCGTGAACGCCTGGAACACCGGCCTGACCGACAGCATCACCATCACCAACACCGGCACGACGGCGATCAACGGCTGGTCGCTGCGGTTCACCCTCGCGGCCGGGCAGACCATCACCTCCGGCTGGAACGCCACGTACAGCCCGACCAGCGGCCAGGTGACCGCGACCAACGCCAGCTACAACGCCGCCATCCCGCCCGGCGGCTCGACGACCATCGGCTTCCAGGCCAACCACACCGGCAACACCGCCGCACCCAGCGGCTTCCTCCTCAACGGCAGCGCCTGCCGCTGACCGACCCGATCGGGCCGGGTCCGGCATCCCACCGGACCCGGCCCGCCGTCGTGCCCGGCAGGTGCCGGAGGTCCCGGCAGGTCCGGGTCCGAGGTCCCGATCGAGTCGGGTGGTTGTGCCCTGCCTGCCGGCCAGCCCTCCGCGAGACGCTGTGGTCACCGAACAAACGGCGATCCACACAGCCCGTCAGAGCCCCGGAGGGCACCCATGAAGCGCAAGACGCTCGACCTCATCGTCGGTTTCGGCCTCGTCGTCCTGGCCGGGCTGCTGCTGGTCGCCGGCCTCGTCCTGACCAGCAACGCCAACTTCGCCAACGACTACGTCAAAACCCAGCTCAGCCAGCAGCAGATCACCTTCAAGACCGCCGACACCCTCACCGCCGAAGAACGCAAGTCCGCCTGCCTCGTCCAGAACGCCGGCCAGCAACTCACCACCGGCAAGCAGGCCGAGTGCTACGCCAACCAGTTCATCGGCCTGCACCTGCAGACCATCGCCGGCGGCAAAACCTACTCGCAGCTCGGTGACGTGCAGACCGAACTGAAGGCGAAGATCGCCGCCCTGCCCAAGGACGACCCCGCCCTGGCTGACCTGCAAAAGCAGCTCACCGACGTCAACGCCCAGCGCGAGACCGTCTTCAAGGGCGAAAGCCTGCGCGGCATGCTGCTCACCTCCTACGGCTTCAGCGAGTTCGGCGCCAAGGCCGGCCAGGCCGCACTCGTCGCCTACCTCGCCGCCGGCCTGCTCTTCCTCCTCGGCGCCGCCGGCCTCATCCACGCGATCCGCACCCCCGCCACCGCAGGGTTCGCCGTCCCCGAACCGGCAGCGAAGGAACTCATCAACGCCTGACCCCGACCCCGACCCCGGCGACCCGGTCCCGGACCTCACCCGAGGTCCGGGACCAGCCGCGTGAACCCGCGGCGGCGTCGCCGATCAGCGCGCGAATCGGTCGGCGATCGCGTCGACGACGGCCGGGTCGTCGGTGAAGACCGGGTCGTCGGGGCGCGGGTCGTGGAAGACGATGTCGGTGAAGCCCAGGCGTTCGTACCGGCCGGCGAAGTCCTCGAACGCGGCCAGGCTGGCGAGGGGGCGCTCGTCGGTGTTGCCGATGAGGTAGATGCGCTCCAGCGACGCCGGGTCACGGCCCAGCTCGGCGCAGCGCTCGTCGAGGATCGCCGCCTGGGTGCGCACCGCGCGCTCGGTCGCGGCGGCGGACTGGTCGCTCGCCGCCGGGTCGCCGTAGGTGATCCACGCGTCGCCGAGGCGGGCCGTGAGGGCGAGCGCCCGCGGGCCGGCGGCGGCGATCGCGAGCGGCAGCCGTGGCCGCTGGACGCAGCCCGGGATCATCCGGGCCTCGTCGACGGTGTAGTGCGCGCCGCGGTGGCTGTAGGCCGGTGCGCGCAGCAGGCCGTCGAGCACCTCGACGAACTCGGTGAACCGGGCGGTGCGCTGCCCCGGCGTGAGCGGCGCGGCGCCGAGGACCGTGGCGTCGAAGCCGGTGCCGCCGCCGCCGATCCCGAGCGTGAGGCGGCCGTCGCTGACGTGGTCGAGCGTCATCGCCTCCTTGGCCAGGTTGACCGGGTGGCGGAAGTTCGGCGAGGTGACCATCGTGCCGAGCCGCACCCGGCTGGTCACTCCGGCGATCCCGGTCAGCCAGGGGATCGCCGCGTGCCACGGCCGGTCGCGGTAGCGGCGCCAGGAAAGATGGTCGTACGTCCACAGGTGCTCGTAACCGATCGCCTCCAGATGCCTCGCCCGTTCGACCGTCCGCGGCCATGGGTCGGCCGGGAGCAGCAGGACACCGATGCGCACCACGTGATCGTATGCGCCCCCACCCGGACCGAACCGGAGGCCTGCGTGCTGCCCGTGGGGCCGGTCAGCGCTCGTGGCTGACGGTGCGGCCGGAACGCCACACACCGCCGACCTCGTACCGCTGTTCGACGTGAACGTGTCCGGTGTCGACGCGGATGACGTTCCACGAGCGCGGCACGCCGCGCAGCCGCCGGCTCGTGGCCGTGCCCGCCACCACCTCGAGCGGTCCGTGACCGGTGGCCGGGCCGAGGCGGTGGCTGGCCGGCACGTGGGTGTGGCCGGCCAGGACGAGGTCGACGTGCGCGGCGGCGAGCGCCCGCAGCAGCGGCGTGCGGCCGGCGATCCGGGCCGGGCCGCCCGCCGACGGCGGGTGGTGCAACGCCAGCAGCCGGATCGCGTCCGCCGGCGCCGCGCCGAGGTAGCCGGCGACCAGGGCCGACTGGCGGCGGGTCACCCGGCCGGCCTTCCAGCGCCAGCGCGGCATCGACTGCAGGCCGAGTGCCCGGACGGGCGGCAGGTCCAGCCGCGGGTCGAGGTCCGGGTCGATCCAGGCCCGGTAGCCGGCGTACGGCGCGAGCAGGCGGCGGCCGGGCCTGAACAGCGGGATGTCGTGGTTGCCGGTCACCACGAGCCGGGGCGCCGGAAGGCGGTCGAGCAGGGCGCGGGCTTGGGCGAACTGGCCGTCGCGGGCGCGCATCGTGCAGTCGCCGGTGACCACGACCAGCCCCGGCGCGACCGCCGCCACGTCGTCGACCAGCCCGTCGACCGCGGCCGGATCGTGCTCGCCGAAGTGCAGGTCGGACACGTGCGCGATGACGAACGGCACCGCCGCCGAGCCGGTATTCACGACCGGACCCGACCGGCGACGCACGGCACTGCCGCCGAGCCGGTGGTCACGGCCGGGTCCGGCCGGTCGTGAACGCGAGGCGGTACAGCCGGCGCCACTCGACCGGGTGCCACGGCCGGCGGGCCGGCCTGCTCCGCGGCACCCAGACCCGCAGCGCGCCGGGCTGGATCCGGCACCGGACCGGCGTGGCCACCCGGGCCGCCTCACCGTCGATGCCGACCGGCACCGACGGCGCGTCCGCGTCGACGACGACCTCGCCGGCCGTGACCCGGGTGAGCGATCGCGACCGGCCGCCGCGCACCAGCCGGGCCGCGTCGGCGGCGCTGTTGACGCTCACCGCGAGCACACCGAGCACACCGCCGTCGAGCCGCTCGCGCCGGCCCAGTCCGGCGACGTCGCCGACCGCGTACGGGTTGTTGCTGACCAGGATCGCCTGCGACCCGGCCACGAGCGTCGGCCCGGCACTCAGGCGCAGGTGCGCGTGCTGGGCGGTCAGCAGGTCCGGCAGCAGGTCCAGCGCCGTGGCGGCCTTGTCCGCGCGGTACGCCGGACTCTGCACCACCCCGGCGTAGGCGCCGAACGAGGCGTTGTTGACGAACATCCGGTCGCCGACCCAGCCGACGTCGACCCGGACCTCGACGCCGTCGGCGAGCGCGTCCAGGCACCTCGCCGGGTCGGTGCGGTCGAGCCCGAGGTCCTTGGCGAAGTGGTTGCGGGTGCCGGCGGCGACCACCAGGAACGGCAGCCCGCTCTCTACCGCGACCTCGGCCACCTTCGCCTGCGTGCCGTCACCGCCGGCCACGCCGAGCAGGTCCGCGCCGGCGCGGACGGCCTGCCGGGCCAGCGCGGCGACGTCAGCGGTGCCCGGCCCGTCCAGCACCACCACCTCGGCCCCGAGCGCGCGGGCCTTGCGCACCAGGTCGAACCGTTCCACCTTCCCACCGCCGGACCGAGGGTTCATGATGACGAACGGCCTGCGCCGCGGCGGGAGGTCACCGATGACGTGCTCGGCCGCACCCGTCCGGCTCAGCGCGGCCCCGCCCGCCGCCAGCGCCAGGGCCCACAGCCCGCCACAGGCCAGCACGAGCAACAGCAGCCCGGCCCGGGCGTACAGCACCACCACCGTCACCGGCGCCGCGACCGTGACCACGCCCGCGACCAGCCGCCGGAGCCCACGGTACGCGAGCACCCACCACAGGCCGGCGAAGCTGACCACCGCACCGGCGGCACCCAGCGCGAGCAGTCCGACGCTGCGGATCCCGGCGACCCCCACGAGCAGCCCGGCCGCGGCCACGGCCGCCGCGAGCGCCGACCGCGCGAGCCACCGCGAGGCACCGTCGCCGTCCGGTGCGCGCTGCGGCGCCGCACCGCTCACGCGCTGCCGAGGCCGCTCTGCGTGGGCCGGTGGCGCTGCTGCAGCGCGAAGCTGACCTCGCCGGTACCGAGGATGAGCGCGGTGATCCCGGTGAGCAGCACGACGGTACGGGGCGAGATGTCCGGCCAGACGACGAAGAGCACGCCGACGGCGACGGAGGCCGCGCCGAGCACGAGCAGCCACGCCCGGGTGCTCCCCTTGGCGAACAGGCCGAACAGGATCTCGGCCAGGCCGCTGAGCATCCAGGCCACGCCGAGGACCACCGCCAGGGCGAGGGCTCCCGTGGCCAGGTTGCGGATGCATGCGGCGCCGCCGAGGACGAGCACGATGCCCAGCGCACCGGACAGCAGCTTGTCGCTCATGCCGTGCGCGCCGTGCTCACGCCGGAACGCGCGGACGATCTGCAGGAGTCCGGTGGCGATCAGCCAGATCCCGGCCAGCAGGCCGAGCAGCCGCAGGGTGGCGGCCGGCCACACGAGCACCGCGATACCGAACACCACTGTGATCAGTCCGAGTGTGAGCATCTGCCAGGCCGGCACGCCCGTACCGTGCGGAGCCGTCGCGCGCGCCGGACGAGCGGTCGCGCTGTGCGGCTCGCCGTGATGGCCCGGAACCGCGGTCATCGCCCACCCCCGATGCAGCCGCCACCTTCGACTCCGACGCTGCTCCCGGCCGGGCGAGGCGCCCTCACCCGGTCCGGGTGGGGGCGATGCGGCCGACGCTCATCCCATTCGGGCGAGGCGGTTCGACGGCGCAGTGATGAGCGTTACAGCTAGGCGGCGCCGTCCGCCCGGACGCCGGACGGCAGGCGTGGAGGAGGACAGATGTCTTCGTACTCTCTGTTGGACGTGCTCCTGACCATGCTGTGGTACTTCGTGTGGTTCCTCTGGATCTTCCTCGTCATCACCGTGCTCGTCGACGTCTTCCGCAGCCGTGACCTCGGTGGGTGGGCGAAGGCGGGCTGGACGCTGCTCACCATCGTCCTGCCGTTCGTGGGCGTGCTCGTCTACCTGATCGCCCGCGGCGACCGCATGTTCGTGCGCAGGGCCGGCGAGGTGCAGGCGCGCGAGGAGCAGTTCCGCGCCTTCGTCAGGGACACGGCGGCCGGCGGTGGCACCGCCCAGGAGCTGACCAAGCTCGCCGAGCTCCACGACCACGGCGTCCTCACCGACGCCGAGTTCGAACGGGGCAAGACCAAGATCCTCAGCTAGCCAGGAGGCTGCAGTGGACGCATACCCGGCCATCGAGCAGCATGGCCTCATCGGTGACCTGCAGACCGCGGCCCTGGTGACCGACGACGGCACCATCGACTGGTTCTGCGCGCCGCGCTTCGACGCTCCGAGCATCTTCGCCGCGCTGCTCGACCGCCAGAAGGGCGGCCTCCTGCAGCTCGTCCCGGACGGTGTTCAGTTCGTGAGCAAGCAGCTCTATCTCCCCGGTACACCCATCCTGATCACGAGGTTCCTCAGCGCCGACGGCGTGGGCGAGCTGATCGACTTCATGCCGGTCGCCGGCGACACCCCCACCGACGTCCACCGCATCGTCCGGATGGTGCGGATGGTCCGCGGCCAGATGCGCTTCCGGGGCGAGTGCCGGCCACGGTTCAACTACGCGCGGGACGAGCACGAGGTCGAGGTCACCGCCGACGGCGCCGTGTTCCGGGCTCCCGGCTTCGCGATGAACGTCAACGCCGTGCGCCACCACGGAGTACTCATCCGGCCGGGGGACGTCCGGCGCGACGGCAACGACGTGCTCTTCACGGCCACGCTGTCCACCGGCGACGTCGGCGGCATGATCCTGGAGACCCAGCCGGAAGGACCGCCCCGGGCGATCTCCGCCGACGAGGTCCTGCACATGTTCCAGCAGACCCGCGACTTCTGGCGCGGCTGGATCGGCCGCTCCCGGTACCAGGGACGGTGGCGCGAGATGGTCGAGCGCTCCGCGATGACGCTCAAGCTCATGACGTACGCGCCGACCGGGGCGCTGGTCGCGGCGCCGACCGCCGGGCTTCCCGAGCAGATCGGCGGCGAGCGGAACTGGGACTACCGCTACACGTGGATCCGCGACGCCTCGTTCTCCGTCTACGCCCTGCTCGGCCTCGGCTTCACCGCCGAGGCACAGGCGTTCCTGAGCTGGCTCAACGACCGGGTGCAGTACGCGAGCGAACGCTCCTCCCCCTTGCAGATCATGTACCGGGTCGACGGCTCCCCCGACCTCGACGAGGAGGTCCTCGACCACCTCGAGGGATACCGGCAGTCCTACCCGGTGCGGATCGGCAACGGCGCCGCGACCCAGTTCCAGCTCGACATCTACGGCGAGGCCCTGGACTCGCTGCGCCTGGCCGACGCGCACGAACTGCCGATATCGCACGCGGCGTGGCAGCACGTCGCACACGTGGTCGACTGGCTGTGTGAACACTGGGACCAGCCCGACGACGGCATCTGGGAGACCCGTGGCGGCCGGCAGGACTTCACCTACGGGCGGGTCATGTCCTGGGTCGCCTTCGACCGGGCGATCCAGCTGGCCCAGCGACGGGCCCGGCCGGCCAACATCGCTCGCTGGACCACCATGCGCGACATGATCTACCGGCAGGTCATGCAGCGCGCCTTCCACCCCAAGCGGGAGGCGTTCGTCCAGCACTACGACACCGACGTGCTGGACGCCTCGCTGCTGTACATGCCCCTGGTCGGCTTCGTCGCGCCCACCGACCCGCTGTGGCACACGACGCTGCGCGCCATGGACGAGGAGCTCGTCGCCGACAGCCTGCTGTACCGCTACGACCCGGCCGCGTCCCCGGACGGGCTGCGCGGATCCGAGGGCACGTTCACGATGTGCACCTTCTGGTACGTCGACGCGCTCGCCCGCGCGGGACGCCTCGAGGATGCCCGGCTGACGTTCGAGAAGATGCTGACGTACAGCAACAACCTGGGCCTGTACGCCGAGGAGATCGCACCGACCGGCGAGCAGGTCGGCAACTTCCCGCAGGCGTTCAGCCACCTCGCCCTCATCAGCGCCGCGATGAACCTCGACTACCAGCTGGACCATGGCTCGGGCTGGGTCGAGCCGGTGCTGCGCCACGGCATGGCGGCGTCCTCCCGCTGATCGGCTACCGCCACCGGATCGCTGCCCCGGCCCCGGATCGCTACCGCCGCCGGGGCAGTCGCTCCGCGAGGGTCTCGCGCAGGTCGTCGGGCAGCCCGTCGGTCGCGACCAGGCCGGGCAGCAGCTCCGGCTCGGTCGTGTACGCCCGGAACGCCTGCGCGATCGTCACACCGTGCGCCGGGCGCTCCTCCACGGTCACCGGGTCGCCGGCCCACACCTGGCCCGGCTCCAGCACGCGCAGGTAGGCGCCCGGGCGGTTGGACCGGGTGAAGGTCTTCACCCAGCGCGGCTCGCCCATCTTGTGCTGGAAGGTCGCGCATGGGATGCGGCCGAACGTCGGCTGCAGGACCAGCCGCGGACCGATGTGCCACCGCTCGCCGATGACCGCGCCGTTGACGTCGACCCCCTCGGTCGTCAGGTTCTCGCCGAAGAGCCCGTTGGCCAGCCGGCGGCTCAACCGCGCCTGCCACCAGTCGTAGTCCTCCCGTGCGTACGCGTACACGGCCTGGTCGTCGCCGCCGTGGTGCTCGATGTCGAAGATCTGGTCACCGACCAGGCCGCTGTGCAGCCCGGTCGTCTTGGGCCCGGGCGCGCGCACGGTGACCAGGTGATCGACCGGCCGTTTGTTGATGCCGGTGATCCCGACGCCCTTGGCCGGGTTGGGCTCCGGTACCGCCAGATTGACCGAGACAATGCTGCTCACGCCCGACAACGTAGCCGCGCCGGCCCGCGCGCGCCGCGCAATTTCAGGCGTCCCGGCACTGGTCCCGGACCTCGGGGAGCTGCTCGAAGCCGGCCGACGTGTACGTGGCGACGGCCCCGGCGTTGGAGCTCGGCGTGCAGACGATCGCGCTCGACGCGCCGAGCTCCCGCAGCGCGGCCGCCGCGGCGACCGTGATCGCCCGGCCGTGGCCGCGGCCGCGATGGTCCCGGTGCACACCCATCGGCTCGAGCAACCCCGGCTTCCCCGGACCGGCCGACCACACCGTCACCGCCGCGACCGCGTCGCCCCCGTCGTCGTACGCGACCAGGCACCGGGCGTCGGCGTACGGCGCTCCGGCCGCCATCGCGTGCCAGCGCTCGTCGGTGAACGTCGAGCCGTCGAACGACGCCTGCTGGACGGCGGCCCGCACGTGTGCCCGCTCCGGCCCGATCACCTCGATCCGCCCACCCGGAGCCTGCACCGGCTCCGCGAGGTCGCGGCGCAGCGGCGTCCACGGCTCGCCGGCACTCCAGCCGTCCTCGGACAGCAGCTCCTGCACCAGCGCGCCCGCCGGCGCCTCGACGCTCACCCGGTCCCCGGTCAGCAGCCCGGCCGCATCCGCGACCACCTGCCGTGCCAGCTCCTCGTCGCGGCGGGCGTGCGGCGCGGTCGTCAGCCGCAGCAGCTCGGGACCGTCCAGCAGGCCGACCGCGAGGACCTGCCCGGCCCGGCGCCAGGTCCGCACCGCCGCCGCCGTCGCCTCGGCACCGAACCGCAAGAACCAGCCCAGGTCCCCCGGATGCAGCTGCATCGGCGCCCCCTCGTACTGCCACGCCCGCAGCACGCCCACAACCTCGCGCAGCCCGCCGGCGCCGGGCACGGCCAACTCGATCACCACACGCCGATCACACACCACCACGCCGTCGGTCCGCACCCGGATTACGGCCCGGTTCGATGGACCTTGCCCCAGGGGTAAGCCCCACGATCGACGCCGTGAACGTAGGTGCCTACTTCGTCGACCGCCGGCCCTTGACGATTCCCGCCTTCCGCCGCCTCTGGGTGGCGTCGGCGGTCACGGCCGTCGGCGGCTCCTTCAGCCTCATCGCCGTGCCGACGCAGCTGTTCACGCTCGCCGGGTCGTCGGCCATGGTCGCGGTGTCGGCCGCGGTCTCGTTGTGCACGCTCATCGGGTCGGCGCTGTGGTCCGGCGCCCTCGCCGACGCGATGGACCGTCGCCGGCTGCTGCTGGCCGGGAACAGCGGCCTCGGGCTGGCCTACCTCGGCCTGTGGCTGAACGCGCTGCTCGGGCTCGACTCCGTCCCGCTCCTGCTGGTGCTTGTCGCAGTGCACGGTGTCAGCTTCGGTACGACCCTGACGGCGATGGGCGCCGCGGTGCCCCGCGTCGTGCCCGCCGAGCAGCTGGTCGCGGCCAACAGCCTCAGCTCACTGACCCGCTACAGCGGTGCCGTCGTCGGGCCGCTGCTCGCCGGTGTGCTGATCCCGGTCATCGGACTCGGCGCGCTCTACCTGCTCGACGCGCTGGCGCTCGGCATCGTGCTGTGGGCGGTCGCCATGCTGCCGGAGCTGCCGCCACCAGCGGAGGCGGTCCGCGCCGCGGGCACGCTGCGCCGGCTCGGCGACGGCTTCCGCTACCTCGCCGGACACCGGGTCCTGGTCGCGGTCCTCGCCGTGGACCTGGCCGCCATGGTCTTCGCGCTACCGCACGCGCTGCTGCCGGAGTTGGCCGAGCGCACGTACGGCGGCCCGGCCGGCGGCGGCGCGCAGCTCGGCCTGCTGTTCGCGGCGTACCCGGCCGGCGTGCTCCTCGCCGGGCTGCTGTCGGGGACGTTCAGCCGCGCCCGGCGGCACGGCGCGCTGATGGCGTCGGCCGCGCTGGCCTGGGGTTGCTGCGTCCTGCTGCTCGGCCTGGCCGCGGACCTGCGAACCGCCTTGGTGGCGCTGGTCGCGGGCGGTGCCGTCAACTTCGTCCTGAGCACCATGCGCAACGCGATCTCCCAGGCGTACACGGATGACGCCCTGCGCGGGCGGATCCAGGGTTCGCTCACCGTCGTGCTGATGGGCGGTCCACAACTGGCCAACGTGCTGCACGGTTTCGGCGGTGCCGTGCTCGGCGCCCGCGCGGCGATCGGCATCGGTGGAGCACTCACCGTGCTGACGGTCGCGCTCCTGGTCCGGGCGGTACCCGAGCTGTGGCGCTACCGGTGAGCCGTCACGGCAGGAGCTCGACGTACCCGTCCGTTCCGTGCACGCGGATCCGCTGCCCGTCGGGGATCAGCCGGGTGGCGTCGACCACGCCGACGACGGCCGGCAACCCGTACTCCCGTGCGATCACCGCGCCGTGCGTCATCAGTCCACCGACCTCCGTCACCAGGCCGGCGACGGCGACGAAAAGGGGCGTCCAGCTGGGGTCCGTGTGGGTCGTGACGAGGATGTCGCCCGGTTCGAGATCGGCCCGTGCCATGTCGAGGATGACGCGGGCCCGCCCTTCGACGGTCCCGGCGGAGACCGGCAGGCCGACCAGCGCCCCGGCCGGCAGGTCGTCGCGCCGGTACGCGCCGGTGATGGCCTCGCCGTCCGACGTGAGCACCCGGGGCGGCGTGAGCGCCTGATACGACCTGAACGCGTCCTTGCGCCGGCCGATGAGCTGGTCGTCCACGCGGTTCGTGCGCACGACGTCGTGGAGCTCCTGGAACGTGAGGTAGAAGATGTCCTCCCGCTCGCGGAGCACGCCGTCCCGCACGAGGCGCCCGGCCTCCTCCAGCAGGGCCCGCTTGTACACGAAGTAGCGGCTGACCATGCCGTACTTCGGATACTCCCGGTACCCGATGAAGGTCCGGACCCGGTCGATCATCCGCTTCGTCTCCTCGGCCTTGCGCTCCCCGTCCGGCAGGGCCCGCAGGCGCTCCAGCAGCTCCTGCTCCTGCTTCCAGGCCTCCTGCCGGCCCTGCTCGAAGCGCCGCTCGCCGGCTCCCGGCTCGAAGTTCCTGATGTTGCCGAGGATCAGGGGCACGAGCGTGGAGGGGCGTTCGCTCCACCGCGGCCGCGTGATGTCGATCTCGCCGACGCAGCGCATGCCGTACCTGCCGAGCCAGGCCTCGATGGCGTCCCGCGCTTCCCGCCCGCCGGTGAGCGCGGGCAGCCCGTCCAGGAAACCCTCGTCCTCGACGTGCTCCAGCAGCGCCACCACGTCCGGATACGGGCGGATCACGTCGGCGACGCCCAGCAGCGCCAGCCCCATCTCCGACGTGACGTTGTGGGGCACGGACTGCGTGAGCGTGTCCGCCGCGTTCTTCTCGCCCAGCCACGCCTCCAGCTGCTCGTTGAGCCACCACGTGGCCTCCATCGCGGACATGAACACCCGGTGGCTGCGCGGGTCGAACAGGATCCGCCGCAGCTCCTGGATGTCCTGCTGGATGAAGTCGAGCAGCGCCGCCGCGGACTTCGTGCGGATGTCGCGTTCCGCGGCGGCGACGGATGCCTCGCTGCGCCCGATCAGCTCGGTGACGATGGCCGGGTCGGTCTCGATCTGGGCCGGCGCGCTGCCGGGCAGTGGCCTGGGTGGACCCTCGTCAGGCAGCGGCCGGATGAAGCCGTCGCGCTCGACGATGGTCCGCAGCGCGTCCCCGGTCAGCGGATCGGACCTCCCCGCGAGCTCCAGGAGGCCGGCGCGGCTCGCCGGTGCGGCCAGCCTCTGGGTGACGTCGACGAACAGGCGGCCGCCGGCCTCGGCCATGGGCGCGGGGGTCGTCATCTGCCAGAACGAGATTCCCAGGGGCTTCATCGGGTCGGTCATCATCTGCTGATGGCCGACGGAGAGGTAGACGTGGTTCTCCCCGTCGCCGGACTCGGGGATGGGGAACAGCGTGGTGATCGGCCGGCTCTGCACGATCAGGAAGCCGTCGTCGACCAGGCACCATTCGATGTCCTGGGGGCGGCCGAAGTGCGCCTCGATCCGCCGGCCGAGCCGCGCGAGCCGCACGACCTGCGCATCCGTCAGCGCCGGCTGCTCCTGGCGCTCCGGGTCGATCGCCGCTTCCCGCGTCCCGCCCGCCGGCGCGGCGAGCACCGCACGCCGCTTGACGGCGATCGCCCTGGCGACGACCTCGCCGTCGCGCACCTTGAAGACGTCCGGGTTCACCAGGCCGGAGACCAGGGCCTCGCCGAGGCCGAAGCCGGCCTCGACGGAGGCGACCTTCCGGTTGGACGTGACGGGGTCGGCGGTGAACAGGATGCCGGCCGCATCCGGGAAAACCATCCGCTGCACGACCACGGCCATGTGGACCGTGCGGTGGTCGATGCCGTTGCGCTGGCGGTAGGTCACGGCCCGCTCGGTGAACAGCGAGGCCCAGCACCGGCTGACGTGCCGGAGGATCGCCGCCGGCCCCACGACGTTCAGGTACGTGTCCTGCTGGCCGGCGAAGGAGGCTGTCGGCAGGTCCTCTGCCGTCGCGCTGGACCGGACGGCGCAGGCGGCCTGCTCGCCGAGCCCGGCGAGCGCGCGGGTGATCGCCGCCGCGAGATCGCCCGGGACGGCGATCCCTTCGATGGTCCGGCGGAGCTGCGCGCTGAGCGTGCGGATCGCCTCGCGGTCGTCCGGGCTCAGGCGCGACAGCCGATCGAGCCGTTCGTCGATCTCGGGCGCTGCCGCCATGATCTGCCGGAAGGCGTCCGTCGTCACGCAGAAGCCGGCCGGCACGCGGATGCCGTCGATCCGCGACAGCGCCCCCAGGTGCGCGGCCTTGCCGCCGACGAGCGCGACCTGCGTCTCGTCGACCGCTTGAAGATCCAGCACGAGCGTCACCGCGACACCTCCGAGGCTTCCGTTCCTGGCACGGCCGACGATTGTGCAGCAGGACCCGGGTCTTGCGGCAAGCCCCCCGCTCTGCTATATGTTAGAAGTGGCGAGGAGTGATATCTCCTTGCCTCTTCTTTTTGTTGCCAAGCTTGACGGTCGCTCTGGCCGGGACGCGTGAAACTGCTGCTGCCGAACAGCGTCGACCTGGATCTGGACCCGCCACCGGGCGTCCTTGCGGTCACCTACGCCGTGGACCGGCCGGTGCCCGACGAGCACACCGATGCCGAGGCACTGGTGGTGTGGGGCAACCCGGCGCACCTGCTGCGCGACGCCGCCCGGCTGCACCGGCTGCGCTGGGTGCAGACCCTGGCCGCCGGGCCCGACGCGGTACTGGCGGCGCGGTTCGAACCCGGCGTCGTCATCACGGCCGGGCAGTCGCTGCACGACGGACCGGTCGCCGAGCACGCGCTCGCGCTGATCCTCGCCGCGGCGCGGCGGCTGCACCTGACGATCCGCGCACAGATCGGCCACCGGTGGGCCGGGGAGCTCGGCGGGCTGCAACCGGTGGCGCCGGCCGGCAGCTTCCGGACGCTGCGCGGCGCCCGGGTGACGATCTGGGGCTTCGGCGGGATCGCCGCCACGCTCGCGCCGCACCTCGCCGCGCTGGGCGCGGCCGTCACCGGCATCGCGCGCCACCGCGATGAGCGGGCCGGCTTCCCGGTCCTCGTCGCGCCCGGTCAGCGGGACACGAAGGCGGCGACCGCGGCCGCGTGGTCCGGTGTCACGCCCAGCGCCGCCTGCTCGGCCGCCTCGGCGCGCAGCGTGTCGGGCAGGGAGCGCCCGGCCGACGCCGCCAGCAGGCGCTTCGACGCCGCGAAGGCCTGGGCCGGGCCGCCGGCGAGGCGGGCGGCCAGCGAAAGGGCGCGGGGCTCGACCTCCTCGGGCGCGACGACGTCGCCGGCGAAGCCCCACGCGATCGCCTGCTCGACCGTGAACGGCTCGGCCAGCAGCACCAGCGCCGAGGCCCGCGCGTGGCCGACCGCCCGGGCCAGCGTCGCCGACAGCCCCGAGTCGCAGGTCAGGCCGACCTTCGTGAACGCGGTCGCCAGCGTCGCCGTCGCCGACCACACCTGCAGGTCGCAGGCGAGCGCGAAGCCGAGGCCGGCGCCGGCGCAGGTGCCGTTGAC
Source organism: Dactylosporangium sp. AC04546 (assembly GCF_022095675.1). Lineage (GTDB taxonomy): Bacteria > Actinomycetota > Actinomycetes > Mycobacteriales > Micromonosporaceae > Dactylosporangium. The sequence continues at coordinate 36,258 of NZ_JAHYSG010000039.1, read as the reverse complement.
GGCGGCGATCACCGGCTTGGGCATCGTCGCCAGCAGCAGCGTGATCGGGTTGTAGTGCCGCTCGACCGTCTCGGCCGCCGCGGCCGGGTCGGCCCGCAGCGCCGCGTCCAGCTCCCGCAGGTCCTGGCCGCGGCTGAAGACGGTGCCGGTGCCGGTGAGGACCACGGCCCGCACCGCGTCGTCGGCGGCCGCCGCGCGTAGCGCCGCGAGCAGCCGCTCCTTCTCGGCGGCGGTGAGCGTCGGGCCCATCCGGACGACGGCGACGGCGCTCACGACAGCCGCTCGTAGACGACGAGCGGGTTGCCGGCCGGGTCGGTGACCAGGGCCCGCCGTTCGTGCGGGCCGGTCACCGGCTCCGCCGCGGCCGAGCCGGCCGCCGCGAGCCGCGCGAGGCACGCGTCGAGGTCGTCGACCTGGATGCTGAGCACGGTGCGGCCGGCGACGGGCTGCTGGGAGGCGTCGGCCAGGCCGACCGTCACCGCGCCGTCGGTGACGGCGGCGTAGCGGTCGCCGTCGCGGAACCGGGTCGTGAGTCCCAGCGCGGTGTAGAAGGCGAGCTGGGCGTCCAGGTCGTCAGCCGGGACGATGATGTGACCGATCTTCATGGGCGGAACCTCGGCATGACCTCGCGGGCGAACCGCTCGACGATCTCGACGGACCGTTCGATCGGCAGCCCGAGCCACTGGGCACGGAAGACGAAATGGTTGTAGCCGGCGTCGGCGAAGTCGCGGACCTTCGCGGCGATGTCGTCGGGCGAGCCGAAGAACAGCGCCTTGTGCTTGATGCCCTCCCACTGCGTGGCGAAGTAGTCCATGCCGTACTGGACGTACTCGTCGTAGGAGCGGCGGACCTCGGTACCGGCGATGGCGAAGGCCTCGTCGAACGAGTCGGCGACGCACAGGTCGCGGTGGATCGGGAACTCCGCGCCGTCCTCGGTGAAGCCGGCCTCAAGGCGCGCGGCGCGGTAGTCGGCGAGGTTGCCGACGGCCCAGTTCCGCCGCACGTTCGACGGGGCGAGCCAGGGCAGGCCCTGCCGGGCGATGCGGGCGATGCCGATCGGGCCGTTGGCGCCGACCCAGACCGGCGGGTGCGGCCGCTGCACCGGCAGGACGCTGCAGCGCACCCCGTCGAGCTGGAAGTGCTGGCCCTTGTGGGTGACCGTCTCGCCGGTCCACAGCCGCTGCATGACCTCGAGGGCCTCGTTCATCCGGGACACCCGGGTGCGCCGTTCGAGGCCGAACGAGGCGAACTCGATCTCGCGGTACCCCGAGCCGATGCCGAGCACGAACCGCCCGCCCGACATCTGGTCGATGGTGGCGATCTCCTCGGCCCAGTGCACCGGATGCCCCAGCGGCAGGATGAGGATGCCGGTGCCGAGCTGCATCGTCCCCGAGTGGTCGATGAGCCGGCTCAGCAACGGCAGCGGCTGCGGGGTGGACAGCGACGACAGGTAGTGGTGGATGCCGAAGACCGAGTCGTACCCCAGGTCCCGGATGTGCTGGACGTACTCGACGGTCTCGGCGGTGCGCCGGTGCAGGTCGTCGCCGGGCGCGTACTGGTGGTCGAGCAGGATGCCGAACTTCACGCGGCCTACTCCTCGCGCGAACGGGTGTCGCTGAGCCGGAAGTACGGCGCGACGAGCCGGTCACGGTCGGCGAGGGCCTGCCGGATGCCCTTCTCGCGGCGCTCCTTGAGGAAGTTCCAGTCCCCCTCCTCGAAGCTGACGTTGGTCGCCCAGCCGTGGCCGACCCAGCCGGTCATCGCGCCCAGGCCCTTGCCGCGGGCCTCCATGACGACCTGCATCATCGACTTGCCCATCATGAGCGAGTCGAGCGGCATGACGGCGATCGCGTCGGCGTAGTCGTCGACCCAGCGCTGCAGCTCCTCGTGCGGCACGACCTTGGTGACGAGGCCCTTGCGCTCGCCCTCCTCGGCGCCGATGGCCCGCATGGTGAGCATGACGTCCTTCATCGTGGTCAGGCCGACCTTCTCGATCCAGTGGTACATGTCCTGCGGCGCCGGGCCCAGGTAGCGAAACGCCGGGTGGGTGAAGCGGGCGTCGGGCGCGGCGATGACGATGTCGGCCGAGAGCGCGATCTGGAAGTGACCGCCGTAGCAGTACCCCTGGACCTGGCAGATGGTCGCCTTGAGCGACTCGATGATCGGGCGGGTGAAGCCGGAGCTGAGCACGTTGCGGTCGGGCAGGATCCGCTGCCGCTGGGCCGGCCGGCGCCGCGACGCCTTGTCGGTGCCGGACTTGTAGCCGATGTAGTGGCCCAGTTCGGCGGCGTCGGCGCCCGTACCGAAGTGCTCGCCCTCGCCCTTGAACACGATGACCTTGACCCGGTCGTCGGTCTCGGCCTCCCGCACGAGGTCGCCGACCCGCTCGAAGGCGGCGACCGGGATCGCGTTGAGCCGCTCGGGCCGGTCGAACGTGATCGTGGCGACGTGGCGCTGCGCGTCGACGTCGTAGCGGACGTACTTGGCGAGGACCTCCGGGTCCACCTCCATGTTCTCGACGTCCCACTGGTTTTCGAGCAGCTCGGCTTCGGTCTTCTTCACAGCGATCGTCCTTAAGCAGTACGGAAGGCGGGAAACACTTCGGTGGCGAACAGCCGCAGCGAGGCGCGGACCTTCTCGGTGGGCATGCCCAGCCAGCCGGGGCGGAAGATGAGGTGGTCGAAGCCCAGCTCGCGCAGGGCCGAGATGCGCTCGATGAGGAACTCGGGCGAGCCGAGCAGCAGCGTGTTGCGGACCAGCTCGTCGAAACGGTCCCGCTGCCAGCGCAGCGCCGGGTACTCGGCGTAGGTGGAGTACTCGACGCGGGCGTGCGGCAGCGCCTCCTCGACGGCCCGCTCGGTGCTCGGCGCGCAGTAGAGCTCGACGCCGACGGGCCGGCTCACCGTCGCCGGGTCCCGCCCGTACTCGTCCAGCGCCGCGTTGTAGACGGCGAGGTGCTCGGGCAGGAACCGCTTGCTCGGCGAGTTGCCCGGCGCGTACCAGGCGTCGCCGAGCCGGGCGGCGCGGCGCACCGCCTTCTTGCCGCCGGCGCCGACCCAGATCGGCGGGCCGCCCGGGGTCAGCGGCCGCACCCCGATCGTGGCGTCCTTGAGCGGGTAGTACTCGCCGTCGCTGGTGACCGGCTCGCCGCTCCACAGCGCGCGGATGAGCCGCAGGCTCTCGTCGAGGCGCCGGAAGCGGGTGTCCGGGTCGATGCCGAACGCGGCGAACTCGTTCTCCCGGTAGCCGGCGCCGACGCCGAGCACGACCCGGCCGCCGGAGAGGTGGTCGAGGGTGGCGAACTCCTCGGCGATGTGCACCGGGTGGAACATCGGCAGCAGCAGGATGCCGGTGCCGATGAGCATGTTCCCGGAGCGCGGGATGAGGCTCGCCGTCATCGAGATCGGCTGCGGGGTGGCCAGGTTCGACTGGAAGTGGTTGATCGTCCAGACCGAGTCGTAGCCCAGCTCCGCGGCCAGCTCGACGGTGCCGAACAGGTCGCTGAGGTGCTTGCCGAGGTCGTCGCCGTGGGGGTACTGGTGCGACGCCATGATGCCGAACTTCACAAGTCACCTCCGGGCGAGACCGCGGGCGAGACGCGGCTGAGCTTGCCGGTCGCGCTGCGCTCCAGGGCGGGCACGAACTCGATGCGCCGCGGGGTCTTGAAGTGCGCGAGCCGGTCGCGGGCGAAGGCCACGAGCGCGCCGGCGAGGTCGGCGTCGGCGACGGTCTCGTCGGGCTCGCGCACGACGAGGGCGACCGGGATCTCGCCGAGCCGGTCGTCGGGCCGGCCGAGGACGCGCACGTCGTGCACGAGCGGGTGCCCGCGCAGCTCGTCCTCGATCTCCTCGGGCCAGACCTGGAAGCCGCCGCACTTGATCATGTCGCGCTTGCGGCCGACGAGGAACAGCACGCCGTCCTCGTCGACGTAGCCGATGTCGCCGGTGTGCACCCAGCCGTCGCGGACCAGCTCGCGGGACGCCTCGGCGTCGTCGACGTAGCCGCGGGTGAGCTCCGAGCGCACGACCACCTCGCCCTCCGCGCCGGTCGGCAGGGCGTGGCCGGCGTCGTCGCGGATCTCCAGCTCCACGCCGGGGTACACCCGGCCGGCCGAGCCGGGCTTCCACAGGCCCGCCTTCATGTCCCGGCCGTTCCAGCCGGCGATGTGCCCGGCCTCGGTCGAGCCGTAGTTGACCAGGATCGGCACCCGGTAGCGCTCCTCGAACGCGCGGCGCACCGGCCACGCGATCGCCTGCCCGGCCACGAGCACCGACTTGACGCCTTCGAACGGCAGGTCCCGCTCGGCGTGCACGATGTCGAACACCATGGTGGGCAGGAAGAAGAAGTTGTCGAAGCGGAACCGCTCCATCAGCTCGGCGAGCCGGTCGACGCCGAAGCGCTCCCAGACGACCGCGGCGCGCCCGACGTAGCACGCGAACAGCAGCGAGTGCTGCCCGCCGCTGTGGAAGAGCGGCAGGGCGATGAGGTTGGGGCTGGCGTCCGCGGCGGCCGTGGACTCCGCGTCGGTACCGGTGGAGACGCGCGCCAACCGGGCGAGCGACGCGCGGGTGCCGCCGTGGGTGACGCTGACCGCCTTGGGCCGGCCGGTCGTGCCGCCGGTGAAGAGGATGCAGGCCTCGGCGTCGGGGTCGACGTCCACGGCCGGCGTGAGCCGCTCGTGCCGCCAGTCGAGCGCGTCGACGCCGGGCGGGGCGGCGCCGAACGCGCGGACCGGCACGGCGGACAGCGCCGTGAGCTCGGCGACGACGTCGGGGCGCCGATCGTCGACGAGCAGCAGCTGCGGATCGGTCTTGGCGACCGACTCGGCCAGCTCCGAGGCGTTGTAGAGGCTGCTGACCGTCACCGGTACGGCGCCGATCTTCCAGGCGCCGAAGAGGAAGAAGACGATCTCCGGCCCGTTGGTCAGGTAGCAGGCGACCCGGTCGCCGGGGCCGATCCCCTCGGCGCGCAGTGCGGCGGCGACGCCGCCGGCGAGCCGGTCGACCTCGGCGAACGTCCACGTCCGGCCGTCCTCGCCGTGCAGGCCGACGACGTCGCCGCGATCGTCGCGGCGGCCCTCCAGGATGCGGGCGAGGTTGGTCATGGCGTCACCACCCGGGGAATCACTTCTTCGCCGAAGCGGGCGAGCTGCTCCATGGCCTCCTCCTGGGACGCGCCGACGAACTGGTGGCGCAGCGACACCTCGGTGATGCCGAGCTCGGCCTCCCAGCGGCGCAGCTTCGCGACGATCTCGTCGGCCGAGCCGACCAGGCAGTCCTCGGCGAGGTAGCGGTCGAGGTCGAGGGACTGCGCGTCGTCCCACGACTTGTAGCCGGCGTACTGGCGCTGCAGGTGCGGGTGGACCCCGGCGACGGCGGCGTCGTAGCTGTCGGCGATGAAGGCCTCGCGGCTCATCGGGTACTCCCGCTCCAGGGAGAACCCGCGCTCCTCGAGCTCGGCCCGGTAGAGGCCGAGGAGGTGGGCCAGCTCCTGGTCGTTGCCCTTCGGGCCGATGAGCCAGGGCGCGTCGAGGCGGGCGGCGCGGCGCACCGCGGGCTCGGCGAACGCCCCGATCCAGATCGGCGGGCCGCCCGGCTGGACCGGGCGCAGGGCGAGGGAGGCGCCGGGGACCTCGCCCCAGCTGCCGGCGGCGTCGACGGTCTCGCCGTTCCACAGCGTGCGCAGCAGCGGCACGTACTCGCGCAGGCGGCGCAGCCGGTCGTCCCAGGCGACGCCGAACGCGGCGGTCTCCCGCCGGCGGTAGCCGGCGCCGAGGCCGACGGTGAGCCGGCCGCGCGACAGCACGTCGAGGGAGGCCAGCTCCTCGGCCAGGGCGACCGGGTTGAGCAGCGGCGCGAGCAGCACGGCGAAGCCGATGCGCACGCGGGTGGTGGCGTGGGCGAGGTAGCCGGCGAGCGGAACCGGCTGCACGAACGCGGACCGGGCCAGGTAGTGGTGGCCGAGGTAGACGGCGTGGAACCCGGCCGCCTCGGCCGCGGCCGCCTGGGTCACCACGGCGTCGATGCCGTCGACGGCCGACGCCGACGGGTCGAACTGGGCGCTCAGGAAGCAGCTGATCTTCACCCTGCGACCGCCTGCGGTTCGGACTGGGCCTTCTCCTGGGCCCGGAAGTACGGGATCACCTTGTCGGCGAACTCCTCCATCGACTTGAGCGCCGCCTTGCGATCGAGCGTGGGGATGCGCAGCCAGCCGATGTAGTGGTTGATGCCGAGCTGCTCGCGCAGCATCTCGATGGTCTCGATGACCCGCTGCGCGGAGCCGAAGTTGCCGCCGTGCGTCAGCGTCTGCTCCAGCGTCAGCAGCTCGATGTTCTTGGCCACCGCCGCGTAGTAGGCGCGCTCCTTCTCGATGGCCTCCTCCGAGCCGGGGATGACCTTCCCCACCGACTTGTAGTAGTTCATCGCCGCGTGCGCCGCGTCGCGCAGGCCGTCCTCGCCGTCGCCGACCCAGACCTGCTGCATGAACGGTACGTCGTAGCCGGCGATGTCGAAGCCGTTCTCGGCCATGCTCTGCCGGTACAGGTCGAAGTTCTTCTGCATGATGCCCAGCGGCGTGAAGTTCGGCGACGTGATGATCGACTCGCCGACGGCGCCGCGCTCGCGGAAGCTGTCCGGCGAGACCGTGCCCTGCAGGATCGGCGGGCCGCCGGGGGTGAAGGGCCGCGGGTAGGTGGTGATGTTGTCGTAGTTGAAGTACCGGCCGTGGTAGGAGAAGTTCTCCTGGGAGAGCGCGAGCCGCAGGATGTCCAGCGTCTCCTGGTAGCGCTCCTTGGACTCCTCCAGGGGGATGCCGAAGCCTGCGAACTCCGAGGGCTGGTAGCCGCGGCCGACGCCGATCGAGACCCGGCCGCCGCTGAGCACGTCGAGCGCGGCGATGTCCTCGGCCAGGCGCAGCGGGTCGTGCAGCGGCAGGACGAGCACGGCGGTGCCGATGGTGATCCGGCTGGTGCGCTCGGCCACGGCCATGCCGAAGTGCACGGGGCTGCCGAGGATGCCGTACTTCGAGAAGTGGTGCTCGGCCAGCCAGACCGAGTCGAACCCGAGCTCGTCGGCCATCTCGATCTCGTCGAGGGTGTCGCGGAGCACCTGGTGGTCCGATGTGCCCTCGCTCACCGGGAACAGGTTCATGATGCCGAACTTCACGGTCTCTCCTGGATTATTCCGACCAGCCGGTATGTTACTGGTCTCACGAACGGCCTGCAAGGGTGCCGCAGGCCAGGGCCTTGTTGGTGGACCGCGACGGGCGGCCCGCCCGAAAGCGGTGCATCAAACGTGGTGTGTCACGGCGCCGCCTCCGTCCGGGCGGCGATGCGCAGGGCGCCGGTGCGGCGGCGGTGCCATGAGCCGGCGCCGAGGACCGCGTCGAGGACCAGGGCGCGGCGGAGGTACAGATGGGGATCCGCCTCCATCGTGATGCCCATGCCGCCGTGGACCTGGATGCAGCGTTCGGCGGCGAAGACCGCGGCCCGGCCGGCCGCCGCCTTCGCGGCGTGGACCTGGATCGCGGCGTCGGGGCGGGCGTTGTCGACGGCCCACGCCGCGTAGAGGGTAAGGTCCCAGGCCGCCTTCCGTGCGGTGGCGGCCTCGGCGAGCTGGAACGCGACCCCCTGGAACGAGCCGATGACCCGCCCGAACTGCATGCGCGTGCGGGCCTGCCCGGCGGCCAGCTCGATCGCCCCCTGCGCCACCCCGCACAGCTCGGCGGCCACCACGAGGGTCGCCCGGTCCACGGCGGCCGCCACCCCGGCGCCGCCGCCGATGGCGGTGGCGGCCACCGTGAGGTCCGACAGCGGCACGGAGGGGTCGAGGGACTGCCGCGCGGTGACGGTGACGCCGGCCGGGCCGACGATCCGGACCTGCCCGGCGTCCTCGTCGTCTCCCCCGCCCAGCACGGCGAAGCCGTCGGCCGGCGCCGCGTAGCGCACCAGCGTCCAGGCGGACGGCCCGGCGTCGACGGCCGGGGTGAGCACGCGGGTGCCCTCCAGCACGTCCGCCGGAAGCTCGGCACCGGGGCCGGGGCCGCAGAGCAGTTGCACGGCCGCCGCGTGGGCCGGGAAGCGGCTCGGCACCAGGTGCTCGCCCAGGGCCTCGACGGCGACGAGCAGGTCGACGAGGCCGGAGCCGATGCCGCCGGCCGAGGTGGGCACCCCGAGCAGCCCGAAGTCCCGCAGCAGCGGGCCGTCGCAGGCCGGGGCGGTCCACGGCGCCGCCAGGGCGGCCCGGGCGGTCACGCCCTCGCCCTCGGCGATGGCGTGGACGGTCTTGCCGATCTCCAGCTGTTCCTGGGTGAACGTCGCTCGCATGCGCGCCTTCCCTAGCGCGAGCGGGGCAGGCCGAGCACCCGCTCCGCGAGGATGGACTTCTGGACTTCCTCGGTGCCGCCCTCGATCGTGTGGGCGCGCGCCCGCAGGTAGCGGCGCATCCGGGCGGCCGCGCCCTCGCCGTCGAGGAGCACTCCCCCGGCCTCGTCGAGCTGCACCGCGAGCCGGTTGGCGTTCTGCACCACGCCGGCCCACAGGCTCTTCAGCGCCGAGGTCTCCGGGCCGGGCACGCCCCCGGCCTGGCTCTCACCGAGCATCCGCATCGAGCCGATGCGCACCGCCTCGGCGTCGCACTGCAGCGCGCCGACGGCGTCGGCGAACGCGTCGTCGCCGGCCAGTCCGCGGGCGATGCCGACGTCGACGACCCGGTCGACCGCCTGGCGGGCCCACACCCACAGGTTGAGCGCCATGCTGCCGCGCTCGAACGCGAGCGTGGTCAGGGCGACCTTCCAGCCGTTGCCGACGCCGCCGAGCACGTCCTCGTCGGGGACGAACACGTCGTCGAGGAACATCTCGTTGAACTCGGTGTCGCCGTTGATCATCACCAGCGAGCGGACGGTGAAGCGGTCCATGGGCGCCAGCAGGTACGTGATGCCCTGGTGCTTCGGCGCGTCCGGGTCGGTGCGGGCCAGCAGCAGGCACTTCGAGGCGTTGTGCGCGTTGGAGGTCCAGATCTTCGAGCCGTTGACCAGCCAGCCGCCGTCGACCCTGGTCGCGGCGGTGCGCAGGCTGGCCAGGTCGGAGCCGGAGCCGGGCTCGCTGAAGCCCTGGCACCAGTAGGTCTCGCCGCGCAGGATGCCGGGCAGGTGCCGGGCCTGCTGCTCGGCGGTGCCGTGGGCGATGATCGTGGGCCCGGCCAGCATCATGCCGACGCCGTTGAGCGGGTAGGGCGCGCCGCGGACGGCCGCCTCCTCGTTGAAGATGGCCTGCGCCATGGAGTCCAGCCCGCGGCCGCCGTGCTCGACCGGCCAGGACAGCCCGGCCCAGTTGCCGGCGCAGAGCCGGTCCTGCCAGACCCGGGACCAGTGCTCGCGCTCGTCCTGGGTCAGCTCCTCCTGGTCGGGCACGTCGCGCAGCGCCTCGTCGAGCCAGGCTCCGGCCTCGCGCCGGAACGCGAGGTCGGCCCCGCTGTCATCGAAGTCCATGGGCACCTTCCAGGAGCTTGGCCTTGTAGAGCTTGCCGTTGGGGTCGCGCGGGAGGGCGTCGTGCACGACGTACTCGGCCGGGCGCTTCGGCTTGGCCAGCACCGTCTCGACGTACGAGCGCAGCGCCTCGACCACGGAGGCGGCGGGCGGTGCGCCCTCGCGCAGCACGATGTGGGCCAGCGGGACCTCGCCGAACTCGGGGTCGGGCGCGCCGATGACGCCGGCGTCGGCGACCCATTCGTGCGCGATGAGCGCGGCCTCGATCTCGGCCGGGTAGACGTTGACGCCGCCGACGAGGATGAGCTCGGCGGCCCGGCCGGTGATGTACAGGAAGCCGTCGGCGTCGACGTGGCCGACGTCCCAGACGGTCATCAGGCCGCCGCGGCGCGCGCCGTCGGTCTTGCCCGGGTCGTTGTGGTACTCCACCTTGTCCTCGCCCTGGCGCATGTACACGATCCCGGTCTGCCCGGTCGGCACCTCGTTGCCCTGCTCGTCGAGGATCTTCAGGGTCGAGATGGAGGCGGGCCGCCCGACGGTGCCGGGGTGGGCGAGCCACTCGTGCGGCCGGGCGATGGTCGTGCCGACCTCGGTCGAGCCGTAGTACTCGTAGACGACGGGGCCGAACCAGTCGAGGATGCGCTGCTTGACCTCGGGCGGGCAGGGCGCGGCGCCGTGCAGCACGTAGCGCAGCGACGAGACGTCGCAGGCCGCGCGCACCTCGGCCGGCAGTTGCAGCAGGCGGTAGAAGTGGGTGGGCACCATGCTGGTGCCGGTGACGCGCTGGTCGGCGACGCGGCGCAGGAAGCCCTCCGGGGTCCAGCCGTCCATCAGCACGAGCGTGCCGCCGGCGTGCAGCGCGCCCATGGCCGGGGTGATGTTGGCGGAGTGGTACATCGGCGCCGACACGAGCCAGGACCCGAACGCGGCGCGCTGCATCCCGAACTCCTTGAACAGCCACACGTAGGTGAGCGCGCCGGTGTCGGCGTCGATGCCGCTGAGCGGCCGCTTGACGCCCTTCGAGCGGCCGGTGGTGCCGGAGGTGTACATCATGAGCGAGCCCGCCGGCGTCTCCTGCGGGCTGCTGGCGGGCATCCCGTCGGTGAGCTCCGGCAGCGTCTCGCCGTCGACGTAGACCAGCACCCCGGCCGGCGCGGCGGCGGCCACGACGTCGGCGACCCGGGGCGAGGCGACGACCACCTTCGCGCCGCTGTCGGCCAGGATGTAGGCGATCTCGGGCTCGGTGAGGTGGTAGTTCAGCGTCACCAGGTACAGCCCGGACTGCATGGCGGCGAGGTACAGCGCGATCATGCCGGGGCTGTTGGTCATCACCGCCGCGACCGTGTCGCCGACCTGCAGCCCGGCCCGGGTCCGCAGGCCGTGCGAGATGCGGTTGACCTCCGCGTACAGCTCGCCGTACGAGATGCGACGGTCGTCGGCGGTCACGATCGCGCACAGGTCCGGTTCCGCGGCCGCCCACAGCCGAAAACCGGTGCGGTCCTCGCTCATCGGGCTCCTTGAGTTAAATTCCGACCATCCGGTATGTTGTTGCCCAACAGTAAGGGAGCCTGCCGACGATGTCCATACCCGCAAGCCCCGCGACCCCGGCCGGAGCAGCACACGCGGCCGGCTGGCACGCCCGGGAGGTGCCCGCGCCGGCACCCGTCGTCGACGGCGTCTGGGCCGTCCCGGTCCCCCTCAACGGCCACCCCCTGCGCTCGGTCACGGTCTTCCTCATCGAGACCGGCGGCGGCCTGGTGCTCGTCGACGCCGGCTACCGCCACCGCAGCTGCTGGGCGTCGTTCCAGGAGTCCCTCAGGACGATCGGCCACCGCGTCGAGTCGATCGGGGCCGTGCTCGTCACGCACAACCATCCCGACCACGTCGGCTTCGCCGCCCGCGTCCGCGAGGTCTCCGGCGCGCAGGTCGTCATGGGCCGCGCCGACGACTTCGCCACCATGCACGCCACCCGCGGCGACTTCCTCACCCAGCTGCGCGCCTCGCTGGAGCTCACCGGCGCGCCCGGGAGCGTGGTCGAGGAGATGTACGCCGACGCACTGACCGTCGCCGTGCACGACGAGACCCTGACCCTCGACGTCGCCCTCACCGCCGCCACCGACCTCGCGTTCGGCGGTGTCACGATCCACGCCGTGCCCACGCCCGGCCACACCTACGGCCACTTCGTCTACTACGACACCCGTGGCCTGGTCTTCACCGGCGACACGATGATGGCCGAGGGCCCGACCCAGCTGGCGATCGTCAGCCGGCCCGGCGACGACCCGGCCGGCGACCTGTTCGCGTCCCTCGCGCGCATCCGCGACCTCGGCGCGGCGATCGCCTGCCCGGCCCACCAGTACCCGTACGGCGACGTGGCCGCGCGGGCCGAGGCGCTCGCCGCCCACCACCGGGCCGAGGTCGCCGCCGCGCACGCGCTGGCCGGCCCGGGCGACACCGCGTGGGACGTCGCGCCGCGGATGCGCTGGCGCAAGCCGTGGGACGAGCAGGGCCGGGGCACGAAGCGGTTCAACCTCGTGCACACCCTGGCCCTGCTGACCCACCCTCAGCCGTAGGTCCAGTCCGGGCTGAGCTCGGCGCGCAGGTCGCGCAGGGTGCGCTTGAGGACCTTGCCGGAGGGGTTCGTCGGGAACTCCTCGACGATGTAGACCTCCTTCGGCACCTTGAACCGGCCGAGCCGCTCCCGCGCGTGCGCGATGAGCGAGTCGGCCGTCAGCCCCGGGCGGCCGATGACGAACGCGACCGGGACCTCCTGCCACTTCGGGTCCGGCGCCCCCACCACCGACGCCGCCAGCACCAGCGGGTGGTCGGCGAGCACGTTCTCGATCTCGGCGCTGGACATGTTCTCCCCGCCGCTGCGGATCATGTCCTTGAGCCGGTCCCGGATGTAGAGGTACCCGTCGGCGTCGAGGCAGCCGACGTCGCCGGTGTGGAACCAGCCGTCGCGGAACGCGCTGTCCGTGGCGGCCGGATCGTCGAGGTACCCCGGACTCACCTTCGGCCCGCGGGCGACCACCTCGCCGTTCTCCCCCACCGGCACGTCGTTGCCGTCCGCGTCGACGACCCGCACCTGCACCCACGGCACCGGGATGCCGACCGAGCCCTGCTTGGACTCCATGTGCGCCTCGTCGAGGTACGTCAGGCCGCTGCACGTCTCGGTGAGCCCGTAGCCCTCGATGAGCCGGGCGTTCGGGAACAGCTCCCGCGCGACGGCGAACAGCGCCGAGGTCACCTGCGAGTAGATGAGCCAGCGCACCGAGGACAGGTCGGCCGGCTCCTCGACGCGGCGGACCATGTCGAGCATCGTCGCCGCCATCACCATCCCGGTGACGCGCTCCGTCTCGATCGCGCGGCGCACGGCGAGCGGGTCGAAGCGCCGCTGCAGCACCATGCAGCCGCCGACGTGCCAGATGCCGTAGCCGGGCAGGTCGGTGCCGCCGACGTGGTACAGCGGGGCGAAGTTGAGGATCCGGTCGTCCGGGCGCAGCCCCAGCTCGACGATCTGGGCGTGCATGTTCATGTTCACGTTGCCGTGGGTGAGCATGACGCCCTTCGGCAGGCTCGTCGTGCCCGACGTGTAGACGATCCGCTGCAGCGCGTCGTCGCCGAGGTCGGCGTCGGCGACGCGGGCCCCGCGATGGCGCTGCGTCAGGTCGCGCAGGTCGAGCCAGCCGTCGATCGGTTCGAGGGCGAACCGGCGCACCGACGGCAGGTGCGAGATCGCGGCGGCGGTCAGCGGCGCGTACTCCGGCACGGTGGCGACCGCCTGCACGTCGGCGTGGCCGAGCAGGTGAGCCAGCTCCCCCGCGGTGAGGCGGTAGTTGAGCGGCACGAACACGGCGCCGAGCTTGGACAGCGCGAGCGACAGAATGAGGAACTCGGGCACGTTGTTGGCTACGATCGCGACCCGCCCGCCCGGGCCGACGCCCTCGGCGGCCAGCCCGGCGGCGAGGGCGTTCACGTCGTCGTCGAGCTGCCGGTGGGTCCAGCGGCGGCCCTCGAAGACGAGCGCGTCGCGGTCGGCGAAACGCAGCGCGTTGCCGCGCAGCATGGCGGCGATGTTGGCGGTGCTCATGCCCGCAGCCCCCGTTTCAGGACCTTGCCGGAGTCGTTGCGCGGCAGCGACTCGACGAACTGCACGTACTTGGGCACCTTGAACTTCGCCAGGCGGGCCAGGCAGTGCGCGCGGATGTCCTCGCCGGTCGTCGCCGCGCCGGGGCGCAGGATGACGAACGCCTTCGGCACCTCGTCCCACTGCGGGTCGGGCACGCCGATGACGGCGACCTCGGCGACGTCGGGGTGCTGGGCGATGACCCGCTCGATCTCGGCGCCGGCGACGTTCTCCCCGCCGGACTTGATGAGGTCGACGCGGCGGTCGACGAACCACAGGTAGCCGTCCTCGTCGAGGCGGCCGACGTCGCCGGTGAGGAACCAGCCGTCGCGGCGGGTGCGCCGGTTGGCCTCGTCGTCGTTCCAGTAGCCGGGCGAGATCTTCGGCCCGCGCACGATGATCTCGCCCTCGACGCCGGGGGCGACCGGCTGGAAGTGGTCGTCGACGATGCGGATGTGCACGCCGGGGAACGGGGCGCCGAGCGCGCCCATCTTGGACTCCTCGTGGGCGGCGTCCATGTAGCACACGCCGTTGCACAGCTCGGTCATGCCGAACGTGTCGATGAGCCGCACGTGCGGCAGCCGCTGCTTCACCGTCCGGCGCACGCTCGGTGCGACGCCGGCGAACAGCAGGTACCGCAGCGCCGAGAGGTCCAGCGTCGGCAGGTCGAGCATCCCGAACAGGATCTGGGCGGCGAGCACCATCCCGGTGACCCGCTCCTCGGCGGCGATCCGGGCGATGTCCTCGGCCTTGAACGTCGGCGTGAGGAGCATCGTCGCGCCGGCCGTGAAGATCGCCAGGCCGGGCGCCTCCAGGCCGCTGACGTGGAACAGCGGTGCCGAGATCAGGATCCGGTCGTGCTGGGTCAGCTCCAGCTCGAGGACCTGCGCGAGGTGGTTGGCGGTGAGGTTGCCGCAGGTGTGGATGACGCCCTTCGGGTGGGCGGTGGTGCCCGAGGTGTACAGCAGGCGGTGCACGTCGCCGGGCGCCTTCTCGGCGTCGGGCACCCGCACCCCGGCCGGCTGCGCGGCGAGCAGGTCGCCGAGCCGCCGGGCGGTGCCGACGAGCCGGCTGCCGTTGGCGACGAGGGTCCGCACGCCGGTCTTCGCCGCCAGGTGCTCGGCGTCGTCGGCGAAGTCGTCGTCGTAGAGCAGGGCGGTGATGCCGGCCTGGTCGAAGACGTACGCCTGCTCGGTGGCGTGCAGCCGCCAGTTCAGCGGCACCGAGATCGCCCCGATGCGGGCCAGGGCGAGCAGTTCGAGCACGTAGGTGGCGGTGTTGCGGCCGAGGACGCCGACCAGGTCGTCGGCGGTTATCCCGGCGGCGAGCAGCGCGGCGGCGTGCCGGTCGACGTCGGCGTCGAGCTCGGCGTAGGTCCACCGGTCGCGGCCGTCGACGAGGGCCTCCCGGCCGGCCCGGCGCAGCGCCTGCAGCCGCAGCGTCTCGGCGAAGTTGCTGGTCGCCATCAGCTGCCGGCCTGTTGAGTGGCGCGGTAGGCGAGGATCTCCTCACGCGTTGGCAGCGACACGAACTCCAGCAGGTTGCCGTCGAGGTCGCGGGCCGCGAACGCGGTGATGTAGCCGTAGTTCTCGAGCAGGGTGCGGTGCGGCTCGGACAGGCACTCGGCGCCCAGCGCCACCATCCGCGCGTGCAGGTCGGCCATCTCGTCGAGCGGCACCTCGAAGCTGAGCAGGAACGTGCCCAGCTCCAGGTGCCCGGCGGTGGCGGTGCGCCGCTTCTCGCCGGTCCACTCGATGAGCTCCAGCTGCCCGATCCTGCTGGGGCCCTGCATGTACTGCACCCGGCCGGTGGTGCCGGCCGGCAGCCGCAGCGCCACCTCGATCCCGGGGCCGCCGACGTCGGTCCGCAGCGTCTTGCGGTAGCCGAGGGCCTGCTCGTAGAAGTCCGCGGCCCGGTCGACGTCGGAGACGGTCATGGCCACGTGGTGCACTTCGCTGACCGGCATGGGGGTGTGACTCGCTTTCTATTCGGTTCCGCTGTCGCTGGAGAGCACCTGCTGGATCAGCGCCACCTCGTCGGCGCCGCTGTCCGGGACGATGAACCCGTCGAGGGAGCAGATGTCGCCGATGGACGCGAGGATGTCGTCGGGCGAGGCCGGCTCGGGGCCGGAGTACCAGCCCGGCGTCACGCCGAGGAAGATCCGCCCGACCCGGCCGCCGCCGACGGTGAGGATGTGCCGGTTCAGCGTGCACTGCTCGGAGGCGAGGAACGTGGCGACGGCGGCGACGTGCCGCGGGTC
The DNA here is from genome assembly GCF_022095675.1 of Dactylosporangium sp. AC04546. Classification (GTDB taxonomy): domain Bacteria; phylum Actinomycetota; class Actinomycetes; order Mycobacteriales; family Micromonosporaceae; genus Dactylosporangium. The sequence continues at coordinate 20,388 of NZ_JAHYSG010000039.1, read as the reverse complement.
GAACCGGTCGGCGAGCTCGCCGAGCAGCCCGTCGGTCATCCGGGTCGCGGCCGTCGGAGCGATCGTGTTGACCAGGATGCCGCGGCGGGCGCCCTCCAGCGCCAGGACGTTCATCAGCCCGACGAGCCCGGCCTTGGCCGCGCCGTAGTTCGACTGGCCGAAGTTGCCGAACAGCCCGGACGAGGAGCTGGTGAGCACGATGCGCCCGTAGCCCTGTTCGACCATGTGCGGCCAGGCGGGGCGCAGCACGTTGAACGCGCCGGCGAGGTGCACGTCGAGGACCGCGGTGACGTCGTCGTCGCCCATCTTCGCCAGGGTGCGGTCGCGCAGGATGCCGGCGTTGTGGATGATCGCGTCGACCCGGCCGAACGCGTCGACGGCGGTCCGGATGAGGGCGGCGCCGCCCTCGGCGGTGGCGACCGAGTCGGTCGAGGCGGCGGCGGTCCCGCCGGCCCGCACGATCTCGTCGACGACCTGCCGGGCGGCGCCCGACGAGCCGGAGCCGTCGAGCGACCCGCCGAGGTCGTTGACGACGACCGACGCGCCGCGCTCGGCGAGCGCGAGGGCGTGTGCACGGCCGATGCCGTTGCCGGCGCCGGTGACCACGACGACCCGGCCGCTGAGGTCCACGCGGGCGCTCATCGCTCGCTGCCCAGGACGGCGACGAACGCGACGCAGGAGCCGGGCTGCCCGCCGAGGTTCTGCGCGACGGCCAGCCGGGCGTCCGGCACCTGCCGCTCGCCGGCCTCGCCGCGCAGCTGCGTGAAGCACTCGAACATCATGCGCAGGCCGGTCGCGCCGATCGGGTGGCCGAACGACTTGAGGCCGCCGTCGGTGTTCACCGGCAGCGCGCCGCCGAGGTCGTAGCGGCCGTCGAGGATGTCGCGCCAGGCCTTGCCGCGCTCGGAGAAGCCGAGGTCCTCCATGAGCACCACCTCCGTCGGGGTGAAGCAGTCGTGGACCTCCGCGAGGGAGATCTGCGACGCGGGGTCGGTGACGCCGGCCTGCTCGTAGGCCTGCCGGGCGGCCTCGACCACCTCGGGGAACGTCGTGAAGTCGTAGCCGTCGGCGGCAAGCCCGGCGCCGGAGCCGGCGACGAAGCTCATGCCGCGCAGGAAGACCGGCTTGTCGGTGTACCGGTAGGCGTCCTCGGCCCGCACCAGGATCGCCGCGGCGGCGCCGTCGGAGACGCCGGAGCAGTCCATGACGCCGAGCTGCCCGGCGATGCGCGGTCCCTTCTCGACCGCCTCGGCGGTTACCGCCTTCTGGAACTGGGCCCGGGAGTTGCGGGCGCCGTTGGCGTGGTTCTTCACCGCGACCCGGGTGAGCGCGTCGCGCATGCCGCGGGCGTCCACGCCGTACGCCTCCTGATAGGCGGGGGCGAGCAGCGAGAACCCGGCGGGTGCGGTCCAGTCGACGGCGGTGCCGTCGTCGGGCGGGTAGACGGCGGACAGGCCGGACTGCGACGAGTCCTTGAGCTTCTCGACGCCGGTCGCCATCACCATGTCGTAGGCGCCGGACGCGACGGCGAACGCGGCGTTGCGGAACGCCTCCGAGCCGGTGGCGCAGTAGTTCTCGACGCGGGTGACGGGCTTGCCGACGAGCCGCAGCGGCCGGGCCAGGGTCTGCCCGGACATGCCGGAGCCCTGGGTGCCGACCCAGAACGCGTCGACGTCGTCGAGGGTGACGTTCGGCAGGGCGCCGACGCACTCGGTGACGGCGTCGACGAGCAGGTCGTCGGCCGAGGAGGTCCAGTGGTCACGGAACTGGGTGCAGCCCATCGCGACGATCGCGACGTCGTGGGCCATGCGCCTACTGCCCATCGGTGTAATCCTTTGCGGGACGCAGTTTCCAGAAGTAGTTGTGGATGCCGTCGGTGCTCCAGAGCCGCCGGAACGTCGGTGTCAGCGCCATCCCGACAGTGACCTCGCCGGGCGGCGTGTCGGTGGCGTAGGCGGTGAGCCGCCCGCCGCCGTCGACGTCGGCGACGACGATCGCGACGTCGCTCTCCGGCATCGTCGTGAGGTGGTCGCGGGTGACGGAGACGACCCGGGCCGTCCGGTCGCGCAGCGACACCTTCGCGTTGCCCTCCTCGGCGAACTCCCCGGCGATCCCGCAGGACGCGCAGACCCGGCTCGGCGGGGTGGTGATCCGGCCGCAGGCGCCGCACTGGCTGCCCTCGAGGCGGTACTTCCAGCCAGCCCGGCGGTACATCGGCGGCGACGCCGGCGCGGGCGCGGCCGGGCGGGCGGGGCCCTGCACGTCGAGCAGGCCGCGCCAGCGCAGGTACCGCCCGTAGCCGACGGTCTGCCGGTCGGCGAGCCGTTCGCGCACGGCCGGCCCGCGACGCGCGGACCGGACCCCGTCGGCGACCCGGAACACGAACGCGTCGGCGCCCTCGGTCGCCGACAGCAGCAGGATCGTCTGCCCCGGCTCGGCCCGGTCGAGGGCGTCGGCGAGCAGCAGGCCGGGGTGGGCGGCGCCGGTGAACCCGGTGGCCCGCTCGAGCGCGGCGTCGTCGCCGGAGCCGCGCAGCCGCTTGCGCAGGGCCGCGGCGGCGCGGGCGTTCGACGAGGAGACCACGACGTGGTCGACGGCGTCGAGGCCCGCCTCGGCGAGGGCCCGGCGGGTGGCGGCGAGGCCGGCCTCGGCGAGGATCTCGGCGGTGAAGCGCTCGTCCCAGACCCGGTCGTGCCGCTCGCCCGGCAGCCGCCAGCGCTCCAGGATCTCGGCGGTGTGCGCGGCCCGGCCGAGCAGGACGGCCGCGCCGGTGCCGCCCACGAACGCGGCGGCGGCGTCGCCCTGGGCCAGCTCGTCGGGGGCGCCGGGCCGGGTCGTGCGCACGTCGGCGAGGGCCGCCGCGGCGCCGGTCGCGGTGACGAGGTCGAGGGCGGTCGCGCCGGAGCGGTGCCCGCGCAGGTCCGCGGCGGCGACGCCGGGGTCGAGGCCGAGGGCCTCGTGCACGATCCCGGCCGACGTCTTGGCCTCGTAGGGCGCGCTGGTCGTGGCGAGCAGCAGCTGCCGCCCGGCGGGGAGGTACCGCAGCGCCTCGACGGCCATCGTGACGGTGTCCTCGTCGAACGAGGCGACGCTGCGGGAAGGTCCGCCGGGGCGCGCCGGTTCCGTCGCGTCCAGGCGGTTGTCGGCCAGGGTGTAGGCCGGAAGGTAGGCGGCGTAGGCGCCGATGCCTGACATGTGGTTCAGCTCCACGAAGGTATGGCGGCCAGCAGCCGCTTCGTGTACTCCTGCTCGGGGTGGTCCAGGACGTGCTCGGTGCTGCCCTGCTCGACGACCCGCCCGCCGCTCATCACGGCGATGCGGTCGCACAGGTCGCTGGCGAGCATGAGGTCGTGCGTGACGAACAGCAGGCCGATGCCGAGCTCGTCGACGAGGGTGCGGAACAGGTCCACGACCTTCGTCTGGGTGGTGACGTCGAGGGCGGTGGTGCACTCGTCGGCGATCACCAGCGCGGGGCGGGTGACGACGGCGAGGCCGATGGCGACCCGCTGGCGCAGGCCGCCGGAGAGCTGGTGGGGGTAGCTGTCGAGGACCCGCGCGGTGTCGGTGATGCGCATCTGCTCGAGCACCTCGACCGAGCGCCGCTCCACTTCGGCCTTCGTGATGTCGCGGACGTGCCGGCGCAGCACCTCGCCGAGGTGGGTGCGGACCCTCATGAGCGGGTTCAGCGAGCGCGAGGCGTCCTGGAAGACCATGCCGACGGCGGTACCGCGGACCCGGTCGGTGCGGTCGACGCCGGGCGCGACGACGACGTCGCCGGCGAGCTCGATCGCGCCGGCCGCGACGCGGACGTTGCGCTCCAGGAGCCCGACGACGGACCGGGCGAGGGTGGTCTTGCCGCTGCCGGACTCGCCGACGACGCCGACGATCTCGCCGCGGCCGATCGCCAGGTCGACCCCGTCGAGCAGGGTCAGGTCGTCGTGGGCGAGCCGGGCCGTGATGGACAGGCCCCTGACGTCGAGCAGGACGCTCATCGGCGCCTCTTCCGCGGGTCGTGGTGGGTGAGCAGGGCGTCGCCGAGGAGGTTCACCAGCAGCACCAGCAGGGTGATGGCCAGACCGGGGAAGAACGCGATCCACCAGGCCTGGCTCAGCTCGTCCTGGCCGGACGCGAGCAGCGAGCCCCAGCTGTTCATCGGCGGGACGACGCCGAGGCCGAGGAAGCTCAGCGCGCTCTCGATGAGGATCGCGGTGCCGACCTGCAGGGTGCCCAGCGCCACGATGGTGCCGGCGAGGTTGGGCAGGACGTGGCGGAACACGATCCGCGTCTCCGACGCGCCGGCGGCGCGCAGGCCGAGCACGAACTGCCGCTCGCGGATGGCCAGGGTCGCCGAGCGGGTGACCCGGGCGCAGACCGCCCAGCCGGTGAGCGCCAGGACCAGGAACAGCACCGGCAGCGAGCTGCCCCGGTTGGAGATGATCGCGAGCGCGATGAGGATGAACGGCAGGGCGAGCTGGGCGTCGATGAGCACCGAGATGATCCGGTCGACCCAGCCGCGGAAGTAGCCGGCGAGCACCCCGAGCAGGGTGCCGGGGCCGATCGCGACGACCGCGCCGACCAGGCCGATCACGATGGTGATCCGGCCGGCCGTGACGAACTGGCGCAGCACGTCCTGGCCGAGCTTGTCGGTGCCGAGGGGGTGCGACCAGGAGCCGCCGGCGAGGAAGCCGGGCGGGCGGCGCGTGGCGTCGAGGTTCTGCCCGGCCTCGGGGAGCAGGCCGGTCAGCGGCAGGACGAAGACCAGGATCGCGGCCGCCGCGAGCGGCAGGGCGAGCCAGAAGACCGAGGTCCGCCGGCGGCGGCTGCGGCGCCGCGGGGTGACCGGCACGGTGCCGTCGCCGGTCGCGGTCTCGAGTTCGAGCTGGGTCACGAGGTCACCTCACCCTCGGGTCGACGATCGAGTGGATGACGTCGACGAGGAGGTTCAGCAGGACGAAGGTGAGCGCGCCGAAGACGACGATCGCCTGCACGAGCGGGAAGTCACGGAACTGGATGGCCTGCAGCGCGAGCTGGCCGAGGCCGGGCCAGGAGTAGACGTACTCGACCGCGACGGCACCGGAGAGCAGGATGCCGGTCTGCAGCACGACGATGGTGAGGATCGGCATCATCGCGTTCTTGAACGCGTGGCGCCACACGACCCGCAGCGGGGCGATGCCGCGGGCGCGGGCGGAGTCGATGTAGGGCTCGGCGAGGGCCTCGCTCATCGACGCACGGGTCAGCCGGGCGATCTGCGCCATGGGGTACACCGACATGGTCAGCGCCGGCAGGATGAGGTGCTGCGGGGTGCCCGACTGCCCGGCCGGCAGCCAGCCGAGCTTCACGGCGAAGAGCACCACGAGCATCATGCCGAACCAGAAGACCGGCACCGACTGCCCGAGCAGGGCGAGGGTGGAGGCGGCCCGGTCCCACCAGGTGCCCTCGCGGCGCGCGGCGAGCACGCCGAGGGGCACGCCGATGAGCACGGCCAGGGCCATGCCGCCCGCGACCAGCTGCAGCGTGAACGGCAGCCGGTCCATGATCATGGTGGTGTTCGGCTGGTAGAACTGCAGCGACTGGCCGAGGTCGCCGGTGAAGACGCCCTTGAGGTAGTCGAGGTACTGCACGAGCAGCGGCCGGTCGAGGCCGAGCTCGTGGCGCAGCTGGACGCGCTGCTCCTCGGGGGCCATCGGGCCGAGGATGGTGGCCGTCGGGTCGCCGGAGAGGCGGCCGAGCAGGAACGCCATGCTCAGTGCGATGAGCAGGGAGGCGAGCAGGGCGGCGACCCGGGCGCCGGCGCGGCGCAGGGTGCCGGCTTTGAGCCGCCCCGCGGTGCTGGTTTTCATCGGCGGGACCTCCAGCGCGCGCCGGGCATGGCGGCGAGCAGCTCGCGGGTGTACTCGTGCTCGGGGGTGGCGAAGACCGTCTCGCACGGCCCGGACTCCACGACCCGGCCGCGGTGCATGACGTGCACGTCGTCGCAGACCGAGCGCACGACGGCCAGGTCGTGGCTGATCATGAGCAGCGCCGCCCCGGTGGTCGCCCGGATCTCCCTGAGCAGGTCGAGCACGTCGGCCTGGACGGAGACGTCGAGGCCCGAGGTCGGCTCGTCGGCGACGATGAGCCGGGGGCGCATGAGCAGCGCGCGGGCGATGCAGACCCGCTGCGCCTGGCCGCCGGAGAGCTGGTGCGGGTAGCGGTCGAGGATCTCCGGCGCGAGCCGGACCCGCCCGAGCAGGCCGGCGTCGTCGATCCAGGCGGTCCGCTTCGGCTGCAGGCTGCGCAGCTCGCGCAGGCCCGACCGGACGGACTGGCGCGGGTCGAGCGAGCCGTGCGGGTCCTGGAAGACCACCTGGACCTCGGGCCGCAGCCGGCGCAGCTCCTTGCGGCCGACCGCGGACAGCGAGTGCCCGAGCAGCCGGATGTCGCCCTCGCCCCGCGGGCCGAGGCCGGTCGCGGCCATGGCGAGGGTCGTCTTGCCGGAGCCGGACTCGCCGACGACGGCGACGCTGCGGCCGGCGTCGATGCGCAGCGACACGCGGTCGACGGCCCGGAAGACCTCGCCGGTGCTCCGGTTGCGGTGCTCGACCACGAGGTCGTCGACCACCAGCACGGGTGTGTCGGTCTCGGGGGTGCGGAGGTGCCGGGCGGCGTCGCCGCCCGGCACTCCCGTCTGGACTGCCTCGGGCATCGTCAGCGGGTCGTCTTCGTGAAGTCGACGGTGTTCAGCGGGCCGAACACCACACCCTTGACGCCGTTGGTCGCGTAGTTGAACACCTGCCGGTAGAGCGGGACGTAGCAGTGCTTGTCGACCACACCCGTGGTGTTGAGCTGCTCGTACATCGGCGCGGCGGCCTGGGCGCTGTCCTGCTCCAGGGCCTTGCCGATCTGCTCGTCCATCTGCGCGTCCGGGCAGTTGCCGGTGATCGACTTCGTCTTCATGAAGCCGCTGGCGAAGTAGTCCGGGGTGGCGACGTTCGGGACACCGGCGAAGATGGCGATGCCGGGGACCTGGCGGCCGACGACCCGCTTGACCAGCGTGCCGTAGTCGATCGGGACGTAGGTGACCTTGAAGCCGGCCTTCTCCAGGGCGCCGCCGACGGCCTGCGAGACCTCTTCGATGTTGGTGTACTGCGCGGCCGGGTAGGTGATCTGCACGGCCGGTGCGGAGGCGCCGACGAGCTCCTTGGCCTTGGCCGGGTCGGCCTTGACGCTCTGCGCCGGCTGCTGGCCCGGGAGGATGTTGAGCAGACCGGAGTCGGCGACGGCCTGGCCGTCGAAGATGCCCTTGACGATGGCGTCCCGGTCGATGGCCAGGGCGGCCGCCTCGCGCAGCTTCGGGTCGTTGAACGGCGCCTTGGTCGAGTCGAGGAACGCGATGATCTTCATCGCGGTCTCGGTGCTGACCACGGTGACGCCGGCCTTCTTGGCCTCGGTGGCCTGCGCGGGCGGCAGGTCGAAGGAGACGTCGACGCTCTTGCTCTGGATCAGCGCGAGCCGCTGCGCGGCCTCGTTGGCCCAGGTGAAGGTGATGCCGTCGTTGGCGGCGGCGGTGCCCCAGTAGTTCGGGTTCTTCTTGACCGAGATGTCGCGGCCGGCGTGCGCGCCCGCCCAGACGTACGGGCCGGTGCCGACCGGCTCGGCGGCGAAGCCCTCGGAGCCCTTGTCCTTGTAGTACTTCGGCGGCACCAGGTAGACCGTGGTGAGCAGGTCGGGGATGTTGTACTGCGGGGTCTTGGTCTTGACCACGACCGTGCTCGCGTCGGGGGCGTCGACGGCGGCCACGTTGGTGAAGTAGGACTTCAGCTGCGACGCCGCGGTGTCACGGGTGAGCAGCAGGGTGTTGGCGACGGCGGCCGCGTCGGCCTTCTCGCCGTTGCTGAAGCTGACGCCGTCGCGCACCTTCAGCGTCCAGGTGGTCGGGTCCGTGCGGGTCCAGCTCGTGACCAGGCCGGTGTCGGTCATGGCCAGGGCCTTGTCGGTGTTGATGAGGGGCTCGAGCATCGTCGCCCAGACGATCTGGGCGGAGCGGGCGCCGACGATGGGGTCGAGGGTGGCGGGCTGGGCGGCGAGCAGCGCCCGGACGTTCAGCGGCCCGGCCGACTGGGTGCTGCCGGGCTCCGAGCCGCCGCAGGCGACGAGCCCGGCGCTCGCGATCGTGAGGGCGGCGGCCAGCGCCAACGGCCGCCGGGATCGCAAGATTCTGTTGATCATTGAGGATGTCCTTCACAAGCGATGGACTGTGACGTGTCACCGCGGTCAGCGGCCGTGACGCTGGCCACAAAGTACCGACCAGCCGGTATCAAGTCAACAGGTCCACGGCGTATCGCGATTGTGACGATCCGATGACATCCGGCTCCCGGCCAGCGTCGTTGCCTTCATACCGACCGGTATGTATGATGCGCCGGTGACCATCACCCTGACCCGCGAACACGACGGCCGTGTCGCCCGGGTGCGCTACGACAACGCGGCGCGCGGCAACTGCTTCGACGACGCGGCGCTGCGCGAGCTGGTCGAGACCCTGGAGGCCGCCGCGGCCGGTGAGGCCTGCGCGGTCGTCCGCCTCGACATGGCCGGCCGGCATTTCTGCGGCGGCTGGGACACCTCGTCGTTCGCCGCCCTCGCGGCCACGTCCGCCGCCGCCGTCGCCGACGGCCTGCGCGACAGCGACGCCGCCCTGCGGCGGGTGCGGGCCCTGCCGGTGCCCGTCGTCGCCGCGGTCCGCGGCAAGGTCATCGGGTTCGGCGCCGGGCTGCTCGCCGCGGTGCACCTGCCGGTGGCCGCCGCCGACGCCGTGCTCACGCTGCCGGAGGCCCGCTTCGGCTTCGCGCCGGCCGGCGTCGGGCACACGATCGCCCAGGCGCTCCCCCGCGCCCACGCCTACGACCTGCTCACCGGCGCCGCCACGGCGAGCGCCGCGCAGCTGCTCGCCTGGGGCCTGGTGGCCCGGGTGGTCCCCGCCGCGGACCTCGACGGCGCGGTGGACGCGCTCGTCAGTGCCCTCGCCGCCGTACCCGGGGACACGCTGCGGGCGGTGGTGGAGGTCGTCGAGTCGAGCGTCGCCACCGGCTCCGCCGAGCGCGCCTACGAGGTGTCGGCGCGCACCATCGTGGCCGGAGTGCCGCGGTGAGCGGGCGGTTCCGGGCCGGCGAGGCCGTCTGGGTGGAGCTGTGCACGCCCGACCCGGCCCGGGCCGAGGACTTCTACCGCGCGCTGCTCGGCTGGAGCGTCCGGCACGAGCAGCTCGGCAGCACGACCTACCGCATGTGCAGCGTCGGCGGCCGCGACGTCGCCGGCATCTCCGACGCCACCGGCCTGCACGGCGGCCGGCCCCGCGGCTGGATCACCTACTTCGCGGTCGACGACATCGATCGCTCCGCGCAGCTGGCGGTCACCCTCGGCGGCGAGCTCGTCACGCCACCTCGCTACCTGCCGGCCGCCGGCACCGGCGCCGCGGTCATCGACCCGTTCGGCGCCGCGTTCGGCCTGTACCAGGGCGAGTCGCGGGCCGGCGTCGAGGTGCTCAACGCGGTCGGCGCGCTGTGCTGGAACGAGCTGGACACCGGCGAGCCGGCCGCGTCCGTCGACTACTACCGGACCCTGTTCGGCTACACCACCCAGCAGCGCGACGACTCGCCGACGGCCCGCCCGTACACCGTGCTCATGCTCGGCGACGTGCCGGTCGCCGGCGTCCTCGAGCTCGACAACGAGTGGCCCAACCTCATCCCGTCGAAGTGGATCACCTACTTCACCGTCGCCGACCTCGACGACGCGCTTGCCCGGGTGACCGACCTCGGCGGCCTGCCCACGGTCGGGCCGGTCGACAGCCCGCACGGGCGGCTGCACCTGGTGAAGGACCCCGGCGGGCACACGCTGTGCCTCATCCAGCTCGAGGGCGGGCTCCGCCACGACCCCTCCGACGACCCTTCCGACCGGGCGGTGCGCCGATGATGACCGAGCCCCTCTTCGACTCCGCCCAGTTCCGCCAGGTCTGCGGGCACTTCCCGACCGGGGTGACGGCGGTGACCGCGGTGACCGGCCCGTCCTCGGGCTCGGCCGTCGCCGCGCTGACCGTCAACTCCTTCACGTCGGTGTCGCTGGAGCCGGCGAAGGTGCTGTTCTGCGTCGCGAACTCCTCGTCGAGCTTCCGGGTGCTCATGGACTCGGCCCGCATCGCGGTCCACATCCTCAGCCAGGAGCAGGAGGACGTGGCCCGGCGGTTCGCGACCTCGGGCCTGACCGGCGCCGAGAAGCTCAGCGGGGTGTCCTGGGTGCCCGGCCCCGACGGGGTGCCGCTGCTGCCCGGCACGCCCGCGGTCCTCGCCGGCCGCCGCGACGAGGTCATCACGAGCGGCGACCACGTGATCGTGCTGCTGGACGTCGACCACGTCCACCTGAAGCCGACGAAGGTGCCGGCGCTGTCCTTCTACCGCGGCCGCTTCGCGACCCCGTCGACAGCCACCGAGTAACGCCGCCCGCCCCCTGCTGCCGCTCGGCGTCGCGGCCCCTCGGCGTCGCGGCCCCTCGGCGTCGCGGCCCCTCGGCGTCGCGGCCCCTCGGCGTCGATCTTGGAGTTGTGGTGCCGCGACACTCCCACAATGTCCGGTTTTGTCAGGCACCACAACTCCAAGATCGACGCAGCCGCGTGGGCGGACGGCGTGGCGAGCGACAGCTTGGGCAGACGGCGGCGCAGGCGGACAGCGTGGGCCAGCAGCGCGGGCAGACGGTGGCGCAGGCGGACAGCGCGGGCAGACCGGCAGCGCGGGCAGACCGGCAGCGCGGGCAGACCGGCAGCGCGGGCAGACCGGCCGCGCAACCAGACCGGCCGCGCAACCAGACCGGCCGCGCAACCAGACCGGCAGCGCAACCAGACCGGCCGCGCAACCAGACCGGCCGCGCGACCAGACCGGCAGCGCCCGCCCGCCCCGGCGCGTCAGGCGTAGTAGCGGAACAGGATCTCGGCGGCGCAGCAGGTCTCGCCCGTGTCGGCGAACTCGACCACGACCGACGCCTTGGCCTGCACGCCGTCGGCGTCCTTGAGCGGGTCGGCCGCGACCAGCGTGGCGACGCCCTGGATCGGCGTGCCCGGCGGCAGCGGCCTGACGAACCGGACGCGGTCCAGGCCGTAGTTGACGCCCATGGAGTACGACTGCACCTCAAGGATGTCGGCGAGCAGGAGCGGGACCAGGGCCAGCGTGAAAAAGCCGTGGACGATGGTCGAGCCGAACGGCCCGGACCGCGCCCGCTCGACGTCGACGTGGATCCACTGGTGGTCGCCGGTCACGCCGGCGAACTGGTTCACCTGCTCCTGGGTCACGACCTGGGCCGCGCTGGCGCCGAGCTCGTGGCCGGCGAGGGCGGTCAGGTCGCGCGGGGCGGGCACGACGGTCTTGCGTGCGGGTCGCATGTCACTCCGATCTGGCGGCGCGTTCGCTCTGCGCCGCGATGTGTTCGGTCAGGGTGTCCCATTCGCGGTCCCAGGCCGCGTCGTCCACGAGCGGCCGGGCGACGCGCAGCATCCGCCCGACGGCGGCCGGGTCGAGCGCGGCGATGCGGGCCGCGAGGGCGTCGACGTGGGCTTCGAGGGCGTCGCCGGGGACGACCTCGCTGACCAGGCCGTGCCCGGCGGCCTCGGCCGCGGTCCAGGTCTCGCCGGCGATGAGCAGCCGGCGCGCGGCGGCCGGGCCGACCGCCTGGGGCAGCAGGACGCTGGAGCCCCAGCCGGGGACCTGGCCGACGGCGATGTGCCGGTCGCCGATGCGGGCGGTGTCGGCGGCGACGGCGATGTCGCAGGCGAGCAGCAGTTCGAGGCCGCCGCCGAACGCGGCCCCGTTGACCGCGGCGATCGTCGGCACGGGCGCCGCCCGGACGGCCCGCACGAGGCGGCGGCCCCGGTCGAGGAACGCCCGCAGGGCGGCCTGGTCGCCGAGCAGGCTCGTGGCCTCGGTCAGGTCGGCGCCGGCACAGAAGCTGCGGCCGCTGCCGGTGAGCACCAGGACCCGCACGTCCGCATCGCCGATGGCGAGCCACGCCTCCAGTCCGGCCATCACGGCGGAGTCGCAGGCGTTGGCGGTACCGCTGCGATCGATGCGGGCCCAGAGCGCGGCACCGCGGCGGGTGAGCGAGACTGGGCTCACGACAGGCTCACGCACAGCTTGCCGAACGCGGCGCCGGCCAGCATCCGGGCGGCCTGCGCGCGCACGTCGGCGAGGTCGGCGGTGCTGTCGACGGCGGGCCGGATGCGGTGCGCGGCGACGAACGCGACGAGCGCCTCGAACTCGGCGAGCGTGCCCATCGTCGAGCCGTGCACGCTGATCTCGCGGGCGAACAGCCGGGCCAGGTCGAGCTCGGCGGCGAAGCCGCTGGTGCCGCCGCACACGACGATCGTGCCGCCGGCCCGCGTGGAGCGGGTCGAGTGCTCGAACGTGGCCGGGCCGACGGTCTCGACGACGACGTCGGCGAGCTGCGGGACGCGCTCACCGCTGCCGATCGCGGCGGCGGCGCCGAGGGCGAGGGCCCGCTCACGCTTCTCGGGCGAGCGGGAGGTGACCACGACGGTGGCGCCGGCCGCGGCGGCGAGGCCGATCGCGGCGGTGGCGACGCCGCCGCCGGCGCCCTGCACGAGCACGACGTGGCCGGGTTCGACGCGGGCCTTGGTGAACAGCATGCGGTACGCCGTGAGCCACGCGGTCGGCAGCGACGCCGCCTCCGACCAGCTCAGGTGGGCCGGCTTGGCGACCAGGTGGCCGGGCGGCACGGCGATGCGCCCGGCGAGGACGCCGTGGCCGGCGTCGGGCAGCAGGATCGCGTGGGGCACGATCTTCCCGTCCGGTGGCCGGGGCACGACCGGGTACACGATCACGTCGCGCCCCTCGGCCACCCCGGCGGCGTCGCTGCCGATGATGTGCGGGCGGCCGGTCGCCGCGCCGACGCCGCGCAGCGTCCAGATGTCGTGCATGTTGAGGGCGCCGGCGCGCACGTCGACCTCGACCCAGCCGTCCGGCGCCGGTGCCGGGTCGAGCTCGCCGACGCGGATGGCTTCGGCGGGCCGGTCGGCGTCTGGCTCGACGAGGTACGCGGCCCTCATCCGGCGGCCCGTTCGGTGGAGCCGTTCCAGAAGGCGACCTCGGACAGGTCGGCGCGGGCGGCGGGGCGGAAGTCGAGCCCCTTGGTGTAGGCGACCGGCAGCAGCGTGATGGGCCGCCAGTCGTCGGGCAGGCCGAGCACGCCCTGGACCTTGCGGGCCTTGTGCGCGAGGGCCGTGGCCATCACCGAACCGAGGCCGCGGGAGCGCAGGGCGAGCTGGAACGACCAGGCGAACGGGAAGATGGAGCCGTAGTACCCGGAGGCGGTGCCGCCGACCGGGTGCCGCGGGATCGGCTTGGTGCTGCACAGCACGACGAGGACCGGCACCTGCTCGAGGTGGTCGACGAGGTACTTCACCGCCGTCAGGACGCGGGTCTGCCGCGCCTGCGTCACGGGGTCCGGGCGCACCGACGGCGACAGCCGGGTGGTGGTCGCCGCCTCGCCGCTGGCCAGTGGTCCCTCGACGGTCTGGTGCCAGACGTCGGTGTACAGCTCGGCCAGCCGGCGTTTCAGGGCCGGGTCGTCGACGGCGACGATGCGCCAGTCCTCCAGGTTCGAGCCCATCGGGGCCTGCTGGGCCAGGCGCAGGCACTCCTCGACGACGGCGCGGCTCACCGGCCGTTCGAAGTCCATGCGGTTGCGCACGGCGCGGGTCGTCGTGAGAACCTCGTCGATGTCGCGGATCACGGGGGTGCTCATGCGTACTCCTCTCCGGTGAGCCGCTCGACGGGCTTGTCGTCGTAGGGCAGCGGCTCGCCCCAGCGGTCGAGGTAGGCGACGGCGTTGACGGGCTTGCGGGCCGCGACGCGGAACTCGGTGCCCTGGGTGTACGCGACCGGCAGCATCGTGATCTGCAGCGCGTGGTCGGGGATGCCGAGCAGCGCGGCGGCGGCCGCGGCGTGGTGCAGGTGCAGGGTGGTGATGACGGTGCCGAGGCCGCGGGCCCGCAGCGCCAGGTTGAACTGCCAGATCGCCGGGTACAGCGAGCCGTAGACCGCCGAGTTCGTGCCGGCGCCACCCTTGGCCGGGTTGGGGCGGGTGGCGCACGGGATCAGCAGGTACGGCGCGCGGCCGATGTTGTGCGCGAGATGCGCGGCGCCGCCGAGGATGCGGGCGGTGCGCGTGCTGAGGGTGCCGTCCGCGTTGCGGCCGCCGAGGCGGTCGCGGACGATCGGGCTGTCGGCGTCCTGCAGCGGCTTCTGCACGTACTCGACGTACGCGGCGAGGTAGAGCTCGGCGAGCGCGGCCTTGGTCTCCGGGTCGCCGACGACGAGCCAGCGCCAGTCCTCGGCGGCGCCGCCGGTGGGCGCCTGGAGGGCGAGCTGGAGGCACTCGCCGACGAGGCCGAGCGGGACCGGGCGGTCGTAGTCGAGCCTCCGGCGGACGGACCGGGTGGTGGTCAGCACGTGGTTGAGGTCGGTGAGCGGCTTCACGTCGGGTAACCCATCAGGTCGGCGATGTGCAGGGTGTCGCAGTACTCCCGGACGCCGGCGATGCCCGTGGGGCGCATGTCGACGATCCACAGGTAGCGGTTCTGGTACCGGCCGCTTGCCAGCACGGCCTCGCCGGTCGCCTCGACGGCCACGAGCGTGTCGTCGGCGATCGAGCGCTGCGGGGTGACGGTGACGGCGGCCGACTTGTAGACGCCGCTGGCGATGCGGGCGCGCATCGCCCCCAGCTTGTCGGCGATGGCGACGACGCCGTGGAAGGGGCTCGCCGCGATGTCGCCCCGCTTGTGGAGGCGGCCACGGTCGCGGTCGTGGCCCGAGTCGGTCCACCAGGTGGCGTCGTCGGTGAAGAGCGCGCCGAACGCGTCGAGGTCCCCTACCGCGAGAGCGGCCCACATGGTGGTCACCACTGCCGGTGCCTCGCCGGGCGGTTGTCCGTTCTGTTCGACGACGCTCCGCGGGATCTCCGCGTTGCCGCCGACCACCTGCTGGGCGTGCAGCGTGTCGAGGTACTCGCGCACCGACACGATCGCCCCGTGCGCGTCGACGTCGAAGACGAACCCGTAGCGGTTGGCGTAGGTCCGGCCGGAGGCGTGCACGCCGTGGCCCTCGACCTCGATGACGCAGGCGTCGTCGCCGGCGACGACGCGGCGCGGGATCTGCCGGCAGCCGGTCGGGAACGCGGCCGGGCCGAGCTCGCGCATGAGGGCGAGCTTGTCGTCCATGCGCATCACGCCATGCAGCGGGAAGCGCCCGCTGCCCTCGGCCTGGAAGTCGCCACCGCGGCGGTCGGGTCCGGCGTCGACCCACCAGGTGGCGCCGGGTGCGCACAGCCTGGCGAGCCCGCCGAGGCTGCCCCGGTCGAGGGCGGTGATGAAGTCCATGCCAGCTCGGACGGCCCGCGTCACATGCCCTCCCCAGTTTTCCATACCGACTGGAAGGTATCTACCATGTCACGCGACCGGCACTCAAGGTATCGTGACATTCCGACCGGCTGGTATTGTCCGGGCGTGCCGACTCCATACGATGAGATCCGCGAGGCCGTCCGGGCGGTCTGCGACGACAAGGTCGCCCCCAACGCCGCGCACGCCGACGAGCGGGCCGAGTTCCCGCAGGCCTCCTACGACGCGCTGCGCGCCGCCGACTTCCACGCCCCGCACGTCCCGGTCGAGTACGGGGGCGCCGGCGCCGACGCCCTGGCCACGGTGATCGTCATCGAGGAGGTCGCCCGGGCCTGCGCCTCGTCGTCGCTGATCCCGGCCGGCAACAAGCTCGGCACGATGCCGCTGCTGCTGGCCGCGTCCGAGGAGCTGCGCCGGCGGTACCTGCCGCCGATCGCCCGCGGCGAGGCGATGTTCTCGTACTGCCTGTCCGAGCCGGAGGCCGGCAGCGACGCGGCGAGCATGAAGACCCGCGCCGTCCTCGACGGCGACACCTGGGTCCTCGACGGCGTGAAGCGCTGGATCTCCAACGCGGGCGTGAGCGAGTACTACACGGTCTTCGCCGTCACCGACCCCGCCGCCCGCTCACGGGGCATCTCGGCGTTCGTGGTCGAGCGCTCCGACCCGGGCGTCAGCTTCGGCGCCCCCGAGCGCAAACTGGGCATCAAGGGCTCCCCGACCCGGGAGGTGTACCTCGACAACGTGCGCATTCCGGCAAACCGGATCATCGGCGAGCCCGGCACCGGCTTCGGCACGGCGATGCGGACGCTGGACCACACCCGGGTCACGATCGCGGCCCAGGCGCTGGGCATCGCGCAGGGTGCGCTGGACTTCGCGCTGGGCTACGTCCAGCAGCGCAAGCAGTTCGGCAAGCCGATCGCCGACTTCCAGGGCATCCAGTTCATGCTGGCCGACATGGGCATGAAACTGGAGGCGGCCCGCCAGCTCACGTACGCCGCCGCCGACCGCTCCGAGCGGGCCGCGCCCGACCTGACGTACTTCGGCGCCGCGGCCAAGTGCTTCGCCTCGGACGCCGCCATGCAGATCACCACGGACGCGGTCCAGCTACTGGGCGGCTACGGCTACACGAAGGACTTCCCCCTGGAGCGCATGATGCGCGACGCCAAGATCACCCAGATCTACGAGGGCACCAACCAGATCCAGCGCATCGTCATGGCCCGGCAACTGCTCAACGGCTAGCGACCCGTCAGGCGGCAAGGCCCTCCAGGACCATCGCGCTGAACTGGCGGGCCACCTCCTCCACGCTCAGCGGGCCGGCCATGTTGAGCCACTGGTACGCCCAGGCGCACATCCCCACCAGGCCGAACGTGGCGATCCGGGCGTCGACGTCGGGGCGCAGGACGCCCTTGGTCACCCCGTCCTGGATCATGCCGGCGAAGGCCGCCTCGACCAGGTCGCGCTTGCGGGTCACCTCGGCGAACAGCTCGCCGGTCAGGTAGCGGCGCTCCTGGTAGAAGATCGTCACGTGCGCCCGGTACTCGGCGACGCTGCGCAGGCTGAAGCGGATGAGCTCGGCCACGCGGACCTTCGGGTCGTCGCTGCCGGCCTCGATCTGCTGGATCGCCGTCAGCTGCGCCTCGAGGTACTCCTCCTGGATGTGGCGCAGGAGGTCGTCCTTGCTCTCGAAGTGGTGGTAGAACGCGCCCTTCGTCAGGTGCGCCTGGTCGGCGATCTCCTGCACCGAGGTCCGGTCGAAGCCGCTGCGCTCGAACAGCTCGAGCGCGCTGGTGATGAGCGAGCGGCGGGTGTTCTCCGGGTCGTAGCCGTCGGGCCAGCGCTGCCGGCGCCGGGTCGACTCCCCCCGGGCGGACGTCGCACGAGCCATCTCGGGCCTCCCTCATGAAACAACTCGATCCGCCGACAGCCTACCGTCCGGTCGGAAGGATGGCTCCGGTGGTACCACTTCTCGTCAGATTACGGGGTGGGGCCTTGCTTTCGCTGCCCCATCGCGTTCGCATCCGTCGATCGGCTGCATCGACAGGAGTTCCCCGGTGGCGCGGCGGCGATACCGTTCGCTCCATGATCCTCCCCCGTCACGTTCTGTGTGTGCTCGGCCGGGGGCTCGACCTCGACCGGGTGGCGCGCCTGGCGGCCGAGACCGGCGCGGAGTTCGACCCGGGCGAGGCGCCGGCCGCGCACGACCCGCGGATGCCCCGCTCGTTCCGGGCGTCCCTGACCAACGCGACGTTCACCGACGCCGACCGGGACGCGGTCGAGGGCATCGTCACCGGCGAGCCCCGCCGGAGGAGCTCGACCGCTACGAGGCGCTCTGCGACGAGCTCGGCGCCTGACCGCCGCGCCACTGCCCGCCCCCGGCGCCGGGCGGCCACGGTGACCGCTGCGCACACCACCGCTCCGCCGAGCGCCACCGTCAGGGCGATCCCGGCCGCGGTACCGTAGCCGTCCGGGTTTCCGGCCGACCAGCCGTAGAACGACCATCCGATGCCGATCCCCGTCGCCAGGGCCACGCACAGCACGCCGGCAAGATGCCACCACCGCAGCCCCGGGTCACCGGCGACCGTCGCCAGGCACCAGACGAGACCGGCCATCGCCAGCGGCACGCCGGGGAGGATGACGAGCGAGGTCCCGTCGGCGATCCCGAGCATGAGCATGAGCGCGCCCAGCACGGCCAGCCCGGCCGCTCCCGCCGCGAGCCCGCGCCGGCGGGTCAGCACCGGCAGCAGCGCGAGGCTGACGAGGACCGGCACCGCCGTCCCGGCCAGCGCGAACTCCACCAGGACGTGCTGCCCCGGCGCCACGAGCGGCTCGACCTGCGGCGTGCCGGTGTCGCTCGGCACGCCCACCCGCCGCCAGGTCCCGTCGGAGTATCGGACGGCGACGCCGTCGCGGCGGTTGGCGACGAGCACGAGGTGACCGCCGGTGACCGGCAGCACGGCCACCTCCGCCGAGCTCAGGTCGGGGTAGTTCGCGGTCATGTCGTCGAACTGCTTGGCCAGGAACCGCCGCCGGCCCTCCGAGACCTCCCACGACAGCCGCCAGGTGCGGCCACCGTCGACGGTCTCCTCGACGGCCATCCGCCCGGGGACCACGCGGTAGCAGTGCGCCGGCGTGTCCGGCACGCACGCCTGCGTCCGGCGGGGTGACGGTGCCTGTGCCGGGGCGGGCTCCTCCACCCAGGTCCGGCCGTCGGTCGTCGACAGCCACGAGTACGGCCGCTCCTCGTCGGCCGGGTCGGCGTTCGTCGCGTGGTAGCCGTCGTAGACGCCGACCACGGCCCGGCCGTCGACCACGTCGACCCGCCCGGCGGCCGGGTAGAACGGTGCGCTGGTGGCGGCGACCGCGAGCACCGCCGCCGGCAGCACCAGCACGGCGCGAACGGTGCGGGTCCACGTCTCCGGCAGCTCGGCGGTGCGCACCCGGGTCCAGGTCCACCAGGCGACGGCGAGGGCGGGCAGCGCGGCGAGGTCGGTCACGTCGGCGAGCACGGTCGACGGCCGCAGGACGCTCCACGCCGCCGACGCAGCCTCGGCGCCGGCCGCGGTGGCCTTCACCCAGGTGAACGCGAGCCCGGTGCCGGCCAGCCCGGCGACGGCGGCCGCCCGGGCCGGCACCCGCGGCACCAGCAGGCACAGCACCGCCGCGACCAGCGCCGGGGCGAGGACGAGCCCGGCGACGTCGCTGAGCTTGCCGGTGACCGGGCCGGGGTACGCCGCCTTCAGCACGTGGTCGTTGACGAGCAGCAGGACGACCGCGCCGGCGGTGACCGGGTGGGTCAGCCAGGCGAGGGCGACGGCGACGTGCCGCATGCCGGGGGTGCGGTCCATGTGGCCAATGATCGGCCCGCCCGGCGCCGCCGGCTGCCCCGTTGCGCGAACGTTACTTGGCGTCAACGGTCGGGCACGGCGGCTGGTCGCTGAGCCGGACGCCGTGGGCGGTCTTCTCGGACGGCTCCGCATCCGGGCGCGGAAGTTATGCTCCGCACCGCCCGCTCGTCGGATCATGACGGAAGGAACAGCCACGGTGCTGGACGCGGATGGGTTCGTGATGCCCTGGAAGGCGCGGTACTTCGAGGTCGACCAGCAGGGTGTCGTGTTCAACGCCTGGTACCTGACGTGGTTCGACGAGGCCATGTCGGGCTTCCTCGCCCACCACGGGTTCGACACCGAGACGTTGGTGCGCGAGGGCATGGACTTCCAGCTGGTCCGGTCGGAGATCGACTGGCGGGCCGGCGTCCGGTGGGGCGAGGCGGTCGAGATCGCGGTCCGGCCCGGCCGGATCGGCACCACGAGCTTCGACCTGCACTTCGCGGTGCGCCGCGGCGGCGAGGTGACCTGCGCCGCGAAGATCGTGTACGTGTCGGTGGCGCCGGACGGTTCGGGCAAGCGGCCGGTGCCCGACGCCCTCCTGGCGATCCTGCGTACCTAGACGATCTATTCCAAGGGGTTAGTGGTCGTAGGCGATCAGTGATCGCATGGTTGGTTGGCCGGTGTGCCAGTTGTGCCAGATTGCGGCGGTCATGGCTAGGAGGCGTTGTAGTACGCGGACGGCTGTGCCGGCGGAGGTGCGGCCGCCGTGCCGTTCGAGGTCGAGTTGGTTTTTGAGGGTTTGGTTGACCGACTCGATGTTCTGGCGGACGGTGCGCAGGATGAGCCGGCCGGGGCGTGGGGCTTCGTTGCGGTATGCGGGTCGTAGGACGTCGATAGCTGTTTCGTTGAGCCAGGTTTCGGTGATGCGTTCGCGGTAGCCCTTGTCCACGACCAGGATCAGTCCGTCCGGGTGGTGGAACATGGCTGGCTGCAGTGAGACCAGGTCGATGAGGACGTCACGTTCGTCGGTCTTGGGGTTGGTGAGGGCGAACGCGACGGGCAGTCCGTGGATGGTGGTGACCAGGTGCAGGCGCAGGCCCCAGAACCGGCGGGAGTGCGAGGCGCAGTAGC
>NZ_JAHYSG010000038.1 GCF_022095675.1 Dactylosporangium sp. AC04546 | reverse complement strand
GGACGGCCGGGCGGTGGGCGGCGCGGGGCGTCCTTGCGCTGCCCGTCGCCGCCTACGCGCCGACCGCGGCTGCCATCGGGCTGCAGATGCCGGACCAGGCGTCGAGCCGGGAGTACGACCCGCCGTCGACGACGGTCACGTACTGGCTGACCGGGTTCGGGCTCGCCGCCGCGCTCGGTGTCACCATCTACCTGGCGGCGCTGCGACGGCGGGAGGCCGGGCGCAATCCGGTGCCGGCGCTGCTCGTGGCCGGAGCGGTGGCCGGGGCGACCGTGCTGGCGCTCGCGTTGCAGAGCTTCACGGTGCCCTTCGTGTCCGGCGCGTGGGGGCGCAAGGCCGACTCGCGAACGCCGCTGCTGCTGATGTACGAGTACGGGTTCGGCATGTTCCGGGTCGGCACGGCGGCGGCCGTGGCGACGGTGCTCCTGCTGATCCTCATGCTGCTGGGGCTCGGCGTGACCCTGCTGCTGGTGCTGTCGCGGGCGCGGCTCGAGTTCGACGACACGCCGCCGCCAGCCGCCCGGGCGGGCGCCACGGCGGGCTGGCTCGCCGGTACCGGCGTGCTCGTGGTGCTCGTGCTGGGGCTGTGGTGGCTCGGCGTGGGCGACTGGCTCACCCACATCACCGACGCGGGCGAACTGCCCGGGCGGGCGAACCAGGTCGGCGTGAACACGTGGGTGCCCCCGCTCATCTCGGCGGCGGTCGGCGTCACCGTCGCGGCGCTCGCGGCGTTCGGCATCAGCGGCCTGCGCCCGCTCGGGACGCGCAGCGAGTGGCTGCTGGTGCCGTTCGGGCTGTTCCTCTTCGTCGGCGTGGGGCCGCTGGCCGTGCGGGAGTTCGCCGCGGCCCGCGACGCCGGCATGATCGACAAGTTCCTCGGCCTGGTCCCGCCGGGCCGGGTGGCGATACCGGCGCTGCTCATCCTGGCGCTGTTGCTGCGCGGCCAGGCCATGCGCCGTGAGACCGCACTGCAGGAGGGGCGGCCGGCGTCCTGGGCCCGCACGATCCTGCCCGTGCTGCCGATGGTGCTGCTGGCGTACCTCGTGACGTGGGTCGTCGCCGCCCAGGACCTGCTGTGGGGCCTGCTCATCGGGGGCCAGGACCGCGTGGACGCCCAGAACGTGCTGGTGGTGTCGCTCGTCGAGGCCGCCTACAACGCCCGGTTCGACGTGCCGTTCGCGGCCGTGCTGCCGATCTGGGCGCTGGTCCTGCTCGTGCTCGCGGTGGTCGCGGCGCAACTGGCCTACCTCGACCGGGTGGCGCTGCGCGTCGGGGCGCCGGAGCGGGACCACCCGCCGCGCACCTGACCCGCCGGTGATCCTCGGCACCGATTCTGGACTTGCAGGTCCAGAAATCACAGGGGAGAGTTGGACCGAACAGTCCAACTCTCCCAGGGGTACACCATCGTGGAATATTTTCTCCTCGGCCGCTCCGGGCTGCGGGTCAGCCGCCTGGCGCTCGGCACCATGAACTTCGGCATCGCCGGGTTCCACGCGTCCTACGGCAGGTCCGAGGACGAGTCGGCCGCGATCTTCCACCGCTACGTCGAGGCGGGCGGCAACTTCATCGACACCGCCGACTTCTACACCGCTGGCGAGTCGGAGCGGATCGTCGGCCGGCTCGCCCGCAAGACCCGTGACCGGCTCGTGCTCACCAGCAAGTTCACCAACACGGTCGACCCGGCCGACCCGAACGCCGGCGGCAACGGCCGCAAGCACATGATCCGCGCGCTGGAGGACTCGCTGCGCCGGCTCGGCACCGACTACCTCGACCTGTACCTGCTGCATACGTGGGACCGCATCACCCCCGTCGAGGAGGTCGTGCGCACCCTCGACGACCTGGTGCGGGCCGGCAAGATCCGCTACGCGGGCCTGTCGGACGTGCCGGCCTGGTACGCGGCCCGCGCGCAGAGCCTCGCCGAGGCGCACGGGATGGCCCCGATGGTCAGCCTGCAGCTACCGTACTCGCTGGTGAACCGCACGATCGAGGCCGAGTACCCGGCGCTGGCCCGCGAGCTGGGCATCGGGCTGACCGCCTGGAGCCCGATCGGCGGCGGCCTGCTGACCGGGAAGTACCGCCGCGGCGCCGGCGGCGGCATCGAGGGAGACGGCCGGCTCGGCGACGGCCAGGTCACCGACCAGCAGTGGCGCGTCATCGACGCCGTCGCGGCGGTGGCGGCCGACCTCGGCCGGCCGATGGCACAGGTGGCGGTCAACTGGGCGGCGACCCAGCCCGGCATCGGCGCGGTGATCGTCGGCGCGAGCAGCCCGGCCCAGCTGGACACCAACCTGGCCGCCCTCGACTTCGAGCTGCCGGCCGACGCGCGCCGGCAGCTCGACGAGGCCAGCGACCCGGGCGTGCAGGCGCCGTACTCGATGTTCACCTCGCGGTACCAGAGCTGGATCGTGAGTCCCGGGCTCTCGATCGGCGACAAGCCGGCCGGCTACGCCCCGCCGCTGCTCAACCGCGCCTGATCCAGCCACGCGCGCGCCCGGCGCGGCGAGGCCCGGGCCAGCCAGGCGTCCTGGACGACCTCGGCCACCTCGGCCCGGGTGAGCTCGCCGAGCCGGCTCGCGCGCACGAGCACCGACGGATGCCCGTCGAAGTGCGCGGTGGTGAAGAACGGCGACCCGTCGTCCTGCACCAGGGCGAGCTTGTCGTCCTCGGACTCGACCCAGAACACGATGACGTCGGGATACCGCTCCCCGCTCACCGGATCGACCGCGTCGGGCCGCGGGTTGCGGAAGAACACGAAGGACTTCCCACCGATCTGGTACACCGGGTTCCCGCCGCTGCCGTGCTCGACGGTGACGAACGGCATCGCGAGCGCGAGCTCGTGCACGTCTTCCACGGTCGCGGCCCGGATCGTGTCCTCGGCCATGCCGCCGAGTCTGCCACGTCCGGCCCCGCGGGGCCGGACGCATCGTGGTCACTTCCCGGCCAGGGCTGGTTCACGCGCCGGTAGGCCGGCTCCGGGACCGTGGCCCGATGATGCGGTACTTCGCCGTCTGCCTCGGACATGTCAGCGAGGGGCAGGCGGAGCGATGGATTCGGGGCTTCGGTGTGCCGGCCGGTGCCGAGGTGTGCACCTTCCGGGAGCCCGGTGCCGATGCGCACGTGGCGGTGACGTTCGCGGTGCCTGGCGGGACGGCGCTGGAACTGCCGCCGATCCGCCCGGAGTGCGCCGGCGTGGCGGCGCGCGCGGCGGCGGGGCACGCCGCCGGCCGGTGCGGGCGCGCGGTGTGCTTCCGCGGGAGCGGGGCGCTGTCCGGGACGATGACGGCCGGGGCGGTGGTGGCGTCGACCGCGATCGACCGGGTCGCGGTGCTCGGCGCGGGAGCGGTGCCGCCCGGCGGTCTGGTCGGGCCGCTGGACGGCGCCCGTCCCGTGTGGCGGGACGGGCGCCTGACCCTGCTGGTCGTGCCGGCCGGCGGGGACACGTTCGCGCCCCACGACGAGGCCGCTATCCGCTCGTGACGACGCTGTCGGTGGCGAGGTGGTCGGTGCGTTCCAGGATGACGTTGCGCAGCTGTTCGGCGTCGTCGGCGGTCTTCTGCGCGTCGTTGCCGCCGACGGTGGCGAGGACCTTCGTGATGGCGTCGAGGGTGTTCAGGGCGTCGGCGCCGGCGTAGATCTTGCGGTACAGCTGCCGGTAGGCGTCCTCGTAGGCCGTCTTGAACGCGGTGCTGGCCAGGAAGCGCTCCTTGAGCTTGTGCCCGCCCAGCCCGCCGAAGCCGCCGCGCCCGCCCTGAGCACCCTGCCCGCCGGGTGGCTGCATGTTGTCGGGCAGCTGCACGCCGGCCGGTGGCTGGAAGTCCTGCGGCGGTGCGCCGCCGTTGCCCCCGAAGCGGCCGCCGCCCATGGCGGTGCTGTCGTGCGGGCCCTGGGTGGCGCTGCCGGAGAACGACAGGTTGTAGTCCCACCCGACGACGGTGAACCGTCCGGTCCTCAGGTCGTACCAGAGGTAGTAGTTGCGGCCGGGGCCGGCCATGTCGTCGGAGTTCAGCAGCAGGTTCTGGACCGCAAGGTAGCGGGCGAACGCCTGGACGTCGACGTGGTCGGCGAGACGCCGGTCGAACTCGCTGTCGCTGCTGGTGTTCACCCACCGGACGAGGTCGATGACGGGCTGGAGGTCCTGGCTTCCCTTCTTGGTGATCTGCTTGAAGTCGTCGGCGTACTCGGTCTGGTCGTCGCCCTGGTCGGTGAACTGGCTGGTGGCCAGGCTCTTGTACAGCACACCCGAGTCGCCGAGCGTGCCGGCGAA
Source organism: Dactylosporangium sp. AC04546 (assembly GCF_022095675.1). Taxonomy (GTDB): domain Bacteria; phylum Actinomycetota; class Actinomycetes; order Mycobacteriales; family Micromonosporaceae; genus Dactylosporangium. The sequence goes on along the minus strand of NZ_JAHYSG010000038.1, from coordinate 93,537 downwards.
GCCCTCGTCGGGGTGCTCGACGACGAGCCGGGCGGTGGTGGGCCGGTCGTTGACGGTGAAGCTGGAGTAGGCGTACCGCTGGGCGGTCTGCCCCGCCGCGGCCAGCACGTCGAGCGAGACGGCCTCGTTGAGGACCGTGGTGCCGCCGCCCATGCCGGCCACGCGGACGGCGATCTCGCGGTGGCCCTGGTAGCGGCGGCCGTCGACGAACTCGTCGAAGCGGATCAGCCATGGCAGGCTCTCGGGCTCCTCGGCCTTGAGCGAGGCCCGGCCGAACCCGCCCGGTGCGCCCGCACCGCCGCCTGCGGGAGCGCCGCCGGGGGCACCTCCGGGGGCACCTCCGGGGGCACCGCCCGGGAGTCCACCGCCCGGGAAGCCGTTGCGCTGCGCTCCCGCGCCGCCCTGGCCGAACCCGCCCTGGCGGGCCTGGCCGTTGCGGGTCAGGCCCATCAGCGTGGAGTTGCCCTTGAGCCGGATGCCGACGCTCGGGATGGCGGTGCCGTCGATGGTGAGGTCGGCATCGAGGAAGCTCTTTTCGCCCTCCTTCCAGAACTCGTCGAGCAGCCGCTGGTAGTCGCTGTCGCGGAAGGTCAGCGTGATCCGGTGCGCCACGGTCGCGTCGAACAGGTCCGTGGTGCCGGCGACGTTCTCGGTGACCTGGTCGCCGTCGGCGTCGCTGGCGCTGGTGACCAGCGGCGTGACCCGCACGGTGCTGAACACCACCGCACAGGCGACGACGAAGGCGGCGCAGACGGCGAGCAGCTTCCAGTAGTGCCGTACCCGCATCGGGATGCGGTGCAGCAGCCTCCGGGGCGGCATCACAGGTCCGTCTGGTCGTAACCGGTGAGGACCGTGACGCGCTGGCCGCCGGTGCGCTCACCGAGCGCGGTGATGAGCTGCCCGGGCTCGTGGCCCTTCTTGAGCCGGACGGTGTACATCAGCTCGGTGAGCGCGCCGCCGCGGATCGACTCGATGCTGACCAGTTCGAACTCGCTCGTGTGCGCGATGAGCACGTCCTGGATGTGTTCGGTGTAGTTGCCGTCCGGCGGGACCTGGACCTTGACGACCTGCCGCTGGACGCTGGACGCGAACCAGTTGAAGCGGTACATCACCATGATCACCAGGCTGATGGCGACGGTGGCGACGACGGCCAGGGTGTAGAACCGGGTGCCGGCGGCCATGCCCACGCCCATGACCAGGAAGATGAAGCCGACGTCGCGGGTCTCCTTGATGGCGTTGCGGAAGCGCACCACCGACAGCGCCCCGACGAGCGCGAACGCGCGGGCGATGTTGGAGCCGACGACGAGCATGATGAGCGAGATCAGCATGCCGAGGATGACCAGCGTCTGCACGTAGGACTGGCTGTAGGACACGTTGCGGTGCGTGAACCGGTAGACCCAGCCGACGGCGGCGCTGAGCACGAATGACAGCGACAGCGCGATGGCGATGTCGCCGACGCTGAAGGTGCCGGAGAGGTCTTGGACGTCGAACGGCATGGCTCAGGCCTCGTTTCGGGTGGCAGCCGGCGCAGCGGCGGGGTCGGTGTCCGGGACGTGAAAGATCGAGCGCGGCGCGCGGCCGAAGGCCTCGACGCTCTGGCAGTACTTGGAGATGCGCACCACGGAGAGGTTCAGCTCGGCGGCGAGGTCGGTGAGCCAGTACGGCACCCGCTCGTTGGCCTTGAACTCCACGACGGCGAGCCGGGCCGGGACGATGAGCCGGTTCTCGGCGTCGGCGCCGAGGTGGAAGTCGCGGTCCCGCCCGCGCAGCCGCTGGTCGACGGTGACTCGCAGCCCGGACTCGGCGCCGCGGCCGACGAACGCCTCGCGCTGGTAGCCGGTCATCGCCACCGGCCGCAGGTCGAGCCGGCTGACCAGCTCCAGGACCTCTTCGAGGAACGCCCGCTGGGCCGGCTCGTGCTCGACCATCGCCCGGCCGTCGCACAGCTCGCGGGCCAGCCGGTACGGCAGCGCGACCCGGCGCTTCTGGGTGACCCGGTTGACCCGCTGCTTGATCTCGACGAACACGTTCGTGTCGTCGTCGACGGTGAACCGGTCACCGTAGTGGCGGACGCGCAGCTTGCGCCGGAACCGCAGGCCCTCGATCTTCTCCCAGTAGAAGCGCAGGTCACGGGTGTCGTAGTAGACGCTCCACACGCCGTAGCCGCCGTCGGCCCCGTGGCTGTCCCGGTCGAGGCGCCGGTCGAGCTCCGCACGCAGCGCCGGGATGGCGGTGCCCGGCATCAGATACTTGATCTCGTACCGGTTGAACGCGTGCAGCTTGCTCGGCGCCCGCAGCGCGTGACCGCCGTGGTCATCGCTGCGGGCGGCGCCCGGCGGAGCCGGGACGGTGCCGGGGGAGCGGTCCGGCGGCACGGTGCGTCGTCGGAACGGCCATCGCATGGTCTTCGCCAATCTGCGGGACAGCAGGGGACGAAGTGGGACACAATCAGCCGAACCTCAGAGCAACCTGTGAACAGCGTTCAAACTCCACATGAACACGGGATGTACGGACGCGCCGGCGGCGCCCCCTGGGCCGTCGATCAGGAGTCGAATGAGAAGCCGAAGGCGTTCGCCGCCTTGAGGACCAGCCCGTCCCGGCCACCGTTGCGGTCGGCTCGGGCGATGGCGCTCCGGATCAGCTGTACCGCCGGGAAGCGCAACGGCTCCGGCGGGATCGGCAGCGGTTTGCGGCGCACCATCCGCAGGCGGGTGCGCGGCGTGTCGGCGCCGGCGAGCAGATCGATCATCACCGCGGCCGCGAACCGGGTGGCGGCCACGCCGAGGCCGGTGAAGCCGCTGCTGTAGGCGAGCTTGCCGCCCATCGCCGTGCCGTGGAACGCGTTGAGCCGGGTCGACATGTCGATCATGCCGCCCCAGGCGTGCGTGAAGCGGACGTCCTCCAGCTGCGGGAAGGTCCGCAGGAAGTGGTCGGCGAGGCGGGCGAAGGTCTCCGGGCGCTGGTCGTACTCGGGCCGGATGGCCCCGCCGCGGTGGTAGACGGCGTCGTAGCCACCCCAGAGGATCCGGTTGTCGGCGCTCTTGCGGTAGTAGTGGAACTGGCGGCCGGCGTCGGAGATGCCGAAGCGTCCGGTCCAGCCGATGTCGCTGAGCTGCGCCGCGCTCAACGGTTCGGTCATCAGCACGTAGTCGTAGACCGGCAGCGTCATCAGGCGGTTGCGCCGCAGCAGCGACGGGAACCCGTTGGTGGCGAGCGCGACGCTGCATGCCCGGATCCGGCCGGCCGGTGTCAGCACCCGCACGGCGCCGCCGTCATCGTGCACGCCGGTCGCCGCGGTGTGCTCGAACACGCGGACCCCGAGGCGCAGGCACGCCCGCTTGAGGCCCCAGGCGAGCTTGGCGGGGTGGGCCAAGCCCTGACGCTCGCGGCTGAACAGGCCGGCCCGCAGCAACGGTGAGCGCACCATCGAGGCGAGCGCGTCGCCCTCGTAGAACACCGCGTTCTCGCCCGCCTGCGCCCGCAGCGCCGCGACCTGGTGCGGCTCCGTGGCCACGGCCAGGAAGCCGCCGGCCTCGAACTCCGCGTCGATGTCGTGGTCCAGCAGCGCCCGCGCGAAGCCCGCGAAGTTCTCGGCGCCCAGACTGGTGAGGGCCGCGAGCTCGTCCGCGAAGTGGCGCCGCCCGTTCTCCGGCCCGTGCGTGAGGCTCGCGTCCACGAAGCCGCCGTTGCGTCCGCTGGCCGCCCAGCCGACCTCCTCGCCCTCGACCAGGACGACGTCGCGTCCCGGATCGGCCTCCTTCGCCATCAGCGCGGTCCACAGGCCGCAGTAGCCGCCGCCGACGACGAGCAGGTCCGTCTCGATGTCTCCGGCCATGGGCGCCTCGGTCGCCGGTCGGCCGGGATCCTCCAGCCAGAACGACCGCGGGACCGCATCCGCCAGCGCCCGGCGGATGCGTGCGGCGTCGGTACGGATGTCGGCGTCGTAGGCAGGCCGGACCTGCATGAGAAGTTCCCTTCGGCTCGCGGGGGAACGCGCCCCCCACATCGATGGAACGTCGCGCACCCCGCTAAAGTCAATGCGTTGACATAAGAGCGGAGAGGTGATCATGGACAGCTCGCGGCGGGTTTCGGCGGTCCGGGCGCGGCGGCGACCCACCCGGGCCGGCGTGGTGCTCAGCACCGAACTGATCGTCGACACGGTCCTGCGCCTCATCGACGGCCCGGCGGGCGACAAGCTCAGCGTGCGCCGGGTCGGCGCGGCGCTGGGCGCCGACCCGACGGCCATCTACCGCTACTTCCGCAGCCTGGACGCCATCCTGCTGGCGGTGGCGGACCGGCTGATCGGCGAGGCCACCGCGGGGTTCGTGCCCGGACCCGACCTCGGCGCGTCCCTGCGCGACCTCGCCGGGCGCATCTACCGCTCGATGCGGGCCCACCCGAGGCTGGCCCAGCTGCGGGCCCACCGGTTCATCGCCGGCCCACACGAGCTCCAGGTCGTCGACATGGGCATCGGCCTGCTGCTGCGGGCCGGGTTCGCACCCGCCGACGCCGTGCGTCACTACCGCGACTTCATCGACACCGCGTTCGCGCTGGCCGCCCTCGACGTCAGCGACGTGTCCCCGGAGCAGGAACGGGCCGACTGGGAGACCTGGCTCGACGCCGCGAGAGGGCTGCCGGCCGGCGACTATCCGAACGTGCACGCCGTCCGTGATCAGCTGCCGGCGATGGCCGAGTCCGCGTTCCCCGGCGTGCTCAAGATGATGATCGCCGTGCTGGAGCGCGAAGCGGCCGAGCGCGCCGGCGGCGCCCCCGCCTTCAGTGGCTGAGAGCGCCGCCGCGGTTCCGTGTTGGGCTCAGCTCGCGATGAACTGCCTGATCTGGGTCATGACGGTCGTGTTCGTGAGGAAGCCGAGGTGCGTCTCGCACGCCACGTTCGTGTTCGTGGCGCCGTCCAGGCGGGTGCTCGTGTACGGGATGATGATGCCGTCGCAGGCCGAGTACCACGTGCGGTACTTGGCGCTGCCCGGGGTCTCGTCGCCCGCCGCGAGGTTGAGCAGGAACACCGAGCCGGGGTACATCTCGATGCAGCTCGCGTAGATCAGGCAGGCGCCGGCGTAGGTCGTGCCGTGGTTGGCGCCCGCGATCGAGGCCACGTGGCTCACCGAGGACGAGCCGCCCAGCTCCTCCAGGTAGTACCGCGTGACCAGGCCGCCCATCGAGTGGTTCACGATGGCGACCTTCGACGCGCCGGTCTGGGCCTTGACCTGGTTGACCCGGTCGCGCAGGCCGGCCGCGCTGATCGTGTTCGAGCCGGCCCAATTGTAGTCGTACGTGTAGAGCCGGGTGAAGCCGCCGGCCCGGAACACCGACAGGGCGGTGGACCAGTTCGATCCGTTGCCGATGAATCCGTGCACGAAGATCACCGGCGTGCTGGTGGCCGCGGCGGCGGGGTTCGCCGGGGTCACCGCCAGGCCGACCGCGGCGACCAGGGCGGCCCCGAGGACGGAGAGACGGGTGCGCATGCGCATCTTGGATGCCTCCACAGGGGACGGGGTGTGCAGCGTGGAGCCAGTCTCCGGACGGCGCCGACGGGCGGGCATCGGCGAAATCGCCGGTCTGTGCCGGAGGCGGGACCGGCGGTACCGTCGCCGCCATGACCGCATCGTGGAGCCTGTCCGTCGCCCGCGACGACCTCGCCGACGCCGCCGTCGCCGAGACGCCGGTGCCCGCCCTCACCGACGGGGAGGTGCTGCTGCGCGTCGAGCGCGTCGGGATGACCGCCAACAACGTCACCTACGGCGTGCTCGGCGACGCCTTCCGCTACTGGGAGTTCTTCCCGGCCGCACCGGGCGGCCGCGGGCTGGTGCCGGTGTGGGGCTTCGCCGAGGTGGCGGCGTCCACCGTGGACGGCGTGCCGGAGGGCCGGCGCTACTACGGGTACCTGCCGCCGGCGAGCCACCTCGTCGTCCGGCCGGACCGGGTCACCGACGGCCGCTTCCGTGACGCCAGCCCGCACCGCGCCGAGCTGCCCTCGGCGTACAACACCTATCTGGCGATCCCCGTCGACGACCTGCAGATCCTGCTCCGCCCCCTGTTCTTCACCTCGTTCATGCTCGCCGACTTCCTCGTCGACAACGCCTTCCACGGCGCCGAGGCGGTCGTGCTGTCCTCGGCGTCGAGCAAGACCGCCTACGCGGCCGCGTTCGAGCTGCGCGACGCCGGCGTGCGGCTGGTCGGGCTCACCTCGCCGGGCAACGTCCGGTTCACCGAGGAGCTCGGCTGCTACGACGAGGTGCTGCCGTACGGCGGCCTCGACGCGCTCGACCCGGACCGGCCGACGCTGTACGTCGACGTGTCCGGCCGGCCCGACATCCGCGCGGCGCTGCGGGAGCGCCATCGCCTGGTCGGCGACGTCGCCGTCGGCCTGACCAGCCAGGTCCCCAACGCGTTCGCCGCCGGCAGTGTGTTCTTCGCGCCGGACCAGATCCGCAAGCGGACCGCCGACTGGGGCCGCGAGGGGCTCGACGCCCGGTTCACCGCCGCCTGGGACCGCTTCGCCCCGGTGGTGGCACAGCACCTCGACGTGGTCGTCAGCCACGGCCCGGAGGGGCTGCGCGACGCCTGGCTGGAGGTCCTCCAGGGCCGCACGGATCCCCGGGTCGGGCACGTCATCGCCCTCTGAGTCGGCAAGTACCTGGGCGCGGCGGCGAGGACGGTGGCCGCCGCGTCCGGTTATTGGGTTGCCGCGCCGCCGGGATTGCGGGAAGGTCATCTTCATGACGCGCTGACGCCCCTGCCGACCTGCCCCTGCATCGTCCAAGAGAGAGCGTCCGTGTCTGTCACCGTCTTCGCCGGCTCGTCCAGCTGGATCGAGTCCGACGCCGTCGCGCAGTGCCACCAGGTGGCCGCGCTCGACGGCATGCGCCACGTTGCCGCGATGCCCGACCTGCACCCGGGCAAGGGTGCCCCGATCGGCGCGGCGATGGCCTCGTCCGTGCTGTATCCGTTCCTGGTCGGCTCCGACATCGGCTGCGGCATCGCCGTGTTCCCGATCCGGCTCAAGCGACCCGACCCGCAGCGCCTCGCCGCCCGCTTCCCCGACCTCGACGCGCCGCTCGACCCGTCCATGGTCGACGAGGACATCCCCGGCGGCCACACCGAGAGCCTCGGCACGGTCGGCCGGGGCAACCACTTCGTCGAGCTGGCGCGGGTCGACGGCGTGCTCGACGTCGGACACGCGGACCGGCTCGGGCTCGCCGCCGGCGACCTCGTCCTTGTCGTGCACAGCGGCTCGCGCGGCTTCGGCGAGCGGATCCTGCGCGCCCACACCGAGGTCCACGGCGCCGGCCGGGCTGCCGACCCAGCCGCGTATCTCGCCCAGCACGACGACGCCGTCCGCTGGGGCTCGCTGAACCGCCGGCTGCTGGCCGCGCGGGTCGCCGATGCGCTCGGCGCCGGGGTGAGCGAGCCGATCGTCGACCAGTGCCACAACCTGGTCGAGCTCCGCGACGGCGAGTACCTGCACCGCAAGGGCGCGGCGCCCGGCGACGGCAATGACGTGCTCATCGCCGGCACCCGCGGCACCCACTCGTACCTCGTCGCCGCCCACGCCGGCCCCGACGCGAACTACTCGGTCGCCCACGGCGCCGGCCGCAAGATGTCCCGGGCCGACGCGCTGCGCCGCGGCAAGGCCAAGCACACGGTCGAGGAGCTGCGCCGCACCCCGCTCGGCTCGGTCGTGGTCTGCGGGGACCGGCAGCTGCTGTTCGAGGAGGCGCCGACCGCGTACAAGCGCATCGAGCAGGTGATCGCCGACCTCGTCGACCACAAGCTCGCCACCCCGGTCGTCACGACCGCGCCCGTCGTCACCTACAAGGTCGCCGACGCCGCCCCGGCCCGGCGGCGCTGACGTCGCAGGCCATCGTCCTCAGCCGCCGGCCTGAGGCCGCTTGAACAGCTCGTCCTCGGCGAGCACCATGCACTCCCACCCCTCGTCGCGGCGCGGGCCGGCGTGGCGGTCGGGCCCGTCGAACTGCGACAGCAGGGCCGGGCCGCCGGAGCGGTGGATGTCGGGGTTGACGGCCACCTGGTTGCCGCACCGGGTGAGCTCGTCGCCGGCCTCCAGGAGCGCCTCGGCGGTACCGGCGAGAAACACGGTGTCGGCGAACTCGGTGACGCCGAGGGCGCGCCGGTCCCGCCGCCAGTCGTCGGGGCGGGCCTCGTCGCGGGGCGCCGGGGTGTCCACGGTCCGCGCCCGGCCGTGGCGCAGGCGCGACCGGACGGCGGGCCAGGCCGACCGCCGCAGCGGCACGTCACCGCGCACGACGACGAGGTCGGCGAGCTTCCACTGCTCGGCGTAGGCGCTGCGCGGGTTGCCCCGCAGCGGCAGGTAGAGCGCACTGTGGGGGCTGACCGCGGCGAGCCGCACGAGCGCCCCGAGCCGCAGCAGGTCGGCCCGCGACCCGATGAGCGCCCCGGTGTGCGCCCACAGCAGCCGGCTCTGATGCGTCCGCCGCAGCGGATCGGCGGGCGTCAGCACCCGCCGCAGCCTGGTGCTCCCGCCGAGCTCGTGGACCGTCACCTGCACCCGCACGGCCGTCGCCTTCCTAGCACTCGGCGGCCTCCCAGGCGTCGCCGACACAGCTTTCCTCGTACTCCCACCAGCCGTCGCGGGTGCCCTCGACCAGTAGCCGCTTGACCGTCGGCAGGTCGGCCTCCGGTGGCACGTCGAGGGCCACCATGCCGAACTGCTCGACGCCCTCCCCGTCGACTCCGAGCGGCGCGAACGCGTCGAGGACACGCTGGCGCGAGCCGGCCAGCGGGCCCTCGGGGAGCGGGATGATCCGGATCGTGCAGTGCCCGGACCACTCCAGCCGCTCGGCGGCGTACAGCTGGCCGTCGTCACTTCGGCGGACCCGGAACACGTCGCCGCTCGCCACGTTGAGCGCGAACCACGGCGTGTTGGCCAGCCGGACCGTGTCCGCCGTGACCTGTGCGGCCCACAGGCCCTCGCTGGCCACGGGCGGCCATCCGTCGTCGTCGACCGGCAGTTCGAAGACGACCTTCACGAACTCCTCGTCCGGTTCCACCTCAGGACCAGGCCAGGGCGGCGCGGTGCTGCCAGTACACGTCGGGCGCTTCCGGGGTCACCCGCGCGGGGTCACCGGTGACGTCCAGGGCGCGCAGGTTGGCGGCCAGCTGGGCCACCGTGGCCGCGCCCGACAGGACCGTCGAGGCCCAGGGCTGGCGGAGCGCCGCCGCGATCGCCTCGTCGTCGCGGTCGGCGAGGCGGCCGTTGGCCAGGGCCTCCTTGACGATGACGTGGCAGCCCTCGGCGTGGGCGTCGGCCAGTGCCGGGCCCGCGGACGGCTCCAGCGGGTTCCACGTCGCCTGGACACTGCGGAACAGCGGGGCGCCGTCGACCTCGACGCGTAACGCGGTGCGGATGGCGTCGGCCTGGTGCGGGCCGCTGGTCGACAGGCCGATCGTCACGCCCTCGGCGGCCAGGCCGGCGAGGCGGTCGTGGAGGGCACGGTCGGTGAGGGCCGGGCTCTGCGGGGTCACGGAGTGGATGTGGTACACGTCGAGGCGCGTGCCCAGCAGGCCGCGGGTCTCGGCCAGCTGCCGCTCGAACGTCGCCGGGCTGTGGTCCTTGGTCTCGTGGACGGGCGCGTCGACCTGCCAGCCGGCCACGTAGGTATACCCCCACTTGGAGCCCACCACGACGTCGTCATGTCCGTCGAGCCAGCCGGCGACGAACTCCTCCGCCAACCCGTACGACCGGGCCACGTCGACGTAGCGGACGCCCGCGGCGTAGGCGGCGTCGAGCAGCTCGTGGCTGCGGCGGCGCAGCGCCTCGACCGAGCGGTCGGGCGGCAGGTCGTGGTCGCGGCCGAGGTTGATGTAGCCGGGGCGGCCGACGGCGGCCAGGCCGAGCCCGATCCGCCGCACGGGAACGCTGAGGTCGAGCCGGTCGAGCGCCATGCCTCCATTATCGGAGCCGGCGTACCGCCACGACCGCGCCCACGATGATGAGCAGGGCGAGGCCGCCGAGCAGCCCGAGCAGACCGTAGTGCTGCGACGACGACCGCACCCGCTTGGCCTGCTCGGCCTGGGCCTGTGCGCTCGCGGACGGGGGAGTGCGGTGCAGCTCCTCCGCCTCGGCCGGGGTGACCAGGTGCCCGACCGGCGAGCCCTTCGGCACCGCGAACCCCCAGTCGAGCAGCATCGAGGCCTGCTTCCAGGTGCGCCCGGGCACGATCTCGGCGCCCATGAGCGTCACGACGAGCCGGCGGCCGTCGCGCTGGGCGGCGCCGACGTAGGTGTGCCGGGCCTCGTCCGTGAAGCCCGTCTTGCCGCCGAGCGCGCCCGGGTAGTTGGTGAGCAGCTTGTTCTCGTTCTGGATCTGGAAGCCCTTCGGGTCCTTCGGCGGCTGCGCGGGCCACTGGAACGTCGGCCTGGTGTCGTACTGCAGGAAGTCGGGCCGGTCGAGGTCGACCCGCGCGATGAGGGCCAGGTCGTAGGCGCTGGTGAGCTGGTCGGGGGCGTCCAGCCCGGACGGCGTCACGGCGTGCGTGTCGTCGGCCCCGAGCCGGCGGGCCTCCGCGTTCATGGCCGCGATCGTCGCCGGCACCCCGCCGTCCCCACCGGCCATCCGCGCGAGCGCGTTCGCGGTGTCGTTGCCCGATTGCAGCAGCAGCCCGTACCACAGCGTCGACACCGGGTACTTCCCGCCGACGATCATCCCGACCGCCGAGCTGTCCGCCGGCAGCGCCAGGTCCTCGGCGGTCGCCTCGACGACCAGGTTCGGGTCGAGCTTGGGCAGCGCGGTCGCGGCGAGCAGCAGCTTCTGCACGCTCGCGGGCCGCCGCCGCAGGTGCGGGGCGCAGGCGCCGAGCACCTCGCCGGTGTCGAGGTCGGCGACGACCCACGACATGGCCGAGAGCGTCGGCGGGGCCGGTGCGCCGCCGGGGACGGCGAGTCCGGTGGTACCGAGGAGCTCCCCGCCGACGGGGGCCTTCGACGTGTCCCGAGGTGGCGAGGCCGGGGTGGGCGGGATCGTGGCGATGGAGGCGTACGGGCACGGCACGACCGCGTCCACCGGCGCGCTCACGGCGGGCGTCGGCGACGCCAGCAGTACGACACCTGTCACCACAGCGAGAAAGCCGGATCCAGCCATGGCGGGCAACCTACAACGCCGAGCCGGGGGTGAGCAGCCGCGGGTCGTAAGATCATCGGCTTACCGGGGGAGGCGTCGCGGTCGCGCTCGCCGCCCTGATCACCGGCCTCGCCACGGCGGTCGCGCCGGGCCTGGTGGCCGGCGCGGGGACCGGCGTGGCCCTGCTCGCCTACGCCGCCATGCGAGTGGCCGTCGCGACGGTGCGTCGCTGAGTCAGTGCAGGGCGTCGTGGTGGTCGCGGGCCGCTGCCGTGTGGGCGCCTGCCGTCGGGCGGGCGTGGGACGGGTGTGACGCCGGGCGGGCCGGCCACCAGAAGCGTTCGCCCAGGAGCAGGGCTATCGCCGGTACCACCACCGTGCGGACGACCAGGGTGTCCAGGACCACGCCGATGCCGACGATGACGCCGATCTGGGTCAGGACGATGACCGGCAGGACGCCCAGGACCGCGAACACCGCGGCCAGCAGGATGCCCGCCGACGTGATCACGCCGCCCGTCGCGGCCAGGGCGCGGACCGTGCCGGAGCGGGTGTCGCCGCGCCGGGACGTCTCCTCGCGGGCGCGGGTGACCAGGAAGATGTTGTAGTCCACGCCCAGCGCCACCAGGAACAGGAAGCTCAGCAGCGGCACGTTCGCGTCCAGCGCCGGGATGTCCAGGAGCTGGGTCAGGACCAGGCTCGCGGCGCCCAGGCTGGCCGCGTAGCTGACGACCACGGTGAGCAGGAGCAGCAGCGGGGCCAGCAGCGACCGCAGCAGGACGACCAGCACGAACAGCACCACGGCCAGCACGAGCGGCACGACCACGCGGTCGTCGTGGAGGTTGGCCTCGCGCTTGTCCAGGTCGGCCGCCGGCGGGCCGCCGACCAGGAGGGCGGGGTCGACCGCCCGCAGGGCGCGGACCGCCGCGTCGGCCTCGGGCGTGCCGGAGCCGGCGGTCAGGTCGACGCTGACCTTCACCAGCGTGCCGTCGTCGGAGCGCTCCGGGCGGCCTGCCGAGGCGACGCCGTCGACGTCGTCGAGCGCGGCGACCAGGCGGTCCGCGGCCGCGGGGAGCACCACCGTCGCCGGCTGTGCCGAGCCGGCCGGGAAATGTCTCGCCAGGGCCTCCTGGCCGGCGACCGACTCGACCCGGGTGCGGAACTGCTCGGTCTGGGCGAGGCCGATCGAGGTACCGGTGAGGCCCAGGGACAGGCCGGCGAGGGCGACCGCGGCGGCGGTCAGCACGAGCGCTGGGCGGCGGCCGACGGCGCGGGCCACGCGGGACCAGACGCCGCGCTCGGTCGGGTCCGCGCTGCCGACCCGCGGTACAAATGGCCAGAAGACGCCTCGGGGCAGGCTGACCAGGGCGGCCGGCAGGACGACCAGGCCGAACAGCAGGGCGACGGTGACGCCGATGGCGGCCGCGACGCCGAGCGTGCGGTTGCTGGTGAGCACGGCCGCGAGGAGCGTGAGCAGGGCCAGGACGACCGTGCCGGCGCTGGCGACGACGGCGGGGGCGGCGCCGCGCACCGCAGCGGCCATCGCACCGCGGCGGTCGTCGGTGTGGCGCAGCTCCTCGCGGTACCGGGAGACGAGGAGCAGGGCGTAGTCGGTGCCGGCGCCGAAGACGAGCACCGAGACGATGCCCGCGACGGAGGCGTCGGTGCGCTCGCCGACCAGCCGGGCCACCCAGGGCAGCAGCTTCGCCACCACCTGGTCACCCGTGCCGATGACGGCGAGCGGGACGATCCACAGGAAGGGGCTGCGGTACGTCAGGAGCAGCAGCACGGCCACGACGCTCGCGGTGGCGACGAGCAGCCGCACGTCGGCGCCCTCGAACGCGGCGCCGAAGTCGCGGCCGACGGCGGGGCCGCCCGTGACCTGGGCGGTGAGCCCGGCCGGCAGCCCGGCGTCGCGGACGTCGGCGCGCAGCTGGTCGACCTGGTCGCGCACGACCTGCTCGTCCGGCGAGTCGGTGAGGGACACCGGCACGAGCGCCGCCCGGCCGTCGTCGGAGAGGACCGCGCGTCCCTCGACGGCCGACCCGATCGCCTCGCGGTCGGCGTCGGTGAGCGGCCCGCCGGCGCGCTCGAACACCACGATCACCGTGGCGGTGCGGCCGCTCGGGAACCGGTCGGCGAGCTCGGTGACCCGCGTCGACTGCGCGCCCGCGGGCAGGCCGTCGGCGGGGTCGGCGGCCGGCTGGGCCGGCGAGGTGAGGAACACCAGGGCGGTCAGCGCGACCGCGACGAGCAGCACGACGATGGCCCCGGCCCGGCTGGTGACCACGGCCGCCACGCGAGTTCCCACGAGTTGCCCTTCTCCGAAGTTTCCACGATCGAAACACCTGTCCAGAGAACGACGCAAGTTTCGACGCAACAGTTGTTAGGTGAACTATTCTCGCTCGGCGGCTGGCTCGCCCTCGACCACGCGATCCGCCGGCCCGGGCGCGTCGACCGGCTGGCGCTGCTCAACCCGGGCGGCGTCGGTCGGCAGAAGTGGGGTGTGGTCCTGCTGTCGGTCGCGCTGCTGCCGTTCGGCCGCCCGGGCCGCCGCGTCGCGGTCGGGCGGGCGCTCGGCGCGGCGCTGCCCGGCTCGTTCATGGACTACTTCCTGCGCCTGCAGGCCGCCTTCCGTCCCCGGCGGGAGGTGCTGCCGGTGTTCGGCGACGAGGCGCTGCCGGGCATCCGGGCCCCGCTGCTCACCGTGCTCGGCGGCCGCGACCGCATGCTCGACGCCGCCGGCACCCGGCGGCGGCTGGAGGCGCTCGTGCCGGGCGTCACCGTCCGGTATCTGCCCGAGGCCGGCCACGCCGTGCTCGGCCAGACGTCGGCGATCGCCGAGTTCCTGTCCCGATAGGCCGCGCGGGTAGGCCGCGCGAGCCGCTCAGGCTCCGTCGGCGCGGATGCCGAACGTGTCGCCGTAGACCTGCAGGCGGATCGGCACCTGCTTGCGCAGGGTGCACGATCCGCCGGCGGGCAGCACCCGCCGGCAGGTGGCCAGGTCGGCGGGCGCCGGCGCGGCGGACGCCTCCTGGGTGGTGTCGACCGCGTACCCGGCGGCGACCAGTCGCTCCAGCACCGGCAGCGGCAGCCAGTCGGGCCGGTCACCGCCGCGGGCGGGCAGCTCCACCTCAGCCCACGGGCAGGCGTCGAGGCACGCGATCGGCATCGAGCCGGGGTCGGAGCGCACGCCGGCGGCGGGCAGCTCGGCGACCGGGATGCCCAGGGCGGTGGCGATCGCGTCGTCGACCTTACGCGTGGCCTTCTTCGGGTCGGTGGTGCAGCCCCCCGCCAGCGCCACGACCAGCACCACGGCTACCGCCGCCCACCGTCTCATGGGCCCGATTCTGCCGGGCCGGGCCGGCTGCCGGTGTCTCCAGCGCGACACGGTCGCGTCCGTCGAGCTTCGCGCGGTACAACGCCCGATCGGCCGCGGCGAGCAGCGCCTCGGCCGTCGTCGCGCCGGCCGCCGTCGAGGCGACGCCGATGCTCAGCGTCGGCGGCCCGCCCGGCAGCGCCGACCCGCGGGCCACGGCCAGGCGCAGCGCGGCGGCGTGCCGGCGGGCCCGGGCGACGTCGCCGGCGACGAGCATCGCGAACTCGTCGCCGCCCAGCCGGGCGACCGTCTCCGCCGGGTGGGCGGTGCGCCGCAGCGCCGCGGCGACGGCCACGAGCACCTCGTCGCCGGTGGCGTGCCCCCAGGTGTCGTTGATCGTCTTGAAGTGGTCGACGTCGACGATGAGCAGGCAGTGCTCCGTCCCGCCGCGCCGGCTCGCGCCCAGCGCGCGGGCCAGGTCGTGGTCGAACGCGCGCCGGTTCGGCAGCCCGGTCAGCGGGTCGGTGAGGGCCTGCTCCTCCAGCCGGGCCACGAGCGTGTCGGCCCGGCGGCGCAGGCTGGTGACCACGACGGTGGACACGACGTACGCCGTGAGCAGCGCCGCCACGTCGGTGACGCCCACGTCGAACGGCTGGAGCGCGAACGTGACCGCCGCGTCGGCCGCGCAGGCCGACGCGAGCAGCAGATAGGCCACGTCGTACCGCAGCAGCGTCGCCGCGTAGAGCAGCGGCCAGAGGTAGTAGAGGTGGGCGCTCACGCTCACGTCGTGGGTGACGAGGTTGAGGCTGCCGATGATGCCGAGCGCGACGAACGGCACCCCGACCCAGAACGCGTCCGGGATCCGCTCGGGCAACGCGCGCAGCACGACGGCGGCCGCGACCATCGCGGTCGCGGTCAGGACCGTGGTGACGACGCCGGCCGTGGTGCCGCCGGCGAACCCGGGCACGAGCAGCGCGCAGCCGCCCACGACGCTCCCGCCGACGGCGAAGAACCACGACACCGAACGCGCGGCCGTGCGCCGGTCGCGGGCGGGCAGCACCGGCCCGCACGACGCGGCGCGCCGCCACCGGGCCGGCCTCTGCCACACCCAGGTTGGTTCGGCCGGACGGGCCGGGACCTGAGCACATCCGGCCCGTCGGTCCGGCCGCGGAAAAGATCCTGCAGGACGAGTGCACATTGATCCTGGCAGGTGTATGGTCGGCCGCACTCGCCAGGGGAGGCCGCCATGGTGTTCAAGGTCGACGTGCCGCCGGAGCTCGTCCAGGGCGACGCGGACGAGGGCTACGGCCCGGTCGCCGACGCGTTCCGCCGCAACTTCGCCGAGCGCGGCGAGGTGGGCGCGGCCTGCTGCGTCTACCGCGACGGGCGCAAGGTGGTCGATCTGTGGGGCGGCTACCGCGACGGCCGCTCCCGCGCGCCCTGGCGGGAGGACACGCTCGTCACCGTCTTCTCCACCACGAAGGGCGTCTCGGGGCTGGCGGTCGCCGTCGCCAACGCGCGCGGCCTGCTCGACTACGACGCCACCGTGGCGACGTACTGGCCGGAGTTCGCCGCCGAGGGCAAGGCGGCGATGACGGTCCGGCAGGTGCTGTCGCACCAGGGCGGGCTCGCCGCCATCGACCGCCCGCTCAGCGTCGCCGACCTGGCCGACCTCGACGTGGTCGCCGCCGCACTGGCCGCGCAGCGTCCGGCCTGGGAACCGGGGACTCGCCACGGGTACCATGCCATCTCCCTCGGCTGGTATGAGGGCGAGCTCATCCGCCGGGTCGACCCGAAGGGCCGCTCGCTCGGCCGGTTCTTCGCCGACGAGGTCGCCGCCCCGCTCGGCGCCGAGTTCCACATCGGCGTGCCGGACACCGTCGACCCGGACCGCATCGCGCACATCCACGGCTTCCGCCCGGCCGAGATGCTGCTGCACATGGGCACGATGCCCCGCGGGTTCGTGCTCGGCTTCCTCAACCCGCGCAGCGTGACCGCCCGGTCGTTCGCCAACCCGAAGGTGCTGTCGGAGACCGGCAACTACAACCTGCCGGAGGTGCGCCGCCTCGAGTTGCCGGCCGCCAACGGTACCGGCGAGGTGCGCGCGATCGCCCGCGCCTACGCCGACGCCGCGACCGGCGGCGCGGTGCTGGGCCTCACCCCGGCGACCCTCGACGCCCTGATCCGCCCGGCCGAGCCGCCGGCGGGCGGCCTGCACGACGTGGTCCTGCGGGTCGACTCCATCTTCTCCCTGGGCTACGTGAAGCCATTCCCGAGGTTCCGCTTCGGCGCCGCGGGCAACCAGGCCTTCGGTACCCCGGGCGCGGGCGGCTCGTTCGGCTTCGCCGACCCTCAGACCGGCATCGGCTTCGCCTACGCCATGAACCGGGCCGGCTTCCATCTCTGGGACGACCCGCGCGAGCTGGCCCTGCGCGAGGCGCTGTACCGCACGGTGCTGGGCGAGCGCACCCAGCACCCCGACCCGCGTTGAGGGCCGGGGTGCCGCGGTACCGGATGGGTCAGATCAGGCAGTTGCCCATGGCGGTCTCCTCTCACAGCAGGTCGGCCAGCAGGGCCGCCGCCTCGGCGGCCCCGTCGGTCTCGACGGGTCGGTAGGCGGTCTCCCGGCCGATCTCGGCGGCGATCGCCTCGGCCAGGACGTCGGGGGTCAGGTCCGCGTAGGCCAGCCGGCGACCGGCGCCGTACTGCCGCAGCCGGTGCGTGACGTGGAACTGCTGCTCGAAGTGGTGGCGCAGCGGCACGTACAGGAACGGGCGGCCCAGCGCGGTCAGCTCCATGCAGGTGCTCAGGCCGCCCTGCACGATCGCGAGGTCGCTCGCGGCGAGCGTCCGGTACAGGTCCGGGACGAACGGGTGCACCTCCAGGCCCGGTCGCGCCGGGAACTCGGCCGGGTCGATGCGCGGGCCGGTGACGACGACCATCCGCAGCCCCGGCACCAGCCGCGCGGCCGGGCCGAACGCGGCCACGACCCGGCGCAGCAGGTGCCCGCCGACCCCCGAACCGCCGACCGTCACCACGCACACCCGCTCGTCCGGCCCGAACCCGAGCTCCGCCCGCAGCGCCGCCCGGTCCGGGAGCGCGGCCGGGTCGAACCCGGTGACGTACCCGGCGAACGAGTAGTGCTCGGCCGTCCACTCGCGGATGCCCGGCAGCCCCGGCCCGAACGACGCGTCGACCACGTCGCCCGGGTTGCCGACGAACACGGCCCGGTCGCGCACCCTCGGGAACCGGGCGATGTGCTCGATCATCTCGGCGTTGTAGTCGGCGGTCACCAGCGCCTCGCGGGGGTCGCCGTCGGGCATCGGCAGGTTGCCGACGAAGTCGGTGAGCCACGCGTACGCGTACCGCTTCAGCTCCGGGTTCTCGTGCAGGAAGTGGTCGACGTCCCACGCCTCGTCGCCGACCACGAGGTCGTACCCGCCGTCGCGCACCACGTCGTGGAAGACCATGAAGTTGGCGACGAGGATCTCGTCCATCCGCCGCAGCGCCTCGAAACAGTGCAGGTCGTGCTCGCCCGCCTCGTCCTCGATGTGCGCCGACTCGCTGACCAGCCACCGGCTCGCCGGGTGGACCCGCTCGCCGGCCGCCTCGAGGACCCGGGTCACCGGGTGCTGCGCCAGCCAGTCGATCCGCACGTCCGGGTGCCGCTCCCGCAGCGCTTTCGCGATCGCCACGTCGCGGCGGGTGTGGCCCAGCCCGATCGGCGACGAGAGGTACAACACCTTCCGCTGCCTGCTCGCCCACCGCGACCACGTCGTCGATGTCTTCGGCGGCGGCGCCAGCCGCCGGGCGAACTCGTGGATGCGCAGGTTCACCGCCACCGGATCGCGGGCGAGCGGGATGTGCCCGGCACCGCGCAGCGTCACCAGCTCGCCGCCGGTGCGCTCGGCGATCATCTCGCTGCGCTTGACGGGGCTGACCCGATCGTCGTCGCCGTGCAGCAGCAGCACGGGCGTCGTGATGCGGGCGCACCACTCCTCGAGGGTCCGCCGGTCCGGCCGCCCGGCGAGGCTCTCCGCGACGAGCACCGCGCCGGACGTCTCGCGGCCCCAGCCGACCGCGTCCTCGATCTGCTTCGTGGAGTGGGGCTCGGGGAAGCACTGGCCGAAGAAGAACCAGAGGAAGTCGTCGAGGTCGGTGGTCCACTGGTCGTGGTGGTACTTCGCCCAGTGCTCGGGCGGGTCCTCCTCGACGAACGGGACCCGCGAGGGGCTCAGCCCGCTGCGGTCCGTGTACCGCGACCGGCCGGGATCGGCGTAGTCGACGGACGCGCCGATCAGGACGGTGCCGAGCACGCGGTCCTGGTGGTTGGCGGCGAGGTCGAGGGCCCAGTTGGCGGCCTTCGACAGAGCGACGAGGACGGCCTTGTCGGTGCCGGTGGCGTCGAGCACGGCGCGGGCGTACGCGACCTGCGCCTCCTGGTCGTAGGCCCCCGGTTCGAGGGGCCGGTCGGACCCGCCGTTGCCCGGCCCGTCGTACGTGACGACGCGGTGGTGGCGGGCCAGGTAGGGGAGCTGCGCTTTCCAGAACCGCTTGTGGACGATGGTCCAGGCGGGCATGAGCAGCAGCGTGGGTGCTCCGTCGCCGTGCACCTCGTAGTGAACCTTGACGCCATGGTGCTCGATGTGGCCTTCGGTGTCGGCTGTCCTGGCTCGCATGCTGCTGCTCCTCTGCTCTGCTGTCGGCGCTGCTCTGCTGTTGGCGCTGCTGGTGCTGCCTCCAATGTCGGTCGATCGACCGACCGAACTTGCCTGACCCTCGGTCGGCCGACCGACCCACCTGAGCCCTCGGTCGGTCGACCGACCGACCAGCAAGTCGCACCGCACCTTCCTCGGTCCGTCCGCTGGGCCGCGCTCGTTCGGTCGGTCGACCGACCGAACTGCCTCGGAGTGGTGCTTCTCTTGGTCGGTCGTTCGACCGAATCGGATTGGGTTTGTCTTTCTCGGTCGGTCGACCGACCGAATTTTCAGGCGCGTTGGTCGTCGGTGCGGTGAGCTGAGCGTGTGGGCTGTGCGAGTTCGGTCAGTCGACCGACCGAACGTGCTGTCCGTCGAGGCTCAGGCCCCAGCCGCTTCGGCGGGCCATGATCCATGGAGAGTTTTGGCTGCCAGAGCGACCAGAACGCGCCATCGATCATGGAGTTGGGGATCGGGCCCGGTCGAGGTCGTCGGGCTGGTGCGCTTGCCGTTGCTCTGTGCTTGACGCTTTGCCTGCCGGCTCAGTGTGTCACCTTCAGCACGCGCAGCGTCACCAGAAATTCGGTCGGTCGACCGACCGACTCTCCGTACGTTACTGTTCGGTCGTTCGACCGAATTGAGGAGTGTCGTCGTGCCGACAGAGGTTCCGGACCGGATCATGGATGCGACCCGTGCGTGTCTGCTCGCCGAGGGGTACGCGAACCTGTCCACCCGCACCGTCGCCCGCACCGCCGGCGTGCCGGTGAGCCAGATCCACTACCACTTCGGCAGCAAAGAGAACATGGTCCTGGCCACGCTCGCCCACGAGAACCAGCGTCTCGTCGCCCGGCAGCGGCAGATGTACGCCACCCACGTCCCGCTCTCCAAGCGGTACCGTCAGGCCTGCGACTTCCTCGACATCGATATCACGTCCGGCTATGTCCGGATTCTCCAGGAGGCCATCGCCGCCGGCTGGACCGAGCGCGCCGTCGCCGACCAGGTGCTCGCGATGCTGCGTGGCTGGACCGACCTGCTGGTGACCGTGGCCAGGGAGGCCGAGGAGCGGTTCGGGACCCTCGGGCCGTTCACCGCCGAGGACGTCGCCACGCTGGTCGCCGTCGCGTTCATCGGCGGGGAGGCGCTCATCCTGCTCGGTGACCCGGACTGGTCCGAGCGGGTGCGGACGGCGCTGCGGCGGTTCGGCGACCTCATCGAGGAGATGGAGGGTCGAGCCTGACGCCGCCCAGGGCGTCGAGGAACGTGCGGGCCCAGTGGTCCACGTCGTGCTCGCGCAGATGGGCTCGCATCCGGCGCATCCGCTCGCGCAGGTCGGAAGGGGTCGCGCGCAGCGCGGCCGTGATGCCCCGTTTGAGGTCGTCGACGTCGTAGGGGTTGACCAGGAACGCGTCGTCCAGTTCGGCCGCGGCGCCGGTGAACTCGCTCAGCACCAGGGCGCCGCCCTCGTCCTGGCGGGCGGCGACGTACTCCTTCGCGACCAGGTTCATGCCGTCGCGCAGCGGGGTGACCAGCATGACGTCCGCGGCGAGGTACAGCGCCTGCAACGCCTCCGGTGAGCGTGACTGGAAGAGGTAGTGCACCGGCACCCGGCCCACCTCGCCGAACTCGCCGTTGATCCGGCCGACCTCGCGCTCGACGCGCTCCCGCAGCTGCTGGTACTGCGCCACCCGCATCCGGCTCGGTGTGGCCAGCTGGATCAGGACCACCTCGTCGGCGGACAGGGCGCCCTCGGCCAGCAGCTCGCCGTAGGCCTCGATCCGTTGCTCGATGCCTTTCGTGTAGTCGAGGCGGTCGACACCGAGCAGGATCCGCCGGTCGCCACCGAGGTCTTCCTGCAGCCGTTGACGCTCCAGCAGTACCGCCGGATCCCCCGCCATCCGCTCACTCCCGGCGACGTCGATCGAGATCGGGAACGCCCGGGCGGTGACCGTGCGCCCCTCGTGGGCCACCGTCTCGCCGCGCGGGCGCAGGCCGGCGAGTCGCGAGGACAGCTGCAGGAAGTTCTCCGCCGCGAGGGGCCGCTGGAAGCCCACCAGGTCGGCGCCGAGCAGCCCGCGCAGGATGTCGTTGCGGCCTGGCAGCTGCATGAACAGCTCGACGGGCGGGAACGGGATGTGCAGGAAGTAGCCGATGCGCAGGTCGGGCCGGGCCGCGCGGAGCATCGCCGGCACGAGCATGAGCTGGTAGTCGTGGATCCACACGGTGGCGCCGTCGCCGGCCACCTCGGCGGCGGCCTCGGCGAAGCGGCGGTTGACGGCCTCGTAGGCGCGGCGCCAGATCCGCTTGTGCACCGGCTGCTCGACGGCGTCGTGGAACAGCGGCCAGATCGTCGAGTTCGACTCACCCTCGTAGTAGCGGTCGACGTCCTCGGCGCTCAGCGGGACCGGCCGCAGGTACACCCCGTCGTCCTTGAACGGGCCGGTGTCGTCGTCGACGGCTCCGGTCCAGCCGACCCAGGCCCCGCCGGAGTTGTGCGCGATCGGCTCGAGCGCGCTGACCAGCCCGCCCGGGCTCCGTGCCCATGTGCCGTCATCGGCCCGGTCGACCGGCAGCCGGTTCGCGACCACGACGAAGCGGTAGTCCACGAGTTGTCTGTACCCTCCGCGTGCCTGCTGTATCAGCGGGCACGCGGGTCGCTCCGGAACTCCGCAACGGGGGAGCTGTCCACCTGGGCGTTCACCCCGGCGCCGGGTCGATGCGGAGCAGGACGCTCTGCGGGCTGGTGCCGGGCTCGGGTGCCGTCGCGAAGCGTGCGTAGAGGGTGACGCGCGCCGGTGCGCCGGGGACCCGGACGCCGTAGGCGAGGACGTGCGAGGCGAACGCCCCGGTGCGGGGCAGCACGTCGGCCGGGCCGAACGTCTCGTCGAGCTCGCGCCGGGTCGGCGCGAGCGCCTCGAAGTGCAGCTCGACGCTCGCCCGCGACAGCTCGCCGGCCGTCACCAGCGGCGGCGGGATGGTCGGGGTGCCGAACGCGCGGCGGATCTCCTCCTTGCCGCCGGTCGCCACCGCGCACAGCCGCTCGCTCATCGCCCGCAGCTCGCCGGCGCCCGGCGGGTGCCGCAGGATCGGCGCGAGGTCGGCCCACAGCCGCGGCAGCTCGGGGTAGTCCGGCGCCACGCCCTGCTCGTAGATCGCGAGTCCCTCGCGGGCGTGGCGGGCCGCCTCGCCGTGGCGCTGCTGGGCGTGCAGCAGCTTCGCGTAGAACAGCTTGTGCGTGCCCAGCAGCACGGGATGGGACTCCGCCTCGATCGCCTGGCGGATGCGCTCCTCGCTGCGCCGCTCGTCGCCGAGGTCCAGCCACAGCGATGCCAGGGACGCGTGGACCTCGGCGGGCACCGTCGCGTCGGCGAGCATCGCGTCCGCCGCCGTCACGAGCTCGAGCGCCCGTTCCCGGTCGTGGTGCACGCGCAGCTGGACCCGAGCCTCCCGCACCAGTTCCGTGACGGTCACGGCCGGGCCAGCTCGGCCGGGAGGCCCGCCGTGCGCAGCGCCAGGACGTTCGTGGTCGTGCGCAGCGCGGATGCCGTCGCATGCACGGCCGGATGGTCCGCCTGCACGACATCGCCGGCGGCGAGGTAAGGGGCGAGTGTCACCGGGTGAGCCTACGTCCGTCCGACCTGAGGCGGAACGCTCGCAACCTTGACGGGGTCAGCGGGTCGCAGTACATTCCTGAAAACCTTTTCGGTCCTGTTTCGGGTCCGCCGGCGGGGGGCGGCCGAGACCGGGAATGCCAGTTCCGCCGCACGTTGTACCCCCAACGACACCCCAACCGACCCTGGCTCCGAGCACCGCTTCACGAGCACGCCGCCGAAACCCATTCCGAAACCCCGGCGGACGGGCTCGGTCGTGCGCGGGCGCCGCTGGGAGACGCCCTATGACATCCCGCATCCTTCGCGCGCTGGCGGTCGCCGCGGCCGGGCTCGCGCTCGTCGCGTGCACCGCGACGCCGACGCCGAAGCCGGCACCGCCGCCGGTCGACGGTGCCGACAGTGGCGGGCGGCTGCTGCTGTGGGCGCCCGCCGCGCTCGAGGTGCAGGCCACGCTGCTCGCCGACGCCTACAACGCCACCCACACCAACCAGGTCGAGCTGGCGCTCGTGCCAGCGGCCGACTACCCGGCCCGGGTCGACGCGGCGGCCGGCCGCAACGCGTTGCCCGACCTGTTCGCCGGCGCCGTCGCCGACGTGCCGGGGTGGACCCGGCGCGGGCTCTACCAGGACGTCACCGGCCGCATCGACCGGCTGCCGTTCGCCGCCCGGATCAACCCCGCACACCTGGAGGCCGGCACCACCAGCGGCGCCAGGCACGTCCTGCCGTTCGTGGTCCAGCCGCAGGGCGGGGACGCGGTCGGCATCTCCCGCGACTCCAAGAAGGCCGACCAGGCCTGGAACTTCCTGTACTGGCTGCTGTCGGACGAGGCCCAGGTGCACGTCCTGGCCCGCAACGGCGACCCGATGGCCCGAGACGACCTCTGACGCAGTCCGAAAACCTTTGTGATCGATTTCGCCCCGCCAGAAAAGCCGCCTCACCAGGACGCCCGCCCTCACCGGGAACAACGCACCACCAGGAACGGAGCAATGAGACCACGAACCGCGGCGAAAGCCGCCCTCGCCGGGCTGGCGGTGACCTTCCTCGTCACCGTGCCGGCCAACGCGGCACCGCCCAACGCCAACACCCCGTACCCCGTCTTCACCGGCGCCGCCGACCCGGTGCCGGACGAGCGCACCGGCTACCACGTCCGCAACCAGCTCCAGGCGATCTTCGACGCCGACCTGGCCGCGGGCGCCGGCTCCGCCACCGACAACGACTTCTGGATCGACCGCATGCTCGCCCGCACCGGCAACGCGCCGGGCGGCTCGAACGGCGACGCCAACCAATACCTCTTCAGCCGCGGCCGCGCCGTCTTCATGAAGACCCACCAGCCCGCCACGCTCGGCTTCGGCGGCGAGGTCGCCTACGTCGAGTCGATCGCCGGCGGCCAGGGCGCGTACACCATCACCGTCTCCCTCAACGGCACCGACGTCACGCTCGCCGAGGACGCCGCCCAGCGCAAGCAGACCCCGAGCTACTGGCGCGGTGTCTTCACCAACAGCGCCAACGGGCTGCGGATCGTCGAGACCAAGTTCATCACCGACGCCAACGTGGTCGTCACCAACCTCGAGCTGTCCAGCACCAACGGCGCGGCCAACACCGTGACGCTCACCGCGAACTCCGCCTTCGCCAAGACGGCGGAGGCCAGCGGCGAGCTGACCGGCGCGGTGCGGGCGTTCAACCGCCTCACCAACCTGTTCCCGCGCTTCTCCGGCGACGGCTTCGCCCCGGTCGACGGGACGCTCCGGCAGGCGGTCAGCGTGCCGGCGAGCGGCTCCGTGAAGACGAAGGTGCAGCTTGGCTTCGTCACCAAGGAGAACCCGGCCTCGCTGACGGACTACCAGCACTACAAGGGCATAGCACCGACGGCCGCCTACACCGAGCACGTCAAGGCGTACAACCAGTGGTGGGCGGACAACGTGCCCTACCTGGACACGCCCGAGAACAACATCGACAAGACGCTGTTCTACCGCTGGTGGCTCATGCGGTACAACTTCCTCGACGCCGACATCCCGGGCAACGACTACCAGTTCCCGACGTCGATGGAGGGCGTGCTCGGCTACAACAACGCGATCGTGCTCACGGTCGGCATGTTCGTCGACGACCTGAAGTACTTCCGCGACCCGGTCTACTCGTACGGCCCGTGGGTGTCGGCGGGTGAGGTGTCGAAGAGCTCGAAGTACGTCGACAACCCCGGCGACCCGGCGAACTGGTCCAACAGCTACACCGAGTACATCTCCGAGGCGGCCTGGCGCTCCTACCAGCTGCACGGCGGCCCGAAGGCGATCGCCGAGAACCTCGCCGAGTACGCGGAGTACGACGTCAAGGGCCTCCAGGACGCCTACGACTTCGACGGCAACGGCCTCATCGAGTACAACTGGGGCGCCATGACCGGCAACGACGCCGACGCGGTGTCGTTCGACTGGCGCTCGGGGTACATGGACCGCACCGAGAACGCGTACCTCTACTCCAACGCCAAGGCGGCCGCCGCGGCCTACCGCGCCGCCGGCAACACGTCGAAGGCGGACGAGATGGAGGCGTTCGCCGCGCAGATCAAGGCGGCGGTCCTGCAGTACCTCTGGGAGCCGGCCCGCGCCACGCCCGACGAGATGGGCCTGAACGGCAACCTCCTCAAGCACCGGCACGTGTCGTCCAACACGCTGGTGCCGTGGAAGGAGATCAACAACTACTACCCGTTCGCGGTCGGCCTGATGCCGAAGCCCGGCGACGCCGACTACACGCAGCCCTACGTGGAGGCGCTGCGGCTGTTCGCCGACGCCGCGCAGTACCCCATCTTCCCCTTCACCACGGCCAACCAGGCCGACAAGGCGGCCGCCGCCGCGCAGGGCGACCCCGGCAGCAACAACTTCTCGGTCATCAACTCGACCGTGACGTTCCGGATGCTCTCGCAGGTGCTGCGCAACTACCCGACGGCGTACATCGACGCCGAGTGGTACAAGAAGCTGCTGTACTGGAACGCCTGGGCGCACTACCAGAACAACGGCGACAACCGGTACCCGGACCAGAACGAGTTCTGGGCCGACGGCTCCGCGACCGGCCAGAGCATCGGCTACCGCTCCTGGATCCACCACACGATCCTCGGCGCGACCAACTTCACCGTCATCGAGGACGCGATGGGCCTGCGCCCCCGCTCCGACGCGAAGGTGGAGCTCGACCCGATCAACATCGGCTGGGACCACTTCACCGCCAACAACATCCGCTACCGCGACCGTGACCTGACGGTCGTCTGGGACGCGCCCGGCGGCACGAAGTACTACGGGGCGGGCGTCCCCGAGGGCTACTCCGTGTACCTCGACGGGCAGCTCGCGTTCACCACCGACAAGCTCGGCAAGGTCGTCTACGACCCGGCCACGGGCACCGTCGAGGCGGCGGCCGGCATCACCGTGCTGACCCAGACCTCGCAGTCGGTCAAGGCGCCGCAGGACGTCACGTTCCCGGCCAACGCCCGCATCGTCGACGTCATGGCCAAGGCCGGCGCCGACATCGCCCCGGCCAGCACCGGCACCGCGAACATCGCCCAGGGCCGCCCGGCCACCGCGACGTTCTCGGCGAGCGGCCGCGGCCCGTCCGGCGCGCTGAACGGCACGACGATCAACGAGCCGTTCTGGGGTACCGCCGGCTCGCCCAACGCCCAGGACTCGATGGAGATCGACCTGCAGGGCGACAAGCAGATCGACGACGTGCGGGTGTACTTCTACAACACGTCGAGCACCGCGACGGTCCAGGGCTACGCCCCACCGGCGCAGTTCACGGTCCAGTACGACGACGGCAGCGGCTGGAAGACGGTCGCGAACCAGAGCCGGTTCCCGGCCTACCCGCGGGGCAACTTGAACCAGGTCCGCTTCCCGCAGGTGACCGCGAAGAAGCTGCGCATCACCGTGCAGCACGCCCCCGGCGCGAAGACCGGCATCAAGGAGGTCCAGGCGTTCGGCACCGGCGTCGCCGCGCCGGCCGCCACCAACGCCGCCCCGCTCGCCGACGCCTGGGTCGACTCGTCCTACAGCCAGGCCGGCTCGGCCCGGCTGATCGGGCTCGCCCAGGACGACGGCAACCCCGGCAACCCGCTCACCGCGGCCTGGACGGTCGTCGACGCGCCGGACGGCGGCTCGGTCGCCTTCGACCCGGCCGACGCGCCGACCACGGTCGCCCGGTTCACCAAGTCGGGGCGGTACACGCTGCGGCTGACGGTCGGGACCTCCACGAAGGACGTCGTCGTCAACGCCACCGCGCTGACCGAGGGCGAGATCAACGTGGCCTCCACCGCCACCGCGTCGGCCAGCTTCACGGCCGGCTGGAACAACGTCAACGCGGTCAACGACGGCAAGCCGTCGCTGTTCACCGGCGGCGCGCAGACCGACCTGTGGGGCACCTGGACCGGCAGTGAGCCGGCCACCCGGTGGCTGCAGTACGACTTCCCGCAGGCGGTCCGGGTCGACAAGGCGTCGATCGACTTCTGGTCGGACAGCACCACCGGCGGCAGCGGCGTGGCCGTGCCGAAGTCGTGGAAGCTGCAGTACTGGAACGGCACCGCCTTCGTCGACGTGACCGGCGCGACCGGGTTCGACCCGGCCGTGCGCGGGCGGACCAACCAGGTCTCGTTCGACCCGGTCACCACGACGCGGCTGCGGGCGACGTTCAACGCGCTGCCGAACGCGGCCGGCACCGCCTACTCGGCGGTCGGCGTCTCCGAGTGGCGGGTGTTCGCGGCCGCCGCGAGCGCCATCCAGGGTGTCGACGCCCGGACCCAGGTGGGTGTCGTACCGACGCTGCCGTCCACTGTGGACGTCACGTACGCCGACGGCACCCGGCTCCCGGTGGCCGTGGCGTGGGGCGCGATCGACCCCGCGAAGGTGGCCGCGGTCGGTGACTTCACCGTCTCGGGCTTCGTCGCCGGCACCACGCTCACCGCGACCGCCCACGTGTGGGTCCGCGGGAGCGACCCGGTGCAGATCAACACCGTCGACCCGGTCACGGTCACGACGAAGGTGGGTGTGGCTCCGGTACTGCCCGCCGGTGTCACGGTCGGCTACAACGACGGCTCGCGGCAGAGTGGCATCGCCGTGACCTGGGCGGCGATCGACCCCGCGAAGTACGCCGCCGCGGGCACCTTCGAGGTGAGCGGCCAGGTGGCCGGCACCGACAAGACCGCCACGGCGACCGTCGTGGTCGGGGCCGGCGGCCCGCAGGACACCGCACCGCCGGTCGTGGTCGTCGCCACCGACCCGGCCCTGCCGAGCGGCTGGACGTCGTCGAACGTCACGGTGACGGTCACCGCGACCGACAACCGCGACGCGTCGCCGGTGATCGAGGTCGCCGTCGGCAGCGGGGCGTGGCAGGCCTACACCGGGCCGGTCACGGTGTCCGCCGAGGGCGCCACCGCCGTCAAGGCCCGGGCCCGGGACGCGGCCGGCAACGTCTCGCCGGTCAGTGAGCTGACCGTCGGCATCGACCGCACCGCCCCGACGGCGGCGGCCACGTTCGACCAGGCCGGCCGGACGGTGACGATCACCGGCACGGACGCACTGTCCGGGATCGCGGCGCTGCAGTACCGGCTGACCGTCGGCGGTGTGGTGACGCAGGACTGGACGGCCGCGGCCGGGCCGGTGCCGATCGGCTCGGCGGCCACGACCGTCGACTACCGCTCGGTCGACAAGGCCGGCAACACCTCGGCCACCGGCTCCGTCCAGGTGCCCGAGGGTCAGGCGCCGGTCAACGTCGCCCGCACGGCGACGGCGTCCGCGTCGTACACGCCGGCCTGGCTCACCGCCGACAACATCGCCGACGGCGTGCAGCCGAGCGGGCCGGTCGGGCCGAACACCGACGTCTGGAACACCTGGCCGCAGGTCGGCGAGCAGTGGATCCAGCTCGACTGGAGCGCGCCCGTCACCGTCGACCGGACCCGGATCTGGTTCACCCAGGACCTCGACGAGTCCGGCGCCGGGGTGGCCCCGCCCAGCAGCTGGAAGCTGCAGTACTGGGACGGCAGCGCGTGGAAGGACGTGACCGGCGCCTCGGCGTACGGCACCAGCGCCACCGCGTGGAACACCGTCACGTTCACGAAGGTCACGACGACGAAGCTGCGGGCGCTGCTCACCGCGAGCGGCACCGAGGAGGGCAAGGGCGCGCCCGGCGTGCAGGAGTGGGAGGTCTACGACGTCCCCGGCCAGCCGGCCCCGCAGTTCGACGTCGAGGTCCAGGCCCGCACCCAGTGCATCGGGACCAACGCCTACGTGTCGGTCAACGCCCGCAACGCCGACGACGTGCCGCTCACCATCGAGCTGGTCACGCCGTTCGGGTCGCGGACGGTGACCGGGGTCGCCCCGGGCAAGGTCGCCTACCAGGCGTTCAACACCCGCGGCGCGACGGTGCCGGCCGGGACGGTGACGGTGAAGGTCACCGGCACCGTCAACGGTCAGCCGGTGACGGCCGAGATCACCGCCCCGTACACCGCGTTGAGCTGCGGTTAGTGGTTGAGCAGCGGCGGCGCCCGGGGCTGGGCGCCGCCGCCCCTTCATCGAGGAGCACCTTGAACAGCTTGAGGAGAGCGGCCGTCGCCGGGCTCGTCGCGGCCGGGTTGCTGGTCGCGCCCGCCGCGCCGGCCCACGCCGCCGACTCGTACACCTTCACCCACGCCGGCAACCCGATCCTCGCCGACGGCAGCTACTACACCGCCGACCCGGCGCCACTCGTCGCCGGCGACGACCTGTACATCTACACCGGCCACGACGAGGCCGGCCCCACCACCAACGACTTCGTCATGAACGAGTGGGGCGCGCTGCGCACCGGCGACGTGGCGTCGGGGCAGTGGACCCACTACCCGTCGCTCATGCGCCCCGAGACCGTCTTCGCCTGGGCCACCGCCGGGCGCGCCTACGCCGGCCAGGTCGTCAAGGGCGTCGACGGCCGCTACTACTGGTACGTCCCGATCAACGAGCGTGACAGCCCGGCGTCGGACAAGTTCGCCATCGGCGTCGCCGTGTCCGACAGCCCGACCGGGCCGTGGACCGACCACGCCGGCGGGCCGATCATCTCGCAGCGGGTGCCGGTCGCGAACACCATCCACAACATCGACCCGACGATCCTCGTCGAGGGCCAGCGGGTCTTCGTCTGGTGGGGCTCGTTCAGCAACCTGCGCATGCAGGAGTTCCAGGCCGACATGAAGACGCCGGTCGGCACCCAGCGGACCGTCACCGGCCTCACCGGCTACTTCGAGGCGCCCTGGATCTTCAAGCGCGGCGCCACGTACTACCTGGCCTACGCCGGCAACAACGCCGGCCCGACGTCGGCGTGCACCCCGGCGAACTACCACGCCTGCATCGCCTACGCGACCGCCGCCGCGCCCGAGGGGCCGTGGACCTACCGGGGCACCGTCCTCGCGCCGGTCTCCTCGACCACCAGCCACCCCGGCATCCTCGAGTACCAGGGCAAGTGGTGGATCGTCTACCACACCGCGGACGCGGTCGGCGGCGGGCACTTCCGCCGGTCGGTGGCGATCGACACGGTCGAGTGGGACGACACGCTCACCCCGCCGCGGATGAAGCTGGTCGCCCAGACGCCGAAGAAGGAGCGCGACCGCACGCCGCGGGCGAACATCGCCCAGGAGGCGAAGGTGACCGTCTCGAACGAGCCGGTGCCCACGCAGTACTGGGTGAAGTCCCTCAACGACGAGATCGTGCGGGCCAACCCGCTGCCGCCGGACATGTGGGGCACCTGGACCGGGAGCAACCCGCCGCAGCAGTGGGCGCAGTACACCTGGGACCAGCCGGTGCGGGTCAGCGGCTCGCAGATCGACTTCTGGAACGACCAGCCGCAGGGCACCGGTGTCGGTGTCGCGGCCCCGGCCAGCTGGAAGCTGCAGTACTGGA
Organism: Dactylosporangium sp. AC04546; assembly: GCF_022095675.1. Taxonomy (GTDB): domain Bacteria; phylum Actinomycetota; class Actinomycetes; order Mycobacteriales; family Micromonosporaceae; genus Dactylosporangium. Next base: position 62,912 of record NZ_JAHYSG010000038.1, on the reverse strand, counting down.
ACCTCGCGACCGGTCAGTGGGCCGACGTGCCCAACCCGAGCGGCTACCCGACGTCGACGTCGGGCTACCAGAACACCACGTTCGACGCGGTGACCACCACGCAGGTCCGCGCGGTGTTCAACGCCTCGACGAACGGCAGCACGTACTCGGCGGTCGCCGTCGAGGAGTGGAAGGTCCTCGCCGCTCAGCCGTCGCAGCCGGTCGCCGCGCCGGGGATCACGGTCGAGGTCGGCGAGACCGAGCTGCCGGCCACCCTGCCGGTGACGTTCGGTCCGGAGACCCTGCAGCTGCCGGTGTACTGGGACGCCGTCACCGCCGCGCAGGTCGCCGCACCCGGGTCGTTCACGGTCCAGGGCGGCGTCCTCGGCTACGCCGCCGGCCGGGTGTCCGCCACGGTCACCGTCATCTCGCCCGGCGACACCGCCGGTGACGTCACCGCGCCGACCCTGACGCTCACGCCGAACGGCAGCGCCGGCACGGGCGGCTGGTACCGCTCGGCGGTCAAGGTGCGGGTCGCCGGCGTCGACGACCGCGGCGGCCGGCTGACCCTCACGTCCACTGTGGACAGCGGGACGGCGGTGAGCGCGTCGCCGGTGCGGTACACCGATGTCACCGTCTCCGGGGACGGGCAGCACACCGTGAGCGCGACGGCCACCGACCGGGCCGGGAACACGTCGGCACCGGTGAGTCTTCCGGTGCGCATCGATGCCACGGTACCGGTGAGCTCGGCCACGGTCGACGGGCGCTCCGTCACGGTGGCCGCGACCGACGCCACCTCCGGCGTGGCCCGGATCGAGTACGCCGTCGACACCGGGGCGTGGACCACCTACACCGGCCCCGTCGCCGCGCCCGACGCGAACAAGCACACCGTGACGTTCCGGGCCCTCGACAACGCCGGCAACCTGGAGACCGCCAGGACGGTCACGATCCCGGCCGACCTGTCCGGGCCGCTGTCGGGCAACGTGGGGCCGATCGCGACCCCGACCGCGTCGTACACCGCCGGCTGGAACAGCGTCGGCGCGCTCAACGACAACGCCGACCCGGCCAACCCGAGCCAGGCCCAGATCTGGGGCACCTGGTCGGGCACCCGCCCGGCCACCCAGTGGGTGCAGTACGAGTGGTCGCGGCCGATCCGGCTCACCGGCGCCGAGCTGAAGTTCTGGCGCGACTCGAACCGGGGGACCGGCGACGGCGTCGCCGAGCCCGACGGCTGGTCGCTGCAGTACTGGGACGGCACCGCGTGGCTCGACGTCGCGGGAGCCTCGGCGTACGGCACCAGCACCACCGCGTTCAACACCGTCACGTTCACCCCGGTCACCACCTCGCGGCTGCGGGCCACCGTCCGGGCCAACGGCAACGGCACCACGTACTCGGCGGTCGCGATCACCGAGTGGCGGGTCTTCGCCGACGACCCCGGCACCAGCCCGGCGGTCGTGCCGGTCACCGTCACCGTCCAGCCCCGCTGCATCGCCGGGAAGGTGTTCCTGGCCGTGCAGGCCCGCAACGACCACGACGCGGCGATCGGCGTCGACCTCGAGACCCCCTACGGCAACCGGTCCTTCACCGCCGTCGCCCCCGGCGCCGTCGCCTACCAGTCGTTCGCGGTGCGGGCGGCCACGGTGCCGGCCGGGTCGGTGACCGTCCGGGCCACCGGCGTCGTCGGCGGTACCACCGTCACCACGACCAGCACCGCCTCGTACACCGTGCAGAGCTGCGCCTAGGTAAGGAGATCCCCCGCAATGAACGCCCGTACCCGACTGCATCTGGTGACCGCCGGTGCCGTCCTGGCGAGTGTGGCCGTCTTCCCGGCGGCCGCCCACGCCGAGGACGGTGACTCCGCCGGCGTGCAGGTCACCGTCGACATCGCCGAGATCCACGAACCCGGCGTCCTCGCCCTCAGCGTCGCCGGCAACGCCGTCGCGCTGGCCGAGAACGGCTCGACCCTGCTGGTGCGCCAGTTCACCGGCACCCTGCCGACGGTGACCGTCACCGACACCCGCACCGCAGAGGAGGTGCCGCCCGGCGCCAGTTGGGCGGTGCTGGGCAGCTCGACGAACTTCACCGGCTCGGCCGGGCAGGCCCCGATCACCGCCGACCACCTCGGCTGGAAGCCGCACCTCGTCGACGGTGGCGAGAGCGGCGGCCTGGTCACCGAGGGCGAAGAGGTCGTCACCGTCCTGGACGACCCGACCCAGCCCGGCAACAACGTCGGCCTCACCGACCAGGAGCTGCTCGTCTCCACGTTCGACTCGGCGGCGGTCGCCGGCGACTCGTACGCGGTCAACGCCGACCTGTACCTGCGCACCCCGGCCGACGTGGCCGCGGGCCAGTACACCGCCACCCTCACCCTGTCCCTCTTCGAGTAACCGTCAACGGGGGCCGGGCGACCGGCCCCCTCCGCGGAAAGGTTCACCGCCATGCGCCGCCTGCTCGCCCTCGTCGCCGTGCTCGTACTGGTGCCGGCCGCCCCGGCCCACGCCGCGCCCGAGGACACCGTCACCTGGACCGTCCAGCCGGCCACCCCGGGCGGGCCCGACGGCCGCCGCTGGATCGAGCGCACGCTCGACCCGGGCCAGGCGGTGACCGAGCACCTGGCGGTGCGCAACTTCGGCGACACCACCGCGGTCTTCGCGCTGAAGGCGGCCGACGGGTACCTCACCGACAAGGGCCGGTTCAACATGCTGCCGTCCGACCGCGCGTCGGTCGACGGCGGTACCTGGGTCGCCGTCCAGCCGACCGTGCGGGTCGGCGCGAAGGAGACGGTCGTCGTCCCGTTCACCATCACCGCCCCGGCCGGCGCCACGCCGGGCGACCACCCGGCCGGGATCGCGGCGACGGTCACGTCGGCCGGCGGCCAGGTCAACGTCGAGAGCCGGGTCGGCTTCCGGCTCATGCTGCGAGCCAGCGGCACCCCGGCCGCGACGCTGTCGGTGACCGGCCTGACCACGAGCTACGAGCGCTCCTGGAACCCGTTCCGCCCGGGCCGCGCCCACGTCACGTACACCGTCACGAACACCGGCAACGTGTGGCTCTCCGGGCAGGGCCGGGTGTCGGCCGGCGGCGGCTCGGCCACGGCGGACGTGGGGGAGCTGCTGCCGAAGGGCACCCACCAGGCCGACGTGCGGGTCGGTGGAGTGTGGCCCTTCGGCCGCGTGCGCACGACGGTGACGCTCACCCCGGTCGTGCTCGGCGACACCGGCGCCGGCCCGGTCGCCGCGAACACCGTCACCACGACCGCGACCGCGTGGGCCCTGCCGTGGTCGCAGCTGCTGCTCCTGGCCGCGCTCGTAGGCCTGGTGTTCGCGCTGCGCAACCAGCGCCGGACCCGCCGGCGCCGCCTCGACGCGATGCTCGACCACGCCCGCGCCGAGGGCCGCGAGTCAGCGCTGCGCGGCTAGGACCTCGTGCGGGGCCGGCGTCGCGCGCAGCGGGTCGGCCAGGCGCAGCGCGAGGACCACGCAGCCGGCGAACACGGCGACGAGCACCCAGAACGTGGTCCGCAGGCCGCCGGCGTCGGCGAGTCGGCCGAACAGCGGCGCGCACAGCCCGCCGGCCGCCATCGCCAGGCCCAGGGTCAGGCCGCTGGCCGTGCCGGGGCGGCTCGGCAGGTAGTCCTGCGCGAGGGTCACCTGGGCCGCGAACGGCAGGAACATGCCGGTGCCGAGGACCGTCGCGGCCACGGCCAGCACCACGTACGTGGGTGCCCAGGCGACCGCGGCCAGGGCCGGCAGCGACACGAGGAAGCCGGTCCGCAGCGCGACCAGCCGGCCGTAGCGGTCGCCGGCCCAGCCGCCGAGCAGGGTGCCGGCCGCGCCGGCCGCGGTGAAGCAGGTGAGCACGGCGGCCGAGGCCGCGGTCGATCGCCCGAGGTCGCGCTGGGCGTGCAGGGAGATCAGCGACGTCACGGTGACGAACGGGATCGACCAGCCGATGATGACCACGACGAGCCGGCCGAACGCCCGCCAGTCGTCCGCGCGGGCGGGCGCCGCGGCGGCGGTCTTCTGGGCGGTGCCGGGTGCGCCGCCCGGGGTCCGGCGCCGCAGCAGCCAGATCACGGCCATGACCGCGGCGGGGACGGCCAGCAGCGGGCTGCCGCCGAAGCCCAGCCGGCCGATGACGAGCGTCACCAGGCCGGGCGCGAGCGCCCCGCCGAGCGTGCCGCCGACCGAGAACACGCTCATGGCGCGCTGGGAGGTGCCGCCGGCGAGCCGGGCCTGGCTGGTCGCCGGCGGGTGGAAGGCGGCGATGCCGATGCCGGCGACGGCCAGCCACAGCCAGGTCAGCGGGTACGAGGTGGCCAGGCCGGCGGCGACGACGCCGGACGCCGCCGTGCAGAAGCCGGCCGGCACCAGCCAGGAGCGGTTCCCCCGGTCGGCGACGATGCCGAACAGCGGCTGGAAGAGGCTGGAGACGCCGCTGGCCGCGAACGCGAGGCCGGAGACCGCGGCGTATCCGTAGTGCCGCTCCGTCATCAGGAACGGCAGCATGGCGGGGATCACCCCTTGGTACAGGTCGTTCACCAGGTGCGTCCCGGTGAGTAACGCGAGTCGTGCCTTGTGCACTTGTCTGCTCCTCTGAGGAGTTGGGCGAGCAGTACACTAGGTGATCCGAACTCCTCAGACAACCCGATAAGTGAGGCGTGTTCCGCGATGGCGTTGCAGCCCCTGCGCCCGTCCCCGCTGGTCGAGCAGGCCACCGACCGGCTGCGGCAGCAGATCGCCGGCGGGCACTGGGACGTCGGGGCCAAGCTGCCCAGCGAGACCGCGCTCGCCGCGACGCTGGGCGTCGGGCGCTCCACGGTCCGGGAGGCGCTGCGGGCTCTCGCCGGCGCCGGGCTGGTGCAGGCCCGCCAGGGCGCGGGCGTGTTCGTCATCGCCCGCGAGCCCAGCGAGGACTGGGCCGCACAGCTGCGCCGCGCCGCCGTCACCGACGTCTACGAGGTGCGCGTGGCGGTGGAGGTGGAGGCGGTCCGGCTGGCCGCCGCCCGGCGCACGCCGAAGGAGCTCGCCCGCATCGAGGACGCCCTGCGCCGGCGCACGGCGGCCGCCACCGAGGGCGACACCGAGTTCGTCGACGCCGACGTCGCGCTGCACGTGGCGCTCGTCGACGCCGCACACAACCCGGTGCTGAGCCGGCTGTTCGCCGACTTCCTGCCGGTGCTGCGCGAGGGCCTGGTCGACATGGTGCAGCTGCTCGGCCTGCGCGCCGAGCACCCCAACCCCGGCGCCGACACGCACGCCGCGCTGGTCGCGGCGGTTGCCGCCGGCGACGCCGACGGCGCGGTGCGGGCGCTGCGTGACGAGCTGGAGCAGACCCTGGACCGGCTGCGGCGGCAATAGGGGCGCCCCCTGGCCGGTTTGACGATCGGTCTTTGTTGTCAGGCGGTCGCGCGCAGCCGCTCGGCGGCGGTCTTGGCCAGGCGCAGGACCCAGGCCTCGTCGCCGCCGGAGGCCTCCCAGCCCAGGTCGGCGACGACCGTGACCCGGTCGCCGACGCGCAGCAGCACCGCGGGCGTGACCGGGGTGACGACGTTGTCCGGGTCGCCGTAGCTGAACCGCCGGCTGACCCGCACGAACAGCGACTCGTCCCCGGCGTCGGCCGTCCCGGCGACCTCCCAGCGCAGCTGCCCGGGGTCGAGGCTGCCGGGGCACGCGCGCACGGCCGCCGCGATCTGCTGGAAGGCTTCGGCCGCGGTACCGGGATGCAGCCCGACGTACTGCATGAGCACGCGCGGTGTCTCGCCCGGCGTGTCCACGACGTGCGCCTGCACGGCGACGGCCGCGGTGCGGGTGGCGTCGCTCGGATACCGCGCCCCGCACGGCCGCAGCGGCCGCAGGTGCGCGCTGTCACCCTCGGCCATGGGCGTGAACCTCGCGCCGTCGAGGTCGGCCGGCTGCAGCAGCGCCGCACCGGGGATGACGCTGGGCACGCTCGCGGTGGCCGACGGCGCCGCCGACGCGGCGGCGGACGGCGACCGGGCGCCGGTCGGTGCCGCCGTGGACGGGCCGCGGTTCGCGCAGCCCACCAGCGCAAACACGGTCAGGACGACGATTGCGGTCGATCGAGCGTCGCGAACCATACAAACCACCATAGATCGGTGCCCGCCGGTTCGCTGAAGTCGGCACCGTGATCTACTGGACCGGGTGAGTGAGCTGCGTGAAGTGGTCGTCCGGTGGCAGCGGGGCTGGGGGGCGGCCCGCGGGCTGCCCGATGCCGACGACGTCGGCGGCGGGCTGCGGGTGGTGTGCCGGCAGCCGGGCCGTGAGGTCGAGTACGTGGTCCTGGACGCTTCGCCCGCCTCTCTTGCGCGGCTGGCCCGGCTGGTCGCCGAGGAGGACGAGGTCGCCTGGCTGACCGTGCCGACCACCGATCCCGGCGCGGCGGGCGCGGCCCTGTCCGGTGCCGGGCTCGTCCTGCTGCGCCGCTCGGAGTTGCTGATGGCGGTGGACCTGGAAGCCCATCCGCGGCGGGCACCGGCCTCCGGCTACCGGCTCGAGCTCTCCGGCGGCGCCGTCGTCACGGCGACCGTGCGGAACCTGGCCGGGGAGGTCGGTGCGCGCGGCACGATCGCGGTGAGCGGCGCCGATGCGGTCGCCGACCGCATCGAGACGTTTCCCGCCCACCAGCGCCGCGGTCTGGGCAGTGCGCTCATGGGCGCGCTCGCCTCGGCGGCCGTCGCGCGGGGCGCCACCCGTGGGCTGCTCGTCGCGAGCGAGGAGGGGCAGCGGCTGTACGCGACGCTCGGCTGGCGGGGCGTCGCCGACGTGCTCATCAGCTCAGCGGCACCGTCAGCGTGACCAGGGTCGGGCCGCCCGGCGGGCTGGAGACCGTCAGGCGGGCGTCGACCGCGTCGAGGCGGTCGGTGATGCCGCGCAGACCCGAGCCGGCCGCCGGGTCGGCGCCGCCCGTGCCGTCGTCGCGGATCTCGACGCGCAGCGTGGTCCTGGTCGTGGTGAAGGCCACCTCCGCGTGGGTCGCGCCGCTGTGCTTCACGACGTTGGCGAGGGCCTCGGCGACCGCGAAGTAGACCGCCGTCTCCGTCGCCGGGGACAGGCCCGCCGGTGGGTCGCCGGTCACCGTGGCCGGGACCGCCAGGTCGAGCGCCAGGGCCCGGACGGCGTCGCCGAGGCCGCGGTCGGCCAGCACCGCCGGGTGGATGCTGTGCATCACCGTGCGCAGGTCGTCGAGCGCGGCGACCGCCGCCTGCCGGGCCTCCTCGACCAGTTGGACCGCGCCCCCGGCGTCGCGGCCGACCAGGTCCTTGGCCAGGCCCAGGGTGAGCGCGAGCGACACCAGCCGGGCCTGCGCCCCGTCGTGCAGGTCGCGCTCGACCCGCTTGAGCTCGGCCGCCTGCCGGTCGACGGCGGTACGGCGGGAGCTGGTCAGGGCCGCGACCCGGGTCGCGAGGGCGTTCTCCCGGGTGGCCGCCCACGCGTGCAGCGCGACGATCCCGGACAGGCCGAGGATCGTCCAGGCCGGCCAGAAGTAGCCGCCGCCCGTGAGCACGTAGACCGCCAGGTCGGCGGTGGCGATCAGGCCGCACACGGCGGCGTCGACGGCCAGCCAGCGGCGCGGGCCGGGCGGCCGCCGCAGCGCCCGGCGCAGCAGTGCCTCGCCGAGCAGGACCACGCCGGCCGCGAACGCGACCCAGCGGGGCCAGAACTCGCCGCGGCCGGTGACCAGCCAAGCGGCCGTGGCCGCGGCGCTCAGCGCCACGGCCACGGCCAGGCTGCGGGCGACGCCGTTCATCGGCCCGTCCGGTACGTGATCCGCCGCAGCAGCGCCTCGGCCGGCCCCCGCCGCCCGCCCAGCGCCTGCGCCGCGGCGACCGACAGCAGCCACACGCCGATCGCGGCACCGGCCGCCACGAGCGTGCCGTCGAGCCCCAGGGCCCACGGCGAGAACAGCGCCAGCCAGGCCACCGACTGCAGCAGGTATCCGCTCAGCGACCGCTGCCCCAGGGCCACCACCGGCGCCACGTGGCGCTTGCCGCGCAGCCGCAGCGCGAGCAGCCCGAACAGGGCCACGTAGCCGGGGCCGCCGTACTCGCCGGTGATCGCGTGCAGGCTTGCCATGGCCTCGACGGTACCGGCATCGAACGTGACGGCACCGGCCGCCACCAGCGCGTACGGCAGGCCGCCGAGGATCGCGATGCCCAGGCTGACGCCGGCGGTCCAGCGCAGCAGCGTGCGGTGCGCGGCCGGGTCCTCCAGGATGCGGTGCCGGGCGGCCCAGATGCCGAGCCAGACGATGACGATGAACGGCACGACGGTGGCGGTGTGGACGGGCCACTCGGTCAGCCGGTCCAGCATCGACTGCCAGTACGACGTGGCCGCGAGCGAACCGTTCGGCGTGTTCGTCAGCCCGGCGTCACCGCCACGCATTCCGGTGAAGGCGACCACGCCGATCACCGTGGCGGACACCGTCTGGATGCCCCACAGCCACAGCACGATGCGGTGGAAGCGGTCGCTCCGCCTGAGCAGCAGCACGGTGGCGAGGATGCCGACGATGCCGTACGCGCCGAGGAAGTCGCCGAAGTACAGCAGTGTCGCGTGCACCAGGCCGAAGCAGATCAGCGCGGTGTTGCGGCGCAGCAGCACCCGCCGGGCCGCATCGCCCTGCCGGCGGGCGATCTGGACCAGGCCGTAGCCGAACATGACGGCGAAGACCGGGTAGGCCCGGCTGTCGACGAACGTCGCCATGAGGAAGTTGACGACGCGTTCGAGGCCGTGCGGGGTGGGGTCGAGCCCGGGCTGGCCGGCGAACGCGAAGTTCGCGGCGTTGGCGAGGGCGATGAACAGCAGCATCGCGCCGCGGGCGAGGTCGGGTGCGAGGGCCCGCTCGGTGCGGCGCACCGGCCCCGGTCCGGTCGACGTGGTGGTGAGCGTCGTTGTCATGCGCCCAGCGTCGCGGTTCGGGCGGCCCGCTTCGAGGAGCGTGGAACCCCAGCCGTGGGGGTACTACCACCCCTATGCGCCGAGGTAGGCGAGCACCGCCAGGACGCGGCGGTTGTCGTCCTCCGACGACTGCAGGTCGAGCTTGGCGAAGATGTTGTTGGTGTGCTTGGCGACCGCCTTCTCGGTGATGAACAGGGCGGTGCCGATGGCCGCGTTGGAGCGCCCCTGGGCCATGTGGGCGAGCACCTCGCGCTCGCGGGCGGTGAGCCGGTCGAGCGGGAGCACCCGCTCGCGGTTGTCGAGCAGCTTCGCCACGACGGTGGGGTCGAGCGCGGTGCCGCCACCGGCGACCCGCCGCACCGCCTCGACGAAGTCCCCGACGTCGGACACCCGGTCCTTGAGCAGGTAGCCGATGCCGCCCCGCCCGTCGGCGAGCAGCTCGCGGGCGTAGAGGCGCTCCACGTACTGCGACAGCACGAGCACCGGCAGCCCCGGCACCTCGGCCCGCGCGGCGAGCGCCGCCCGCAGCCCCTCGTCGGTGTGGGTCGGCGGCAGCCGCACGTCGACCACGGCCACGTCGGGCCGCTGGTCGAGCAGCGCCCGCAGCAGCTCCGGCCCGGTGCCGACGGCGGCGACGACCTCGAACCCGTGCGCTTCGAGGAGCCGTATGAGCCCGTCGCGCAGCAGGGCCAGATCCTCCGCCACGACGACTCGCATCGGGCCACCCTATCGCCAGGTTGCCTGGGAGACGTCGGTCCGACAGATGCAAGCCTTGGCGGGGAGCGGTGTCCTAGCGTCGGCGCATGAGCGAGATCTTCGAATACGACGTGGATGGGGACGGTGACCTCGACCTCGTCGAGGTCACCGAATATAGCGACGGCAGCACCTCCGTGGTCGCCGACCTGGACGGGGACGGGTACGGCGACGTGGCCGCCTACGACGAGGACGGGGACGGGGAGGCGGACGCGTTCGTGTCGCCCGAGGACATCGGGGGCTACGCGGGTGAGACCGGGTCGGCCGAGGAACAGACCCAGGAGCCGACCCAGGAGACGACGAGCGAGCCCTCCGAGACCGGGACCGGCCAGACCTACAGCCAGTGGGCCGCCGAGCAGGACTACCAGCAGGCGTACCGCGACACCGTCTACGGCGACAAGAACGAGTGGTGATACGGCTGCGGTGCCCAGCGGCGTGGCTGCCGGGCACCGCAGGCCGGCGTCAGCCGGCGACGACCGTCAGGATCAGCGGGCCGCCCGGCACGGGGTTGCCGACGCCGTTCGGGTAGCCGTATTGCGTGAAGTTGCCGGCCGCGTCGGTGAGAGTGAAACCGATCGTGTACTGCCCGGGCGGGAGCCAGTTCGCGTGGGCCGAGAGGCCCAGGTAGCCGTCGGCCTCCTGGATGCCGCCCGAGCCGCCGCCGGTCGAGATGCCACCGGCGTCGTAGATCGTCGTGCTGAAGCCGGTGACGGGCGCCGGGGAGCTGGTGTCCACCGTCACATCGACGGCGATGCCCCACGCCTCCTGCAGCTCCGTCTGGGTCCAGACGGGCTTGCGCAGGACCGCCGACAGCGCGACCGGGGGCACCGTGTCGGGCTGTCGGGTGACGACCAGGCCGAGGTCGGCGTTGTGGTAGCGGGTCCCGTAGAGGGCCAGGTTGCCCTTGGCGTCCTGCAGCGCGATGCCGTCGACGGCGCAGCGGCCGAGGAACACCGGCACTACCATCTCGATCGCGATCGTGCCGTCGGGACCGGGAATCGGGGTGGTGTCGCGCTGCCAGCAGCTGGAGTCCAGCCGCACCGACGTGACGCCGCCCTGCGCGCCCGCGGGCGTCATGCTGATGCGCACGATCTGCTCGCTGCGCCAGTTGTCGACCTCGGTCGCGCTGAGCGCGAAGCCGCCGGCGCTCAGCGGCCGGTTGCGGGTGGTGCGCACGTCCGACGACGAGCTGCCCGTGGCGGTCAGCGTGTGGCCGACGGTGTCGGTCAGCTCGACGCTCGCCACACGCCAGACGCCGGCCGGCGAACGCGTCGGCAGCGTGACGGAGATGTCGCAGTTCACCAGCTGGTTGTCATAGTTCTGGGCGTCGCCGCACATCCAGATGTACGAGTTGAGTTTGACCAACTCAAAGGACGCGGTGGCGTGGGCGCCGCCCGGGCCGGCCAACTTGAGCCTGCCTTTCCAGAAGCCGGCCTGCTCGGTGATGCCGAGGCTGTACCCCAGGGTGATCGGGCCGCCGTTGTCGTAGATCTCCGGCAGCTGGTTCCAGCCGCGGGCCAGGGCCTCGAGCGTGGGGTTGGCGGTGTCGACGAGCTCGGTGACGGCGACCGAGCTGTCGAACCGGGCGAGTGCGGCGCGGTCGAAGGAGCGGCTGTTGCCGTGGTCGTCGCGAGCGGTCAGCCCGGTGACCCGCCAGGTGACGTGCTCGGCCGGACCGTACTGCGGCACGACGAAGTTCAACGTGTACGACGAACGCTGCGCGGTGGCCTGCCACCAGTCGTCGGCGAAGACGTCCGCGACGCCGTTCGGCTGCAGGTCCCAGGTGTAGGTCCGTGCCGGGCCGACGGCCCGGTCGCCGGCGAAGAGCCGCAGCTCGACGCTGCCGCCGATGGTGGTGGCGGCGCTGTCCTGGTCGACGATCGTCCAGGTCAGGCCGATGCCGGTGGCGTCGCCCGTCGCGTCGACGGTGTCCGCCGCGAAGCCGAGCGAGGCGAGGGTGATCGCCGACCGATCGGCGGTGGCCGGCGCGGCCGCGGCCGGTCCGGCGGTGGCCACGACGGTGGCCATGACGGTGGCCACGGATGTGAACGCAGCCGTAAGGAACCTGCGCTGTCGCAGGGGTGTCAAGGGTTCCTCCCGTGATGGATGCGACCCGCGACGCGGGTGCACCGGCAGAATACGGCCGCGGGGCACGCGGCACTGCCCCGAAATCGTGACCCGGGCGCCCAGGCGAGGTCAGGCCAACGCGGCCGTCGTGAGGACCAGCGCGCTCGCCGCGATCTCGGCCAGGCCGACCTGCTTCGGGGTCAGCCGGCGGCCGGGCAGCAGCCAGGCCCGGGCCAGCAGCAGCGCGAAGACCGCCGCCGAGAGCGGGCCGAGGACGACTGCGCCGGCGAGGGCCAGCACGTGGCAGGCGACCGACGCGATCCGGTACCCGCGGCTGCCCCGCTCCCGGATCATGGTCTTGACGTAGAGGACGGTCCCCGTGAAGTACGCGAGGACGACGAGGAACGGGACGGCCACCTGCTGCAGGGGTACCGAGGCCACCGCGGCGACGACGAAGACCATCACGCAGCTCTGGGCGACCGACGCCAGGTCGTTGACGAGCGCCCGTTCCCGCCGGCGGGCGGCGTAGACGACGTTGACCGCGATGAGCGGGGCGTAGACGGCGGCGAAGCGCAGCAGGTCGGGCCGGGCGAGCAGGACCGGCGCGGCGAGGGCCGCGGTGAGCGCCCCGTAGACGGCCACCTGGCGGCGCGGGCGGCGGGTCTTGACCGCGAGCAGGGCGAAGTACGAGCAGAGGTAGCCGGCCAGCCAGGCGCCCAGCAGCGGCAGGTCGAGCCACCGGAAGCCGGCGGTGAGCAGCCCGGCGGCGAACGGGACCAGCAGCATCGCCCAGGCACCGTGCTGCGGCGGCAACCACTGGCGCACCCGTCGAGTCCCCACGGCTGGTGACGCTACGGCCGCACATCCCGCCCGGACACGGTCCGACGCCCCGCCCGCGACGGGACGAAAGACCTAGTCAGGACGGCTGTTGGGGGTGATCAGGCCGGTCTCGTAAGCGACGACGACCGCCTGGACGCGGTCGCGCAGGTGCAGCTTGGTCAGGATGTGCGTCACGTGGGTCTTCACCGTGGCCTCGCTGAGCTGCAGCGCCGCCGCCAGCTCCGGGTTGCTCAGGCCGCGGCCGAGCAGGGTCAGCACCTCGACCTCGCGCGGGGTCAGCGCGGCCAGGTCGCGGTGCAGGGCCGACGCCTCGGTGCCGGCGCGGGCGAAGCGCTCGACCAGGCGGCGCGTGATCGTCGGGGCGAGCAGGGCGTCGCCGTCGCGCACCAGCCGGACGGCGTGGACGAGGTGGTCGGGGGTGACGTCCTTGAGCAGGAAGCCGCTGGCCCCGGCGGTGAGGGCGGCGTAGACGTACTGGTCGAGATCGAACGTCGTCAGGATGAGCACCCGCGTGGGCTGCCCGGCGGTCGTCGTGGGGCGGTCCTCCAGGAGGCGGCGGGTGGCCTCCAGGCCGTCGAGGCGGGGCATGCGGATGTCCATCAGGACGACGTCCGGGCGCTCCCGCCGTACCGCTGAGATCGCCTCCTCGCCGTCCGACGCCTCGCCGACGACCTCGATCCCGGCCGCGACCAGGATCATCGTGAACCCGGTGCGGACGAGCGCCTGGTCATCGGCAATGACCACCCGCGTCATGCGGCCTCCGCTTCGCTCCGGCCGCATGCCTTCCAAACTGAGCCCATGATGACCGGCCTCTCCGCTTCGCTCCGAACCGGTCATGCCGCACCTGCCGGGAGGTTCGCGTCGAGCGGGATGCTGGCGCGGACCCGGAAGCCGCCCGTGGGGCGGGGGCCGGCCTCCAGCGTCCCGCCGTAGAGCCGCAGCCGCTCGGCCAGCCCGACCAGGCCCGTGCCGCTGCCCGTCGAGGCCGGGGTCACCCCGGGCGGCGGCGGATCGTTGCGCACCTCGATGTCCACCGTCGTGTCCACCACGTCGATCGTGATCTCCGTCCGGGCGCCGGGCGCGTGCCGCAGCGCGTTGGTGAGGGCCTCCTGCACGACCCGGTACGCGGTCAGGTCGGTGCCGCGCGGCAGCGTCACCGGCTCGCGGTGCACCTGCACCGGCTGGCCGGCCCGCCGCACGTTGTCGACGAGGGCGTCGAGCTGGTCGAGGCCCGGCTGCGGGTGCAGCAGGTCGTCGTCCGGACCGGGGCTCAGCACGCCGAGCAGGTGGCGCAGCTCGGTCATCGTCTCGCGGCCGCTCGCCTCGATCGCCGTCAGCGCGTCCCGGGCCAGCTCGGGCCGCGTGTCGATGACCTTCCCGGCCGCCCCGGCCTGGATCGTCATCACGCTCACGTGGTGGCTGACCACGTCGTGCAGCTCCCGGGCGATGCGGGCGCGCTCCTGGGCGACGGCCAGCCGGGTGGCCGCCTCCTGGCCGCGTTCGAGGGCCTCGGCCCGCTGGTGGGCGGTCTCGGCCCGGATCCGCGCGGCCCGGACCGTGACGCCGAGCAGGCCGATCGGGGCGACCAGGGCGAAGACGCCGGCCCAGTCGGGCAGCTGCGGGGTGGTGTTGTCGAAGGCGAGCGTCGTGATCGTCGCGAGCACCGCCAGGACCCCGAGCGACAGCGCGGTCGACCGGCCGTAGAGGCACACGGAGTACACCCCGATGAGGGTGGCGACCGTGGTCACCAGGTCGGCGCCGTTCTCGAAGGCCAGGATCGCGGTGAACTGCACGAGCACCACCGACAGCGGCCAGATCCTGCGCAGCACGACGGCGAGCGTGATGAGCAGGTTGAGCACGATCTCGCGGCCGATGCTCTGGTCGTCCTCCTGGACGATGAACGCGCCGGGCGGGACCGGCCGGACCGGCCCGTCGTGGAAGTCCTGGAACGGCATCGCCGGCACGTCGCCGCGGCTGGCGTGGACCGTCCACCAGACGGAGAGGGCGGCGAGGACGACGGCCAGCGCGACGTCCGGCCACCGGATGCGCGAGAGCCGGTCCATCATCAGCACATTGTGCTGGCTGTCGCGGGCGGCGGCGTCGGCCCCGCCACCTACATCGCGAGGATGAGATCCGCGGCGCGTCATCGCAGCGAGGTACCGCGGACCGATCTCGCGCCGGATGTCCGGTTCGGCCCGCGCTCCGTACGGTCCCGGCATGACTGACGTGGTGCGGCTGCGGGCCGCCGGAAAGCGCTACGAGCAGGCCGGGCTGCCGGCCCTCGACGGGGTCGACCTCGACATCGCGCCGGGGGAGGCGGTCGCCGTGATGGGGCCGTCCGGCAGCGGCAAGTCGACCCTGCTGAACCTGGTCGCGGGCCTGGACCGGCCGACCGAGGGCAAGGTCGAGGTGGCCGGCACCGACCTGGGCAAGCTGTCCGAGACCGGGCTCGCCCGGTTCCGCCGCCGGCACATCGGGATCGTGTTCCAGTTCTTCCACCTCCTCGACGACCTCACCGCGCGGGACAACGTGCTGCTGCCGGCGCAGCTGGCCGGCATGCCCCGGAAGGCGGCCCTGGCCCGGGCCGGCGAGCTGCTCGACGCGCTCGGCATCGCGCACCGCGCCGACGCGTACCCGGCCCGCCTCTCCGGGGGCGAGCGGCAGCGGGTCGCGATTGCCCGCGCCCTGGTCAACCGGCCGCCGCTGCTGCTCGCCGATGAGCCGACCGGGGCCGTCGACACCGACTCCGGCGCCCGCGTCGCCGAGCTGCTGCGCGAGCTCAACCACGACGGGCAGACCCTGCTGCTGGTCACCCACGACGCCGCCCTCGCCGACCACTGCGCGACCCGCACGGTCACGCTGCACGACGGGAAGCTGGCGTGAGGGCCGTCGTGCGCGCGGCGACCGCCGCCGTGCGCCGCCGCCGGCTCCAGAGCGTCGTCATCGGCCTGGTGGTACTGCTGGCCAGCGCCACCGGCGTCCTCGCCGCCGGGCTCATCGCCACCTCCACCGGCCCGTTCGACCGGGCCTTCGCCCGCCAGCAGGGCGCCCACGCGGCGGTCGCCTACGACCCGGCGAAGGTCACCGCCGACGCGCTGCGGGGGACGGCCACCGCGAGCGGGGTCACCGCGGCCGCCGGCCCCTACGACACGGTCAAGGCGTCGGTGCTCATCGACGGCGGGCGCGGCCCGAAGGTCGACATCGCCGGGCGGTCCGAGGCGACTCCCGCCGTCGACAAGCTCGAGATCGTCGACGGCGGGTGGCTGACCGGCCCCGGGCAGATCGTGCTGTCCGCCCAGATCAGGAGCCCCCGGCTGAAGGTCGGCGACGAGGTCGGCATCGGGGTGCTCCCGAACGGTGCCAGCCAGCCCAAGCTGAGGCTCGTCGGGTTCGCCGCCTCGGTGACCGGGACCGCCCAGGCGTGGGTGTGGCCGAGCCAGACCGACGTGCTCCAGGCGGCCGGGGCCGAGACCGGGCGGCAGATGCTGTACCGCTTCGCGTCCGCCGGCACCGACGACGCGGTACGCGACGCCCTGGCCACCGCGACCGCCTCCCTGCCGGCCGACGCCGTCACGGGCTCCGCCCGCTATCACGCCGTGCGCCTGGAGGTGAACGGCAACATCGCCACGATGGTCCCGTTCGTGGTCGCGTTCGCCGTCCTCGGCCTGATCATGTCGGTGCTCATCGTCGCCAACGTCGTCGGCGGGGCGGTCGTCTCCGGGTACCGCACGATCGGCGTGCTCAAGTCGCTCGGGTACACGCCCCGGCAGGTCGTCGCCGTCTACGCCGGTCAGGCGATGCTCGTCGGGCTGCCGGCGGCGGCGCTCGGGGTGCTGCTCGGCAACCTGCTGGCGCTGCCGCTGCTGTCCCAGACCGAGGAGGCGTACGGCATCCCGGGCGCCCGCATCGTGCCGCTGTGGCTGAGCCTCGCCGCGCTGGTCGCCGTGCCGCTGCTCGTCGGGCTGGCCGCGGTCGTGCCGGCCACGCGGGCCGGGCGGCTGTCGGCCACGCAGGCCGTCGCGGTCGGGCGGGCGCCGCGGTCGGGCCGGGGGTACCGCATCCGCCGCCTGCTCGCCGCCACGACGCTGCCCCGGCCGGTCAGCTTCGGCCTCGGCACCCCGTTCGCCCGGCCCGGCCGCTCGGCGATGACGGTCGTCGCCGTGCTGCTAGGGGCGATGACGGTGGTCCTCGCCATCGGGCTGTCCACCTCGTTCGGCGTCGTCAAGGAGCACTTCGCGCGGACCGGCTCGGTGCAGGTCGTCGTCGACGTCCTCAGCGCCGCGCCGGAGGGCGAGGGGCGGGTCATGATGCCGGCCGGCGGCCCGAAGCCGGGCGAGACCCTCGACCCGGTCGACCCCGCCGCGGTGCGCCGGACGATCGAGGCGCAGCCCGGCACGGCCCGCGTCGTCGGGCTGACGCGGACCGAGGTCACGATGGCCGGCCTCGCGGAGCCGGTCGAGGTCGAGGCCTACGACGGCGACGCGACCTGGACGGGGTACCCGCTGATCAGCGGCCGCTGGTATGCGGGTGCGGGGGAGGCCGTCGCCGGCTCGCGCATGCTGAGCCTCACCGGCACCCGGGTCGGCGACACGATCACCGTCAGCACCGACCAGGGCCAGCTGCGCGTGAAGATCGTCGGCGAGGCGTTCAGCCGCGCCGGTGACCCGACGCTGATCATGGACCGCGCCTCGCTCGGCACCCTGATCAAGGCGTCCGGCCCGAACCGCTTCGAGGTCGCCCTGACCTCCGGCACCGACCCGTACGCCTACGCCAAGACGCTCGACGAGGCCGTCGGCTCGAACGCGGTGATCCCGGTCGCGGCGGCCGAGGGGTCCGGCAGCGAGACGCTGACCCTGATGATCGGCCTGGTGGTGACGCTGGCGACGCTGCTCAGCGCCGTCGCCGCGCTGGGCGTGTTCAACACGGTCGTGCTCAACACCCGCGACCGGGTCCACGAGATCGGCGTGCTGAAGTCGATCGGCATGACCCCCGGCCAGGTCCGGCTGATGGTCATCGCGTCGATGACGGTCGTCGGCCTGGTGGGCGGCCTGCTTGCGGTGCCGCTCGGCCTCCTGCTGCACCACCGGCTGCTCCCGGTGATCGCGGGCGCGGCCGGCACCGGCATCCCGGCGGACGTCATCGACGTCTACAGCTGGCCGGTCCTGGCGGTGTGCGCCCTGCTCGGGGTGGCACTGGCGGTGCTGGGCGCGCTGGTCCCGGCCACGTGGGCCGGCCGCACGCGCGCCTCGACCGCACTGCGCGCCGAGTAGTCACCCGGGCCGACCTCCACGGAGCGCACGGGTAGCCGGGACGCGGACGCCACCGCGTCCCGGCCGGAGGAACGTCAGTTGTCGCCGAGCGGGTCGAGGGAACCGGTCAGGCTGGCCACGCCGCAGTTCGGGGCGGACCAGAACCGCGACGGGCGGCCGTCCACGTGCGTGTGGTCGTTGTGGTCGGGGTACCCCGGGCCGAGGATGCCGGCGAAGCCGTGGTTGCGGGCGGCCTGGGCCAGGGTGCACAGGCTGTGCGGGCCGGCGCCGAGGTCGGCCGCGTCGCCGTAGAGGTGCCGGCTGCTCGACGCGCCGCCCACGGCGTTGTTGCAGGCCGCGCTGCGGAAGCCGCTCGTGACGCGGATCGGCTGGTCGCCCAGGGCGTGCCGGAGCGCCTGGAGCTTCCACATCGTGACCAGCGCGTTGGCCTTGGCCGTCGCGGCGCTGACATTGCCGCCGGCCCAGGTGCTGTTGCAGTTGTTCAGCTCGGCGTAGGCGAAGTTCACCGGCGTGCAGTCGTCGTCCTGCAGCGCATAGATCTTGCTGAACGTCGCGGGGCCGGCGACGCCGTCGGCGGTCAGGCCGTAGGCGGACTGGAAGCGCTGCACCGCGGCCTTGGTCGCGGGGCCGAACGCGCCGTCGATGGTGAGGACCGCGCCGGAGCCGGGGTAGCCGGCGACGCGGATCTGCAGCTGGCGGACGGCCTCGCCGGACGAGCCCTGCGAGAGCGTGCCGCTCCAGGTGTAACAGCCGTCCGCGAGCGCGGGCGACGCCGACGCGACGAGCGTCACGCCGGTGCATCCGAGAGTGAGCATGGCGGCGGCCAGCAGGCGGCCGATTCTGATGTGCACGCGTCGAAGTATGGGCAATTATCGATCTATTGACAATGACTTGCGCCGATCCTGTAGACAGATGCGGTGATCGATCTCGACCTGCCTCCCGCGCGGCCGCCCCGGCGGTCGCTGCCCCTGCCCCGGCTGCGGCGCGTGACGGGTCTGCGCGTGCCGCTGTTCGTCGTCGTCCTGGTGACGCTGCTGGCCGCCGGGGCCGGCGCCGCCGCCGGCTGGCGCCTGACGGTCTCGCGGCACGACGCCCGGGAGGCGGGCGAGGTCATGCTCTTCGCCGGCGTCGCCGACCTCGACGTCGGCACGTTCAGCGGTGGCCGAGCGACCATCGACGGCACGATCTGGATCTCGAACGGC
Source organism: Dactylosporangium sp. AC04546 (assembly GCF_022095675.1). Lineage (GTDB taxonomy): Bacteria > Actinomycetota > Actinomycetes > Mycobacteriales > Micromonosporaceae > Dactylosporangium. Next base: position 43,883 of record NZ_JAHYSG010000038.1, on the reverse strand, counting down.
GGGCCCCGGCCGGTCGAGGTCGCCGGCGCGCCGGACGCCGCCGGCCTCACGGTCCGGTCCAGGCAGCGGATCGAGCGGGGCGCGAGCGTCTCGTTCTCGGTGAGCACGACGATACCGTGCTCGGACGCGCACGTGGGTGCCGTGCCGCTCGACCTGTCGGCGGGCACGTGGAACGGGCAGTGGACGAAGGTGACCCTCGCCGTGCCGTCGTTCGGCACCCCGTGGTACGCCGACTTCGATCGGACCTGCCGCGCCGGGAACTGACGGGAAACCGGATCGTAACGGCCGCGTGGTGGCCGGGAAACGGCCGCGCGTTGCGATCTTCAACGCCGCCATCACCACCACGCGGAGGTCCAACATGGCCGTAGGCCCGTCCTCATTGTCCACCGATCAGCTCAACGCCTTCATCGTCGCCCGGCTCGCCATCTCCGGCATCGACTTCAACCTGCTGCCGGCCCAGCCCGACCCCGCCACCGGGGTCCCCACGCAGACCCAGGTCCTCGCGTCGCTGCGGTCGTTCCTACTTGCCAACCCGGCCGCAGTCAACGGCTGGCGGCCCTCGGCCGACGCCGCGCTCGGCCAGCAGCTCGCCGCGCCGCTGGAGTACCCCTCCATCACCGAGGCGTGGACCGGAAAGGCGGGCGGGCGGTGAGCCGGGGACTGAACCGCCGGGTGTTCCTGGCCGGCTCGGCCGCGGCCGCCGCCGGTACCGTGGCCGCCACCGCCATCCCGTGGACCGCGGCCCACGCCGCGCCCGCGTTCCAGCAGGGCCGCCCGGTCGAGGTGCCCGACGTCGACGTGCGGCCAGCGGCCCGCGCTGACCTCACCGAGGCCACCCTCGCCGAGGCCGTCACGCTGCTGCGCCGCCGGGCGACCAGCGCCACCGAGCTCGTCGAGGCGCACCTGGCCCGGATCGCCGCCTTCGAGCCCACGTACCAGGCGTTCAACGCGATCACCGCCGACGCCGCCCGGGACGCCGCGAAGGCCGCCGACCGGCGCCGCAGCGGGCCGCTGGCCGGGATCCCGCTGTGCATCAAGGACAACTACTTCACGGCCGGCGTCGAGACCACGGCCAACTCGTTCGTGTTCGAGGGTTTCGTGCCGCCGTACGACGCGACGGCCGTCGCCCGTCTCAAGGCCGCCGGCGGCATCGTCGTGGGCAAGGGCCAGATGGGCCCCCTGGCGACCACCCGGGCGACCCTGCCCAACGGCACCGTCACCACCGTGAACGCGTGGACGCCGCAGGACCCGTCGGTCGACCCCGGCGGCTCGTCGACCGGCCCCGCGACGGCGGTCGCCGGGCGCCTGGCCTGCTCGTCGATCGGCACCCAGACCGGCGGCAGCATCGTCGGCCCGTCCAACCAGCAGAACCTCACCGGCCTCAAGCCGACGATGGGCCGCACGTCGATCTACGGGATCATCCCCCTGTCGTACACCCGGGACCACTCCGGCCCGCTCGCCCGCGACGTGCTCGACGCGGCCATCATGACCGCCGTCCTGGCCGGCCCGGACCCGAACGACGCGCGCACCCTCGGCCTGCCCGCCGTGCCCGACCTCGTCGCCGCCGCGCTGCCCGTGCGGAAGAAGGGCAAGGTGGTACTGCGGCGATCGACGACCATCGGCGTCCCGCCGGACTTCCTGACCGGCAACGCGGCGGTGGTCGCCCTGCGCCGGACGCTCCTCGACACGCTCGCCGCGATCCCGGGCGCGAAGCTCGTCGACGTGACGTATCCGGCCGACTGGGGTCTGCTGACGGGCACGTTCAACGCGATCCGCCTGAGCGAGCGGACCGAGCCGTTCCTGCCGTACCTCAAGCAGGACCCGAAGCTGTTCGGCGTGTCACTGCTGAGCTGGCTGCAGGGCCTGTTCCTGTCGGGCGACGAGTGGATCACCGGCCAGCGGGCCAAGCACCACCTGCTGCGCGAGGTCCTCGACGGCGTCCTGAGCACGTGCGACGTGCTCCTGCAGACCGGCCCGGTGCCGTTCGACATCCTGGGCCTGCCCGAGCTGGGCCTGCCGATCGGCTTCGCTCCGGTGGGCGCGAACCCGGCGGTCCCGGTCGGCGCGATCCTGGGCGCCGGCCCGTACGAGGAGGACCGCCTGCTCGAGGTCGGCGCGGCGTACCAGGCGGTCACGGACTGGCACACCCGCCGCCCGGCGGACCCGGCACCACCGGCGGCGGCCGCCCGCTCGGCGACCGTCCGGCCGCGCCTCACCCCCGAGGAGGTCGCCGCGACCACCGCCTGAGGCTGCTCATGGCCCGGCCGCCCGGCCGGGCCATTCCCTTCGGTCGTGACCGTGAGCGCGCTGATGCGGCCCACCGACGGCGCCAAGGGGCTCTAGGACGTCCAGGTCGACTCCTCGGCGACCACGACGGTGAGCGGCGACGGTGCAGGCCGGTGCTCCCATGCCGCCCAGGGGTTGTTCTCGCGGGCCTCGGTGTCGCGGACGTACCGCTCGGTCCGCGGATCGGCGAGCCCGGCCAGGCCGGTGACGGTCGCGGCGATCGCGGCCGCGCCGGCCAGGAGCAGGCCCACGCCCACGGCCAGCGGGATCGGGCGGGCGTCCGCGTAGCGCCCCACGGCGATGACGGCGGCCTCCGCGTCCTGGACGAGGGCGAACCACAGGCCGGCAAGCAGGATCGCGGCGCCGGCCCGGGCCAGGTGGGCGAACATGAGCCGGCCGGAGCGGGCGAGGCCGGCGGTGACCGACGCCCACACCGCGCCGGCGAGCAGCGGGGCGCCGCCGATGACCACGTACATCATCACGTAGAGCGGGTCGACCGTGACCGTGCTGTCGAGGGCCACCGCCAGCGCGAACGCGCCGATGCCGGCCACGCTGCCGGCCACGATCCACCCCACCGCGCGCCGCAGCGGCGCCGGTGCCACTGTGGCCGTCGTGTCGCCCACCGGAGCGGCCGGCGCCCGCCGCGTGACCGGGAGGCGGGCGCACACCGCCGTGGCGACCAGCGCGAGCAGGGTCACCGGCGTGGCGACGGCGCCGATCCACGGGCGCACGAGCCATACGTCGTACCCCGTGGGGTGCACCGCCGTGTAGTGGACGAGGCACAGCCAGAGCACGAGGGCGGTCCCGGTGCTCGCCACCCACACCAGCGCGCTGCGCGCGGCGGGGCGGCCGGTCGGGACCAGCGCGGCCAGCACGAGCAGCGCGCAGCCGAACAGCACCGCGGGCACCGTCAGGACGAGGGCGTTCGCCTCGGTGGCGACCGCCAGGTACGGCTCGACGCGGGCCGGGCGGACGGCCGCGAGCGTGGCCCAGACCAGCGTGGCCAGACCCAGGACCGCGACCACGACGGCGGTGAGGGCCATGAACAGCCGCGCACGAGACATCCGCGCACGGTACAGGATCTTCAGGCCAGGCAGTCCTGCGGCGCGTCGGCGGAAACCCAGTCGGCGTCGAGTGCGCCGACCGCCCTGAGGTCGACGAGGACCGCGCCGAGGATGCCGGCGGTGTCGGCCGGCACGACCGAGGTCACGAAGATCGGCACTCTGGCGTCGCGGGCCTTGCTAGCCGCCCGACATCGACGCACCCATGCCGTTGCCGGTGCGCAGGAAGTCGGTCGGTGTCATCGTCCCGTCGGCGCGGCGCGGGCCCTGCGCGACGGCCGGGTCGGTCGAGGAGAACATCGTCGCGTCCCAGCTGCCCTCGTCCCACGTGTTGCGGCTGCTGCGCACCCCGGCGCCGGTGCTGGTGGGGGCGGCGTTGCCGACGGCGACGTTGCTGCGCAGGACGGCCGCCGCGGTGGTCATGTTGAAGCCGTTGCCGCGGTTGCGGAACGCCGTGTTGTTCTGCAGCTCCAGCGCGGCCGGGTTGCCGTCGTCGGCGAAGCCGTGGCGGGCGTTGTCCCACGCGGCGTTGTGGCGCAGCTTGTGCGCGGCGCCGGCCGGCGGGTCGCCGCCGCCGAGGTTGAAGCCGCTCTTGCCGTTGCCCCAGGCCCAGTTGTACTCCAGCGTCACCGCACCGGTGAACTCGCCCAGGTCGACGCCGTCGCCGGACGCGCCGCTCATGCGGCACCCGCGCACGACGTTGCCCTCGCCGTCGCCGAACTTGATGCCCAGCCCGATCCCGGCGCGGCCGAGGAAGTCGCTGTTCAGGACCTGGTTGCCGACGGTGCCGGGATCACGCAGGGTGAGGCCGGACGACGCGTTGTCGCGCATCGTCATGCGTTGGAAGGTGTTGTACCGGCAGGAGAAGCACACCCAGGCGTGGCTGGGCGCGTTGCGGACCTCGATCCCCTGCACAGTCCAGTACGAGGCCCGCTGCGTGACCAGGTACTTGTCCGACGGGATGCCGGCGGCGTCGATGACGGGCTTCTCGTCGCCGTAGGCGCTGAGCGTGATGTGGTGCTCCGCGTCGCCGCTGGTGCCGATCGTCACCGGGGCGGCCGGCCGGTACGTCCCGCCGCGCAGCGCGATGGTCTGGCCGGGCCGCACCACGGCGACGGCCTTGCCGAGCGTGGCGAACGGCCGCTGCGCGGTGCCGTCGGCGGTGTCGGACCCGCCGGGGGCGACGTAGATGTCGGCGAAAGTTACACCGGTGCCGCCGGGCGGCGGGACGGCCGCCGACGCCGACGGCGCGGCGCTCACCGGTCCGGACGGTCCGGTCGCGGTGGGTGGCGGCGGCACCGTGGCGGTGGCCGCGGGCGGCGGGGCGGCGACCGGGCCGCCACCGTCGGTGAGCGGCGTCTCGTACACCGCGAACGCGATCCCGCCGCCGGCGATCAGCACGACGGCCCCGGCGGCGGCCAGCTTCGTGCCGGCGGCGTGCTGGAGGTGCGCGAGCAGCCCCGTGCCAGCGACCGCGCCCGCGATCGGTGTGGTGGCCGCGCCGGATCCGAGGCTCGTGACGCGCAGTGTTTCCAGCGCGAGCGGCAGCGGTACCGCCGCCAGGCCCCGCAGCAGCTGCTCCGGCGCGACCAGGCCGGTCCGCTGCGCGCCGCAGGCCGGGCAGCCGCGCACGTGCCGGGCCAGGCGCTTGCGCCACAGGCCGTCGGCGGTGCCGTGCCAGGGACGCACCAGGGCGTCGAGCTCGGCACAGCGCGGCTCGGCCCGCAGTGCCCGCACGACCGACCGGGCCACCTCCAGCTGGGCGCGCATCCGCTGGACCCGGACGGCGGCGTGGGCCGGCGCCACCCCGAGGGCGGCGGCGAGCTCGGCCCGGGAGAGCGTGCCCGACGCCTCCTGCCACCACAGGGCGAGCAGGTGCCGGTCGCGCTCGTCGAGCCAGCGGGTGGCGTCGGCCAGCTCGCGGCGCTGGCCGGTGAGGACGAGCTCGGTGACCGTCCGGTCGACGAAGTCGCCGCGCGGGTCGGCGAGCTCCACCGGCCCCTCCTGCCGCCGGCGCTGGTTGCGCTGCCGGTTGCGCAGGTGCAGCTGGACCTGGCGGTACGCGATGGCGATCAACCAGGCTCGGAACCGCTCCGGCTCCCGCAGGTCCGGCAGCCCCCGCACGAATTGGATCATCGTCTCCTGGACGAGGTCGTCCACGTCGGCGTGCCCGTCGAGCGCGCGGCCGATGACGTTGTACACCAGCGGCAGGAACGCGGCGGCGAGCCGCTCGAGCGCCCGGTCGTCGCCGGCCTGGGCGGCCCGCACGAGCGCGACCGGGTCCTCGATCGTGGTCCCGGCGGTCTTCGGCGCGGTCCTACTCTCCGTCACGGTGTGGTCTCCTCCGGACGTGCTCTGCGGCCCGGCTCCGCGCCGGCGGTCACCAGCCGTCCTGCTCGTGGCCGCCGGGCGGAAATCGCGCCCCGCATGGTTGCACGGCACGTCCGGGCTGTAAAGCAGCGACGGCCGCCGCTGCCTTCCAAGATCTTCCAGGACGGCCGCGAATTTTTGTTATCGCTCCCACGGCCGATGCATCTACCAGGGTGCCGCCGGTCCGCCCCTGGCGGCACCGTAGCTGTGCGTGACGAAAGGACCGTTCCATGCCCAGACAGCGTCGGCTCGGCCGACATTTGCTGCTCGCCGTCCTCGGCGTCGCGGTGCCCGCCACCGTCGCCGTGGTCGCGGTGGTGATGCCTTCCGCCGAGGCCGCCACCACGCCCGTCGCCGGCGGCGTCTACACGATCGTGCCCGGTGCCAGCGGGAAGTGTGTCGAGGTGGCCGGTGGGTCGGCCGACAATGGCGCGCTGCTGCAGCAGGCGGCGTGTGCCTCCGGCGCGACTCGCCAGCAGTTTCGCGTCGCGGGCTCCTCGCCGTACACGTTGGTCAATATCTCCAGTACGAGGTGCGTCGATGTCCCCAACAGTGCCGCGACCTCCGGGCTGCAGCTGCAGCAGTGGGGCTGCGGTGACGGGACCAAGACGAACCAGCTGTGGACGTTCACGGCGTCGTCGGCCGCCTCGGGGAAGTATCTGATCAAGAGCGTCGCCACCGGGCTGTGCGTGAGCGACAAGGACGGCTCGACCGCCGGGAACAACCCGATCGTGCAGGAGACCTGCGCCGACGTCGCCCGCATGCAGTTCGCGTTCAACCAGGTCGGCGGCACCACCCCGACCACGCCGACGACCACGAACGGCGCCACACCGACCGTCGCCGCCGACGGCTCGGGCACCTACCGCACGGTGCAGGCGGCGATCGACGCGGTACCGGCGAACAACACGACGCGGCGGGTCATCACCATCAAGGCCGGCACGTACCGGGAGATCGTGACGATCCCGTCGAACAAGCCGTACGTGACGCTGCAGGGCCTCGGTTCCGGGCCGTCGAACGTGGTCATCGTCAACAACCACAGCTCGGCCGGCGGCTACGGCACGTCGGGCAGCGCGACGGTGTTCGTCAACGGCCACGACTTCGTCGCCAAGAACCTCACCATGTCCAACGACTACGGCGAGGGCAGCCAGGCCGTGGCCGCGAACCTCAACGCCGACCGCTCGGTCTTCGACGGCGTGCGGTTCCTCGGCAACCAGGACACCCTGCTGGTGAACAACTACCGCGCGTACATCGTGAACTCCTACGTCGAGGGCACCGTCGACTTCATCTTCGGCGGCGCGACCGTCGTGTTCCGGTCGAGCACGATCTATGAGAAGCGATCGAGCGGCGGCCCCATCACCGCGGCCAACACCGACGCGAGCAAGACCTACGGGATCCTCTTCTACCAGTGCACGATCACCGGCGCCGCGAACAACGTGACCACGCTCGGCCGGCCGTGGGGTCCCGCCGCCCAGGTGCTGTACCGCGAGTCGAGCCTCAGCGCGACGATCCGCACCGCGCAGCCGTGGACCGACATGTCGTCGAACTCGTGGAAGAACGCGCGCTTCCTGGAGTACCGCAACACCGGCGCCGGCGCCGGGACCAACAGCAACCGGCCCCAGCTCAGCGACGCGCAGGCGGCCAACTACACCCCGCAGAAGTACCTGGCCGGCACGGACGGCTGGGACCCGCTCTAACCATGGGAGTTTCGATGCGTCTGAAGAGAGTGCTCCTCGCCGCCGCGGTGGCGGTGCCCGCCGGTGTGGTCGCGGTGGTGATGCTGCCCTCCGCCGAGGCCGCCACCACCCCGGTCGCCGGTGGTGTCTACACGGTCGTGCCGGGTGCCAGCGGGAAGTGTGTCGAGGTGGCCGGTGGGTCGGCCGACAACGGCGCGCTGCTGCAGCAGGCGGCGTGCGCGTCCGGCGCGACTCGCCAGCAATGGAAGGTCGCGGGCTCCTCGCAGTACACCTTGGTGAATGTCGGCAGCACGAGGTGCGTCGATGTCCCCAACAGTGCCACGACCTCCGGGCTGCAGCTGCAGCAGTGGGGCTGCGGCGACGGCACCAAGACGAACCAGCAGTGGACGTTCACCGCGTCCTCCGCGGCGGCCGGGAAGTACCTGATCAAGAACGTCGCCACCGGGCTGTGTGTCAGCGACAAGGACGGCTCCACGGCCGGGAACAACCCGATCGTCCAGGAGACCTGTTCCGACGTCGCCCGGATGCAGTTCGCGTTCAACCAGGTGGGGACCGCGCCGACGACCTCTTCGGGGCGCACGTGGTCGGACACCGCCGACGGCTTCGCGGCCGGGACCACCGGCGGCGCCGGCGGCACCACCGTCACCGTGTCGAACTTCGCCGATCTCAAGCGATACGCGGCGATGAGTGGCAAGTACGTGATCCGGGTCAATGCCACCGTGACCGTCACGCCGTACGGCTACGAGATCCCGGTGACGTCCGACAAGACCATCATCGGCGTCGGCAAGAGCGGCCGGATCTTCAACGGCGGGTTCAACCTCAGCGCCGGCACCCGCAACGTCATCATCCGCAACCTCACCATCGGCGACACGCTCGTCGCCTCCGACGACCCGGACGACAAGGACTTCGACTACGACGGCATCCAGATGGACACCGCCGACCACGTCTGGATCGACCACAACACGATCAGCCGCACCAACGACGGGCTCATCGACAGCCGCAAGGACACCACGAACCTGACGGTGTCGTGGAACAACCTCGGCTACACGAACAAGGCGTTCGGCATCGGCTGGACCGACAACGTGACCGCGCGCATGACGATCCACCACAACTGGATCCACGACACGAACCAGCGCAACCCGAGCACCGACAACGTCGCCTACGCGCACCTCTACAACAACTACCTGCAGAACATCACGTCGTACGGCAACCTGTCGCGCGGCGCCACGAAGATGGTGCTGGAGAACAGCTACTTCGAGAAGGTCGCGAACCCGTACTACAACGACACGTCCGCGGCGCAGCTGCGCCAGAGCGGCAGCATCGTCGTCAACTGCACGGGCAAGCAGCAGACCAACGGCTCGGCGTTCACCCCGTCGAGCTTCTACTCGTACACGCTCGACGCGGCGGCGGACGTGCCGTCGCTGCTGCGCACGTACTCCGGGCCGCAGTCGAACATCGGCCTGTAGCCACGGTGCCGGGCCGGCGCGGCGCAACCGCGCATCGGTCCGAATCGATGACGGATTCCTTGCTCGGCCCCGCGGTATCTCCCCGTGGGGCCGGCTCTCCTTGTGAGTAACCAGCGGGAGGGATGGTCTGATGACACAGCAGGAGTCAGCGAAGCGGATCGGCCGGCGGGGGATGCTCACCGGCCTCGGCGCGGCGGCGGCCGGCGCGGGCGTGCTCGCGCTGAGCGCGACACCGGCCGGTGCGGCGCCGGGTGACCCGGTCGTCCAGGGCGCCGACAACGACGCCGGCGGCGCCGGCACGATCCTGCGCTCGACCGCGGGCGGCGCGACCCTCGAGGTCCGCAACGCCGTCGGGGTGGGCGGCGCGGTCGGCGTCAAGGCGTCGGCCGACGTGGGCGTCGACGCGTCCGGCTTTGACGCCGGCGTGGTGGGCTTCAGTTCGAACGGCAACGGCCTCGTCGGCCGCAGCGACATCGGCTACGGCGTGGTCGGCACGGCGTCCGACCTCGGCGGCATCGGCGTGGTGGCGTCGGCGCCGGACGAGTTCAGCAAGACGGCCCTCGACGTGCGGGGCCAGGTCCGCTTCGCCCGCAGCGGCGTCGTGACGGTGCCCGCCGGCGCGACGAGCGCGACGGTGGCGGGGTTGCAGGTGTACACCTCGACCCACGCCCTCGCGGTGGCCCAGCGCAACACCGCCGTCTGGGTGAAGGCCGCCGTCCCGAACTCGGGCACCGGCCAGCTCCGCGTGTACCTCAACGCGGCCGCCCCGGCCGGCGGCGTGCCGGTCGCCTGGTGGCTGCTGGAGGTCTGAACCGGTGCGGGCCCGGAGGCAACCGTCCTCCGGGCCCGCCTTTCCTACCAGCCGAACCGGCGCTTCCTACCGCCCCGTCAGCCGCTCCGCGAGGGTCGTGCCCTGCCGCAGCAGCCGCGACGCCCGCGTCGAGCCGCGCCGGGCCTCGATCCGCTCACTGACCTTCCGCGCCCCGGCCACGGCGAGCGGGATCGCGACGGCGGCGACCGCCCACCGTCCGAACGCTCTGCGCATCGTCAACCTCCTCCGTTCTCCACGGAGGGATACCCAATTCGGGGCGGCGCTCACCTCGTCAGGTGCCGGCCGCCCGCCACCGACAGCGTCTCCGCGTTGATGTGGCCGTTCGCGGCCGAGCCCAGGTACAGCACCGCCGAGGCCACGTCCGTCGGCGTGCAGATGCGGCCGGTCGGCGTGCGGGCGGCCTCGGCGTCGACCACCTCCTGGCCGAAGCCCGGAGTCGTCAGCGCCCGGTCGGTCAGCGTGAACCCGGGCCGCACCACGTTGGTGAGGATGCCGTGCCGCGCTTCGCGCGCCGCGAGCACCCGGGCGGCGGTCTCCAGTGCGCCCTTCGCCGCCGGGTAGGCCAGCCCGGCCGGCATCGGCTGGTCCACCACGTCGGACGAGATGAGCACGATCCGGCCCCAGCCGGCCGCGCGCATCCCCGGCAGCACCGCCTCCACCAGCGACAACGTCCCGACCGCGTTGGCCGCGAAGCCGTCGGTGAGGCTGTCCCAGGTCTCCGGGTCCCACGACGGCCAGGCGACCGCGTTGGCGACGAGGACGGCGACGTCGCCGGCGGTGCGCGCGACCTCCTCGGCGGCGGCGCGGATGGAGCCGGGGTCGCGCTGGTCGATCCGCACCGTCATCGCGACGCCCCGGATGCCGCGCGCCGCGTCCTCGTTGCGGTGCCACCCGGCGACGACCCGGGCACCCTCGCCGACGAACGCCGCGGCGACCGCCCGCCCGATGTCGCCGGAGGCGCCCGTGACCAGCACGACCTTCCCGGCAAGTCCGAGATTCATGTGGGTACTCCAAAAGCTAGTCGGCTAAAGGTTAGCCGACTATACATCGGTAGGATGGTCGCGTGGAACCCGCCGAGGTCATGCGCGTCAACCGGGCGCTCAACAAGCTGGCCAAGCTCTACCGCGCCGCGAAGGCCCGCAAGCTCGCCGCACTGGGCCTGCACCCGGGCCAGGACGTGCTGCTGTGGTTGCTCGCCGAGGAGCGCGCCGGCATGACGGTGTCCGAGCTCGCGGCCCGTCTGGGCGTGGAGCCGCCGACCGCCACCCGCAGCCTGGCCCGCCTGGAGTCCGGCGGCTGGTTCCGCCGCGAGCCGGTCCCGGGCGACCGCCGCCAGGTCCGCATCGTGGTGACCGAGGCCGGCCGCGCGCTGGTCCCGGCCATCGAACGCGCCTGGGCCGAACTGGCCGAGGAGGCCCTGGGCGACCTCCCGGAGCGGGACCTGGAGACGACGGTGAGCGCCCTGGAACGCGCAAGCACCCGCCTGCGCGGCCTGGTCGGCGAGGACGCGTTGACCGAGGAGTGACCCGGCGCTCTACCGCGACGTCGTGCCCGCCGCCGGGCCGGTGATCACCGCGGCCCGGCGTCCGGTGTCATCGGTCTGAGCGGAACACCACGACGAGCACCCGCAGGGCCAGGATGGCGGCTATCGCGAGCAGGTTGTAGCCGAGTAGCGCGTACAGCGTCAGCGTCTTCGTCACCTCGGGGCCGCCGGCCGTGCCGAGCAGCATCACCGCCATGATGCCGCTGACCCCGGCCAGCACCGTCAGCAGCACCCGGTGCACGAGGCCGCTGACCAGGCGGCGGTCGCGCTCGTCGGCGAACAGCCGCACGTTGAGGCCGAGCCGGCCGCGTTCCAGCGATGCGGCGATGCGGTCGACGCGGCGGGGGAGCCGCCGCAGGATCGGCACCAGCGTGGTCAGCTCGTCGGTGAGCGCCTGGCGCACCGCCTCCGGCCGGGCCAGCTCGGCGAAGGCGTCGGCGGCGAACCGCCGCGCCTCGGTCATCACGTCGAACCCGGGCGACACTTCGGCCAGCCCGCCCTCCAGCGTGGTCAGCGCCCGGAACACCGCGGCCACCTCCGGCGGCACGCTGAGCTCGTAGTCGGCGACGAGCCGCAGCAGCGACCGGAACAGCTGCGGGTCGGTGCTGCCGCCGTGGCTGACGTACCGCGCCATGAACTGCCCGAGGGACCGTTCGAGCCGCTCCTCGTCGACCTCGTCGGGCCGGGCGACGACCCCGAGCAGCGCGTCGGTCGCGCCGGCCGGGTCGCCGCGGTCGAGCGCCAGCAGGAGCCGCTGGAGGGACTCGCGCACCCCGCCGTCGAGCCGGCCGACCGAGCCGAAGTCGAGCAGCCCGAGCCGGTCGTCGCGCAGCAGCAGCACGTTGCCCGGGTGCGGGTCGGCGTGGAACACCCCGGCGACGAGGATCTGCCGCAGGACGCACGCCAGCAGCGTCCGGGCCAGGCCGGCCGGGTCGAGGCCGCGCGCCGCCAGCGCCGGCCCGGCGGTGGTGAGCGGGACGCCGTCGAGCCGGCTCATCACCAGCACCCGCTCGGTGCACAGCGCCGGGAACGGCTCGGGGAACACGACCGCGCTGTCCGGCGCGGCCCGCGCGACCGCGGCCAGGTTGCGCGCCTCGACGCGGAAGTCGAGCTCCTCCCGGACCGCCTGGGCGAACCCGGCGGCGAGCGCGGCGGCGCCGGTGGTGCGGCCCCAGCGGGTGCGCGTCTCCAGCGTCGCCGCAAGCCGCGCCACGATGTCGAGGTCACGCTCGACGGCCGCGCGCACGCCGGGCCGCTGAACCTTCACCACGACGTCGGCGCCGGAGCGCAGCGTGGCCGCGTGCACCTGGGCGACCGAGGCGGCCGCGAGCGGCTCGTGGTCGATCGCGGCGAACAGCTCGCCGGGCGGCATCCCGAACTCGGCGACCAGCACGGCCTCGACGTCGCTCCACGGCACCGGCGCGGCCCGGTCGCGCAGCGTGCTGAGCTCCTCGGCGACCTCCACCGGCACCAGGTCACGCCGGGTCGAGAGCACCTGACCGAGCTTGACGAAGGTGAGCCCGCCCTCCTCCAGCGCCGCCCGCACCGACCGCCCGGCAGGCGCCCCGGCGCGGCGCCCGCGCAGGTGCGGCCCGAGCCCGTGACGCACCACGATCGCGAGGATCTGCACGTACCGCCGGGTCCGCCTGGCCCGGGCCCGCAGCCCCTTCAGCCACTGCACCGGCGTGATCTGCCCGGCCGGCACGAGCGCCTCGGCGACGACCAGGAAGATCATGGCGACGACGAGCGAGGTGATGATCGCCAGGAACAGCAGCCACAGCGGCGCCGCGGACGTGCTGTCGCTCGGCACCGACCCGGCCATGGCCCGCGCGATCGGCCCGGCGACGAGCAGCGCAACGGTCCCGGCGAGCAGCAGCCGCACGGTCCCGAACCGCACCCCGAGCAGCCGCCGTGCGATGACCGCCATGACGGCCACCACCCCGAACACGGTGACGACCATAGCCACCCACACCGACACGTCCCCCATGCGTCCGACCGTAGTCGATCAGTAAGTGCCCCGGTGCCCGCGCGTTTCGGGCATCAGCGCTCCTCAGCTCCCCATCGGGATGTCGGCCACCAGCATCCGCTCATCGGTGTCCGGAACGTGGACCCGCACGAGTTCAGCCATCCCGATCTCCGTCAGACGCCGCCTGACGTCCCGAAGCGCGTCGCCGACCCGCCAGCGTTCGTCGCCGAACTCAAGGTCGACGTTGCCGCCGCCCTGCCCGGCCCCCGCCCCGGTGACCTCGATGCCTTCGTCGGCTGATCAACCACCGAGCAGGGCAGTCTCCCGATCAGTTGCCGACGATGCGCGCTCATGCCGATGAGTGCTGAGGATTGATTTCACTGGAGTCGGCGACGAATCCCACGCTCGCCGCTCAGCTTGCGGGCGCTACGTTCGACGGTGTGAAGGCTGCGGACCTTGCTCGACGTTTTCGGAACTATGACGGTTGGCTGCCGCCCGCGGTCGCCGACCGGCTGGCCGAGCATGGCCATCTCGACGAACTGCGGCGCCTGGCCGAGCGAGGCGACTGGTGCTGCGCCGATCGGCTGGCGCGTGCGCTGTTCGAGCGGCACGAACCCGAGGCCGCCGTGCGAGTGCTCCGGCCGTTCGTCGATACCGGTTGGTGGCAGGCGGTGCGGGTGCTCGTGGACTTCCACGACGGGCGCGGCGAGACGGATGCCGCGATCGCGTACGTGCGGGGTGCGTTGGACAAGGGTAGTCCGCACGGGATCGAGCGGTTGGCGACGCTGTTGGCCAGGCGGGGGCGCGTGGATGAGGCCGTGGCGCTGCTCCGGCCGTACGCCGGTAAGGATGTGGTGCTCGATGCGCTGGTCGAGCTGGCCGACGGGCACGGCTACGACGGCGAGCTCACGGCGCTGGTACGCGAGCAGATCGAGGCTGACAGTGCCATGGGGTTGTGGAACGCCGCGGCGGTGCTCGCCACGCTGTTGGAGCGCCAAGGGCGGGTGGACGAGGCGTTGGAGGTGCTCACCGGGAGCGCCTTCGGTGAGCACGGCTTGTTCGTCAATGCCGTCGAGCAGCTCGCTGACATTCTGGCCAGGCACGGTCGGGAGCGGCAGCTTCGCGAGTTGGTCGCCGGTCGTGGTGGCGAGCACGCCGTCTTCCGGTTGGCCGTCTGGCTGGAAAGTCTCGATCGGGTGGACGAGGCCGTCGAGGCGATGCGGCCCTTCGCGGCGGACGGTTCGCCGAACGTTGCCGCTGCCCTGGCGGAGCTCTTGACCCGGCACGGCCGCGCCGACGAGGCTATCGAGGTCCTGCGGCCGGTGCCGAGGTTGATGGGCGGCGACCCGGAGTGGCTCGTCGGGATCCTGTGCAAGCTCCTGGTCGAGCGAGGCCGGGCCGACGAGGCGCTCGCGGCGATCGACGACCTTGCGGCGCACTACGGCGGCATGTGGATCGACCTGCTGTTCGAGCGCGTCGAGGTGCTCGCACGGTCGGGACGGGTCGAGCAGGCGATCGCCGAGCTGGGCGCTCACCCAGAGGGTGGTACCTGGTACGGGAGCTTGAAACTGGCCGGCCTTCTGGTCCTCGCGGGCCGCCCGGACGAGGCGATCCGGATGCTGGAGTCCGCCGACGACTCCGCGTGGACCGCCGCCGAACTGGCCGTGCTCCTGATCGACCAGGGCCGTGTCGAGGAGGCGCTGGCGCTGTTCGCGACCGAGGAGGCGTCCGCGAGCGAGGAGGACGGCATGTTCTGGCGGCAGTTCCACCGCGAGGGCCGTGTCGCGGGGGTCGAGCCGCCGCGGACGGTGGACCGGTGAACCCATCTGAGGTGCTGGACTTTTCCGGGTGCGGGGCTTGGTGCGTCGGCGATGTCGAGCGGTCAAAAGATTGGCCAGGATGGAGCGGCCGATGTGCCCGCGTAGGTCAGTCGGATCGGCCGATGTGCCCGCGTAAGGCGGCGTCGGCGGCGGCGCGGACAAGTGCCTGATAGGTCGCCAGCAGTGCCCAGATCTCTTGCTCGAGGCCGTTGGTGCTGCGGGAGCGTAAGACGCGTCCGTCGAGGATGGTGGCTTTGATCGAGGCGTAGGTCGTCTCGGCTTGCCAGCGTTCGTGGTAGAGGTGCACGAGCTCGCGGGTGTGGTCGAGCAGGTTGGTGATGAGCCGCCATGGTTCGGTGCGCACCGTGCCGTCGGCGAGGGTGATGGTGACGGTGGCTTCGACGATGCGTACGGGCAGCAACGTGGGCAGGACCCGGTAGCCGAGGCGAGCCAGGTAGGTGCCGTCGGGCAGCCGTTGCGTGATGGTCGGGCGGCGGTTGGCGTCGCCACGGACGAGGAACTGGGCACCGGTGGTGGTGATCTGCTGCAGGAACGTGGCGGCGTCGAACGCGGCGTCGGCCAGCAGCATGGGGGCGTTCAGACTGGCGAGCAGTTGGCTCGCCAAGCTGAGCTCACCCTCGTTGTCGGGGCCGAACGCGGCGGCCAGCAGCGCGCGGGTGCCGCACTCGACGACTACGAGCAGCCGCACCAAGGGGTAGCCGAACTCCCGATGGTCGCAGGCTCGCTTCGGGTAGCGGCGGGTGATCTGCGGCTCGTCCGGCACGTGCAAGGTCGTGCCGTCGATGGTGACCGTGCGTAGCCCCCGGTAGGAGGCCCCTGGCTGGCTCGGCAGACCGACAGGCCCGGCCAGCGTCTCGAACAGCCGCCGCAGCGGCGCGGCACCGACCCGCTGGCGCGCTCTGGTCAGCGATGACACGTTCGGCTGCGGCAGCCGCAGACCGGTCAGCGCCGCAGTCAGCTTCGCCCACGTGGGCCCGGCAGGAACAGCTCTCGAACAACGCCGCCGCGGTGACCGCCTGGACGACGACGGACTGCTCCTGCAACGGAACCCCTGGAACGTGATCCTCCTGCGCGACGCAGTTGATCTACCAGAGGTCCGTTTTGGCGCCTTCCCGCCCCCTTGACAGTTCGGCCGGCCGCTTAACGCAACGGCGTTGACAGGAATATGTCCACAGCCGTCGTCTCCCGTCGTTCGTTGACCGGAGAACGAGTGCCGAGTGGTGTGGGAAACGGCCGGGTGGCTTCGCTCCGCTGCGCCGGCCGCGTGACATTGCTCCGCACCGCCGGCTCGGTGGCCTTGTTCCGCTGCGCCGGCCCGGTGGCCTTGCTTCGCTAGGCCGGAACGGTCGCCGCGGGCACCCCATCGGGATAGTCGAGGCGCCCGCCGCGCAGGAGCCCGAGCTGCTCGGCCGTGCGGCTGCCCGGCGGGCCGGTGAACAGCAGCAGGCGCTGGTCCTCGGCCGGCGAGAGCACCTGCTTGCAGTCGAGGTCGACCAGCCCCAGCACCGGGTGGATCACCCGCACGTTGCCGACGCGGCGGACGCCGACCTCGTGCAGCTGCCACAGCTCGCGGAACTCCGGACTCGCCGCGTGCAGCCGCCGCACGAGCTCGAGCGCCGCCGGGTCGCTGCTGCGGCGGGCCAGGGCGGCGCGCAGGTCCCCCACGTGCACGCGGCTCCACGCGGCCTGGTCCTCCGTCGGGTATGCGGCCCGGACCGCCGGGTCGGTGAACCACCGCCACACGATGTTGCGCTGCTGCGGCCGGGTCGAGCACACCCCGCCGAACAGTGCCTCGGCGAGCGTGTTCTGCGCGAGCAGGTCGCCGATGTCGCTGAGCACCTGGGCCGGCGCGTCGGTCAGGCGGTCGAGCAGCATGAGCAGCCCGGGCTGGACCTCGTCACCGGCCGGTGGCCCCGCCGGCGGGCGGTGGCCGGCCAGGAGATAGAGATGGTCGCGCTCGTCATCGTTGAGCCGCAGCGCGCGGGCGAGCGGCGCGAGGAGCTGGGTCGACGGCTGCGGGCCACGGCCCTGCTCCAGCCGCATGAGATAGTCCGCGGACATGCCGGCCAGCCGCGCGACCTCCTCGCGCCGCAGGCCCGGTGTGCGGCGGCGGGCCCCGGCGGGGAGCCCGACGTCGGCGGGTTGCACCCGCTCCCGGCAGCGACGGAGGAAGTCGGCAAGTTCGCGGCGGTTCATGCCGCCCATCTTGACCCCGCGGCGGCCCGGACACCCAAAGCGCAGGCAAGGATCGTCGATCCTAGTCACCAGGAGTAATCACGACACGACGGCCCCGTAACTCGCCGCGCTCGACCATCGCGTGCGCCTCGGCCGTCGCCGACAACGGCAGGTCGACCGTCGCCCGTGGGCGGAGCTGCCCGGCCGCCAGCAGCCGGTTGGTCGCCACCGCGGCCTCGGCCAGCTCCGCGGCGGTGGCGTGCGAGATGACGAACCCGCTGACCGTCCGGTCGTGCATGTACAGCGCGGCCACCGGAAGTACCGGCTGGGACGACGCACCCGCCAGGACCACGATCCGGCCGCGGAACGCCAGCAGGTCCATCGCGGTTGCCAGGTCGTTGCGCCCCGACGTGTCGAGATACAGGGCCGCGCCCCCGGGGCAGGCCGCCGCCAGCCGTTCGACGCGGTCCGCGGCGCGGTAGTCGACCACCTCGTCCGCGCCGAGCGCCGTGCAGTAGGCGGCGTCGTCGGCCGCGGCCGTGGCGACGACCCGCGCCCCGGCGTCGACGGCGAACGCGACGAGCGCCGCACCGACGTGGCCCGCGGCGCCCTCGACGATCACGGTGTCACCGGGACGCAGCCGGCCGTGCGTGAACAGCGCGAGGTAGGCGGTGCCGGCCGGGAAGACCGCGGCGACCGTGGCGCGGGGCGGGACGCCGGGCGGCACGCGGTACAGCCGCTCCATCGGCACCACGGCCCGCTCCGCGGCGGCGCCCTGCCGGCCCGCGTGGCCGAGGCTGTTGCACCACACGACGTCGCCGGGCGCGAACCCGGTCGCGCGTTCGTCCGCCGACAGGACGGTGCCGACCAGGTCGCGGCCCACGACGAACGGCATCGGCAGCGGCGTGGGGAACAGGCCAGAGCGCACGAACGTGTCGACCGCGTTCACCGTCGTCGCCGTCACCTCGACCAGCACGTCGGTGGGGCCGGGCACGGGGTCCGGCAACGGGCCGCACCGGATCTCCTCCGCCGGTCCGAGCCGCTCGATGTAGGCCGCGCGCATGCCTGCGACCCTGCCCCGGATCGCGAATCCTAGGCCGGACAAGCCCATTCTCACCCGCTGCGTGGGGTGTCAGGGTCGTCTTGTCGGCGGAGGCGATCCGGTGCGAGGGAGACGGCAGATGGCACGCGCGGTGCGGTTCGAGAAGTTCGGTGGGCCCGAGGTCCTCCAGGTCGTGGAGGTGGAGCGGCCGGTGCCGGGGCCGGGGACGGTGCTGCTGCGGGTGCGTGCCTCGGGCCTCAATCCGGTCGAGTCTGGGATCCGCGGCGGATTTTTGCAGGGGGTGTATCGCACGAGCTTCCCCTCCGGGCAGGGCCGCGACGTCGCCGGTGTGGTGGAGGAGGCCGGCCCGGGCGCCGAGGGGTTCACGGCCGGTGACGAGGTGTTCGGCTGGGCCGACGAGTTCGGCACCCACGCCGAACTGGTTCTGGTGCCGGTGAGTAACCTCGCCCGGCGGCCGGCAGCCGTGCCCTGGGAGGTGGCCGGCGCCCTGTATACGACCGGGGCGGCCGCCTACGCCGCGGTCCGCGCGGTGGCCGCCGGACCGGGCGACACGGTCGTCGTCGCGGGTGCCGCCGGCGGGGTCGGCACCCTCGCGGTGCAGCTCGCCCGGGAGGCCGGCGCCGCGGTCGTCGGCCTGGCGAGCGAGCCACACCACGCCTGGCTGCGCGCGCACGGCGTGATCCCGGTCGCGTACGGGGACGGGGTGCTCGACCGGCTGAGAGCCGTCGCCGGGCAGGCCGACGCGTTCGTCGACGCGTTCGGCGGCGGCTACGTGGACCTGGCCCTCGCGCTCGGCGTGCGGCCCGATCGGATCAACACGCTCATCGACTTCGCGGCCGCCGCCCGGCACGGCGTCCACGCGGTGGGCAGCAACGACGCGTCGAGCCCGGCGGTGCTCGAAGCGCTGGCGGCCCTCGTGGCGGCGGGGCGACTCGACGTGCCGGTCGAGCGGGTGGTCGGGCTGGAGGAGGTGGCCGATGCCTACGCGCTGCTGGAGCGCCGGCACACGCTCGGCAAGCTCGTCCTGGTGCCGTGACGCGGGGCTCCCGGCCGGCGGCGGGCACGGGAGGCTCCCGGCCGGCGGCGGGAATCGGGGGCTGCCGGCCGGCGGCGGGAACGGAGGCCTGCCGGCCCAGGACGGGAGCGGAGGGTGGCCGTGTGAGAGCTCGTCAGACGGCGGGTGCGGCGGACGACGTGGACGCGATGGTGGCCACCGTGGAGGCAGGCGCGGCCGGGGACCAGCCAAGGCGCGGCGCCACCAGACCGGCGACGTCATGGAGGATCTGCTCGTAGTCGGCCGGCTCGAACTCGTAGGGCAGCTCGAGCCGCAGTTCGTCGACGGCCTGGACCGCCGCGTCGGCCAGCAGGCGCTCGACGATGTCGTCGGCGGTGCCGATGACGTCGGGGGCGAAGAGGGTGCGGCGCTCGCCGTGGGGCTTGAGGGTGCGCTCGTGGCGGGACTCGGCGTAGCGGACGTAGCGGCGGCGGGTCGCGGCGTCCGCGCTGTCGAGCGGCACGACCACCCGGCCCACGGCGATCCGGCCGGGCTGGCGTCCCGGAGCCGGCGGTTCGGTGCCCGGTCCGGCCGGGTTCGCCGACAGGGCGCGGTATTCCTCGATGTGGGCCAGTTGGGCGGTGACGAAGTCGTCGGTCGTCTCGCCGGAGACGATGTTGCCGGCGAGGAGGTTCAGGCCGGCGGAGGCCGCCCAGCGGATCGAGCGGAGCGAGCCACCGCCGTACCAGAGGCGGTCCACCAGACCCTTGCTGTAGGGCTGCAGGCGCGGGCGCTGCGTGTTGCCGGGGGAGTGGATCACCGTGTCCGGGCCGCCGAGGAAGTCGCCGCGGAGGTTGTCGCGGAGGCGGGCGATGCGGCCGTAGGAGAGGTCGTAGGTGCGCCAGTCGCCGTCGAAGACGAGGTCGCCGATGAGCTCGGCGTGCGGCGGGGTGCCCGCGCTGAAGCCGACCTGCAGGCGGCCGCGGGAGAGCACGTCCGCCAGCGACAGGTCCTCGGCCAGGCGGAAGGGGCTCTCGTAGCCGATCGGGATGACCGCGGTGCCGAGCTGCAGGCGGCTGGTGCGCTGGCCGGCCGCGGCGAGGAACACGGCTGCCGAGCCCACGCCGTGCTCCAGGTGGCGCTGGCGGATCCAGCCGCCGTCGAAGCCGAGCCGTTCGGCGAACTCGAACAGCCGCAGCGTCGCCTCGAGCCCCGCGTAGGGGTCGTCGTCGGCGAAGTTGCCCGGGGTGAGGAAGGCGAGCGTGGTGACGGTCATGATGCATGCCAGCGGCCGCGGTGGACGACCTCGTCGAACGGGCGGCGGTCCGGCCGGGCGAGCGGACGCAGCGGGCGGTCGGCGGGGTATCCGACGCCGATCAGGTATGGCACAGTGCGGTCCGCCGGCACGCCCAGCAGCTCGCGGGCCCGGTCCTGGTCCCCGACGGACGAGTGCCCGGTGCCGATGCCGAGGTCGGCCGCCGCCACCAGAATCGCGAACGCGGCCTGCCCCAGGTCGAACCGGTCGGTGAGGCGCTGCCGGTCGTCGGCCGGCTCGGGCAGCACGAGGGCGATCGCCGCCGCGGCTCCGGCGATGTGCCGGGCGCCGCGCCAGACGTCGGCCAGTCCGGCCAGCTGCTCGCGGTCGGTGACGACGACGAAGTCCCAGCGCTGCCCGTTGGACGCCGACGGCGCCCGCCGGGCCGCCTCGACCAGCCGGTCGAGATGTTCGCCGGGGACGGGCTCCGGCCGGTACTGCCTGACGTTGCGCCGCGCCCGCAGCGCGTCCCAGGTCTCCATGGCGCGACGATATCATGTCAAACAGATAGGAGAAATGGGAAAACCCGCCGCCGCATAGACTGCGGCGATGGAGACGGTGACCTCGCGCGACGGCACGACGATCGCGGTCGAGCGCGCCGGCGAGGGGCCGGCCGTGGTCCTGGTGGGTGGCGGCCTCGACGACGGATCGGAGAACGCTCCGCTCGTGCCGGCGTTGGCGCAGTCGTTCACGGTGCTCAACTACGCCCGCCGAGGACGCGCGGGCAGCACCGACGCTGCGCCGCCCGTGGCGCGCGGACAGGTCGGTGGCCGGGACGCGGTGGCGCGGGAGATCGAGGACCTCGCGGCGGTCATCACCGCGGCCGGCGGCACGGCCCACGTGTTCGGCGCCTCGTCCGGCGGGGCGCTCGCCCTCGAGGCGGCCGCGGCCGGACTGCCGGTTGGGCGGATCGCGGTGTACGAGGTGCCGTACCTGATCGAACCGGCCATCGTGGCTGCGTTCGCCGAGTACGCGGTCGAACTGCACCGCCTGCTCGGCGCCGGTGAAGGGGGCGCGGCCGTGGAGCTGTTCATGCGGCTCGCCGGGTCGGAGGACGACGACGTCGCTGCGGCCCGGTCGGCACCGGTGTGGCCGGCACTGGAGGCGCTGGCACCGACGCTCGCGTACGACGCGGCGTGCCTCGGCGACGGCCGCCCGCCGGTGGCCCGCCTGGCGACGGTCACGGGGGCGCTGCTGGTGCTGACCGGCGACGGCGGGGGCCTGTTCGAACCGGCCGCGGAGGCGATCGCGGCCGCCGCCCCGGCCGCCCGCCGTCACGTCCTCGCTGGCCAGGGCCACGTCGCCGACCCGGCCGCGCTGGTGCCCGTCCTGACCCGGTTCTTCTCCGGGTAAGCGCTTTCCTAAGCACGTTAGCACTAACGTGATGAACGCCAACGTTGATCTCGGAAGCCTTCAAGCGCGCTAGGCTGTCGCGGTGGATCTCGTGACGCTGGTCGAACAGGCCGAGGCCGACCCGGCGCGCCGCCAGTCGGCCGCCGACGCCGTCTGCGCCGCCGGCCCCGACGCGCTGCCGTTGCTCACCGCCCGCCTCCGCGCGGGCTGGGAGGGCATCAGCGTCGATCTCTCCGGCGCGACCCTCGTCGATGCCGACTTCAGTGGCTGCCACCTCGCCGCCGCGGCGTTCGCCGACACCCGCTTCCACGGTACGACACGCTTCGACCACGCCACGTTCGACGGCGGGGCCACCTTCCAGCGCGCACTGTTCACCGGCGACGCGAGCTTCGTGGGCGTGCGGTTCGACGGTTACGCAGCGTTCGGCCGGACCAGGTTCCGCGGCCGTGCCGGCTTCGCGGGCGCGCGCTTCGGCGGCATGGCGTGGTTCGGCCGCGGCGCCGAGACGTGGTGGGACGACGACGAGGCGTGGGACACGGTCGAGCAGATCGACCCGGCACCGTGGGACGAGCCGAACGAGGCCGACCCCGACTGGCCGGTCGCCGTGCTCATCGAGGACTACCAGGACTGGGAGGAGGGCGGCGACGGCGCCCGCTTCACCGGCGACGTGACGTTCGGCGACGCGACCTTCGCCGGCCCGGCCTGGTTCTACAACGCCAGGTTCGCCGCGGCGGCCACCTTCGCCGGCGCGCACTTCGCGGGCCGCTGCCACCTCGACCACCCCACGGCCGACCTGACCGGCGCCCACTGGACCGGCAACACCGAGGACGGCGCATCCGGTTGGCCGCTGGGCTGGACGGCCCCTCCGGAGGGCGGCGACGTGACGTTCGATCCAGGTGTACCGCCATTCGCCCGCCACCTGACCGAAGCTGACCCGTCGGGCCTGGCGATGCTGGTGAGGTTGGGCGAGGACCGCCCCGACCTGCGCCAGCGGATCGTGACGACGCTGTGCGCCCTGCTCCGCGCCCCGCTCGTGACAGACGTGCGGGCCGACCTGCCGCTCCGGCGGGCGACGCAGGCGACCCTGACCGAACGCCTCCGCGAGTGGCCGGGCCTACACGTGCACCTGAGCGGCGCCGTGCTCATCGACGCGGACTTCACCGGCTGCGAGGCCGACTACGCCGAGTTCTGCGGTGCCCAGTTCCACGGCACGACCCGCTTCGAGGGCAACCGCATGAAGCGCAGGTCGTTCTCCTTGGACGGCCCACGTGGCCACGCCACGTTCCACGGCGACGCGGTCTTCGGCACTCCTCCGCCAGACCACGCCGTCTTCCTCGGCGCGGTCACCTGAGCGTGTGCCCGGCCGCAAAGCGGTGGCGGGGGAGATCTCGGAGGTGGTGTCATCGGGCGTGCTTGACGTGGTGTTCGACATGGAGACCGGGGACCCCGACGACCTTCTCACGCTGCTGCTGCTCGCCGGGCACCCCCGCGTGCGGCTCACCGGTGTCACCGTCGTGCCCGGCAGTGCCGCGCAGGTCGGGGTCGTGCGGCATGCGCTGCGGCTGGTCGGGCGGGACGACGTGCGGGTCGGGGCCGGGAACCTCGACCACGCCAGGGACGTCGTGTCGCTGTGGCACTACCGGGCGCTCGGCGACGTCGCGCCCTCGCGGGACGCCGAGGACGCCGCGGAGCTGCTCGGCGAGCTCTCCGGCAGCGACACCACGCTCGTCTGCGGCGGGCCGCTGACGAACGTCAGGCGCGCCATCGCGAGCGGCCGTCTCACGGTCGGCAGGCTGGTCGTCCAGGGCGGCTTCGCCGGGGAAGGCGTCGTGCCCGCCGAGCGGCAGCTGGAGAAGTTCCGCGGGCGGGTCACCTGCCCCAGCTACAACCTCAACGGCGACCCGAGGGCCGTGTTCGCCGTGCTCGCCCACGACGGCATCGGCCACCGCCGGTTCGTGTCGAAGAACGTCTGCCATGGTGTCGTGTACGACGCGGCCGTGCACGCGCGGTTCGCCGAGCAGGCCCACCGCGACTCCACCCGCATGATCCACCGTTTGATGGAGGTGTACCTGCGGGGGCGCCCCGGCGGGAAGATGTTCCACGACCCGCTCGCGGCCTGCTGCGCGATCGACCCGGCCATCGGCACCTGGGCCGAGGTGGAGCTCTACCGCGAGCGCGGCGAGTGGGGCTCCCGGCCACAGCCCGGCTCGGGCACGTGGATCATCACCGGCTACGACCGGGAGCGCTTCCTGACGACGCTACTCGAATGACGGGGTGGTCATCTCCGCCCAGACGATCAGGGCGATGAGCAGCAGCCAGCCGGCCAGGACGACGCCCGCGACGATGGCGCCCGGGCGGCGCAGGACCGGCGGGCCCGGGTCCATCGGGGCCGGCAGCTGGGCCGCGACGCCCTGGGTCGGCGCGGGCGGGGCCAGGCGGAGCACCTTGCGCAGGCGGAGACGGTCGATGAGCAGCAGGATCGGCACGCCGATGGCGCCGATGCCCCACCAGCCGGCCGCCAGGGTGCGGTTGGTGCGGGCCCGGTACGTGGCCAGGCCGCACGACCGGCACATCCAGCCGCGGAACGTCGTGATGATGTAGATGATCGCGATGCTGGTCAGCGACTGGAAGGTGGTGCGGACGGCCGGGTGCGACCCGCAGTACTGGCACTCACCCTCGGCCGGGGGCCGCAGCGCGGAACCGAACGCGTGAGCGGTAGGGACGGACATGGTGCTCCCCTCGTGTGGCGCCGCATGATCGTCGATGCGGCGACGCGGACGGTAGCACCCTTCAGGGGGCAGCCGGGTGGCGCGCCTACGCCTCGACCGCGCGGCCGACCGTGAGGGCGGTCAGCAGCGGAACGGACAGGGAGGAGCGGTAGGCGGCGTCGGGCTCGGTGCCGACCGCGTCGAGCACGGTGCTGAAGAAGCACCGCAGCGCCGCGGCCAGGGCCACGTCGAGGATGTCGGTGTCGGTCAGGCCGTGGCGGCGCAACACGTCGACGTCGGAGGCGGTGATCGCCGTCGGGTCGCCGGCGACCTTCTCCGCGAAGTCCATCACCGCCACGTCGGCCGGGTCGAGGCCGGCGTCGTGATGGTCGACGGCGATGCGGCGCAGCGTGTCGGCGTCGAAGAACTGCTGCAGCAGCACGCTGCCGTGCGCGAGGGCGCAGTAGCTGGAGCGCAGCGTGCGGGCCGCGGCGAGGGTGGCCAGCTCGAAGCGGCGCAGGTCCATGCCGCTCTTGACGGACCGGCCCAGGCCGGCCCAGGCGCCATACACCTCCGGGCGCAGCGCGAAGACGCGGGTGTAGTTGGGCACGTAGCCGAAGCGGTCGATCTCTGGCTGGTAGAGGGGCGACTCGTCGGGCGTCTCGAGGTAGGTCATGACTGGAACGGTAGTCGCGCGGTACGACAAAAGGATGGGGAGAAGTCCCTAGCTCAGGCCGTGCCGCCGGGCGGCCGCGACGGCCTGGGCGCGGCTGGACACGCCGAGCTTGGCCAGGACGGCCGAGATGTGGTGGTCGACGGTCTTGGCCGACAGCGTGAGCCTTTCGGCGATCTCGGCGTTGGACAGGCCCTCGACGAGCAGGCCGAGGACGTCGGCCTGGCGCGGGGTCAGCCCGGCGGCGTGCGCGGCCGTCGCCGGGCGCGGGCCGCGCGGCACCCGGGTCACGCCGCGGCGGCGCAGGTCGGCCCGCAGGTGCTCGGCGATCCGCACGGCGCCGAGCTCGTCGTAGCGGCGCAGGGCCACAAGCGCGGCCTCCGGGGAGCCGCCGGCGAGGGCCTCGGTCTCCAGCAGGTGGGCGCCGCGGCGCTGCCATTCCGCGGCGGCGGCGCGCCAGTCGCCGTCGATCATCCAGCGGTAGGGCGCGGCGACCGCGTCCGGCAGGTCACCGGTTCCGCCGCCGTTGCGGTACCGCAGCGCCAACCGGCCCGTCACGAACGGCTGGCCCTCGACCGCGGCGGCCAGCTCCAGGCCGCGCATCGCCTCGGCACGGCTGCGGGTGGGGTCGCCGTTCCAGAGGAAGTACTCCGCGCGCCCGTCGGCGACGGGGGCGACGAACTGCACGTACCCGACCCGGTCGGCCTCGCGGGCGGCGTCGTCCAGTGTGGACAGTGCGTCGGGGTGGCCGCGCGCGGCCAGGATGCGGCCCTTCATGGCCAGGGGCAGCACCGCGTTGACGCCGTGGCCGCCGCTGCGGGCGATCGTCTCGTCGGCGTCGGCGAGGGCGCCGTCCCAGTCGCCGCGTTCGAGCCGGATGCGGCTGCGGATGCCGAGGGTGAACAGCTCATAGGCGTCGAGGTCGTGCGCGGCGATGTAGGCGTGGGCCCGGTCGACGACCTCGGCCGCCGCGTCGTACTCGGCGACCTCGTCGGCGAGGATGCCGGCGATGTTGCCCAGGGCCCGGGACGCGTGGACCGGCAACCCGTTCGCGTCGGCCGTCGCGAACGCCTCCTCCAGGGCTTCCCGTGCGGCGGGCAGGCCGTCCGTGAGCCGGGCGACGTTGACGTTCGTCAGTGCCTGCAGCGCCGTGTCGAGGTCGCCGAGGCGCTCGGCGAGGGCGTGGGCCCGCGTGCCCCACTCGACCGCGTCGCGCAGCCGGTAGGACAGCGTGTAGAGGTGGGACAGGTTCGCGTAGGCGACGGCGAGCTGATGATCGTCGCCGAGGGTGACCGCCCGCAGCGCGGTCCGCTCGGCCAGCCCGACGTCGCCGGTCCACCAGGCCAGGCGGGAGATCCAGCGCAGGTTCTCGCCGACCGGCTCGACCGCGCCGAGCTCCTCACGCAGGGCGAGCGCCGCCTGCCGGGCGCGCAGGCCCTCGTCGTGCGCGCCGGCGAGGTACGCCTGGCCGGCATACTCCTCCAGCAGGGTGGCGCGCTCGGCCGGGCCGAGCCGGTCGGCGTGGGCCGCCGCGGCGCCGTAGTGGGCGACGGCCTCGCGGTGCGCGCCCTGCCGGGCGGCGCCGGCCCCGGCGACCTGCCCGTGCCGCAGCACCGCGTCGGCGTCGCCGGCCAGCCGTGCGTGGTGGACCAGCCGGCCCGGGTCGACGCCGGCCGTGCGGGCCAGCGCGGCGAGGACCCGCCGGTGCAGGGCGGTGCGGCGGGCCGGTGACAGCGTGTCCTCGACGGCCTCGCGGAGCAGTTCGTGCCGGTATGCCACACCGTCGCCGGACGCCACCAGCACCCCGGCGGCGATCGCCGCGTCGACCTCGTCGAGCGCGCCGGCGACGAGGGCCGCGTCGGCCCGGGTCGGCACGACCGCGACGAGCTGGGCCAGCTCCCGCGCCGCCGGCGGCAGGTCGCGCATCCGGCCGAGGATGAGGTCCTGCACGGCGGCCGGGATCGAGTCGCCCCGGAGGCCCTTGATCAGCTCGGTGACCAGCAGCGGGTTGCCGCCGGTGAGCCGGTACACGGCGGCCGCGTCGCGGCCGGCGCCCGCGGCCTGCTCGCCGACCGTCGCCTCGGACAGCGGCGTGAGCGCGATCCGTTCGACGATCGCGCTGGGCAGGGTGGCGAGGGCGGCCCGCAGCGGATGGCCGGGGCCGAGCTCGTCGTCGCGGTGGGTGAGCACCAGCAGGGCGGGGATGCGGGCGATGCGCCGGCCGAGGTACGTCAGCCAGTCCAGCGTGGCCTCGTCGGCCCAGTGCACGTCCTCGACCACGACAACGGGCCGGGGCAGCTGTCGCGGACCCGACAGTGTGTCCAAGAATGCAGCGAACACGTCTCCCTGCGGGGCACCGGCGCCGAGCCGCGCCGCGAGGAGGCCGCCGGTGTGCCGGCCGATGTCCTGCAGCGGGCCCAGCGCCCGCGGGGTCACGAGCCGGTCGCAGCCGCCCCACAGCACCCGGGCCCGGGAGCCGCAGCGCTGCGCGAACTCGGCCACGAGCGCCGACTTGCCGAGGCCGGCCTCGCCGGACACGACGGCGATGCGCCCGCCGTCGGCGCTGCGCCGCAGCATCTCGTCGAGCAGCGCCAATGCCTCCGACCGCTCCCACAGCTCCACCCGGCGATGGTACGGCGGCGTTGCTGTGTAGGCTGCCGACCCGTGGACAGCACGCCGAATCGTCCGGTGTCCCGGCTGGCGGCCGCGTGCCGTGCGCTGGTCGCCGCCCCGTGGTTCAACGCCGCCTCATTCGTCGTCATCCTGCTCAACGCGCTGACCCTCGGCCTGGAGACGTACCACGGCGTCGTCAACTCCGCCGGCGCGGTGTTCCACGTCCTGGAGTACGTCTTCCTCGCCTGCTTCTCGGTCGAGCTGCTCATCCGCTTCTGCGCGCACCTGCCGCGCCCCGGCGGCTTCTTCCGCGACCGCTGGAACCTCTTCGACCTCGCCATCATCCTGGCGCCGCTGGTGCCGGGCGTGCGGGAGAACGTGACGCTGCTGCGGCTGCTGCGCCTGGCCCGCATCGTGCGGGCGTTCCGGCTGTTCCCCAGCCTCCGGGTGATCCTGGTCGGCATCCGGCGCAGCCTGCCGGGCCTCGGCAGCTTCCTGCTCATCACGCTGCTGGTCCTCTACGGCTACGCGATGCTGGGCTGGATGGTCTTCGGCCACGCGTACCCCGAGCAGTACGGCACGGTCGGCCAGGCGATGCTGACCCTGTTCCTGCTGCTGTCGCTCGACGGCATCACCGACACGCTGCAGGCGGGCCGGGAGGTGACGGAGTGGGGCATCCTGTACTACCTGTCCTACATGATCGCCGCTTCGTACCTGCTGACGAACCTGCTGGTGGGCGTGGTCCTCAACGCGCTGCAGGAGGCGCAGGAGGTGGAGAAGGAGGCGGAGAAGGAGGCGGAGATGGCAGTGGCGCCGCCCGAGATCCCGTCGCCCCGCACGAACGTCGAGGAGCGCATCGCGGTCCTGCGGGCGGCCCTGGACGACCTGGAGCGCGAGGTCGCCCGGGCGGACGCCGCCCCCGTGGAGGCCGGCGTCCGCTGAGGCGGCCGGTCAGCGGTCGTCGGGGCGGCCGCGGGCGATGCGGCGCAGGTAGTGGTCGACGTCCTTGCGGTCGTAGCCGCGCCAGGCGGCGGTGTGGAAGGTGACCGCCTGCGCGTCGGCTCGGGCCTGGGCGTGGCGGTTGGGGTCGGCGGAGGCCAGGGCCTCGGTGGCGGTCCTGACGAAGGCGTCGACCTCGGTGCGGTCATAGCCGCGGAACGTGGTCGCGAACTCGCTCATGTCTCCAGTGTGCACCGACGGGCGTCGATCAGCGCCGCCGCGCCGGCCTGGATGTCGCCGTGGTGGGCGTGCCACAGGGCCGCCTCGACCGACCGGGCCAGGCACCAGGCCGCCACCCGGTCCCGGTCGAGGCCCAGCTCGTCGGCGAGCGCGGCCCGGGTGGCGCCGGGGATCTGCAGCAGCGGCCACGGGTCGTATCCCGGGTCGCCCGTCATCGGCTTCGGGTCGATGGCGACCCAGCCGGCGCCGTGCGACAGGACGTTGCCGGGATTGCAGTCGCCGTGCAGCAGCACCCGGCGGGGCGCCGACGCGGGCAGCTCGCGCAGCAACCGGGCACCCTCGGCGACGAGCCCGGGGTCGTACGGCGGGCGGATGCGGTCCATCCGCTCCTCGACCAGGCCCGCCCACTCGCCGGTGACGGTGCCGAGCTCCTCGAGCCCGTCCGGCGGTGCCGCCTCCCACAGCTCCCGCAGCACCCGGCAGGCGTCCGGGTGGCCGGTCACCGGCCGGCCCGGGGAACAACGCTCCAGCAGCAGCGCGTGCCGGGCCGGGTCGTGGGCGAGCAGCCGCACCGCGCCCCGCCCGTCCCACGCCCGCAGCGCGGCGGCCTCGCCGAACATCTCCCGGTGCGGCCATCCGATCTTCACGATGGCGGCCGTGCCGTCCGGCAGCTCACACGGCGCGACCCAGCTGCAGCTCCCGCCGTGCAGCGGCGCGGCCAGCCGGATCCCGAAGGCCTCGCGGACCTCGTCGATGAGCCGGGGCAGCGCGGCCAGCCACGCCTGGGCGTCGCGGTTGCGGCCGAGGGTGACGACGACCGGTAGCGTCGGCGGCACCAGCTCCTCGAGCACGCCGACAGTCTAGGGCGGCTCAGCGGGCGGCGTGCTCCGCGCGGGCCGGGGCGCCGACCTCGTGCAGGAACCGCAGGGCCTGGCGGTAGGACGCCACGAGGCCGGTCTGCGTGTACGGGATCCCGATCTCCGCGCAGTACGTCTCGACGATCGGCTTCGCCTTGCGCAGGTTCGGCGACGGCATGCCCGGGAACAGGTGGTGCTCGATCTGGTGGTTCAGACCGCCGAAGACCGCGTCGACGAAGCGCCCGCCGCGGACGTTGCGCGAGGTCAGGACCTGCTTGCGCAGGAAGTCCTCGGTGCCGTCCGGGTGCGGCATGCCCTTGTGGTTCGGGGCGAACGTCATGCCGAGGTAGACGCCGAACAGCGCCTGGTGCACCAGCAGGAAGGCCAGCGCCTGCAGCGGCGACAGGACGATCAGCAGGGCCGCCAGGTAGCCGGCGGCGTGCAGGACCAGCAGCGTCGTCTCCAGGCCGCGGCGCTTCACCGTTCCGTTGCGCAGCGCCTTGACGCTGGACACCTTGAGGTCGACGGCGAGCAGCGTGAGCAGGGGGAAGAACAGCGCCGCCTGGTGGCGGGTGATGAAGCCCTTCAGCCCGCGCCGGCCGAAGGCGGACTCGGTGGCCCAGATGAGCACCTCGGGCGACACGTCGGGATCGAGGTCGTCGTGGTTGGGGTTGTTGTGGTGGCGGGTGTGCTTCTCCACCCACCAGCCGTAGCTCATGCCGATGAGGAGGTTGCCGGCCAGCCGCCCGGCGAACTCGCTGGGCCTCTTGGTGCGGAACACCTGGCGATGGGCCAGGTCGTGGCCCACGAGCGCGAGCTGGGTGAACGTGATCGCCAGTACGACCGCGGTCACCAGCTGCCACCACGACGAGCCGATCACGACGAAGGCGGTCCAGCTGCCGACGAGCATGAGCGCGACGACGCTCAACCGGGCGACGTAATAGACGGGCCGGCGGTCCATCAGCCCCTGCTCGGTGACCCGCCGGGCCAGCACTGCGAAGTCGCTACGGGTCGCCGTTGCGGCGGTGGTCGTCATGGTCCCAGCCAACCGTGCGGCGGGCGCGCCGTCAGGAGCGCTACGTCCCCCGGCATGGGGGTGCTAGCACCACCGCCGGACGGCGTGTCCCGGGTACACGGGCACAATGGTGTCGTGGAGACGGCGGGCGACGGTGCGCGGGCGGGCCGGTGGACCCGGACGCGGTTGCGTGCCGTGCTGTCCGGCCTCGCCGCGATCGGCCTCGCGTTCACCAACCTGCCGCTGTTCGTGGTGTCCGTCGTCGTGCTGGTCCTCACGCCGGTGCCGTTCCTCGGCATCGCGCTCGTGCCGTGGACCATGACGCTGGTCCGGATGCGGGTCAACCAGGAACGCCGGCGGGCGTCGCTGACCGGTGTCCTGGTGACTCGGCCGTATCATCCGGCTCCCGAGGGTGCCGTCGCCGGCGGTTGGCGGCAGTTCCGCTGGATCGTGACCGACCCGGCCACCTGGCGGGACCTCGCCTGGCTGGTCCCCGGCGCACTGGTCGGGTGCGCGCTGGGGGCGATCGGCGTGCTGGTGCCGCTGTACGGGCTGGCCGGGCTGGCCCTGGTGCCGGTGTGGATCTGGCTCGGCACGGGCTGGTACGGGTACGGCAGCCTCTGGGCCGTCGACGGGCTCGGCACCGCGCTGCTGTGCCTGCCGGAGGGCGCCCTCATCCTCGTCGTCGGCCTGTGGGCCGCACCGTGGCTGCGCCGCGTCGACGCCCACTTCGCCCGGCTCTTCCTGGCTCCCACGCGCGCCGCCGAGCTGCGGCTGCGGGTCACGCAGCTGACCGTGACCCGGGCCGACACGGTGGACGCCCAGGCCGCGGAGCTGCGCCGGATCGAACGCGACCTGCACGACGGCGTGCAGGCCCGCCTCGTCTCACTGAGCATGATCATCGGGCTGGCCGACGAGCTCATCGACCGCAACCCGGCCGAGGCGCACAAGCTGCTCGCCGAGGCGCGTGAGTCCAGCGGGACGGCCCTCGTCGAGCTGCGGCACCTGGTCCGCGGGATCCACCCGCCCGTGCTGGCCGAGCGCGGGCTCGCCGGTGCCGTCCGCGCGCTGGCGCTGGGCCTTCCGGTGCCGATCACGGTCGGCGTCGACCTGCCGGGCCGGCCCGACACACCCGTGGAGTCGGCCGCGTACTTCGTCGTCGCCGAGGCCCTGACCAACCTGGTCCGGCACAGCCGGGCCCGGACCGGCTCGGTGTCGATGAGCCATGCGGACGGGTTGCTGACGATGGTGGTCGCCGACGACGGTGGCGGCGGCGCCGACCCGGCCGTCGGCACCGGCCTGCGCGGCATCGAGCGCCGGCTGGCGGCGTTCGATGGCACGATGGCGTTGTCGAGCCCGCCGGGTGGACCGACCGTCATCAGAATGGAGGTGCCGTGCGCGTTGTCATCGCCGAGGACCATGCCCTCCTCCGCGACGGGCTGACCCGGCTGCTGCAGGCGTTCGACTTCGACGTCGTGGCGGTTGTCGACAACGGCCCGGCGCTGCTGCCGGCCCTGCTCACGCACCGGCCCGACGTGGCGGTCATCGACGTCCGGCTCCCGCCGACGTTCACCGACGAGGGCCTGCAGGCCGCGATCGAGGCCCGGGCCCAGGTGCCCGGCCTGCCGGTCCTGATGCTCTCGCAGCACGTCGAACCGCTGTACGCCCGGGAGCTGCTCGGCACCCCGGCCGGGGGCGTCGGCTATCTGCTCAAGGACCGGGTGTCGGACGTCGGCGCGTTCGTCGACGCCGTCCGCCGGGTCGCCGATGGTGGCACAGCCATGGACCACGAGGTCATCACGCAGCTGCTCGCCCGCCGCGAACCGCTCGCGGTGCTGACCACCCGGGAGCGCGAGGTGCTCGGCGAGATGGCCGAGGGCCGCTCCAACGCCGCCATCGCCGGCAAGCTCGGCATCACCGAGAAGGCTGTCAGCAAGCACATCAACAACATCCTGACCAAGCTCGACATGCCGCCGTCCGACGACGACAACCGCCGGGTGCTGGCCGTGCTCGCCTACCTCAACGCCTGACCGCCCGGGCGCCCGCGCGTTCCCGCCAGCGGATCCCCCTTCAGCGGCGTTTCAGCCCCGTTCAGCGACCGTTGTCAACCTCGGTCTCGCTGACGGCGGAACGAGGCGAGTGAGTGGTGATGCGACAGGCGCTGACGGCCGCTGCGGTGCTGCTGACCGGGGCCTCGCCGAACGTTCTAGTCGACGACAACGGGGCGAACAGCGGGCGATGTCGTTACCGCTCGTATCTATCGCGATGCCCACGGCCCGACCGCTCGTTCCCGCCACAGCGCCGCTGCCTCGGTTTCCCCGCGGCGTAGTAGGTCCTCGGCGTACTGCGTGATAATTCGGACGTGGACTGCGCCACCGTCCGGCCCGTACGCGGCCAGAATCGCCGACCAGTGCATCCGCAGGTTGTCATGGGCGAGCCGGGCTGCACGTGTCTGTTCCTGCCACGCCCTCTCGTAGTCGCCCCGCCGAGCGGCGAGTTTGGCCAGCCTTTCGGCGGCCCTGGCGTCACCCAGATCGGCAAGGTTTGTATACCATTTCTCGGCCGCTTCTGACGCGCCCCGACTGAGGAGCAGATCGGCGTAGCCCAGCACCGCATTCGATATCCCCTCGTCGCCCGCCTCGCTCGACCAACGGCGGACCGAGGACGGTACGGACAGGGCGTTGTCGTATCCCGCCTCCGCTGCCCTTCGGAACCAGTCGAACGCCTCCTCTTCCTCGCCGCGAGCGCGAAGCAGGGTAGCCAGATTCTCCATCGCTCCGACATGGCCGCGCTCGGCGGCCATGCGGCTCCATCGCTCAGATTCGGCGAGTTCGCCTCGTCTACCGACGATATAGCCGAGGTTAGTCATTGCCAGTGGATCGCCGAGTTCGGCGGCGGCTCTGTACCAATGCTCACTCTCGGCTTCGTCGGCCGGGCTGCGATTCCAAAGCCAGAATCCGAGCTTGGCCATCATCTCTGGCCCGCCGGTCTCTGCGCCACGGCGCAACCACGTCAAGCCGGCGTCCCATTCGCCAATCGCGGCCAACAGCCCACCGAGCCGCTGCATTCCCCTCGAGTCGCCGCGCCGCGCCGCCGCCTCGAGCCACTCTCGAGCTTCGGGCCGGTCCAACGTCTCATACAGAGAACCGAGGTCGACCATCGCGTCAACGTTGCCTTTCGCCGCAGAGCGGAGCCAGGCGCGCTCCGCCACCTCCGGTTTGTCGAGGCGGTAGGCGGCGCGGCCGATGCTGAGAGCAGCTGACGCGTTGGCTTCGTCCAGTACGGCAGCCCAGGTCGGGGGGTCGTCGCGCATCTGGCGTACGAACGATGCATCGCCGTCTTCCCAGCGTTGGATGAGGATGTCGGACACGCGGTACCCGTCAACCCTCTCAATTGTGGTGCGCACGGCGCGGATGGCGCGGATGTCGCCACGCAGCGGCCTGGCCGCCCAGTCGAAGGCCGCTGACGACCACGCTTCCGACGTCGGGGCCGACTCTCGCGCGGCCAGCCGGACCAGCGCCAGTAGTTCGATCAGGCTGGCTGGAACAGGCTCCGGCCGGCCGCATAGCCGAGCGACGACCGCAGCTGTGATCATCGCTTGGCCAGCCGGGTCACCGCCGTCGGCCGTCCAGTGGTCAAGCAGATCCTCGCTGCCTGCCAGCGTGGCGGTAATCCTTCTGTCTTCAGAGTCGCGCACGGCCGTATGAAGTCGGGGGTCATATGCCGCTACCGTCTCGGCGCGTGTGACTTCTTCGGCGCTGAAATGGCTGGATATGTCGAAACGGATCGTGCTGCCCTGCCGCGACCCGGTTCGCGACCAGCGTCCCAGTTTGCCGAGTACCTCGCGCACATGCCGGTTGATCTCAGGCTCGTCCTCCGAGGTCGGCTGCTCGAAGGCCTTGGCGAGTTCCCCTGTGCGGATGGTGGCGGCTATCAGTACCGGCTGGCCTGGCCGGGAGATCAGCCGCTTGAGCGTCATGGCGGTTAGCATGCCCGCCCCTATGCAGGTCTCCACGTCATCAAGCCACAGGACCGCCTGGGCTAGATCGACCTCGGACTGGCCGAGAGCGTGCAACTGTCCGCCGTCTGGGCAGAGCATCTGCCACGACGGCAGTTCCTCGCGGAGCGCCTCGTACAGCATGCGGGTCTTGCCTGCGGCCGCGTCACCGACGAGCACAACGAAACCGCCGGTAGCCTTCCGGCTGCGAATCCAGGCACGAATGTTGTTGTCGAGATCACGGCTAACGTATTCCGGGAAGTAGGCGGACAGCCCGGGATCGGCACCGTCAGGAAGCTCGACTGAAGGATGGACATCCATTTCTATTCGCGCCATCGACTCGTCGACGCGCACGCCGTAACCAGGGATCGATTCAATGATCTCCCGCTGACGTTGGCGACGCTCCAATGGGCGGCCGAGGGCGGCGCTCGCAACCTCCACTGGCCGCTTCGCGAGGCCTGCTGTTACCGCGAGCACGGCGGTGATCGCCGCAAGGATCCACGACGGCCATGTGAACCGTCCTGCGGCAAAACCCTGCGATGCGCCGGCCAGGATGACGAGCAGCACAGACGTGGTCCACAGTGCAGCGAGCGCCAATCGTCGACGTTTCGGTTTCCCCGTCATTGTCCGTGTGGGCTCGAGCGACGTGTCCGGCAAACTTCGGCCCTCCGAATCCATCAGGGCAGGGCGATGCGTCCCGCAACCCTCGCGAACCAGGGATCACGCCGAGCGTATCGACGTATCGCCGTCCGCCAATCGTATCCAGACCGTACTCCGAAAGCCCGGTGGCGCGGTGTCAGCAATCTGCCCTTTCGGCACACCCGTCTTAAGGCAACACTCACGAACTGGCAGGTCAGCCGGTCGGTCGACGAAATGCGCCGATTAGTAGGCGCTACGCCGACGCCGCGTCCCGTCGGCGTCAACTTCCACCTGCGTGAATTATTGGCTGATTCGGTGCGACGCCGTTGCCAACGAGGCGCTCCGATGATTCACGACGTTGCGACCGTCGTGCTGGAGCTCACGCTAGCCAAGGCGAGCTGGACGGTCACCCAGAAGGCCCTCGGTCCGGCCAGGGTGACCAGTGTCTGACTCACCACGGGCCAGCCTGCGGCTCGACGATGACGTCGGGCGGCGGGTCGCTCGGCGCTGTGACGGTCGTCATCAGGTAAGCCACCGGCCCGACGCTCCACCGTGACGTCGAGGTCGCCGAGTGTTCGCTGGCTGAAGGTGCTTCAGCGGCGTTTCAGCGCCGTTTCAGCGGCCGCTGTCAACCTCGGTCCCGCTGACGGCGGAACGAGGTGAGGGAGCGGTGATGGGACAGGCGTTGACGGTCGATGCGGTACTGCTGACCGACGTGGTGCGGGGCGTGCTCGATCGCAACGGCGGGCAGCGGTGGACCGTGCAGCCGACGCCCGCCTGGTGCCACCTGACGGCGCCGACGCCCAACGCGCGACGGCACGGCTGGAAGCTGCACCTCTCGGCGACGCCGCTCGCGGCGCCGCTGGTGCTGGCCCGGGCGGCCGAGGTACTGGTGCAGGCCGGCTGCTCGTTCAAGTTCGGCACCGACCTCGCCCGGGTCGCGCAGCTGGTCGACAGCTGGTACGACCGCGGCGGCGCCGGCAAGTTCATCACCGCCTACCCCGTCGACGACGACGAGTTCCGGGCCCTCGCGGCGCGGCTGCACGAGGCCACCCGCGGGCTGCCCGGGCCGCGGATCCTGTCCGACCGGCCGTTCCGGCCGGGCAGCCTGGTCCACTACCGGTACGGCGAGTTCCACAGCGAGCGGGTCTTCACCGACGACGGCGTCATGGAGTCGCGCATGGCCGGGCCCGACGGCACCGTCGTCAAGGATGTGCGGGCCGCGTGGTTCACCCCGCCGGCGTGGGCGCCCGCGCCGTTCCCGGACGTGCCCGCCGAGCCCGACACCGCGCCGCAGGAGGTGCTGCTCGGCGGCCGGTTCCGGATCCGGGAGGCGATCCGCCACGCCAACAAGGGCGGCGTGTACCGCGCGGTCGACGACCGCGACGGCGCCGACGTCGTCGTCAAGCAGGCCCGCGCCCACGCCGGCGCGCTGCTCGACGGCAGCGACGCCCGCGACCGGCTGCGGGAGGAGGCGCGGCTGCTCGACGAGCTCGTGCCGCTCGGGGTCGCGCCGCACAGGGTGGCGCTGTTCGAGGAGCAGGGCGACCTGTTCCTCGCCCAGGAGTACCTGCCCGGGCTCACGCTCGACGCGTGGGCGCGGGAGCGGACGGCCGGCGTCGAGACCGCGGCCGAGCTGGGACTGCGGCTCATCGACCTGATGCGTGAGGTGCACGACGCCGGCCTGGTGATCCGCGACTTCAAGCCGCAGAACGTGCTCGTGTCGCCGTTCGACGAGGTGCACCTCATCGACGTCGAGTTCGTGACGCCGGCCGGGCGCGACGGGCTGGCCGCCGGTACCGCCGGATTCATGGCACCCGAACTGCGCGACCCGGACTCGGACGCGCTGGCCGGCCCGGTGACCGACTGCTTCAGCCTGGGCGCGACCCTGTTCTGCGCGGTCACCGGCCTCGGCCCGTCGTGGGTGTCCGGCAGCCCCGGGGTGGCCCGCACCGCGGCCGAGCGGGCGGCGCTGCTGGACCGGATCGCGCACACGTTCCCCGACCTCGCCGCGTTCGCGCCGCCCATCCTCGGGCTGACCGACCCCGATCCGCAGGCCCGCTGGACCCTCAAACGCGCCGAGGCGCATCTGCTGTCGATCGACGATTCA
This sequence comes from Dactylosporangium sp. AC04546, assembly GCF_022095675.1. Classification (GTDB taxonomy): domain Bacteria; phylum Actinomycetota; class Actinomycetes; order Mycobacteriales; family Micromonosporaceae; genus Dactylosporangium. The sequence goes on along the minus strand of NZ_JAHYSG010000038.1, from coordinate 6,133 downwards.
GTGGTACCGCTGAAGCCAGGACCAGCCGGGGAGCCCGACGGCGTCGACCGGCTGATCGCCGACGGCCTCACGCACCTGCGGCAGGGCATGACGCCGGGCGCGCCGGCACTGTGGCCGCAGCGCGCCGACTCCCGCGACCACGACGCCGCCAACCTGTGGACCGGCGCGGCCGGCGGCCTCGCGGTGCTCACCCGGGCGGCGCGGCTCACCGGCGACCCGGCCCTGCGCGCCGACGTGGCCCGCGCGGCGGCGTGGCTCGACGAGCGGCTGTTCGCCGTGCCGCGGTTCCTGCCCGGCCTGTGCTACGGCCGCGCCGGCACCGCCTGGGCGCTGCACGACGCGGCCCGGCTCCTCGGCGACGACCGGCTCACCGCCCGCGCCGCGGACCTGGCCGGCCGGCTGCCGCTCGCCTGGCACAGCAGCGACATCACCCACGGCCTGTCCGGCGCCGGCCTGGCCCACCTGCGGCTGTGGCGCGACGGCGGCGACCCGGCGGCGGGGGAGCGAGCGGCCGCGTACGCCGACGCCGTGCTCGCCGCCGCGGAGCGCGACGGCGACGACTGGCACTGGCCGACCGCCGCCGGCGCGGATTCGAAGCTCGCCGGGCACGCCTCGCACGGCTTCGCCCACGGCGTCGCCGGTGCCGGGACGTTCCTGCTGCTCGCCGGGCGGCACCTGCCCGACGGTGCCCGCTTCGCCGACGCCGCGGCCGCCGCCGGGGAGACCCTCGTGCGGGCGGCGCGGGACGACCGTGGCCGCGTCGCGTGGCCGCTGCGGCTCGGCGGCGACGTCGGGTTCGCCGGTCACTGGTGCAGCGGCGCGGCCGGCATCGGCACGTTCCTCATCCGGCTCTGGGACGTCACCCGCGACGAGCGCCTGCGTTCGCTGGCGCTGCGGTGCGCGGACGCGTGCCTGCGCGACCTGTGGAGCTCCACCGCCGGCGCCTGCTGCGGGCTGGCCGGTGTCGGGCATTTCCTGCTCGACCTCGACCACTACGGCGCCGGCCACACCGGCGACGCGACGCACCGCGACCGGGCCGGCGAGGTCGCCGCGGCCCTGCACGCCCGCCGCCAGCTGCGCGACGGTCTCGTCCTGACCTGCGAGCCGGAGCTGGGCTTCGACTACGGCTACGGCCCGGCCGGCGTCCTGGACTTCCTGCTGCGCCTCCGGTACGGCGGCGCGCACCCCTGGTGGTCGTAGCCACCTTCCGAGACATGCCCCGCCCGACCGGGCGGCGGCAGCCGAAGAACCCATGAAGGGAACCCGCACATGTCCGACATCGCCGTGCTGCAGATGCTGCCCGAGACCCAGCCCCGCGAGCGCCTCGGCCTCGACGTCATCTGCAACGAGTCCGTCAACACCCGCACGAGGACCACGTGCAACAGCGCCCTGACGGACCCGAGCGCGCCGTGCGAGAGCACCAACCCGTACAGCTACTGGTGCTGATCGGGTTGTCCGGGGCGGCCGTTCCGGCCGCCCCGGGCCCCTTTCTCGAACAGGAGGGTTTCGATGAGTGATCCGTTGTTCGGCTCCGGCATCCGGATGAACGGCGCCTGGGCGACCCACGTGTCGGCCGCCGCCGAGACCGGGTTCCTGGCCACGCTGCGGACCGTGCCCGGCCTGACCCGGTTCACACTCGGCATCGCCTGGGCCGCCGACCGCGCCGCCCTCCTCACCGCCGGGGCCGCGCACCTGGTCAAGGCGGCCGCCGGCGCGGCCGGGCTGGTCGCCGTCAACGCGGCGCTCACCGCGCTGCTCGCCCCGGGCGACGCGCCCGGCCGGGTCGCCGCCGCGGTCCCCGCCCTGCTCGTCGTCGCCGCCCTCGCCGGCGCCGGCGCCCTCGCCGAGGCGGTCGCGACCGCCGCCGGGGGACGGCTCGCGCCACGCGTCCAGCGGCTCGCCGAGCAGCGGCTCCTCGAGGGCGCGGCCCGGGCCGAGCTCGCCGTCGTCGACGACGGGGCGTTCCACCGCGCCCTCGCCGGGGCCAAGCTCGGCGTCCGCGCGACCGAGCAGCTCACGTCGACCGTCCTGTCCGCGGCCGGCTCGCTCGCCGGGATCGTCGCGCTCGCCGGGGTCGGCGGGGCGCTGCACCCGCTGCTGCTGCCGTTGCTGCTGCTGGCCGTCGTGCCGCAGGCCTGGCGGGCGATGAGTGTGGCCCGATGGGGGCACGCGTCCGCGGTACGGTCGCTGAACGGCAACCGGCAGAAGCAGGTGCTCGCCGACGTCCTCGTGGAGCGGGGCGCGGCCGCCGAGGAGATCCGCGTCCACGGCCTCGCCGACGTCCTCCTCGGCCACTACCGCCGGCTCGCCGCCGCCCTGGAGGCCGAGCGGGCCCGCCTGGCCCGTGCCGAGGCGGGCGCCGGGCTGCTCGCCGACGCCGCCGGCGGGCTCGCGACCGTGCTCGCGTTCGCCGCCCTGGGCTGGCTGCTACTGACCGGCCGGATGGACCTGTCCACCGCCGGCACGTCGATCTTCGCCGTCACGAAGGTGACCGGCCTGCTGACGACGGTCCTGCTGCAGGGCAACGGCCTCTACACGCACGGGCTCTTCGTCGCCGACTATCAGCGCACGGTACAGCGGGTGACCGAACACGCCATCGCTCCCGGCGGGACGGCCGGTTGCGAGCCGGCGCGGATCGAGCTGCGCGACGTCCACTTCACGTACCCGGGCAGCGACCAACCGGCCCTCACCGGCGTCGACCTGACCCTGCGCCGCGGCGAGGTGATCGCCCTGGTCGGCGTCAACGGCAGCGGCAAGAGCACCCTGGCCCGGATCGTCGCCGGCCTGCACCGGCCCTCGCGCGGCGCGGTCACCTGGGACGGCGTCGACCGCCACGACGTGTTCTCGCAGGTCGCCTGGATCGCCCAGGACTTCCCGCGGTGGCCGTTCACCGCCCGCCAGAACGTCACCCTCGGCCGCCCGTCCGCCTCCGCCGACGGGGGGCGCCTGGACCGCGCCGGGTCGTTCGCCGGCGCCGACGACCTGGTCGCCGGGCTGCCCGAGGGCTGGGAGACGCTGCTGGCCCGCGACTTCCAGGGCGGTACCGACCTCTCCGGCGGCCAGTGGCAGCGCCTCGCCCTGGCCCGCGCCCACTTCCGGGCCGCGCCGGTGCTCATCTGCGACGAGCCGACCGCGGCGCTCGACCCGGAGGCGGAGATCGAGAGCTTCGGCCGGCTCATGGACCTGGCCCGCGACGGGCGGATGGTCGTGCTCATCACGCACCGGCTCGGCTCGGTCCGGTACGCCGACCGCATCTACGTCCTCGACGCGGGCGCCGTGGTCGAGTCCGGCACGCACGACGAGCTGATGGCCCGGGGCGGGCGGTTCGCCCGGATGTACGCGGCCCAGCAGCGCCAGTACGCGGAGCGCACCGCATGACGCTCGAAGCGCTCGCGCTGGCGCCGCCGACGCGTGACGCCGCCGCGCCGGCCCGTGCCATTCTGGCCGCGCGACTGTCGGCGGGTGAGGCGGCGGTCGCCCACATCCTCGCGGCGCAGGCCGGACTGCCGGGCCCGCGCAGCAACCTGTTCGAGGGTACGGCGGGGACGCTCGCCGCCGCGCTCATCGTGCGGGGTTCGGTGGAGGACCCGCGGCTGGAGCGGATCGTGGCGCCGGGCGTCGCCTGGCTCGCGCGGCAGGCCCGCGCTGCCGTGGAGTTCGACGCCATCACCGGCCTGGCCGGTCTGGGCCGGTTGCTGCTGCTGGCCCGCGACCTCGGCTACGACCGTGCCGGGCCCGGCCTCGAGGCGGCGCTGCGCTCGCTCTCCGGCCTGTTGGGGCCTGGGATCGCCCGTCCGGGGATGGCGCACGGTCTGGCGGGCCCCGTGGCGCTGCTCGCGATCGCGCTCGACGCCGGTGTCGCCGTCCCTGGGCAGCGCGAGGCCCTCCAGGCAGCCGCGGCCCGGCTCGCCGCCGCGGCCCGGCTCGCCGCCTGGCCCGCCGAGCCGCGGCACCAGTGGTGCGTCGGCACCGCCGGCATCGCCCGGGCCGTGCAGCTGGCCGGGAACGCTCTGGCCGACCCGGCCCTGACCCGCGCCGGCACCGAGGCCCTCAGCGCGATCGCGGCCACGCCGCCCGACCGGTGGGGCGTCCGGGACGCGATGCTGTGCTGCGGGTACGCCGGCGTGCTGCGGACCGCGCTCAGCGCCGGCCTGCCGGCACTCGCCGACGCCACGGCGGCCGCGATCCGCGACACGTGGCGCCCGGGCGACGCCTCGTTGCTGTACGGCGACGCGGGCGTGGCCCTGGCCCTGCACGACCACGCCAACCCCGGCCCGGTGACCTGGCCGGCGCTGCTGCTGGTGCAGTGACGCCTCAACCCTGCCGGGTGTGCTCCCGCAGCGCCCGCAGCGCGTGGTCGGCGTGCTCGTTCATGGACAGCTCGCTGTGGATGACCGCGATGACCCGCCGGTCGGTGCCGATGACGAACGTCATCCGCTTCATGCTCAGCGGCCCGAGCGGCAGCCGCCGCCGCACCCCGAACCGGTCAGCCACCACGCCGTCCGGGTCGGACAGCAGCGGGTAGTCGAACTTGTGCAGCTCGGAGAACTCCCGCTGCTTCTCGACACTGTCCCGGCTGATCCCGACCCGCTGCGCGCCGACCTCGATGAACTCGGCGGCGAGGTCGCGGAAGTGGCAGCTCTCGGCGGTGCACCCGCGGGTGAGCGCGGCCGGGTAGAAGAACAGCACCACGGGCCCGTTGCCGAGCAGCTCCGACAACTTCCGCGGCGTGCCGGTCTCGTCGAGCAGCTCGAAGTCCTCAACGAGGTCCCCTTGCCGAACGTCCTGCGTCATGCGCCCAACCATACGTCAGACGATTGCCGGGTTCAGGGCCGGAGGAGGTGGTCGGCCTGGCGGTACAGGCGGTCGAGCTCGGTGACGAGCACCACCGGGTCGACCTCGGCGAGCCAGTCGTGCACGAGCCGTTGGCGTTCGGCCAGCAGCTGCCGTTCGGTGTCGCGGAGCCGGGCCGCCGAGTCGAACCGCTGGTCGTCGACGGCGGCCTCCTTCTCGCGGCGGGCCTCGGCGATGGCCGCCTCGTAGTCGGGCAGGCCGGGCGGCACGACGAGCCGGCGCGCGCCGACCAGTTGCTCGGCGGTCGGCTCGACACCCGGTTCGGGGCGGCCGTGCGGGTAGGCGCTCAGCAGCCGCGCGGCCTCGGCCGTCACCCGGTCGGGCGTCGCGCCGAGGACGGCGAGGACCTCACCGGCGGTACCGCCGACCTCGCCGAGCGCCGTGAGCAGGTGCTCGGTGCCGACCCACTCGTCGTCGGCCCACGCCTGCGCGCGTTGCAGCACCCAGCCGGCGGCGTCGCCGAGGTCGACGTGCGAGCCGTTGGCCGGCAGGCGCCGCTCGACCTCCGCGCGCAGGGTGGGCAGCGAGATGCCGAGCGAGGCGAGGACCAGCGCGGCGACGCTCTCCTCGATCTCGGTCATGGCCAGCAGCAGATGCTCGGCGCCGACCGGACCGTGTGCCCGGAAGACGGCCGTGCGGTGGGCGAGGGCGACCACCAGGTGCGCGCGGTCGGTCAGCGCCATCGCGCCCCTTTCATCCGTCAGTCGTACCCTCACCAGACGCGTGCACATGGTAGCGGTGAGCGACTCACGCACGGGAGTGTCGTCGTCGCCCGAGCTCAGCCGGTGAGGGGCACGGGGCCGAACCGGCCCCAGGCCACGAACACGGCCAGCGCGAGGTAGACCAGGTCGGCGGCGATCGTCACGGTCTCGCCCCGGCGCAGGCGCATGGTCGCGGCACCGGCGAACAGCAGCGCCACGCAGGTGGCCGTTACGGGCACCAGCACCGGCGCGACGTCGAGGACGGCGGGCAGGATCAGGCCCGCCGCGGCGAGGATCTCCAGGGTGCCGATGGCCCGCAACGCGCCCGGGCTGAAGTCGAGCACCCACTCCGCGGCGCGGCCCAGGGCCGCCATCCGCTCCCTGGGCACGACCATCTTGGAGGTGCTGACCAGCAGCACTGCGGCGAGCAGGACAGTGACGACCCACAGCGCAAGGTTGAGGCTCATGCGGTTGCTCCGCTCCGGTTGACGGCATGTACGTTCCGGAGACACGCCAGCGAGGCCGTTTGTGACACACGTGCCGGCCGGCCCACGTGCCGGCCTGCCCGCCCGCCCGCT
>NZ_JAHYSG010000037.1 GCF_022095675.1 Dactylosporangium sp. AC04546 | reverse complement strand
GGCGTGCGTCGGGGCGATCTGCGGGCGGTGGACTCCAGCAGCGCCGAGCGCACATCCTCCATCTTGCCGATTCCCGCCGCGCTGATCGCCCCGACGCACGCCGTCCAGGCGCCGATCGCGACGATCCACCGTCCACCCCGCATGGCGCCCGGCCTGCCCACGGGAAGGTGGCACACACCACCCGAGGGGGGAGATCGGGGAGGATTGAGCGGGTCGTCGGGGCGTGCCCGCCCGGCGGGGGAGATCCCGGGTGAGCGGCCGGCCGGTGGGGCCCGGTTTGGGACGGGGAACACCTCGTTGATGACTTCCCGGCCCGCCTGTCCGTATCATGCCCCGGGAGCAACCCCCGTGCGCCACCCAGTCCGTCCGTTCGACTTCCCCCATCGAGGACCGACCGCATGAAGAGCAGCTCGTGGAGAATCCGCACGTGGTCGATCCGCGCGAAGATCATCACCCTCCTGGTGCCGCCGTTGGCGTCGCTCGTCGTGATGTGGATCTTCGCGACCAGCCTCACCGCGGGAGCCGCGTTCGAGCTGTTCAACAGCCAGACGTACTACGAGCTCACCGGCAAGCCGTCCGAGTCCGTCATCGTCGAGCTGCAGCGTGAGCGCAAGCTGTCGGTGGTGGCCATCGCCGCCGGGCGGACCGAGGGGTCGCCGGCCGTCAGCGCGCTGACCGAGCAGCGGGCCAAGTCCAACGAGGCGATCGCCGACTTCCGCTCCCGGGCCGAGGACGGCGACCTCCAGGACGCGCTGCCGGAGACGGCCCGGGGCCGGCTCCAGGAGGTCCTCACGGCGCTCGAGCAGGTCGAGCCCAGCCGGACCGCCGTCACGCTCGGGCAGGTCGACCGGGCCGGCGCCATGGAGGCGTACGCGGCGCCGATCGACGCCTTCTACCGCTGGTACAACTCGCTGCCCGGCGTCAGCGACGCCGCCCTGACCCGCAACGCCCGCACCGTCATCGCGACGAGCCGGGCGCGGGAGCTGTTCGCCCGCGAGGACGCGCTGGTCAACGGCGCGGCGGCGGCCGGGAAGTTCGTCAAGACCGAGAGCGGCGACCTGATCGCCGCGATCGGGGCGAAGCGGACCGCGTACTCCGACGCGGTGGTCGAGCTGCCCGAGGACGCGCGGGCGCAGTTCTGGACGCCGATCGTGGACAGCGCCCCGTACAAGCAGGTGCGGGACCTGGAGAACAAGCTCCTGGCCGAGGCCCGGGTCAACGGCCCGCTGCCGATCGACGTGACGGTCTGGCGCGACGCCTACGACAAGGTGGTCGAGCAGCTGCGCACCCTCGACCTGGAGTTCGGCGCGCAGATCTCGGCCAACGCCCAGCCGGTCGCCGTGGGCATCATCACGCGGCTGGTCGCCGCGGCCGTCCTGGGCCTGCTCGCGGTCGCGGTGTCGATCGCGCTGTCGATCCGCATCGGCCGCTCGCTCATCCGGCGGCTCACCGGCCTGCGCCACGACGCCCAGCACCTCGCCGACGTGCGGCTGCCCGAGCTGGTCGGGCGACTGCGCCACGGCGAGGAGGTCGACGTGGTGCTCGCCGCGCCGCCCCTGGAGTACGGCGCGGACGAGATCGGCAAGCTGGGCAACGCGTTCAGCGCCGTCCAGCGCACCGCCGTCCAGTCGGCCGCGCACGAGGCCCAGCTGCGGCGCGGCCTCAACGAGGTCTTCCTCAACATCGCCCGGCGCAGCCAGACGCTGCTGCACCGCCAGCTCGCGCTGCTCGACCGCATGGAGCGGCGCACGACCGACCCGGACGAGCTCGAGGACCTGTTCCGGGTCGACCACCTGGCCACCCGCATGCGCCGGCACGCCGAGGACCTGGTCATCCTGGCCGGCGCGGCGCCCGGCCGGGGCTGGCGCAACCCGGTGCCGATGATCGACGTGATCCGCGGCGCCGTCTCCGAGGTCGAGGACTACGCGCGGGTCGGGTTCCTGGCCCTGCCGGAGGCGTCGCTGGTCGGCCGGGCCGTCGCCGACGTCATCCACCTGCTCGCCGAGGTCATCGAGAACGCCACGTCGTACTCGCCGCCGCACACCCGCGTGCAGATCAGCGGCCAGCTGGTGCCCAACGGCTACGCGATCGAGATCGAGGACCGCGGCCTCGGCATGGCGCCCGAGGCGATCGAGGAGGCCAACCAGCGGCTGCTGCACCCGCCGGACTTCGACCCGGCCAACAGCGCCCGGCTCGGCCTGTTCGTGGTGGCGCTGCTCGCCGCCCGGCACGGGGTGCGGGTCACGCTGCGCCACTCGCCGTACGGCGGCGTCACCGCGGTGGTGCTCGTGCCGCCGCACCTGATCACCGGGGCCACGGCGGAGCTCACCGCGCCGACCGCGGCCGAGCAGCAGCTGGCCGCCGCCGAGGAGGTCCTCGAGCTGGACGCGGCCGACGTCGTGCGGCCGACGCTGGACGACGTCGGCCCGGCCCCGCAGATCGACGTGGTCGCCGAGCACGTGGAGACGGTGCCTCCGGTACCGCTGCCGCCGAGAACGGCCGACGCGCAGGAGCTCACCGACGACGGTCTGCCCAGGCGGCGCCGGCAGGCGAGCATCGTCCCGCAGCTGCGCGAGCGCCCGGAGGACGAGCGGACGGTCGACGGCATCCCGGCCGCCGAGTTCGCGGCCACCGGCGTCGGCGGCCGTTCGCCCGAGCAGACCCGGGACATGATGTCGTCGCTGCAGGCCGGGTTCACGCGCGGGCGTCGCGACGCCGCGCAGCTCGACGATGAAATCACTCTGGAAAGGGACGTATAGGTGACGACGCACTCGACGAGCCGCACCGGCAAGCTCGACTGGCTCCTCGACGACCTGGTCGAGCGGGTCGAGTCGGCACAGCACGCCGTGGTGCTCTCCGCCGACGGGCTGCTCATGGGCGCGTCCAGTGACCTGGGCCGGGACGACGCCGAGCATCTCGCGGCCGTCGCGTCCGGGTTCCAGAGCCTGGCCCGCAGCGCCGGTCGGCAGTTCAACGGCGGCGGCGTCCGCCAGACCATCGTGGAGATGGACAACTCGTTCCTGTTCGTCACCGCCGCCGGGCAGGGAGCGTGTCTGGCGGTGCTGAGCGCGGCCGACTCGGATATCGGCGTCATCGCCTACGAGATGGCGATGCTCGTGACGCGGGTCGGGCAGTACCTCACCGCGCCGTCGCGGACGGGCATACCCAACGATGTCGGGTGACCACGACTGGATGGACTCCGACGCCGGCCCGGTGGTGCGCCCGTACGCGGTCACCGGGGGCCGGGCCAAGCCGGCGGTGGGGGCCTTCGACCTCGTCGCGTTCGTGGTGAGCCGGGCCGACGGAACCGGCGAAGTTGGCCTGCTGCCCGAGCAGCGGGCGATCCTCACACGTACCCGTGAGCCGGTTTCGGTCGCCGAGCTCGCGTCGCATCTCGATCTCGCGCTCGGCGTCGTGCGCGTGCTCCTGGGCGACCTGCTCCAGCAGGGCCTCATCGAGATGCACGAACCGGAGTACGACCAGTCCGTCGGGCCGCAGCGGCCCGACGATCGCATCCTCAAGGCGGTTGTCAATGGTCTCCGAGCGCTCTGACGGCCACATCCCCCTCGCGGTGAAGATCCTCATCGCGGGCGGGTTCGGGGTCGGCAAGACCACGCTGGTCAGCGCGGTGAGCGAGATCCGTCCCCTGCAGACGGAGGAGGTGCTCACCAACGCCGGTGTCGGCATCGACGACGTCGGCGGCGTGGAGGGCAAGCGGACCACGACGGTCGCGATGGACTTCGGCCGGATCAGCATCAGCGACGACATCGTGCTGTATCTCTTCGGTACCCCCGGGCAGGACCGCTTCTGGTTCCTCTGGGACGAACTGGCGCTGGGCGCGCTCGGCGCGGTCGTGCTGGCCGACACCCGCCGGCTGACCGACTGCTTCCCGTCGGTCGACTACTTCGAGGGCCGCGGCACCCCGTTCCTGGTCGCGGTGAACTGCTTCGACGGCGTGCAGAAGCACAGCGCCGAGGCGATCGCGAAGGCGCTGGACCTCGACCCGGACGTGCCCGTCGTGCTGTGCGACGCCCGGGACCGCCGCTCGGTGAAGGACGTGCTCATCGCGCTAGTGGAGCACGTGATGACGCTCAAGCACGTGCCGGCCTAGCGCCGCCGCCTGCGCCCGGATCTCCGGTACCGCGGTCGTCTCCCACCACGCGCCACGGCGCGCCGGCCCGACCGCCAACAGGTGCTCGACCGGCTCACCGGCCCGGTCGATGAGCCGGCCGAGCCCGTCGACGTCCAGCCCGACGCCGGTCGGGTCGCGGCGGGCCAGCCCGTCGTCGAGCAGCGCCCGGCCGAGCGTGGAGGTCGCGGCGCCGCCCGGGCCGGTGCAGTTCACGATCGCGGCGACCGGGACGCTCTCCTGCCGGTGCAGGGTGACCACGAAGCCCCGTTCGCCGCGCCGGATGGACCGGATGGCCGCGGCGCGCGTCCGCAGGGCGCCGGTCTCGCGCAGTACCGCCACCCGGGCCGCGATCTCGGGAGCCATCCGGTGCCGGTGCACCTCCCAGAACGCGGAGGCGTGCCGCAGGAAGCGCCTGCGCGCGTCGACGGAGAGCTGCCACCACAGCTCGTCGATCCGGGGGCGGACGGCGTCGACGGCGGCGCGCCAGTCGGGCTGGCCCGCCGCGTACGCCCGGACCGCCCGGAGCAGGCCGGCCGCGTCGCTGCCGTGGAACTCGAAGCCGCTCGTGGCGGCCGGCTGCCGGGCCAGGTGCGGCTGGGGGAGCAGCCCGCGGCGGGAGACGGCCAGCAGCGGGGCGCGCCGGCCGCGGTCGCTGAGGGTCAGGGCGACGTCGAGTGCGGTCAGCCCGGTGCCGATCAGCAGCACCGGCTCGTCGCCCGGCACCCGGTCGAGCGCGCCCGGGCTCCACGGGTTTCCCACATAGTAGGGATGCGTCCGCACGGCGGAGGTGATCGCGAGCGGCCCGGCCGGGGCGCCGTGGCCGAGGGCCAGCACGACCCGGTCGGCGGCGAGCCGGTCGCCGCCGCGCAGCAGCACCCCGCCGCCCCGGGTGACCCGCACGGCGACGCCCTTGACGTGGGTGAACTCCACCCGTTCGAGCCGGTCCTGCAGGTAGTCGCCGTAGACCCGGCGCGGGGCGAAATCAGCCGGTCCGGCGGTTTCGTCCCGTTCCCGCCACCACTCGGCGAAGTCGCCGGGGACGTCGGCCAGGGCGCTCATCGCCGCCGCGCGCGAGTTGAGCAGATGCCCGGGGTCCGTGGTGCGGTAGGCCGCGCCGCGGCCGAGCGCGTCGCGGCCCGCGGGATCGACGATGACGAGGCGCTGCCCGGGATCCTGGCTCAGGTGGATCGCGGTCAGCGCCCCACTACACCCGCCACCCACCACCACGGTCGTCTGCATGAGGCATCAATTCCTATCTAGCCGATAGATTTAATGGTACTGGTTGGGTGGCCAGACGTGTAGCCGGGTGATCCTCCGGGCATGTCGGCAGCATGTCGAAGTTGTTCCGGACCAAGTCGATCGAGCAGTCGATGCGCGACACGGACGAGCCCGGCCGCCGGCTGCGCAAGAACCTGTCCGCCTTCGACCTGACGGTGTTCGGCGTCGGGGTGATCATCGGGACCGGCATCTTCGTGCTCACCGGCCAGCAGGCCGCGCGCAACGCGGGACCCGCCATCGTGCTGTCCTTCGCCCTGGCGGGTGTCGTGTGCACGCTCGCCGCGCTGTGCTACGCCGAGTTCGCCTCCACCGTCCCCGTGGCCGGCTCGGCGTACACCTTCTCCTACGCCACCCTCGGGCAGTTCATCGCCTGGATCATCGGCTGGGACCTGTGCCTGGAGCTCGCGCTCGGCGCCGCCGTCGTGTCCCGCGGCTGGTCGGCCTACCTCCAGGACCTGCTGAACCTGCCGGCCTGGCTGGCCGGCGACAAGGCCGAGCCCGACTTCGGCGCCGCCTTCATCGTCGCCGCGCTGACCCTGGTCACGGTGCTCGGCGCCAAGCTGTCCGGGCGGGTCACCGGCGTGCTGGTCGCGATCAAGGTGGCGGTCGTGCTGTTCGTCATCGGCCTGGGGCTGTTCTTCATCAAGGCGGCCAACTACTCGCCGTTCATCCCCGCGGCGGTCCCCGCCGGGAAGGAGTCCGGGGGTGCGGCGCCGCTGCTGCAGGTCCTGGCCGGGATCACCCCGCAGCACTTCGGCTGGTTCGGGATTGTGGCCGCCGCCTCGATCGTCTTCTTCGCCTACATCGGCTTCGACGTCGTCGCGACCACCGCCGAGGAGACCCGCCGGCCGCAGCGGGACGTGCCGCTCGGCGTCATCGGCTCGCTGGTCATCTGCGCGGTGCTCTACATGGCCACCTCGTTCGTGGTGACCGGCATGGTCCACTACACCGCCCTCGACACCGCCGCGCCGCTGGCCAAGGCGTTCGACCTGGTCGGCCAGACCTGGGCCGCCGACCTGATCTCCCTCGGCGCCGTCTGCGGCATCACCTCGGTGATCCTGGTGCTGCTCCTGGGCCAGTCGCGGGTGTCGTTCGCGATGGCCCGCGACGGCCTGCTGCCGCCGGCCCTGGCCCGGGTGCACCCGCGGTTCGGCACGCCGTGGCTGATGTCCACGATCACCGGCGTGGTGGTCATGGCGCTGGCCGCCTTCGTGCCGCTGTCCGAGCTGTCCGAGCTGACCTCGATCGGCACGCTCTTCGCGTTCGTCGTCGTGTCGCTCGGCGTGATCGTGCTCCGCCGGACCCGGCCCGACCTGCCCCGGGCGTTCCGGGTGCCGCTCGTGCCGTGGCTGCCGCTGCTGAGCGTGCTGGCCAGCGTGTGGCTGATGCTCAACCTGCCGGTCGTGACCTGGGCCCGGTTCCTCGTCTGGATGGCGCTGGGGCTGGTGCTGTACTTCGTGTACGGCATCCGGCGGGCCACCGTCGAGGACCGGGTGGCGCCGCGTTCCTGACTGCTGGAAAGCTGACAGTATGAGCGACTTCGATCTCGGCTTCGACCCGGACGACCTGGCCGACCCCACCGCCGGCTTCGGCGAGGGCGTGTCGGCGGGCTTCGGCGAGGCCGAGCACGCCGAGGTGGCCGAGGACCCGATGGCGGGCGACGTGCAGACGGCCGGCTACGACAGCGACGGCGACGGCACCACGGACGTGCTGCTCGCCGACCAGAACGGCGACGGTCGGACGGACATCGCCATGTGGGACACCAACGACGACGGCCTGATCGACAAGGTCGCCTACGACCGCGACTACGACGGCAGGATCGACCTGATCTACCACGACGACGACTTCGACGGGGAGGTCGACCGCGTCGAGTCGAGCGGCGACGACCTCCCCGGCTACGCGTCGAACTAGCTGGGCCGAACCGGCTAGGCCGAGCGGATCGCGCGCATCTGCTTGGCGTAGGCGCGCTTGCCGACCAGGTGCCACAGCAGGCGGGCCGGGACCGGGACCATGCTCATGAAGCGGGCCGTCTCCTCCGGGGTCGCCTCCTCCAGCAGGGCACCCATCAGGAACAGCAGCTTGTTCCTCGGGGTCTTGGACCGGGCGTGCTCGCCCAGCTCGGCCCACTCGGCCGGGGTGATGTGCTCGGCGATCAGCGGCAGGACGGACGTCTCCTCCTCGTCCAGGTGCAGGAGCAGGTCGGCGCGGTGCCGGCGCAGGGCCGCGATCAGGGCGTCGCGCGCGGCGGCGTCCGCGGTCCGCTCCCACGACGTGAGCAGCGCCTCGACGTCGTCCAGGCCGTGCGACACCACCTCGTGCTGCTGCTCCATCCGCAGCACGAGCTCGGCGTCCAGGTCGACGCGGGCCAGCAGCTTCGGCCACAGGAGGTCGTCCTCGCTGGTGTGGTGGTCGTGGAGGCCCTTGACGTACTCCCGGGCCAGGGCGGCCAGCGCCGCGGCCCGGGGCACGTCGCCGGGGGCCACGCGGCCGACCAGCTCGGGCAGCCAGCGGGACTCGCGCCGGAACACGCGGTGGACGACGACCATCTCCTGGACCCAGGGGCGCTCGACGGTGGCGGTCATATCTGGTGACTCCTTCAGATACCGAAGTGGATGACCTACCGTCACCGGACTGTCTTGTAGCGGTCTTGGAACCGGCTTGGCGGGCGTTAGCATGGCCCGCGTCATGCTGATGCGCGTGCTCGGGCCCTTCGAGGTCGACGTCGACAGCGGCGGTGCGGTCGACCTCGGCGGCCCCCGCCAGCGAGCCGTGCTCGCGTTGCTGCTGTCGGCGCGGGGCGACGTCGTCTCGGTCGACCGGATGATCGAAGACCTCTGGCGCGGCGAGGCGCCGCCACGGGCCATCGCCTCCCTCCAGGCGTACGTGTCGAACCTGCGGCGGATGCTGGAGCCGGCGCGCGAGCGCCGCGCGCCCGCCCGGCTGCTGGTCAGCGCGCCGCCGGGGTACGCGATCCGGCTGCCCGCCGACGCCGTCGACGCCTGGCGGTTCGAGCAGCTGCTCACCGAGGCGCGGGCCGTGCACGCCACCGAGCCGGGGCGGGCGCGGCTGCTGCTGCGGGCCGGGCTGGGGCTGTGGCGCGGCAACGCGTACGGCGAGTTCGCCGAGGAGACCTGGGCGCAGGCCGAGGCGGCCCGGCTGGAGGAGCTGCGGCTGGTCGCCCGGGAGCTGCTCCTCGACGCCGGCCTGCGCACGGGCGGGGCCGCCGAGGTGGTGGCGGAGGCCGAGGTACTGACCCGGCAGGCGCCACTGCGCGAGGAGAACTGGCGGCTGCTGGCCCTGGCGCTGTGGAGCACCGGCCGCCAGGCCGACGCGCTCGCCGCCCTGCGCCGCGCCCGCACGATCCTGGCCGACGAGCTCGGCCTCGACCCGGGCCCGGCGCTGCTCGACGTGGAGCAGGCGATCCTCACCCAGCGCACCGAGGTCCTGCCACAGGTCGCGGAGAACCCGGTGAAGCCGGTGAACCCAGCGCAAACGGAGGAGACCCCGCCGGAGGAGCTGTTCGTCGGGCGCGACGCGGAGCTCGCGTCGCTGCGGGCGGCCGCCGCCGAACGCCCGCGGATCGCGCTGGTCACCGGAGAGGCCGGGGTCGGCAAGAGCAGCCTGCTCGCCCGCTTCCGGCACGAGCTCGCCGACGGTGGCTGGCTGGTCCTGACCGGCCGCTGCCCGGAGGTCGAGGGCGCCCCGCCCGCCTGGGCCTGGGTCGAGGCCCTGCGCCGGCTGGCGACCGAGGTGCCGCCGGGCGAGCTGGCGCCGGCCCTCGCGCCGCTGCTCGACGACGCCGACGGCGTGCCCGACGCCGACGTGGCCGCGGGGCGGTTCCGGCTGCACCGGGCGGTGGTCGCGTGGCTGCGGCAGGCGGCCGCCAGGCGCCCGGTCGCCGTCGTGCTCGACGACCTGCACGCGGCCGACGCCGAGACGTTGCTGCTGCTGACCAGTGTTGCCGAGATGCCGGAACTGTTCCTGGTCGCCGCGCTCCGGCCGGCCGACAACCGCGAACGCCTCGCCGAGACGATGGCCGCCCTCGCCAGGCGCTCGCCCCACCGGGTGCACCTCGACGGCCTGGGCACCGCGGACGTCGAGCGGCTGGTGGGCGCGTTCGCCCGCACGGCCGTCGACGCCGAGACGGTCGCCGCGCTGACCGAGCGGACCGGCGGCAACCCGTTCTACCTGCGCGAGTCCGCCCAGCTGCTGGCGTCCGAGGGTGCGCTCGTGGCCACCTCCGAGGTGCCCGAGGGCGTCCGCGACGTGCTGCGCCGCCGGTTGTCGCGGCTGCCCCAGCCGGCGGTCGCGGTGCTGCGCCTGGCCGCGGTCGTCGGGCGGGAGGCCGACGTCGAGACGCTGGTCGAGGCGGCCGACGCCGACGAGGGCGCGGTGCTCGACGCGCTGGAGGCCGGCCTGATCGCGGGCCTGCTCACCGAGCCGGCGCCGGGGCGGGTCCGGTTCGTGCACGGCCTGGTGCGCGACACGATGTACACCGACCTGTCCCAGCTGCGCCGGGCCCGCATGCACGCCCGGGTCGCCGAGAGCGCCCGCCGGCTGCGCCCCGATGACTACCCGGCCCTCGCCCATCACTACGCGCGGGCCGCGTCGACGCAGACCGCCCCGCTGGCCGTCGACTACGCGGTGCGGGCGGCCGAGCTGGCCGAGCGCCGCTACGCCTACGACGCCGCGATCGAGCTGCTCACCACCGCCGTCGGCGCGGCCGGCAGCGACGCGGTGCGGGTCGACCTGCTCGGCCGGCTGCTGCGTGCCCAGGCCCGGGCCGGCGCGATCGGCGCCGCCCGCGAGACCCGGGCCCGGGCCGTCGACGTCGCCGTCGCCTCAGGCAGCGACGAGCTGCTGGTCGCCGCGCTGACGGCGTGGAAGGTCGCCACGCCGTGGCAGATCCGGCCGTACGGCGAGATCGACGCCCGCATCGTCGAGCTCCTCTCGCGCGTGCTCCGCCGGGCCGAGCTCACCCCCGAGGACCGGTGCCGGCTGCTGGAGGCGCTCGTCAACGAGCTCGACGGCGAGGCCGACCCGCGCGGCCCGGTGGCCGGGCGGGAGGCCCTCGAGCTCTCCCGCGGCCTGGCCGACCCCCAGCTGCGCGCGCTCGGCCTGGCCGCCCAGGCCCGCTCGATGCCCTTCGACCGCGAGCCCGAGGTGCGCGGCAGCCTCGGCCGGGAGCTGCGCGACCTCGCCGAGGAGCACGGCCTGGTCTCCTACCAGTGGCTGGCCGAGCAGATCATCGGCAACTGCGCCGCCGCGGCCAACCGGCCCGCCGAAATGCGCGCCTCCGTCGAGCGGCAGCGGGAGATCGCCCGCACCTACCAGCTGAACGAGGCGTTCGCGATCAGCATCAGCGCCCAGGCCGCCCTGGCCCACATCGTCGGCGACTTCGCGATCGCCCGGCGGCTCTACGACGAGTCCTACGACCTCATGCGCCGGCAGGGCTCGCTGCACGCCGACGGCTTCCACTTCCTCGCCACCTCCACGCTGCTGCTCACGCAGGGCCGTTTCGCCGAGCAGCTGGAGCCGACCCGGTACGTGCGGCAGACCCTGGGCCCGATCGCCGACGACGCGCTCGCCCTCGCGCTGGCCGCCGCCGGCCGCCTCGACGAGGCGCGGAGGATTCCCGTCGGCCGGTACCCGATCCGGCCCGACTACTTCGAGTCGGCCTTCTACACGATCCGGGCCCTGGCGGTCGTCGCGCTCGGCCGGGCCGATCTCGCCCCCGCCGTGATCGAGGCGTTGTCACCCGTCCGCGACCAGCTCGCCGGCTACTCCAGCGCCTCGGTCGTGCTGCGGCCGGTCGCGCTCACCCTCGCCGACCTGTACCGGCTGCTCGGCCGCGACGACGAGGCGGCCGAGCATCTCACGCTCGCGGTGGAGGTGGCGCAGCGGTGGGACTCGCCGCACTGGGCGGCCGAGGCGCGCGCGGCCTGACCGAGCACCACGCCACCAGCGCGACCGCCCCCGCCAGGAAGCCCGCGTTGCCGGCCCAGCGGACCGGGTCGCCCGGCTCGACCAGGCCGGTGAGCACGAAGCCGAGCCAGCCGTAGGTCAGCAGCGCCCCGGCCGCGAGCGCCATCCGGTGCCGCTCGGTCCAGCCCGCCCGCCGGGCGGCCGCGCCGACCACCACCGCCGCCGTGACCACCAGGACCACCCCGGCCGCCAGCCCGGCCCACGTCTCCGACGACAGGACGAACGCGCTCGACGCCGCGAACCCGAGCACGGCGACGACCCACGGCGGCGGCACCCGCCCGGCCGCCGTCGCCGCCCGCGGCCTGCGGGCCAGCAGCCCGGCCGCGACGAGCAGCAGCGCGACCGCCGCCGCGCCGGCCCGCTGCCCCGGCGACGCCAGGAAGCCCTCCCGCTGCCGCAGGTCGTCGAAGATGATCCAGCAGCCCAGGAGGTACAGCAGGATCGTCGCGATCAGCCCGGGCGTCCGCAGCCACGGGGTGTGCCGCCGCCCCGGCGTCAGCCACTCGACCAGCGCGACGGGCACGCCGATGCTCCACACGGCGTGCCCCACGACGAACGCGAAGGCCTTCCCGGCGCTGATGCCCAGTGCCGGGACCGGCGTGGTCGCCTGGAAGTCGTGGCCCTCGAACGTGGGGTTGAACAGCGACTGGTCGACCAGCCCCGCCTCCGCCACGCCGTACGCGGCGGCGAGCAGCAGCAGCGCCGGCCAGCCCCGGCCGGTCCGCCGGACTATTTCACGGACGAGCAGGGCGCCCCCGCCGTACAGCGGGACCAGGAACGGCAACGCGGGCAGCAGCCGGACGCTCACGTTGCCCAGGAGGTACTCGCCGACGAGCGGGGCCAGCACCAGCAGGCCGGCCACCGGCGCGACGTTCGGCCAGGAGCCGAAGGCCGCGGCCCAGCGAGGGAGTCTGCGAACCATGGCTCAAGTGCAGCGCAACCTGCGGGCCGCCGACAGCGCCGAAGGTCGCGGCCGCGTTCATTCGAATGTTAGTGGACTCCAAGTCGTTCGAAAGCGGTCCGGGTGAGGGTGACCTCGAAACCTACCGAGGAGAAGCTCCCATGTCCCGTTTGCTCGGCCGGCTCGGAGGAGCGGCCGCCGCCCACCCCTGGCGCACGATCGGCGCCTGGCTCATCGCGCTGGTGGCGTTCATCGCGCTGTCCATGTCGTTCGGCGGCACCCCGCACGACGACTACAACGTTCCCGGCACGGAGTCACAGGCCGGCACCGAGTTCCTGCGCGAGCACTTCCCGCAGATGTCCGGCGCCGACGCGCGGGTCGTCGTCCACTCCGGCAGCCGGCTCGACCCGGCGGCGCTGGAGACGCTGCGCACCCGGCTCGGCGAGATGCCCGGCGCCGGCGTCGTCTCGCCGCCGCGGCTGTCGGAGGACGGCGACACCGCGCTGATCTCCGTGCAGTACGACATCCCGGTCACCGACTTCACCGGCACCGAGGGCGTCGACGCGCTGCGCACCGCCGCCCAGCCGCTGCGGGACGCCGGCGTGCAGGTCGAGTTCGGCGGGCAGGTCGCCGAGAACATCTCGGCCCCCAGCGGTACCGCCGAGGCCGTCGGCATCGTCGTGGCGCTGCTGATCCTGGTCCTCGCGCTCGGCTCGGTCGTGGCCGCGGGCCTGCCGCTCATCGTCGCCATCGCCGGCCTCGGTGTCGCGACCGCGGTCATCGCGCTCATGGAGCGGGTCACGGACATCAGCGGTACCGCACCCACCATCGCCACCATGGTCGGGATCGGCGTCGGCATCGACTACGCGCTGCTGCTCGTCGCCCGGCACGTGGAGGGCCTGCGGGCCGGCCTGTCGCCGCGCGAGGCGGCCGCCGCGGCCAACGCGACCGCGGGCGCGTCGGTGATCGTCGCCGGCCTGACCGTGCTCGTCTCGCTGTTCGGCCTGAAGCTCGCGACGCTGCCGGTCTACTCGTCGTTCGGGTACGCGACGTTCGCCGCCGTCGGCGCGGTGATGATCGCGGCCGTGACGCTGGTCCCGGCGCTGTGCGGGCTGTTCGGCCGGCGGGTGCTGCCGCGGCGGGTCCGGCGCGGGTCGGCCGCCGTCTCGGAGCAGGCGGGCTTCACGGCCCGCTGGGCGGAGCGCGTGAGCAGGCGCCCGGTCCTCGCCGCGCTGCTGTCGTTCGTCGTGCTCGCCGGTCTCGCCGCGCCCATGCTCGGCATGCGGACCTGGCCCCAGGACGCCGGCAGCCAGCCCACGTCGAACACCACGCGGCAGGCGTACGACCTGGTGGAGGCCGAGTTCGGGCCGGGCGCCAACGGCCCGCTGCTCGTGGCGGTCGACCTCACCCGGGCCGGCAACGCCGAGGAGCTCGCCGCCCGCATCCGCACCGTGCCCGGCGTGGCGTCGGTGGCCCCGCCGGCGGTCAACGGCACCGCGGCGGTCATCGCCGTCGAGCCCACGACCGGCCCGCAGGACAAGCGGACCACGGAACTGCTCGACCGCCTGCGCGCCGACGTCCTGCCGGACGGGGCCCAGGTCACCGGCCTGGTGGCGGTGTTCGCCGACATCTCCGACCGGCTCGCGCGCCGCCTGTGGATCGTGGTCGCGTTCGTGGTCGCCCTGTCGCTGGTGTTGCTCACCGTGCTCTTCCGGGCGCCGGTCGTGGCGGTCAAGGCCGCGGTCATGAACCTGCTTTCGGTCGCGGCCGCGTACGGCGTGATGACCGCGGTCTTCCAGTCCGACGCCGGGGCCCGCGCGGTCGGCCTGCCGCACTCAGTGCCGGTGTCGAGCTGGGTGCCGATCCTGCTGTTCACCGTGCTGTTCGGCCTGTCGATGGACTACGAGGTGTTCCTGCTCTCGCGGGTCCGCGAGGACTGGCTGCGCACCGGCGACGCCCAGGGCAGCGTGACCCGGGGCCTGTCCGCCACGGGCCGCGTGATCAGCAGCGCGGCGGCCATCATGGTGGCGGTCTTCGTCGGCTTCGCCCTGGACCCGGACGTGACGGTGAAGATGACCGGCGTGGGCATGGCGGTGGCGGTGCTCATCGACGCGACGCTGGTCCGGCTGGTCCTGGTCCCGGCGACGATGACCCTGCTGGGCAGGGCCAACTGGTGGCTCCCGCGCTGGCTGGACCGCCTGCTCCCGAAGGTCGACGTGGAGCACCACACGGCCCCGGTCCGCCCGCTGGAGCCGGTCGCCTGACGGCACAACCAGACGTTGATCGATCTACCCTCGTTGCTCAGGATGTCGAGGGTAGATCGGCCAACGTCAGCGCAAAGCGGTGCGGTCAGCGGAGGCCGATCGCCGCCAGGACGCGGCGGACGGCCTCCGCGGACGGGTGCAGGATCGCGGCGTGGACCCACTTCGCCGGGGGCACGACCAGGGTGCGCCAGGTCCAGCGGACCGGGATCACGACCAGGTAGCGCCACAGCAGGACCACCGAGTGGTTCCAGGCCCACGCCACCGCCCGGGCGACCGGGACCACGACCCACTGCCAGGCGAGGACCAGCGGGACCACGAGCACGTAGTAGAGCGCCTTGCCCAGCGGGGTCAGCACGTAGCGGTACAGCAGGCGCAGCGCCCAGGCCACCCCGCGGGCCGCCTCCAGCAGGACCCGGCCCAGGAAGACCCAGACCGGCTTCAGCGCGACCAGGCCGTTCCACAAGGCGGTCAGCAACGGCAGCAGGACGTGTTTGCCCAGCCAGGCCAGCGGGCGCCAGAGGACGTTGACGACCAGCCAGTGCAGCGGGACCCAGATCACGTAGTAGAACGCGTACGCGACGGGGCGCAGGATGCAGTAGTAGAGGAACCAGCCGACGGGTTTGCCGATGTACCGCCAGATCCACCGGCCGACGAGCGCGAGCAGGTCCCAGGCCAGCTTGAACGGGACGACCACGACGACGGCGACCGCGCGGATCGGCCAGGCCAGCCAGGCCGGCAACGGCTCCGGCTCGGGCCTACGCGAAGGGGGCCGCGAACCAGGGCGCGGACGGGGACGCGACGGCGAACGGGTGCTCACTCGCCGCCCGCCAGCTCGTAGCGGGCGCGCATCAGCGCGAAGCCCAGCAGGTTCTGGCCGCGCCACAGCACCGGCTCGTCGGCCGACGCGTCCCCGGCGGACATGCCGATGCCCCAGATGCGGTCCAGCGGGCTCGCCTCGACCAGCACGCGGTCGCCGGTGCCGAGCAGGAACGCGCGCAGCTGCGGGTTCTGGCCGAACTTCGCGACGCTGCCCTCGACCACGATCTCGAAGCGCGAGCGGGTCCAGACGGCCTCGTCGAAGCGGGCGATCTCGCGGCCGAGGGTCTTCGCCTCGTTCGGGTGCGCGACGGTCAGGACGCGCTCGGCGACGGCCTCGTCGCCGAAGAGCAGCGCCTTGCGGTACATCATGAAATGCTCGGCCGACGGGAACAGCACGTCGTCGACGAGGAACTCGGCCGGCCACCACTGGCTCAGGCAGCTCGGGCCGATCGAGCCGTCGGCGCGCGGGTGGTGGCCCCAGAAGAAGAGGTAGCGCATCCGGGCGCCCGACTCGATGAGCCGGACGAGGTCGGCGGTGCAGGTCGGTGGCGCGAGCATCCCACGAGTCTGCCCGATGCGGGCAAGCGGTTATGTCGGGTATTCGCTGCCCAGGGTTGCGGTGGGAAGGATCACCGTGACGATGAGGCCGCCGCCGTCGCGCGGATCGGCCTGCACGCCCCCGCCGTGGGCCAGCACCACCGCCCGGACGATGGACAGCCCCAGGCCGGCGCCAGGGGCCTTGGCGCGCTCGGCGCCGAGCCGGCGGAACGGCTCGAAGAGGTTCGGGATCTCGTACCGCGGGACGACCGGCCCGCTGTTCGAGACGCGCACGAAGGCGGTGCCGTCCGGCCGGGTCCCCGACTCGGCCCGCACCCAGCCGTGCTCGGGCAGGTTGTGCCGCACCCCGTTCTCGACCAGGTTGTGGACGACCCGCTCCAGCAGCACCGCGTTGCCGAGGGTCGGCGCCTCGCCGGCGGCCGCCTCGACCTTGACCGAGCCCGGCGGGACCTGCCCGACCACGTGCCCGACGACGTCGGCGAGGTCGACGTAGGCGCGCTCGGTCACCGGCCGCTCCGACCTGGCGAGCAGCAGCAGCCCGTCGATGAGCCGCTCGTGCCGGTCGTTGACGGCCAGCAGCGTCCGGCCCAGCTGCACCAGCTCCGGCGACGCGGTCGCCGGGTCGGTGGCGACCTCCAGCAGCGTGCGGTTCAGGGTGAGCGGTGTGCGCAGCTCGTGCGAGGCGTTGGCGATGAACCGGCGCTGGCCGTCGAACGACTTGTCGAGCCGGGCCAGCATGCCGTCGAAGGTGTCGGCGAGCTCCTTCACCTCGTCGTACGGGCCGTCGAGCGCGATCCGCTCGTGCAGCCCCCGGTCCGGGGCGGCGGCGATCCGGCGTGCGGTCTCGGTGACCCGGTGCAGCGGCTGCAGGAGACGGCCGGCGATCAGCCAGCTGAACGCGACCGCCGCGATGAGCACGACGCCGAGGGCGATGCCGCCCTGGGTGAGGAACGCCTGGAGAGCGCTGTTCTTGACGTCGCCCTGGATGTCCGCGACGAACTTGCGCTCGGTGAGCAGGTCCGGCGGCGGGGCCTCGCCGCCCGCCCGGGTGCCGGCGAAGACGAAGGCGTTCTGCAGCCGGGCGTAGACGAGCAGGTAGGTGATCCCGAGCAGGGCCAGGCCGGCGACCAGGACCAGGGCGCCGTAGACCAGCGTGAGGCGGGTGCGGATGGTCATGCGGTTCATGCGAGGCGGTACCCCACTCCCGGCTCGGTGTGCACGACCGGCGGGTCGCCGAGCTTGCGGCGCAGCTTGAGGATGGTCATGCGCACGGTGTGCGTGAACGGGTCGGCGTTCTCGTCCCACGCCTTCTCCAGCAGCTGCTCGGCGGAGACGGCGGCGCCGCCCGCGCGCAGCAGCTCGGCCAGGACGGCGAACTCCTTGCGCGACAGCGGCACGTAGCGGCCGTCGCGGTACACCTCCCGGCGGTGCGGGTCGAGGCGGATCCCCGAGCGCTCCAGCACCGGCGGCGCGGCCGGGCGGGCCCGGCGGCCCAGCGCCGCGACCCGGGCGGCCAGCTCGCGGAACGCGAACGGCTTGGGCAGGTAGTCGTCGGCGCCGAGGGCCAGCCCGGCGACCCGGTCGTCGATGTCCGCGGCGGCGGTGAGCATGAGCACGCGGGCGTCGGACTCGCGGCGGGCCAGCTCGCGGCACACGTCGTCGCCGTGCACGACGGGCAGGTCGCGGTCGAGCACCACGACGTCGTAGTCGTTGACGTCGAGCCGCTCCAGCGCCGCGCCCCCGTCGTGGACCACGTCGACGGCGTGCGCGTCGCGCCGCAGGCCCTGCGCCACCGTCTCGGCGAGCAGCGGCTCGTCCTCGACCACCAGAATCCGCATGCCTCCCATCGTCCCGCGCCCGGCCGTCAACGCGGCGTCAACGTTTGCGGTTACGGCCCGGTGACGCGCGCCTCGGTTGACTGCGCAGCGTGGCCGGCGCCAGCCGGCCCGTTCGAAAGGAGCGCACCATGCGCATCAGGACAGCGCTGGTCGTCGGCCTGCTGCTGACGCTCGGGGCGGCGGGCTGCGGCCGCTCCGGCGACCAGGACGACGGGGTCGCCTCGGCCAACGGCGGCAAGCCCAGCGCGAGCGCGACGCAGGGCGGCGGCTCCGGGAAGCGCAACCCGGAGGCCGACCAGGAGGCCTTCCTGAACTTCGCCAAGTGCATGCGCGAGCACGGCATCCCGATGGACGACCCGCAGATGGACGACGGCCGGATCCAGATGTCGATGCCGGAGGGCACCGACAAGGAGAAGGTCGACGCCGCCCAGGAGGCGTGCAAGCAGTACATGCCCAACGGGGGCGAGCCGATGAAGGCCGATCCGGCGACGGTCGAGCAGATGCGCAAGTTCTCGCAGTGCATGCGGGACAACGGCATCACGAACTTCCCCGACCCGTCCGAGGACGGCGGCATCGCGATCGACGTCAACAAGCTCGGCGTGGACCCGAAGAGCGAGGAGTTCAAGAAGGCCGAGGAGAAGTGCAAGCAGTACCAGCCGGGTCCGCGCGGCAGCGACCGCCCGGAGAACGACGAGAAGGGCGTGGACGGGGGCGGGGCATGAGCGCGAACAGGCGGCGGCGGGGACGGGCCGGAAAGGTGGTGGTCGCCGTGGTGGCGGTCGCGGCGGCCGGCGCCGTGACCGCGGCCGGGCTCGGCCTGCCCGACCGGGACTCCAACGCGCAGAGCAGCTCGCAGACGCCGGTGAAGACGGCGAAGGTGAGCAAGCAGACGCTGGTCGACACGCAGACCGAGGACGGCAAGGTCGGCCACGGCGACACCAAGTCGGTCGCGGGCCGGCTCCAGGGCACCGTGACCGAGCTGCCGGCGGTCGGCGCGACCGTCCAGCGCGGACAGGCGATGTTCCGGGTCGACGACACGCCGGTGGTCCTGCTGTACGGGGCGCTGCCCGCGTACCGCACGCTCGCCCCCGGCGTCGAGGGCGCCGACGTCAGGCAGTTCGAGCAGAACCTGGCGGCGCTCGGGTACACCGGCTTCACCGTCGACGACGAGTACACCGCGTCGACGGCGACCGCGGTCCGCAAGTGGCAGGGCGACCTGGGCATCACCAAGACCGGCACGGTCGAGCAGGGCCGGATCGTCTACGCCACCGGCCCGGCGCGCATCCAGGAGCAGAAGGCGGCGGTCGGCGACCAGGCAGGCACGACGCTGCTCACGTACACGGGCACCGGCCCGGTCGTGACCGTCGAGCTGGAGGTGGCCCTCCAGCGCCTCGCCAAGGTCGGCGCCGCGGTCACCGTGAAGCTGCCCGACGGCAAGACGGTCCCGGCCAAGATCAGCCAGGTCGAGACCGTCATCAAGCCGGCCGAGGGCCAGAACCCGGCCACGACGAAGATCCAGGCGACGGTGGTGCCGGACGACGGCGCCGCGTTCGCCGGGCTCGACCAGGTGACCTGCGAGGTGGTCTTCACCTCCGCGCGCAAGGAGAACGTGCTCACGGTGCCGATCGCGGCGCTGCTGGCGCTGGCCGAGGGCGGCTACGGCCTCCAGGTCGTCGAGAACGGCACGACCCGCCTCGTCGCCGTGGAGACCGGCATGTTCGCCGCCGGCAAGGTCGAGGTCAGCGGCGACGGCATCACCGAAGGCACGGTCGTGGGGATGCCCTCATGACCGCGGTGGTGGAGCTCGAGGGCGTCACCAAGGAGTACGCGGGCGGCGTGGTCGCCGTCCGTGACGTCAGCCTGACGGTGCAGGCGGGCGAGCTGGCCGCCATCGTCGGGCCCTCCGGCTCGGGCAAGAGCACGATGCTGCACCTCATCGGCACGCTCGACCGCCCGTCGGCCGGCGCCGTCCGCATCGACGGGCACGAGGTCGCGGCCCTGAAGGACCGGCAGCTGGCGGCCCTGCGGGCGCGGCGCATCGGCTTCGTCTTCCAGCAGTTCCACCTCGCCGT
Source organism: Dactylosporangium sp. AC04546 (assembly GCF_022095675.1). Lineage (GTDB taxonomy): Bacteria > Actinomycetota > Actinomycetes > Mycobacteriales > Micromonosporaceae > Dactylosporangium. The sequence goes on along the minus strand of NZ_JAHYSG010000037.1, from coordinate 79,294 downwards.
GGGGCAGTCGGCCCTGGACAATGTGGCCGACGGGCTGCTGTACGCCGGGCCGTCGCGGGCCGAGCGCCGCCGCCGGGCCGAGGACGCGCTGCGCCGCGTCGGGCTCGGCGACCGGCTCGACCACCGGCCGAACGAGCTGTCGGGCGGCGAGCGGCAGCGGGTCGCGATCGCCCGGGCGGTCGTCGGCGAGCCGGCGATCCTGCTGGCCGACGAGCCGACCGGGAACCTGGACTCGGCATCGGGGGCCGGTGTGGTGCAGCTGCTGCGGGAGCTGCACCAGGCCGGGACGACGATCCTGGTGATCACGCACGACCAGGAGATCGCGGCGAGCCTGCCGCGCCAGATCGCCATGCGGGACGGGGAGGTGGTGCCGTCTTGAGCGCGCCCCTGCAGCCCGCGCGGCTGTTCCTGACCGACGTGATCCGGGTCGGCGGCACCGGCCTGCGCACCCGCCCGCTGCGGGTGTTCCTCTCCGCGCTGGGCATCGCGATCGGCATCGCCGCGATGACCGCCGTCGTCGGCATCTCGTCGTCCAGCCGGGCCGAGCTGGACCGCCAGCTGGCCGCCCTGGGCACCAACCTGCTGACCGTCGCCCCGGGCAACGACCTGTTCGGCGAGACCTCCAGCCTGCCGGACGAGGCGATCCCGATGATCTCGCGGATCGGCCCGGTCACCGCCGTCGCCGCGACCGCGAAGCTCTCCGGGGTCCGGGTGTACCGCAGCGACCAGATCCCGGCCGCGCAGACCGGCTCGCTCACGACCGCCGCCGCCCAGCTGGGCCTGCCGGCCACGGTCGGCGCCGAGCTGGCCGACGGCGTATGGCTCAACGCCGCCACCGCCAACTACCCGGCGGTCGTGCTCGGTGCCACCGCCGCCCGCCGGCTGGGCATCACGGCCGTGAACGACGGCGTGCAGGTCTACATCGGCCGGCGCTGGTTCACGGTGGTGGGGATTCTCGCTCCGGTACCGCTGGCACCCGAGCTCGACTCCGCCGCCCTGATCGGCTGGGAGGCCGCCAGGACGTACTTCGACTTCGACGGCGCGGCGACCACGGTCTACACCCGCTCGAAGGACGCCTACGTCGAGGACGTGCGGGCGGTGCTCGCCGCGACCGCGAACCCGCAGTCGCCCAACGAGGTGAAGGTCTCCCGCCCGTCCGACGCGCTCGCCGCACGGCAGGCGACGGACAAGACCTTCACGGGCCTGCTCCTGGGCCTCGGCGCGGTGGCGCTGCTGGTCGGCGGCGTCGGCGTGGCCAACACGATGGTCATCTCGGTGCTGGAGCGCCGCTCGGAGATCGGCCTGCGCCGGGCCCTGGGCGCGACCCGCGGCCAGATCCTGCTCCAGTTCCTCTCCGAGTCGCTGCTGCTGTCGGCCCTGGGCGGCGTCGGCGGCGTGGTGCTGGGCGTCGGCGTGACGACGCTCTACGCCGCGACGCGCGACTGGCCGGCGATCGTCCCGGCCTGGGCCACGGCGGGCGGCATCGCGGCCACCCTGGTCATCGGCGGGATCGCGGGCCTGTACCCGGCCGTGCGGGCGGCCCGCCTGGCCCCGACGGAGGCGTTGTCGACCCCCTGACACCCGGCACCGCCGCCACAAGCTCCGCGATCTTGGAGTTGTGGTCCCCGATTTGTCGTAGATATGCGGATAAAGTCGGGACCACAACTCCAAGATCGCGGGCGGAGGTCATGTGCGGGCGGGGGACGGGACCGGGTGCGACTCGCGGGCGAAGGTGTACGCCGCCAGCAGGTGGTCCAGGTAGCGCTGGGTCGAGTACGACTCGGCCGCCGCGCGGCCCGCCTCCGCCACCGAGCGGTGCAGGGCCGGGTCGGTCAGCACGCGGGTCAGGGCGGCCGCGAACGAGTCGGCGTCCGGCGCGGTGCTCATCCGGCCCGGTGCCTCCTCGCCGGGACGGCCGGCCAGGGCGGCGTCGGCCAGCACGACCGGCAGGCCGGCCTGCTCGGCCTCCAGCAGTACCAGACCCTGGGTGTCCGTCGTCGACGCGAAGGCCAGGACGTCGGCCATCCCGTAGTACGCGGCCATCCGCGAGTGCGGCACCGGGCGGACGATCCGCAGCGCGTGCGCGACCCCGGCCTGGCGGGCCAGCCGGAGGATCGTCAGGCGCTGCTGCTTCACGCCCAGCATGACCAGCCGCGCGTCCGGCAGGTGGCGCAGCAGCCGGGCGAACGACGCGAGCAGCAGCTGCGGGTCCTTCTCCTTCGTGGCCCGGCCGACCGCCAGGACCACCGGCGCGCTCTCCGGGATGCGCAGCGCACGGCGCACCTCGGCCCGGCCCAGCGGGCACTCGTCGAGCGCCACCGAGGTCGGCACCGTCCACACGGGAGGGACCCGCTCGAACTCGGCGAAGCTCGCCGCGGTCTTCTCCGACGGCGCGATGACGACCGCGGTGCGGTCGAGGAACTCCTGGCCGAGGCGGACCAGCTGGGCCCGGCGATCGGTGCCCGGCCGGGCCAGCCGCAGGTAGTCGCGGGCCGTCCAGCCCAGGCCGAGCCGCTGCGCGGCGTGCACGGCGCCGACCTGGATCTCCATGAAGTGGGCGGAGTACGCGAGCAGGTCCGTGTGCCAGGTCATGACGACCGGGATCTCGTGCGCCCGCGCGTACCGCAGCCCGCCGATCCCGACCGGTCCGGGCGTGTGGATGTGCACGATCTGCGGCACGGGCCGCATGCCGGAGAACCGCGGCACGCCGACCCGGATGTTGCGCATCGGTACCGGCACCGACCGCACCCCGCACGGCTCGTCGCGGCCCCGCAGCAGCGGCGCCGGCTGGTAGACCTGCACGTCGTGCCCGGCGGACCGCAGCAGCGACACGGTCGTCGCGACCGAGATGGCCACGCCGTCGGTGCGGCCCGGATGGCTGTCGCAGAAGTGCGCAATCCTCACGCGGGACATGGTGCGGTACGGCCACCGGACAGCACGACGGTCGCAGCGAGGTGTACGCCAAGTGGAAACGGGATGTTCACTCCAGCCTCGCCTCCAGGGCCGCGTCCCGCACCTCCTCCGCCGGGTGTTCGCGCAGGTGTTCGACCAGCCCGCGCCAGCGGGCCGGCCAGCCGAGGCGCCGGCCGTGCGCCGCGTACGCGACCGCGAGCAGCCCGTCGGCCGTCCCCGCCCGCCGCGCGAGCCGCTCGGCGATGGCCGGCTGCGGTTCGTACTGCTCCAGCCGCCGGCCGAGGTCCTGGGCGATCCGCGCGGCGAGGACCGGCCGGCCGTCCAGCAGCCGGGCGAGCCGGTCGACCTCGCCGGGCGACTCCGGATCGGTCGCGGCGAGGAGCAGCCCGGCCGCGGCGGGCCGGAACCCGTCCACTGTGGAGATCGATGCGGCCGCGGTACCGATGGTGCGGCGCGCCGCCGCCGAGAGCCCGCTCTGCTCGCCGAGCCGGGCGACGATCGTCTCGACGCGCCGCCGGGCCGGCCGGTCCCGGCCGTCGACCCGCACGCCGTCGAGCCCGGTGAGGGCGTCGATCGCGTCGGTCAGCAGCGTCCCGGCGCTCCCGGCGCGGACGATCGCGACCAGCGCCCCGGCGACCGCGGGCCAGACGGTCTCGTCGGCGAGGTCGGCGAGCCGCTCCAGGACGAGCCCCTCGGCGCCGTGCAGCCAGAGCGCCCAGCCGGCCAGGGCGGCCCAGCCCTCGGCGGCCAGCCGCCGGTCGGGGGACGCGCAGGCGGCCAGGACCAGCGCGGCGTACTCGTCGCGCCGCGCCGGCGGCACCAGGTACGGCCGGCCTTCGAGGATCGGCCGCACGTCCTCCCGCACCCCGCCGGCGGCCGCGGCCCGCAGGACCGGCCACATGCCCGGGTCGTCGGCCGTGTCGCGCGCGGCGGCGACGACCGCGGCCCGCACGTCGCGGTGCGTGCCGGCGTCGGTGAACCGGGCCAGCAGCAGGCCGGCGGCGCCCGGGACGCGCCCGGCGGCGATCAGCCGGACCGCCTCCTTGCGGCTGGTGACCTTGCCTTCGACGGCGGCGAGGGCGGCCCCGAGCCGGGACGGCGCCACGAACCGGCCGGCGCGCCCGGCGGCGGCCATGGCGACCCGCGCCCGGTCGTCCCCGGCGTGCGCGAGCAGCACCGGCAGCGCCTCGGCGGGCCGGTCCGTCCAGGCGAGCGCGGCCAGCGCGGCCTCCGCCATCCCCACCCCGGCGCCGTCGTCGTCCTCCTCGTCCTGCGGTGCGGTGCCGACCGGGAGGTCGGTCCACGGGTGGACCACGGGCCAGCCGTGCTCCGGGACCGGGGCGGCGGCGCGCAGGGCGGCCGCGCGGACCCGCCACGGCAGCGACGCGTCGGCGGCGACGGCGGCGAGCCGCCCGGCGTAGGCCTGGCGGGAGGCCTCGGGCCAGTGGCGCAGTTGCAGGGCCCGTGGCGGCACCCACGTCACGCCCTCCGGGATGAACCGGCCCCGCGGTGGCGGACCGGCGAGGGCGGCGGTGACCAGGTCGGGCCGGCGGGCGCAGACGATCCGCCAGACGACCGGCAGCGCGATCGCCGACGGGTCCTCCCGCAGGACCGCCTCGACCCGGGCGCCGCGCTGCCCCGGGTCGGCCAGCCACAGCTCGATCGCCTGGCGGGCGGTCCAGGCCAGCGTGTCCCGGCGGGTGGCCGCCGCCAGCAGGTCCTGGAGCTCGGGCATCCGCCAGGCGCGCCGGCCGAGCGCCTCGGCGAACGCGAACAGCGGGCCGTGCTCCCCGCGGGCGGCGGCGCCGGCCAGCCAGTCGCGGACGGCGGCGAACGCCAGGGTCTCCTGGTCGCGGCGCAGCCGCTCGTCGAGCGGCCCGAACCGGGGCGGGCGGTCGTCGCCGAGGACGCGGCCGAAGGTGCGCAGGGCCCAGCCGGTGAGCGGTGCCGAGTCGAGTCGTTCCCGCAGTACCGTGGCCGCCGCCTCCAGGACGTGGGAGATCGTGTCGCCGGACGCGTCCCGCGCCCCCACGACGTCGGTGACCACGCGGTCCAGGGGCTCGGCCAGCTCGGGCGCCAGCAGCGCCGGTGGGAGGCGGGGCAGCTGGGCGAGCGCGGCCGCCCGCACCGGGTCCTGCTCGTTGCGCAGCCGCGGCAGGTGCTGGACGAACGCGGCGACCGCCTCCGGGTCGCGGCCGCGGGCGGCGCACTGGCCGAGCAGGTGCCAGGCCAGCTGCCGCTCGTCGGCGGTGCCGCGGCCGGTGGCGGCCAGCAGCACCGGCTCGGCCTCGGCCCACGGCAGCTGGGCGGTGAGGCGCAGCGCCTGCCGCTCGTCCTGCCGCACCCGTTCCAGGGCGAGCATCCGGCGCGCCTCGGCCGCCCGGGCCGGCCCCGGCAGCACGGCGAGCACCAGGTCGCTCGTCATGACCAGCGTGCGGTCCACCCCGGCCATCGACCGCTCGAACAGCTCGCCACGGTGCCCGGGCGGCGCGGCCCGCAGCAGGCGGGCGAACTGGTCCCACCGGCCTGAGTACCGGCGGCCCAGCTCCGCCGCGGTGGCCGGCGGGAGGCGGCCGATCCGGCCCAGCAGGTTGGCCGGCAGCGCGGCGCGGGTCACCCAGCCGGCCCGCTCGGGCGCGGTGAAGAGGGCCAGCACCCGCAGCGGATCGGTGATCGCCAGCACGCCGTAGGCGGTGAGGCGGCCGGGCAGCCAGCGGGCCGGCGCGAACCGCTCCAGCAGGTCGAGACCCTGCTCCGGGCGCTCCTCGGCGGCCGACAGCACGGCGTCGGCGGTGCGGCGCCAGCGGTCCTCGCGGCCCTCGGGGGACAGCTCGGCGAGCTCGCGGGCGGCCGTGGCGAGCGTCGCCCCGGGGTGGCGGCGGGCGATGCGCTCCCACGAGGCGAGCGCGTAGCCGAGCTCCGGCAGCAGCCGGCTCGACGTCTCCGCGCCGCACACGGGCAGCAGGCGGGCCGCCTCGTCGTCGCCGTAGCGGGCGCGGACCTCGTCGACGAGCCCGTCGGCGAGGTCGGCGCGGCGGCGGCGGACGATCGCGCGGTACAACCGCCGCCGCGTCTCCTCCGGTGCGTCGGTGAGCAGTTCGCGCAGGGGCCCGAGACCGCGGCCGAGCGTGTCCATGCCCCGTATCGTGCTACCCCGGCACCACCGGCGGCAGCCGATATTCGTTGTGCAGCACGGCCGGCTCGGGCTGGTACATCCGCAGGACCGGCCGGAAGCCGCCCACCGGGGCCGGCAGCCAGTTGGCCGCCTCCTCGTCGGCCGGGCGTTCGTGCTGGATCGTCACGGTGACCGAGCCGTCCGGGCCGGTGTGCAGTCCCGGGGTGTGGCTGCCGATCGCGTACCGGTCCAGCTCGTTGGGGACCAGCCGCGAGTCCGGCGCGTCGTAGAGCGCCAGCGACCACTGCGCGCCCACGGGTGGCGGCTGTTCGAAGCGGACCGTGTACCGCTGGGAGCCGGTCAGCCGCTCGTTGTCGAGGCTCTTGTGGACGGTCGGGTAGACGGCCTCGTAGGCATGGTTGCCCCAGAGCCCGGTCCGGGCCGCGACCGCGCGCATCCGGTGCGCCTGGTCCCGGTCGTGGACCGTCCACTCGGGAGTGTCCATCGTGCCGACCTCGAAGTAGTCGAGGTTGTAGTCGAAGGTGTGCAGGTCGTTGGTCCAGCCGTTGACCAGGCCAGCGTGCTGCGTGGTGGCCGCCTCCTCGAGGTCGTCCAGGCCGCGCTCCAGGCCTTCCCGCATAGCGTTGCGGACGTCGCGGGGGATGGTGGTGTACGGCGAGTTGCCGCGCTCGAACAGCCCCAGCGGCCCGAAGCGCTGCTGGTAGCGCCGCTCGGCCGGCGACGGCGGGAACGCCGCCAGCGAGCGCCGCAGCGTCTCGAAGAACAGCACGTCGTCCGGCACGCCGGACTGGGGCGCGGGCAGCCCGTCGAGCGGCACCTGCGGGTACATCCGCTCGATGGAGAGCCCGTCCTGCAACGCGTTGACGCTGGGCACGTCGGCGGGCCCGGCGCAGGCGAAGCGGGCGATCAGGGTGGCGACCATGGTCGGCATCCGGATGATCTCCGCCGCCGGCGCCTCGCGGCCGGCCCAGCCGGGCGGCACGAGCAGGTACTCGCGCTCGTCGGAGCTCGTGGACCGGCTGCCCACGTAGGCGAAGTTGTCGGTCCAGGCGTCGATGAACTGCACGACGTGGTACCGGTCGCCGGTCGCCGGGATCCGCAGCCACAGGGGGCCGCCGGACAGGTCCAGCTGGGCGGTCGAGCGCAGCACGTCGACGTTGGCGTTGGTGGAGTGGGGGCCAGGTGTGGCAAGACCCCGCCGATGGGTGAACGTGTTGAAGGGACTCGTCTTGGCGTCGCGCTCCACTGCGGTGAGGCCGGACAGCAACGGGTAGCCGTAGCCGAAGGCCTCGGCGGCCAGCGCGGGCAGGTCGTCTCTCATACGCGCCTCCCTCGTCCAGCCTCCACTGTGCGGTGCGGTCGTTTGGTTGGCGGGTGAGGCGGCGGGTGACGTCCTGATCTTTACTTCGTGCGGCTCTGCTTCGTGCGGCGCGTCGGCTCGGCCGTCAGCGGGTCCTCGGGCCATGGGTGGCGCGGATAGCGGCCCCGCAGCTCGGCCCGCACCTGCGGATAGCCGTTGCGCCAGAACGAGGCCAGGTCCTGCGTGACCGCGACCGGGCGCTCGGCGGGGGAGAGCAGGTGCAGGACGACCTGGACGCCGGCCACCGTCGGCGTCTCCAGCCAGCCGAACGCCTCCTGCACCTTCACGGTGAGGACGGGGCGCTCGGTGTCGGTGTAGTCGACCCTTCGCATCGACCCACTCGGCACCGCGAGCCGCTCCGGGGCCAGCTTGTCGAGGTCCTTCGCGGCCGGCCAGGGAAGCATCGCCTGCAGGACGTGGTCGACCTCCCCGTCGGCCAGGTTGTCGTCGTCACTCACGTCCGGCCACGGCGCGCCGAGCGCGCGGTGGAGGAACGCCATCCGCCGCCGCAGCGGCGTCCACGGCAGGCCGCGCCTGCGCCTGGCTTCGTTGCGGGCCCTGGAGACGAGGTCGGGCGCGTCGATGCGCTGCTCTGTGAGGGTGATGGCGCCGAGCCGCTCGACCCGCAGGGCGCCGGTCGCGCTCACCTCGTCCACGGTGGACAGCAGCGCCTGCCCGGCCGCCCGCGCGGTCTCCTCGTCGATCGGAGCGGCCAGCCTGATCCGGGCGTTGACGCTCCCCTGTGGACGGTCGGCGGCGGCGATCGCCAGCCACTGCTCGCCCGTCAGCGCGGAGTTCCTGGGCAGGGTCGCTTCGGTGCCGCCGGCCATGAGGTAGCCGTCGCCGCGCCGCTTGGCGATCCATTCCGGGTAGGCGAGGCCGGCGATGATCCCGGCGGCGTGCTCCCGGCCTCGCTCCCCGGCCTTCGCCTCGACGAGGCGGCGCAGGCGGTCGGCCTCGGACCTGGTCGCGGGCGTCAGCTCGACCGCCGTCAGGTCGTCGATCGTCGTGGCCGTCTCCTCGCTCAGCACGGCAACGACCTCGGCCGCGGTCCGCGCGCCGACCAGTGGTGCGCCGTCGAGCAGGGCGCGGGCGAGCCGCGGGTGGGCGCCGACCCGCTGCATCCGGCGGCCCCGCCCGGTCACCCGGTGGTCCGCGTCGAGGGCGCCGAGGGCTTCGAGCGTCTGCCGCGCCACCCGCATCGCCCCCTCGGGCGGCTGGTCGGGCAGCGCCTCGTTGTGCAGGCCGCCCCAGCAGGCGAGCGCGAGCGCGAACCCGGTGAGGTCGGCGGTGGCCACCTCGGGCTCGGGCTGCTCGGCCCGCCGTTCGTGGTCGGCCTGGGACCAGCACCGGTACACGGTCCCCGGCCCCTCGCGGGCCGCCCGCCCGGCCCGCTGGGTGGCGTTCGCCTTGGCGGCGGTGACGGTCACCAGCCTCCCCAGCCCACGGGCGAGGTCGATCCGCGGCACCCTCCGGAGCCCGGCGTCGACCACGACCCTGACGCCGGGGACGGTGAGGCTGCTCTCGGCGACGTCGGTGGCGAGCACGATGCGGCGTTCGGTGCCAGTCTTCACGAGCGCCTGGTCCTGCTGCGCGGCCGGAAGCCGTCCGTGCAGGACGACGGCGTCGCCGAGCTGCCGCCGGACCTGTTCGATCTCCGCCGCGCCGGGCAGGAACACCAGGATGTCCCCGGCGGTCTCGTTCCACGCCTTTCGGACGGTGGCCCCGACATGGTCGAGAAACCCGCGGTCGACCCGCATCCCCTCGGCCGGCCGCATCGGCTGCCTGGGCGGCACCCATCGGACGTCGAACGGAAACAGCCCGCCCTCGGCCGCGACGACCGTGCCGGCGAGCTTGTCCGCGAACCGCTCGGCCTCGGCCGTGGCCGAGGTGGCCAGCAGCCGCAGGTCGGAGCGGATGGTGGCCCGCGCCTCGATCAGGAACGCGAACGCGAGGTCGGTGTCCAGCTGCCGCTCGTGACACTCGTCGAGCACCACGGCGGACACCCCCGGGAGCTCCGGATCGGCGAGCAGCCGCTGCACGAGCAGCCCGGTGGTGACGACCTCGACCCGCGTCCTGGGCCCGGTCCTGCGGTCCCCGCGCACGGCGTATCCGACGCTGTCCCCGACCTGCTCACCTCTGAGCTGGGCCATCCGCCGCGCGGCGGCCCGGGCCGCGATCCGCCGCGGCTCGGCCACCAGGATGCGCCCGTCCTGGAGATGCTCGTCGAGCGCGAGCGGCACGAGCGTGGTCTTCCCGCTCCCGGGCGGCGCCACGAGCACCGCGGCCCCCTGGTCGAGCGCTTCGAGCAGCCGCGGAATCGCCGGGACCACGGGCAATGCCTGCACGCCGTGGACACTACGCTCGTCGGCGTGCCTGAACTTCCCGAGGTGGAGTCCGCCCGCGCGGTGCTGTCGCGGTACGCGCTGCAGCGGCCCATCGCGGACGTCGACGACGCCGACACCTACGTGTGCCGCCCCCACCACCCGGGCGAGATCCGCGCCGCCCTGGTGGGCCGGTCCTTGACGGCGGCCCACCGCCGCGGCAAGAGCATGTGGTGCGACACGTCCGACGACGGCCCGGTCCTCGGCATCCACCTCGGCATGTCGGGCAAGGTGGTCTTCGCCGCCGCGGACGGCGAGGAGGTCGACGGCGGCGACTACTGGGAGCGCGGCCGGGCGAAGGGCGACTACCGCTTCGCCCGCTTCGCGGTACGTTTCGAGGACGGCACCAGCCTGCTGCTGGTCGACCCGCGCCGGCTGGGCCGCGTACGCCTGGACCCGCCGGTGGAACGCCTGGGCCCGGACGCCCGCGAGATCACCCCCGCGCAGTTCCGGGCGATGATCTCCCGCGGCACGGCCCCGGTGAAGGCCAGGCTGCTGGACCAGGAGGCCGTCGCGGGCGTGGGCAACCTGCTGGCCGACCAGACCCTGTGGCTGGCGAAGATCAACCCGGCCCGCCCGGTCGACGAGCTGTCGAAGCCGGAGGTCGACCGCCTGCTCCGCGCGCTGCGGACGGCGGTGACGTCGGCGGTGGAGGGCGGCGGCGTCCACGTCCTCTCGGTGCTCCCGGCCCGCCACCCGGACGGCCGGTGCCCGAGATGCGGCGCCCAGATGCACCGGGGCGTGGTGGGCGGCCGCACCACCTGGTGGTGCGGCCGCGAACAGTCCCGCTAGCCGGCCGGTTCGTCGGACGGCTTCTCTTGACAGTTCGCCTTCTCTTGGCAGCTCGCCTTCGTGACTAGGCGGCTTGTTGGAGGGCGGCCGACCCGTCCCCGAGCAGCCGGGCCACGGTGGCCCCGGCTCCTTCGGGCGCGGCGGGCGCGAGCCACCGCAACGCCCGCAGCGCCGGCCGGGCCGGCTGCTCCCGCGGCTCGACGGCGTCGACGAGCAGCAGGCACCGGGTCCCACCCGGGATCCGCACCCCACCCAGCACCACGGCCTGGGTGGTGACCCGGAGCCACCCGACAACCCCGGCCCGGGCGGTGTGCGCCGCGTCCCAGACGGCGGCCGTGAGCGCACTGACCAGCCAGGCGACCTCGTTGAGCGACACGCTGTCCCGCCCGGCGCCACGCCAGAACAACAACTCGTCCAGCACGGTCTCGGGCCGCCGGCCCTCGGCGGCCCGCTCGTGCACGAGCCGGGCGACCTCGGCCTGCAGCACCGCCAGGGGAGCGGCGGCCCGGACAACCGGATCACCGCCACGCTGACCGTCCTGGCATCGCACCGTCACGCGGCGCAGGACGGAGCCCGGCACCCCGACGATCTCGCCGACCACGGCGGCGAGATCCCCGCGGGCGCCTTGGACCCGCCGCCCCCACAGCAGCCGGGCCTGCGCGTGCGTGCCCGGCCAGACCAGCCGCAGCAACCCCCGCAGCCGCGGGTCCAGCAGCGGCGCGGCAAGCCCTCCGGCCAGGGTGGTGACATCGGCGAACGCTTCGGGATCACAGCAGACCTGCCCGACGGCGGCGTCCCCCGCGATGACGGGCAACCCGACCACCGGCTCGGCGCGAATCAGGTTCGCGGCCGGATCGAACAACATGCGCAACCTCCCCCGACGACCCGCCTATTCGAACACATGTTCGACGACGTCGGCAACAGCGGCCGCCGGCGGGTCACCCTCGGGTAGTCCAGTGGCCGAGGAGCTCTGGGACGTTGCGCAGGTGCCGCACGACGCCGTTGTGTGCGGCGGTGCCGCAGTTCGTCGACACCGAGACGGTTGCCGGGTCCTCGGTGGGATAGCCGACCACGATCCGGTACTCAGCCGTCCCGCCCATTGCTACGCACATGCTGCCCAGAGGGTCGTTTCCGCCCGGCAGCCCGTTCAGGTACCGCGCGACCGCCTGCGGGTCGTCGGCCGCTGCCGCGGTGCCGGTCAGCGCCAGGCTTCCGCCGTCGCCTGGCCCGTACGTGCACAGCAGCGCTTCGACAACACCGGCCGGGACGAGGTCGCCGCTCCGGCTCGCGGCCGGCCGCTTCGTTGTCGTCTCAACGGATCCCGGGCATTGCGGGGCGACCGCCGGCGGGCCGGCCACGGACGGGCCGTCACTGGAGCAGGACACGACGGTCGCCGCCACGGCAGCACCGAGCGGCGCGATCAGCAGCAGCGCCAGTCGGCGTCGGGCCTTATGAACGGCCACAGCCTGCTTCCTTTCGTGGGTGTACTGCGGCGCCGCCCCGGCGGGACGCCGCTGTCCCGCGGTGTGTCAAGGTTCGCGAGATCGTCAGGCCCTTGTCGGTGGCGGCTTGCGAGCTGTCTCCGGCGTGACGGTGACCTGCGGTGACGTGCCGGGATCGTCGCGGAAGGCCAGCCCGGCCGCGTCCATCGCAGCCAGGAGGTGGCGTAGGGCGTAGGGCCCGACTCCGTGGAGTGCCAGCACCTCGGCCTCGCTGAGTTCGGCCACCTGTTCGAGGCTGACCACGCCGTGCTCGGTGAGCGCACGTGTCGCGGCCGCGCCCAGGTGCGGCAGCGGAATGTCCGGCGCCGGCCGGCCGGGGGTCGACCGGGGATGACCCTCGTGGTCCAGGACGGCGGCGCCGCGCGCCGAGAGCCGGTAGCCGATGTCGAGCGATTCGGTCAGGCCGCGCTCCTTGAGCTTGCGCACGTTCTGTTTGAACGACGGGGTGTCGCGCCCCATCCGTTGTGCGAGGTCGGGTGCCCGGGTGGCCGGAAGTTCGTCGATCAGCAGGAGCGTTGCCCGGGTCCACGGCCCGGTCGGCGAGGCCCGGTCGAGCCGGTCGAGCCACACGACGATCCCGTCGATCTCCGCAGCGTCGGGCACCGCCTCTCGCAGCGCGTGCCGCGGGTCGACGCCGGCGTACCGTAGCCCGATCCGATACACCGGCCGCTCGGGGTGGAGGCGGTCCAACCCCTGCCGGAGCGCGGCCAACGATGCCGCGCCGGCCCGCCGGGCGTCCGCGGCAGTCAGCGAACTCACCGGCACGCGGTCGACGGACGTGACCTCGACCAGTCCGACCGCGGTACGCATCTGGGTGCCGACCCTGACACGAGGCCGTTCCCACCGACGGAACGCCACGTCGACATCGCCGGCACGGATCGCCGCCAGTTCTGCGGGACGCATCTGCATGCTTTAGTTCAACACATCGCCGTGCGCCCGGACCGCGACAAATCCAGGCTGCTGAGTTGCGGCGGAAGCGTGCTCGGCCGGCCGCCATCACGCGACGTGCACACCCGTCAGCGCGCGACAGTTTCTACTTCTCGTCGAATGTGCGCCCTCTGCAACTGACGAGCTGAAGTCATCGTGATGACTGCGTTGGAATTGCCGCGACCGGCAACTCGCACTGACCAAGAAGTCACGACACATCAGCCACCAACACCGCAAAGACCAGCCATTCGGCCTACCGATTCCGGATGAGGAGATAGGCCAGGGCCGCCCGGAGGACGTCTTCTTGTCGGTGGCTACCGATAGCCTTCCGTCAAAGGACGTGAAAAGGGATGGCGATGGACCCTCGTGAAGTTGGGTTTGGACGGCTGAAGGACGTTGCCGGCGCCGCTGGACGCAAGGTTGCCGACAGCACGAGCGCCGCGAGGCAGCGCGTCGCTGATGCCGCTGGCGATGCCCAGGAGAGGGTGAAGCAGTCCGCCGGGCAGGTGAAGGCGAAGGTCGCAGAAGTCAAGGGCGGCCTGTCGGCACGGTCGTCCCGAACCCGCGCTGATTCCGCTGACTTGTCCGGGCTCAGCGCCGACGCGAAGTTGCTCTATTGCCGGGTCTTGGTGAGCTTGGCGCTGGTCGACGCCCTTCTCGATCCTCGCGAGATCGCGAATCTGTACCTGTTCGCATCGACGATTGGTCTCGACGGCGAAGCGCGATCGGAGTTGCGCAGTGAAATCACCGGGGCGCAACGCGAGGTAGCGAGCGAAGCAGCGGTCACCGACGCCACGGTGGAGCTGTCCAGGCAATTGCACGACCTCCTCGAGGAGGGTCAGCGCGAGCCGGTGTTCACGGTGCTGGTGCGCGATCTGGTGCGCATTTCGCGTGCTGACAGGCATGCTGCGGACGCCGAGCGTGAGCGGATCGTGCTGGTCGCAGGACTCGTGTTCCCCGAGTCGGCTGACAAGCTCGTGCAGGCGACCGAGCGGCTTGTGACGACCGAAGAGGAGTTCGCTTCCGGCAAGATCACGACCAGCCAGCTGGAGACCACCACCAAGGACCTCGCTGCCAAGGCGGCCGCGTTCGGCGCCCCGATCGCCGCGGTCAGTCTTGCCGGCAGCGTCTCCGGCCTCGGTGGGGCCGGAATCACCTCGGGTCTGGCGGCCCTGGGGTTCGGCGGCCTGCTGGGCCTGAGCGCGATGGTCACCGGCATCGGCACGGTGGTGATCCTCGGGGTCGCGGTCCATCAGGGCGCGCGGTACATGCTGGCCACCAACGAGCGTGAACGAGAGAAGCGACGCGAGCATCTGATTCAGCAGGTCATCAAGAATCACCAGCATGCTGCTGCTCGGGCACACCATCGCCACCTCAGGCATGCTGCTCAAGACCGGGCTGGTGTTCGGCATGAACCCGGCCGCCCTCAACTACAACCAGATTCTCGCCATGGCGCCCGCCACGATCGCCTGGTTCAAAGAAGCCATCGCCCGCGACCATCGCATCAACCAGGCCCTGGCGAGCCAATGGGAATTGCTCCTCACCGAATCCGAGGGACAATCGTGATCAGCGAGCCGAGCCACGAGCGCCCGGCATTCCTCACCTTCGACCGATTGCGAATAGCGAAAAAGTCGATACAAGGTCTGGAAAGGGATCGAGCTAATCCGCGGGCCGGCACCGTGATGCTGACCACAACGAGCTGGTGGGGCGCAATTTCCGCCGCGGGACGGCGCTGCGCTTTCAGGGGGTGTGGGTGGGCGAAGCCCCCCACCGGGGAGCGAGCAAAGCGAGCGCGAAGAATGCGGACTCGACAACAGCAAGCGGCCCCCGCCGCGAAGCAGGGGCCACCAATTCGAGTACGCCGCGTAGGACTTGAACCTACAACCCGCAGATGAAGAGCCAGCTTTGAACGTGCTTTTCCATCCTGCTGAGTCCCGTCGATTCCTGCTGTGTCCGACTCCTCCGTTTTCCAGCGCGCGGGAGTGCCGCACGGTCCAGCCCGTGCCAAGCCTGTCCTACGGCAACCGAGCACCCGTGGAGCACCCAATTGAGCGGCTCCCGCCAGCGCCGCCCTGCCGGCGATGCGCGGACCTCAGGGAGTTCGGAGGTGGAAGCCTGCAGCCTGAGGTTCCCTGCGAGGCGCCAGCGGTCCACGGCGCGGAGCGCAAGGCGCTCCATCAAGGCGGATCAGGTATGGCGCCTCCGGACTGTCCGGCCTGCCCGGGCGCGCAATATAAGTTTGGTTTATACTGTGGTCGTGTGGGAGGTCAGACTGCATCCCGAGGTTGAGGCGTGGTTCTTGGAGCTGTGCCGGGCCGATCCGGTCACGTCCGACCTGGTCGCCGAGGCGATCGATGTTCTCGCCGAACAGGGACCAGCACTCGGTCGCCCATTGGTAGACCGGCTGAAGGGCAGCCTGTATCACAACATGAAGGAGCTACGGCCGGGCTCGGTCGGCGCCACCGAAGTACGGATGATTTTCGCGTTCGATCCAGCGCGGGAAGCGGTTTTCCTGGTGGCAGGAGACAAGTCCGGCCAATGGCAGACTTGGTACCACAAGGCGATCCCGTTGGCAGATGCTCGGTTCACGGAGCATCTCACGGCGTTGAAAGAGGAGGGCGAGTCATGACTGAGGCCGCGAACTGGCGAGACGTCAAGGCGAAGGCCCGTGCCGCCGACCCCACCTGGGACAGCGCTGAGCGGGTGGCTCGCCGTCGGCAGATGCGCGAGCAGATGCTCGCCTCGGTCAGCGGCGCGCAGCTCGCCGAGATCCGCCAGCAACTTGGGTTGACACAAGTGCAGCTGGCGGAGGCTACCGGGCTGACGCAGGCCAGGATCAGCCAGATCGAGAACGGTGACGCCGTCGCGCTGGAGACGTTGCGCGCCTATGTCGTCGGGCTCGGGGGTCACCTCGACATCGTCGCTCGGATCGGCAACATCCAGCTCAACGTGGCCTGACCGGAGTCTTTGGCCTCGACGCGTGTCTGACCGGCTGCGGGTGCGGCACAAGCGGCGGACGACGTTCCGGAAGGCGTTGGACACGGCCGGGTTCTGACCGTCGGCTACCAGCGGCAGAGTTGCTCGAACGTGTCGATCCCGGCGGCGCCGAGCAAGTGGGCGTACATGTGAGGGACATCGGGGAGGGTGTCGTACTCGCATTCACCTTCGACTGCGGCGTACGTCCGGGGTCATGACATTCTCCCGTTCGGGAGCCCGGTTGTCCGGCTCCCGATCACCGGGCCAGCCCCGGTTGTCGCAGCCTGACCGTCTGCGCCGGCTCGGTGGCGACGAACTGTGCGACCTTCGCCTCGACTTGTTCGAGGCTGTCGACGGACGCCAAGCAGCCCCGGTCGGACACGAGCCGACCCGGATCGACCGCCGCCTCGATCTCCGCTCCAACCGGTCGGTCTCCTCGCCTGTGTCGCTCACCGGCGCCGCCGCGAGGCGCGCTTGGTGACGGGCGGCCCGGGCTCAGCTCGACTCGCCTGGAAGCCCGAGTCGTCGCCGAGGTGGAAGAAGATGCGTCCGTCGAGAGTGCCGTCATCGGCCAGTACCGCCCAGCCACGGCCGCTGACCGGGTCGCCCTCGTCGCTGCCGTTCCAGGTGAACTCGACACCAGGCCGCCCGTCGCGGATCCCCTCACGGCAGTCCATCCACCCCTCTACGGCGATGAACCCGAACCGCCCGGTCTGATCGCTGTCGAATTCGATGAACCCGGGAGCCGCCAAGTCGATCGCGTCGGTGTCCCACAGCTCCATCGCCACAATCCGCCACCGGCCCGTCAGGCTCATCAGTCTGATCCTTCCGAGCAGTCGCCGTCGCCGTGGCGTCCCAGGCTGACCGCCGGGACCCTGCACTTCCTTTGTCGCATCGTATTGCAGCTGCCATAGGGTCGCAGGACACAGTCCCTGCCACTCACCAATGCCGGCCGGTGCCGGCTGTGGCCAATTCGGGTTGACACGGCGACAGCTGAGTTCGACCGAGCTCAAGCAGCGTTTTCTCGGTGACGGGCGGGGCAGCCAGTAGCTGCTATAGCCCGACTGGCAGGCCCGCGTATTTCCAGTACGGCACGCGGCCGCGGCGCCATGCCTCAACGTTGGCTGCGTTCAGCCAGCCGACGCCGACCAGAACCTCGACCGGGGTTCCGACCTGTCGGGCTGGCAGCGCGGACGTGGCGACCACGGCGATCTGCCGTTCGAGTTCGGCGTGGTTGGGGGTTCACGGGAGGCTATCGCCTGCGCTGGGGAGGTGCTGGCAACAGCGATGAAGCGGCGGTCGCCCGGTCGAGTTCGTCGCGGAAGGCGACGTGCCGGGGATGGCGGCTGCGGGTGGCGGTGATGAAAGCAGCCCCGGCCGCCTGATCTGCGGCAAGGGCCAGAGCCTCGGCGTAGGCGACCCCGAGGGCGGCGACCCGCTGGTAGGCGCCTCGGTGCTTGTTGCCGACAACCGCGTCGATGCGCCGGTCGGCGACGCTTCGTGCGGCGTCGAGCCATTGCTGGCGCTGCTGCGCGCTACCCGGACGGTCGGCGATGTGGAATGCCAGCAGGGAAGACAGGCGAGGTGGCGCCGGTGACGGCCGGTCGGCATCGCTGTCGTGCCGGTCGAGACTGGAATATCCGTGCCACCGGTCGGCGGTGTCGATGGCGGCGAACTGCCGGCCGAGCTGGGTTTCTGCGGCGGGAACGACCGGCGCGACGGCGGCCGCCAGCAGAAAGGGCCACACGACCGGGCCAGGATGCCCGGGACTGGACCAGCCTAGGGGATCAGATGCCACCAGAGCAGTGGCGGCGGCGTCGATGCGGTCGGCGAGCAGCAGCAGTTCGCAGCCGAGCCGATCGGGGGCCGCTAAGACGAGGTCGGCCTCGGCCTCCAGCGTCCCGATGCGTTGCCCGGCGGCATCGGTCGCGACGACCAGCGTCAGCAACCGGCTGCGGGTCCGGTGGGTACGCCAAGCCGTGCGGCGGGCGTCGAGCGCGGCCGCTCGGTCGCCGAGGCGGGCGGTGAGATCCCCGAGCCGGTCGGCGACCTCGGCACTCCGCTCGGCGGGCAGGCCCGTAATAGTCATCGCCTCGCGGGCGGCAGCAGCGGCATCGTCGAGACGGCCGTCGTGGGTGAGCGCGTCGATCCAGTCCAGATATGCGGTGGGCTGGTGGTCCCCAGGCCGGCGGGCCACCGTGGCCAGGCCGTCGGTACCCGCGTGCCAAACGGTGGCCTCGGTGAGCAGACGCTGGCGGTCGCGAGCCCAGGACCCGCTGGTGTGCTCGGTGAGAACCTCGATCCAGGCCGGAAGGAAGTCGTCCAAATCAGGCAGGCCACTGCGCCGGGTGTCAGCGATCGTGTGCAGGCTGGTGGCGGGGGCGAGATGGCCCAGGTCGGCGTACCGGTCGTAGAGCTCCTCGGCGCGCTCGGACAGCGGGGTTGTCTCGCAGACGGCCCGCAGGTAGCGGGCGACGGCCTCGGGGACGTCGGTGGCGACCATGTCTGACGGGATCGAAGGCCCGCAGAACGTGCCGACCTCCTGGTCGAGGTCGAAGGCGCCCAGCAGCCGACCGTAGGCATCCCTGGCCAGGGCGAGGTCACCGTCCAGGAACGCGTCGGCTGCCACGGCGAACAGTTCGTCCATCTCACCGACCCACGACTCGTCACCCCACGCCCGCTCCTCGTGCAGATCGTCGTCCCATCCCCAGCCCTCGAAGAAAGCTCCGGAGCGGACCCGATCGACGAAGGCGTCGATATCGGCCAGCAACCTCGTTCCGTCGGGAGAGGGGACCGCACGTCGACCGGGCACCTGCGAAACCATTGCCGAGGGAGCAGGGAAGATCGCGAGGAACGCCTCGCGGTCTCTGACAGGCAGCCGTTCGGCGTGGGCGACGAGGGCCGCCCGCAGATCATCGACGGGCAAAGCCGCCAGTCGTTGCTCCAACACCGCCAGGTATTCGCCCAGTCCCCGAGGAGTGGAGCGGGTCGATACCGTCATGATCGGTAGCCTCCTTGCCTTGCCTTGCCGCCGACGGACGGTGACGGTACGTCGAGACACTATCCATCGTCAGATGACGGCTGCTGCCCCGGACCTCGCTGTCGCGCAGGCAATGGGGCGCGTCAGTTGGCTGTCGGACGGCGCTCCGGATGAGGATGTAGTGGCCCGGTTCCGTCGTTGACGGTGAGCATGAGCAACGGGTCGGTAGGGCAAGGGTCGGCAGGCTTCCTGGAAGTCCGTCGGATCAACCGAGGGGGTCGCCATCGCCGAGGTGGTCTGGTAGCGAACGGCGTGTCTGCCTGGTGCTGGTCGCCAGGACGCCGTCCGGCACCAGCAGATTTCAGGTCTGCCACGTCAACGAAGATCACCTGTCGCGCCGTCGTACCTTGGCGTCCAGCTGGGAACTCCTCAGTCCACGGCGTCCGGACCCGTCCCGCACAGTCCGCAGATTAAGAGCCAGCTTTGAACGTGCTTTTCCATCCTGCTGAGTCCCGCCGATCCCTGCTGTGTCCGACTCCTCCGTTTTCCAGCGCGCGGGAGTGCCGCACGGTCCAGCCCGTGCCGAGCCTGTCCTACGGCGACCGAGCACCCGTGGAGCACCCAATTGGGCGGTTCCGCCAGCGCCGCCCTGTCGGCGATGCGCAGACCTGAAGGAGTTCGGACAGGTGTAAGCGCCTGCAGCCCGACGTTTCCTGCGAGGCGCCAAGGGTCCACGGCGCGGAGCGCAAGGCGCTCCATCAAGGCGGATCAGGTATGGCGCCTCCGGACTGTCCGGCCTGGCTCGAGCACGCAATATAAGTTTGGTTTATACTCTGGTCCGTGTGGGAGGTTAGACTGCATCCCGAGGTTGAGGCGTGGTTCTTGGAGCTGTGCCGGGCCGATCCGGTCACGTCCGACCTGGTCGCCGAGGCGATCGATGTTCTCGCCGAGCAAGGACCAGCTCTTGGCCGTCCGCTGGTAGATCGGCTGAAGGGCAGCCTGTATCACAACATGAAGGAGTTGCGGCCAGGTTCGGCCGGAGTCACCGAAGTCCGGCTGATCTTCGCGTTCGATCCGGTACGTGAAGCTGTCTTCCTGGTGGCAGGAGACAAGTCCGGTCAATGGCAGACTTGGTACCGCAAGGCGATCCCGTTGGCAGATGCTCGGTTCACGGAGCATCTCACGGCGTTGAAGGAGGAGGGCGAGTCATGACTGAGGCAGCGAACTGGCGGGACGTCAAGGCGAAGGCCCGTGCTGCCGATCCCACCTGGGACAGCGCTGAGCGGGTGGCTCGCCGCCGGCAGATGCGTGAGCAGATGCTCGCCTCGGTCAGCGGCGCCCAACTGGCCGAAATTCGCCAGCAGCTCGGGTTGACCCAGGTGCAGCTGGCGGAGGCCACCGGACTGACGCAGGCGCGGATCAGCCAGATCGAGAACGGCGACGCCGTCGGGCTGGAGACGTTGCGCGCCTACGTCGTCGGGCTCGGGGGTCACCTCGACATCGTCGCCCGCATCGGCAACATCCAGCTCAACGTGGCCTGACCGGAGACCTCCTCGGCCTCGATGTCGCGCAGTTACCGTCAGCTATGTTCGGCGTGTGGAAGCGTTCGAGTCCTTCGTAGCGGTCGCTCTTGAGTCCGAGGGTTCGTGGTGTTCGGGCCTGTCAAGTTCCCTGTCCCGCTCTCAGTTCAGAAGGCCACGCACGTAGAGGTGCAGTCGCACGGGTTTGAGGTCGACGTGGTCGGTGCTCGCGCGGATCGGCTTGTACTGGCAACGGTCAAGTCGTTCTTCGGCTCGCGGGGTGTCGTGGCCGAGCCGGCTCTGTCGGGCATGGCAGGCACGCTCAGCTCCGGTGCGTCCGAGCACCCACCGGGCGACCGGGAAGTGTTTCGCGCTCGTTCTGTAGCGCCTATCGCCGGCGTCGACCGGTCGGGGACCTTGGCGTCAGAGCGCGACCGGTCACGATGGTCGGGCACTTATCGCGGTAAGCATCTGCGGATGTGAACGGCCGCCTTAACTTGCGGACCCAGCGCGCGGAATGCGGAACCTCCTTTTGCCTGTTCAGAGGCCCCGATGTGGCGGTCATGGCTGCTCATCGCTGGCACGGCGCCGGTGGCCGAAGACCGCGATGTGAACTTCGCCCGATCGGGCAGAAGGCGAAGCCCTGTACCACTGCGGTCCGGCGTGGGTGTTCGTTTCCGGGGCCCGGGTTGAACCCCAACTATATGATCAGGTTAGCTACCGATCTGCAATTGCTGACTCCATACAGTGACCCGCTTGAAGCGCCCGCACCCATTCCAAATGTGACCGCTCCGCTGACGGTCGAGACCCGTTCAGGCGCCGCTGGTAGGCACGGTTCTCCGGCAACGTCACCAGCCGGGCGCCTCTCACCTGTGGCGTCCTACCGACTCTGCAGATCCATCGAGAGAGCTTCCCGGATCCGTGGATGCAGTGGGACACGTGACTCTTCGACATCCGTGGCGTCCTCATCCGTGCCGACGGCCCTACCCATGACGATGTCGAACCAGCCAGCTCGGTCCTTGACTACCCGGAACATCTTCTCGTCATGGGTCCCTGCCAGATAGGGCTCGTAGACCTCGATGTTCCGCTGCTCGCGCTCCGCGAGGGCGCCGATCCGGTCGAGGCGGCCTGTGCGCTGCTCCAGCTTGCTGGGGTTCCAATCGAGGTCGTGGTGGATTACGTGACGGCACTCTTGGTGGAGGTCGATGCCTTCGCCCATCACCGAACTGGCGACGAGGATGTCGGGAGCGAACGGCGTGTTGAAGACACTGATCAGACGCTCCCGATCTTCACGCCGCGTTCCGCCATAGGCCCGGCGCACCTGAGCGAGGCTGGCGCCTCGGCTTCCTCCGGTGATCTCATCGTCGTCGGAGGGATGCTCGCCCTGCAACCTCGCGAGCACCTTGGTCCGCTCATCGCTGGTCATCGCTGCCATTCGCTCAGCGAACTCGGTCCATCGGGAGAGAAGGTGGATACTTGTCGGGTTGTCCCCGGCGATCCCTTTGAGGAGTCCTTCCGCGTCCAGGTCCACGGAAAGGTTGGTGTAGCGGATCAGGTACGCCGGCGTGCGGAGGTTCCGGATGGCGATGCGTGTGAGTGCCTGGGCCAACTCGTGGTTCCCGGCCGCGGCAACGTCGAACTCACGATTGAGGTAATCCCTGATGCGTCCGTAGTTGTTGCTATCGCTCTTGAGCAGCCTGTTGGAGATCCGCTCTAGCTCAGCATCAACCTCGGTGGCGGGGATCCCCAGCTCGCGCGCCGCGTGGCTTTGAACGAGGGAGTCAAGCCTGTTTCGGATCGCGTCCTGGAGGGCTCCCGTGGTGCGGATGAACCAGCAGAAGATGAGGCATTTCTGCCCCGAGAGCCATAGGGCAGTCGCGCGCTCTACGGTGGCCGCGATTTTCGGATGCTGCTCCCGCCGAGAATCCGAGTTCAGCAGACCCTGGATCTCGCGTTGGTACCACTGGGCTGGAGTGCCCGACGCTCCGTGCGTCACCGGCCCGTCGGCGGGGCCTCCGCCTTCGTCGGAGTCCGTGTCTGTGTCTGTGTCGACAGCGTTCTCGCCGACCTCAAGACGTAGGAAGGATTCGTAGGACGACGCGATCCCGTACGCGAAGAGCGGTCGTGCCGCACCGTTGCGATCCTCGGAGGCTACGGCCTGCGCTCGCGCCGCAAGCAGGAACGGCAGCGCGCTTTCTTCGGGTATCTCTAGGCCGCCGCGTGTCTGTGCTTCACTCCCCGGGAGGATTGCGCCGCCCGTGAGGTAGTCCCGGCGATCGGGGCGTTGGTGGCGGATGATCCAGGGTCGCAGTTCGTCGTGCATGACCCGACGAGCACGCACGGCGAGTCCCGCGTCACGCCAAGCTCGGCGAGCTTCGGGGCTCGCGTGGGTACTGGGTTCCGCGTCCATCGACCAGTCGTCGAAAACGGTGAGGTCCTGGGGGCAGAGCCGGGCCCAGGACTGGTCGAAGGCGATGGCGGTTTCCTGTGCTCGGCGCAGGGCGTCCTTCAGCCTGTCCAGCCGCTGATCGAGAGGCTCTTCGGGGCGGGGCCGCATCGGGCGGATTGCGTTGAGCCGGCGGAGGATGTTGATCAACTCGCCGTGCCCGAGCTCGAAAGGGGTCGCGGTGAGTAGGAGTATGCGGTCGAAGACCCCTCGCAGGGCGCCGTCCTCCGGCTCGTGGGAGAGCGGGTTGAAGAGGCGGCTGATGCGCGTCTTGTCGTTCTTGAGGGCATGGGCTTCATCTACGATGAGCAACGGGAGCCGAGGCTTGGTTTCGACCAGCACCTGTTTCCACACAGCTTGTGTGGCGTCGTTGAGCTTGGCGCGCGCCTTTCGGAGCCGGACTTCCAAACCTTGCGACCAGTTGACCGGCAGTTCCCGCAACACTGACCAAACCTCGTTGAGGTCGAGATGCTGCGCGACCTCCCGCAGCGCGGCCGGGATGGGATCGTCACCGAGGTCGTCCTCGGTGAGTCGCTCCCATTCGTCGCGCCACCGGTCGGGTGGCGTTGCCAGTAAGCGTTCGACTCTTTCAGGGGTAAACCTGCGGTCACGGATCAAGCCGCGTGCTCCGTTGGACCACTTGGCGATCCTGCCGCGGATCATGGCTGCTTGGCGGCGGTTGCGTGTGGCGTAGTAGAGCAGAGCGAGTTGGATGAAGCTGTCTTTCAGGGCGGCCGTGAGCGCTTCGTGGGTGACGATGACCAGTTGGTTGCGACTCTTGGGGGGATCGTCGAGAGCCTTGAGGAAGTCCTCACCGCTCCTGACAGCGTGCTTGACGCATCGGATCTGAGGGGCGTCTACCAGAAGCGCCTCGTGGAACTTCCCCCACTCGTTGACCCACTTTTCGGCTACCCGCGCCGGCACGAACACGACGACCTGATCGAGCCGGGGCTTTCGGAGGATCTGAGAGGTCGCCACCGCCAGCGCCACGTACGTCTTGCCCATTCCGACTTGGTCTGCAAGCACGACGCCCTCCTGCGACTGGAGTCGCTGGAGAACATCCTCGGCGGTGCGTTGTTGCCGTGCCCAGGCTTCGGCGAAACTGTTGCCGAGGCTTGTTCGCAGATGGTGGCTCAGGAGACGAGGCATCGCTTGGCCTCCTTGATCGCGCGGGTGGCGTAGCCGGCTAGGTCCGCCGGCTCGCCGCCTAGCTGGGCGCGAAGACAGTCGAGGTGATCGAGCGTCTCTTCGACGAGCCGTACGCCCTCGGCGCGGTCGATGTGCTGAAGCGTCTCGTTCCACGGAACCCGCGCAACCGATAGGGCGATCTCAGCGAGCGTGAACATCGTGTCGGGTCGCGGTTGGGCGCCTTCGAAGTACTCCGCGACGACTTTGGATGCGACGAATTGTGGGCCCAGTGGTCCCAGGAGCCTGGCCTCCAATGTGTCCAGGGTTGTGACGGGGCGGGCCAGTCTGCGTTCAAGCGCAGTGAGTGCGGCGGCAAGCGCGCGGCCACGCCGGAGCAGCGTGCTACGCGAGTCGAAGCGTTTGAGAGGGTCGGTGACGATGCTGGACTGCTCACCTGCGGAGGCGGCCTGAGCGTCGCGTTCGAGCTTCTCGCGGAGTACTTGGGCCAGGGACTTACCGGTAGCGAGGGCATCGAGAAACTGCGATGAATGTAGGTCCGAGAGTCCCGGCCCGAGGGGCAGGTCGTGGCGGCGGTCGGCGATGACGGCCCAAGTTGCCGCGCTGCCGCTCCACTCGACGTCGAGGAACATCGGGAGCTGATCGGCCTCGACCGGGTGAAAGTAGGATATAGGAGATCCCTGAGCCAGCCATGCCTCCCGGTTGAGCACGACGGCGTGCGTGGGCAGTGCGATTCGCCAGTCAGCAGGTGGTTCCTTCGGGTCAAACGACAACCGTAGTTCCCAAGCGTCGCCGTTCTTGGCGAGCCGGCAGAGTTGGAAGAACGGTGGCAGGACAGCGAGGTCGTCGGCTTCGTCCTCGTCCTCGGACTGTTCGTATCGCGCGTCCAGTTCCACTGGGGCGCCACACTGGACGAGGTTCCACAGCGCTTGTCCTTCTTCGCTGTCCAGGGGCGCGCCGAGCCACACGTTGAGTTCCCGATGGCGGCGCGATCCTCCGAGCCCCAGTCCGGCCGCTGTGTGGTTCGAGCTGCCAACCAGGGCGGCAACCCACTGTTTGCTGTTGATGACGAGACACTTGGCATGCAATGGGCGGATGTTCTCGTCCAACGGGCCGAGCTGCACTACCTCGTCCACAAGCCTGGCCTTCAGGAAGTCGGGAGGAAAAGAGGTCTCACCGCCCGGTCCGATGGTGACTGCGACGCTGTGCCAGCGATCGGAGGCCGGCCGGCCAGTGAGCATCGCGGAGACCGCCTTGAGAACAGATGGGTCGCTGGAGTCCCAGAACGCTGAGACGTGAGTTGCTTCCAACGGTTGTGCGCCGCTCCACACGTCGGTGATCTGATCCAGGGGCCGGGTGATGGCATTGGTGGGGGCGAGTGAGACAGCCAGCTTCGTGCGCACTGGAGACTGGGCTACGATCCGATCGCGAAAGACCCGCAGGATGCGCCTAGCTTGCCTGTTTGCTGGTACGTCGCCGTCGAGACCGGGCACCAAGCCGAGGTAGGACTCCATCTCGTCGGCGATGGCACCGAGCACGTCAGGTGGGACGACGCAGTTGGGGCCGAGGTCGGCGGCCATGGCGAGTTCGATGTTGTGGCGGTAGCCCGCTGGCGTGAGGTTTGCCGATCCGACGATGACGCGCGTGGCTCGTTCCCAGAGCAGGACCGCGACCTTGGCGTGCAGCAGCCCACTGTCCACGTGGCAATGCAGCAGGTCCCAGCGAAGTGTCGAACGTTCGGACTGGGCGCTGCGGTCAGCGAGCACCGTGACCATCGGGGCTAGGAGGCCGTCCGCGAGCTCGAGTCGTGCTACCAGGTCCTCGGCTGACCCCGTGCCTTCGTCGACGCTCTCCACGGCAAGAAACCGGGCGAGGCAGCTTCTTTCGAAGAAGTCGGGATCGAGGGTAAAGGTGGTGCCCAGAACGGCGACCGGGTCCCCTGCCCCGTCCGGCTTCTGCCAGAAGTCGAGAAGTGGCGTCGGCTTCATGCCGTGGCCTTGAGGAACGAGACGAGTGTGTGTAGTCGTATCGGATGGGTCCAGACGTCGTCGACCAGATCGGCACTTTGGTTCCGATAGGGCGGGCGCACCGCCCACTGGTGCTTGATCGGGTCGAGCCACATGCGCTTGCCCTTCGTATCCTGCACCTGCTGGTGTCGAGCGAGGAGCGCGTCGACAAACTCCGAAGGACTCATCGCGTGGTCAAAGTGAGCGAAACAGTCGACGACCTCATGGGCGAGCGAGTCGTCCAACTCGGAGACGGCGTCGATCGCCCGCTTCGTGAATGTGCCCAGGTCCGGCGCGAGGCCGCTTAGCTGCGGTGTATTCGTTCCCTGGCTTACGGTGAAGAGGCCGCCGAGCGAAGTGGCGTATGCCAACAATCGGCGGAACGCGTATTCGATCGCAGTCGCGCAACTCTCGAACTTGATGGCGGCCATCAGGGCCATCCTGGTGGCGGGTGATGCCTGCATAGCGAGCGTCTGGGCGATTTCTTTTTGACTCGCGTCTGGCGGTGGCAGCTCCCTGCTCAAGAGCCAGGTGAGTTCGTTGCGGACTTCGTGTTTGCCGGTCGTGATCAGGTTGCGGAGCACGGCTCGCTCGTGGAGTCCGCCTTCACGTGGGGCCATCGTGTCGGCCAGTTGCTTCATTAGCCAACCGGTGCGCGGTGCGCTCGAGTGGGCTGCCCGAAGCGCAGCCAGGCACTCCTTCTCGATCTCTCGACGGAGTCTCAAGCCAGCCGACCCGGACTCGCCAGTGATGAAACCGCCGAGCTGCTGATCTTTCTCCCAAGCGTCGATCAAGGGTTCGGCGTTGGCGGCGGGCAGACCGTCGGAGCCGAGCACCTGAGCGTCCTGTGCGAAGGGCCGATAAACGCCGGTGAAGCCGAAGACTCGGGGACCGGCCAGATAGGTCGAGGCGCTGAGGCGGTCGCCGGTCTTGGCGGCGCGTTGAGCCTTCTGGCTGCCTGGGACTCCTCTCAAGCGATCAGGGTTCGGATGCTGTACCAGCGACTCGACGACCAACCACTCAAACGCGAGGTCAAACGTCGTCTTTCCGTCGCTGGCGACAAGGTCGCTGATGGGTTGGCAGGCGAATGCGCCGACGGCTGACAGCGCGACGAAGCGTGGCTGACTCATGCGGGCGCGCACACCAGGCGCCAGCCGGTCGGCGATTCGGTCCGCGACTGCACCGAGGCCGAGCGGGTCCAGGCTGCCTTCCCCAGCAGCACCGGGGTCGTACTCGGAGAACCTCGGGAACTGTGCAAGAAGTGCCGCTGTCACTGCGCATCCTTCGGTGAGGGAGCCGAGCCGGTCGCGATAAGGCGGCCGGTCCGCGGAGTTGAGTGCAGGGGTTGTGGGGAATAACGGGGCTAACCGATTGACGGGATTAAGAGCTGGAGTGGTTGGAGGGCCAGGTCAAACCGCAGACGTTGTAGGGGTCGAAGGCGGCGCGAGTGTCGCTACCTCTTCCGTAGCCGCTCAGGCAGCGGCTTGGTGTGGACCACGGCCAGCTCGCGATTCGGCCGGGTGAGCGCCGTGTAGAGCGGTCCCTGCCGGCCCAGGTTCTGCGGGAAGTCGGCGGGCTCGACCACGACGACACCATCGAACTCCAACCCGCGGGCGCTGTCCGGGTGGGCCACAGTCACCTCGCGCTCCGAGTCCTGCCAGGTGTAGGGGTCGTTCAGGGACTTCGCCCAGCCCGCCAGGCGCAGCATGGTTTCGGCAGCCTTCGGGTTGGCTGTGATGACAGCGACGGTGCCTTGAGAATGGGCAGCCTGCAGACGGGTGACGTGGCGGAGCACTGTGGTGCCCAGCCCCGACTGCTGGCATTTCTCGACGGTCGGCTCAGGCCCCTCCTCCTGGAAGGCCAGTACCGCACGCTCCGCAGCCGGAAGGAGCCGGTTGGCGTATTCAAGAATCGGCCGGGTGGACCGGTAACCCCGTTCGAGCCGGCGGATCGGGGGATCGCCGTCAGGGACGGCGAGCAGAGCCAGGACCTGCCTCCACGACGCCAGCGTGTGGTCGGAGCGCCGCTGGTTCAGGTCACCGATGAGTGTCCACGCGTGGGCCTCGTTCATCGACGCCAGCAGGATCCACTCCAACGGGGTAACGTCCTGGGCCTCGTCGACGATGATGTGTTCGATGCCCACGAGGTCGATTGGCTTGGCGACCTCCCATTGGATGGTCGCGAGCAGTGGGGTGTGCGCCCGCATGGTCAGCGCCCCCCGGGCCGGTGGGAGCCTGCGCAGATAGGCGACCCACTCCGGGTCCCTGGTCACCGGGTGTCCACTGGTGTGGTTGCGACGGAGGTGTTCGTAGACGTCGTCCGGTGTGGGCATCGTGCCGGTGGCCTTCAGCCGCGTGACCGCGGCGCGCACGAACATGGCCAGGTCCTTGTCGACGTCCTGCCAGGATCGGGAGATCGTGCCCTGGGGCTCGCGCCGCATGTCGAGGATGTGCAGCATCAGCTCGGGCAGCGAGAGGACCCGGACCCGCTCCGATCCGCCGGTGAGCCGGTCGATCACCGTCCGTACGTGCCGCGAGTAGCTACTGGTCGGTCCCACGATCAGGACGTCGCCATCGAGGGTGTTCTCCGCGCGAGTGTCGTCGCTGACGAGGTAGGCCGCCCGGTGGGAAGCGACGATGGTCTTGCCGGTGCCGGGCTGACCTTCGATGATCATGCTGTCCATCGCTGGCACGGTGACGAGGTCGTACTGGTCCGGCTGGAGAGTGGCGAGCACGGGGGCGAGGCTCTTCGTGCGAGGTGCGGCGAGCTGCGCGCGAAGAAGGGCCTCAGCACGCACGGGCGGCGGTGCCGCGCGCCCCGACCCGGCAGCCGCTCGCGCGGCCGGAACCGCTGGCCGTACGGGCTGAGCGGGCGGCGGCGTCGCGGGCTTCGGGTGAGTGGGTTGTGTCGGGGCGCGGTGTGCCGGCGCGGACCGGGGCGCCGCAGACGGCGGGGTCGGAGGTTGTGGCGCCACCGGAGGCTTTGCTGGCGGGCGGAGCGTGCCCTTGCGGCCCGGTGCCGTGGGGATGGTCAGCGTGCGCTTGCGGAAGGGCTGCGCCGGGATCTCGTCTGCGATTGGCTCGTCGTGGAAGTCGACGATTTCGTCGAGCCGGTGGACGAAGGCGCGAATGACGGCGACGTCCTCGCAGAACTCGTGATGCCTGGACCCGCGGAAGAACGTGCAGGCGACGTCGGAGGCCCAGCTGTAAACTTTGACGCCTTCGAGGTCGGCGTAGCTCTCACCGATATAGAAGTCGGCGTGGCCGCTAAGAAGGTCCTCATCGGGCGTTGTCAGGGCGACGCGGCCGACGAGCTGACCGGGCGGCATGACGGGGCGGCGGGGCGCCCCGTTGCCGGTCCTGGCGGTGTTCTTGGGACCGTAGTGCGCGACGGGCCATACGACCTTGTCCTGCATCTTCTTGCGGTAGCGCTTCTGCGCGGTCCGCTCGTCCTCGAGATCGAGCTGTTTCCTTCGCAAGGTCATCTCGTCTCCGTCCGGTCGACAATCTGGACAATGCATGCGGCGAGCGGCTCGAGCCGGATCTCGGGTTGGCCCGCGGTGCGGATGTCTTCCAGTAATGCGGTGAACTTTTCCTCCGCGCGGCGTTCCTGGCCTCGGAATCCCGCGACTGCGCTGTGCCCACGGCCGCGTGACAGCGCAGTCTCGATGCGCTTGCGGATCGTCGCCAGCTTGCGCTCGTGCTGGGCGGTGACCGTGACGGTCCGCGCCTCCTGCAGCGCATCGAACTCGCCGTCCCGCCGGGCCTGTTCCTCCAGGTGGCGCAGATGCAGGCGGTTCATCGCGCGCTCGGCGAGGGTGGGGAGCCGGTCAATGGTGGGCAGCGGTGCGTCAACGAGCCTCCCCTCCGCTAGCGCGGCCAGCAGGGCGTCTGCGGGTCCGTTGCCTGCGTTGCGTCCGGTCTCCGTGACGGCGGCGCCCCAGATCTCGTCACCACGTCGGGACGCCGTCGCCGCCGTGGCCAGCACGACGACGTAGGTGCCGGGCGCGACCTCGTCCCCGTCTGTTGTGATGCGCAGTGACCCGAAGCGTGCCTGCCGGTGACCGGGGATCGCCGCCGCCGCCATGGTGAGCGGGCTCGTGGCGGCGAGCAGCGTGCCGCCGTGGGTGCGGGCGTGCTCCTGGTCGAGGACGAGCGTGAGCGGCACTTCGTTGCGCAGATCCGCGGAGATCGACCGTGTCTCCGTACGGGATCGCTGAGCGGACTTGGCGAGATCGTCAACGCGGGTGGCCATGGCGGCGTTGCCACGTAACTCCAGGGTGAGGCCGTCGGACGCGACCTTCACGCCGGTTGCGGCATCGGTGCGTGCCCAGTCATCGAGCAGCAGAGCAAGCTCGTGCTGCCCGATGTAGCGGCCCGTCCGCACCAGGTCGTCCTCGAGCCCGGCAACGTCGACGTCGTTGCTCACCAGCAGTGCGCTCGATGCGTCCGAGACGTCCCGCAGGCCGGCACGCTGCTCCTCGATGGCGGTCAGCGCTTCGTGCAGCTTCTGTTCCCGCTGCTCTTCGGTGAGCGTGAAGTCGAATCCGGCTTGCAGTGCCCTCGGCGCCTGCGCGGAAATGATGGGCTCCAGCGCGCCGATGGACGACTCGAAGATCTCGATACGATCCAGCAGGCGTGCGAGGATGCGCTCGTCGATGGTCTCCTCGTTGACGAAGTTGACGACGAGGATCGTCTCCTCCTTCTGCCCGATCCGGTCGATGCGGCCGATGCGCTGCTCGATCTCCATTGGGTTCCACGGCAGGTCATAGTTGATCACCGCTGCGCAGAACTCGAAGTCCAGACCTTCGCTGGCCACCCGGTTGGCGAGCACGAAGTCATAGGCGCCGGCACGGAAGTCGGCCATGATCTGGCGCCGCGTCTCGCGGCTGACCCCGCCGTGCATGACCGCAACCTTGAACTCGGTGCCGAGCCGGTCTACGAGGTAGGCCAGGGCCGGGCGGGAGTGTGTGAAGACCAGGGCCCGGCGCTCCCGCTGGTGCAGCCGTCGCAGCACTTTCCGCAAAGTGTCGAACTTGGTGTCGACGTGCTCGGGGAGGCGCTGGGCGGCCGCGACAAGGTCGGCGTGCGGCTCGAGTCGGTAGGCGGCGGTGTCCGAGTCGGCGTCGGTGATGTCGCCGAAGGCGTGCGGATCGAGCACCGCCTGACGCGCCATCGGCAGGCATGCGCTGGCCAGTCGCAGCGGCATCTGCATCGCGAAGTAGAGGTTGCTGTTCATCGCCGCGGCCCGGTCTGCGCACCATCGGACGTACTCCGTGTAGAAGTCCGACTCCGCGTCGGTCCACTCGATCTCCCGCCGGTCCTCGCTGCGCTTGGCCTTGCGGTCGTCGACCTCGACCTTCTTGGTGCGCGTGATGACGGTGGAGAGAGTATTCAGTCCGGCCAGGTAGCGCTTGGCGTCGACGATGTCGCGAGGCGTCAGCTTGTCCTTGGCCAGCACGTCACGCAGGAGCCCGAAGTCGGGCCGCCGCATGAGCGCGCTACCGAGCGATGTGGTCCTGAGCTCATCGAGCTGGGCGATCAGATCCCGGCCGCGAACCCCCTTCTCGACGAGGCGCGCCGTGACGGCGTTGATGACCCGGTTGGGCTCCAGCCGTAGCTGCAGGTCCAGGCTGCTTTCGTAATCCTCGGGCACGAGGAGTTCGAGCAGGTTGAGCAGGTCCCGCTCGCGGAGGTTGATCGGTGTCGCGGTGAGGAAGACCAGGTTCGCGGCCCAGTCCGCCAGCTCAGTGCCAAGCGCGTAGCTCTTGGTGTCCTGGTTGCGCATAGAATGCGCCTCGTCAACGATCACCAGGTCGAACTCTGGCGGCACGGCCTGCAGCTCCTCCAGCCCGGCCCACGCGCGCAGCCGCTCGAGGCTGCAGATATAGGCCAGGCGGCCAGGCAACCGGTTCTCCTGGTGGCGCTGGAGAAAAGACTTCAGGCCAGCACTGTCGAGCTCCGTGAGCTCGAACCCGAAGCGGTCCTCCATCTCCTCCTTCCACTTGCCCACCAGGCTCGACGGGCACACGACCAGCACCCGGTCGGCCTCCGCACGGGCCTCCAGCTCGGTCCAGATCAGGCCCGCCTCGATGGTCTTTCCCAGGCCGACCTCGTCAGCGATGAGTAGCCTCGCCTTGCCGGTCTGCAGCAGCTTGAGTACCGGCTTGAACTGGTAAGGCCGGAACGTCGTCCGCGTGGCGCGGAACGAGAAGAGCGTGTTGGCGAACTTGCCCAGCAGCTTCGCGCGGGTGAGCGTGGCACCGAACCTGCTTGCCGGGGTCGGCTCGCGGGTCACCCATACCGGCGGCCCGTCGATCTGCGGACATGGGCGCAGCCGCGACTCCACGACGTCCTGCTGGCGGCCCTCGACCATCACCGTGTAGGACCAATGCTCGCGGAGGAACTTGCGGTCGCGCACCACCACGTCCACGCCGCCGGGGTGAGTGAGGGCAGCCTCGTTGACCGCGAAGAGCGGAGCAGGGACCGTCGCGGCCTCGTGCCACAGTTCCTCTGCCCAGCCCCACGCGGCGAGCAGCGGATGCTCGGCGTCGAGGCCGTAGGGCGACTCCACCATGGCGCCGCCCGGCAGGGCACCGGCCGCGACCTGCAGGATGATCGGGCCGCCGTCGACCCCTTGGAACCAGTAGACGCCCTCGGGAAGTTCCACCTCAGGGTGCCACAGCACCCGGCACTCGCCCACCTGGTCGGCGAGCGACCGCACGGGCGTGTCCAGCACGAGCGCGCGCGCGAACCGACCGTGGTCGAGCGCGACGTCGATTCGCTCATGGTTGGGGAAGTAGCCGAACGTCACATCACCAGTCGATGAGAGGAGAGTCATCGAGCAGGCACCCCTTGCCGTCCGCTGGTCATTAGCCAGTTGTGATCGTTGGCTGTCAAACTTGGATTGAGCGTAATGATGTTGCTGCTCAACGATGGTGATCTTCGTCCTTCGGTGGAGTGATTCAAGCCGTTCGCCCGATCAACGATGTCGGTCGGTGGAGGGCATTCCAGTTGGTCACTCCTCGGGGAACGACGTGCGTTGAGCCGTGGACAGAGAACCCGGACAGCGCCGCATTGTCCACCGCGCGAACACACTTCGAGATGCGGGTGGGTGCGTGGCGCCGCCAGAACATCAGGCGGCGCCACGAACGGGGCTACGGGTTGACCCAGTAGGCGAGGGTGTCGAACGACGGGGAGAACTGCACCTGCGCACCCTTCATCTGCGCCGCGGTGCCCTCGAAGACGAGGTTGCCCGTGACCGACTGCCCGGCACCGATGGTGCCGGAGTTGAGCTGGTTCTTCACGTCGATGCTGAAGCCGATGTCGAGCTTGGTGCCGTCACCGGCCAGCATCGACCAGTCGAAGGTGTTGTAGTCCATCGACCCGCTCTTGCAGGTGATCGAAACGGCCACCACGATCACCTTGCCCTGCATCTTCACGCTCTTGACGACGACCTCACCAGTCGAACCGTTCGCCATCGACAGGACACCCACCTCGCCCACGGCGAACTTCTTCGGGCCCTCGGGCGCGGCGGCCTGGGTGTCCGCCGCGGCGCCGGCGACGGGTGCGCCCGTGCCGCTCGCGGCGGGCGCCTTGCTCACGGTGTCGCTCTTCGGGGCGGCGCCGCAGGCGATGACGAACAGTGCCAGGGCGGCGGCCAGCCCGGTGACGATCTTGCGCATGGTGCTGTTGCTCCTTCGCGGATTGAACCCCGGGCGGGCTGTCCGGCGCGGGGCGATGCGGTGGTGCGGGTCTGCGGCGGGCAGGCGATGCCTGCCGGAAGTCTCATCCGGGTGGCACCTGAGGTGCAGGTGCGGTGTCAATGAGAGCATCGTCTGTGAACGCTGTCAACAGATGGGATGCTTGACAGCCGTGTCACGATGTTGAGGTGCAGGAGGAACCGACCATCACGGCGGCGGAGATCGCCCGGCTAGCCGGGGTCGGCCGCGCTGCGGTGAGCAACTGGCGCAAGCGGCACACGGACTTCCCCGCTCCGGTCGGCGGCACGCCGGCGAGTCCGGAGTTCGACATGGCCGAGATCGAGCGGTGGCTTCATCGGCAGGGCAAGGTGCCCGAGCTGTCCGCTGTGGACAAGCTGTGGCGGCATATCGTCGCTGCCGGCGACAACCCCGCGGCCACCCTGGCATCGGTCGCCGCGATCCTGGTCGCCCATCAACGCAACGAGTGGCCTACCGCCCGACGGATCGACCCGAACGTCAGGCACCTGCTGCCGGAAATCGACAAACTGGCCGACGAGTCGGGAGCCCGAACGGCTTTCGACGAGCTGTGGCGACGGTTTTCCGAGCCGTCGCCCGGACGTCCACGAGCCACGCCGGACGACCTCGCCGATCTGATGGTCGCGCTCGCCGAAGTCGCCGGCGGTGCGGTGCTCGATCCGGCCGCCGGCTCGGGTGGCACCCTGCGGGCCGCCGCCCGCGCCGGATGTACTTCGGCGTACGGGCAGGAGCTCGACGAACCCCTTGCCCGGCTCGCCACGCTGTGGTTGAACCTGTGCGGCATGCCCGGTGAGGTCATGACCGGCGACTCGTTACGTGCCGACGCGTTCGCTGAGCGCAGCTTCGACGCCGTCGTCTGCCACCCGCCGTTCGGGGTCACCAACTGGGGCCAGGAGGAACTCGGCTACGACCCTCGCTGGGCATATGGAGCGCCACCGCGGACGGAGCCCGAACTGGCCTGGGTGCAGCACGCGCTGGCGCATCTGCGCCCGGGCGGTCGCGCCGTGCTGCTGATGCCCCCCTCAGCCGCGAGCCGCAGAGCCGGCCGCCGCATCCGAGCCGAGCTGCTGCGTCGCGGCGCGTTGCGCGCCGTGGTTGCCTTACCAGGCGGAGCCGCCGCGCCGCACGCCGTTCCCCTGCACCTGTGGCTGCTGCAGCGACCCGTGCCAGACACCCCAGCGCCTGCACGAACGCTGTTGATCGATGCCACCGCCGGTAACCAGCAGGATAGCTACGCCCGGGTGGTGGCGTTGACCTGCAACCTGACCACCACACCCGACGCGGTCGTCGACGAGCCCGGCTTCGCCCGGGCAGTACCGGTGATCGACCTCCTTGACGAGGAAGTTGACCTCACCCCGGCCCGGCGACAACCCGCCGGCGGGGAGCAGACCGGCGAACGGCTGGTCCGCACGCGGGAGCGGCTCGCTGCCGTCGTCACCGAGTTGCCCAGCCTGATGCCGCGGATGGCCACCACGTCGGAGGGTGGCACCGCCACGCCAACCGTCTCGGTCGCCGAACTTGCCCGCACCGGTGCACTGCAGTTGATCGGCCCGATCCGTGCCGCCGGTGCTGACGATGACGCGTCCGGCGTGGGTGACGGGCCTGCGGTGCTGAGCGTGCAGGACGTCTTGCAGGGCCACGCCGCCTCCGGGCGCGACGCCAGCCGGCTCGGGCAGGAGATCCGCTTGGCCCCAGGTGACGTGGTGGTACCGATGATCGCGCGACAGCTCACCGCCCGGGTCGTCAACGGCGACGGCCCGTTGCTCGGCCGCAACCTTTATCTCTTGCGCCCGAATCCGGCCGCGCTCGACCCGTGGTTTCTCGCCGGACAGCTGCGCACCTCCGGCAATGAGAAACAGGCGAGCAGCCTGGCGGGCGCGTTGCGGTTCGACATCCGGCGGGCCCAGATACGCCGGCTGCCACTGGCGGAGCAGCGTGCCCACGGCGCGGCGTTCCGCCGCCTGGTCGCCTTCGAAAGCGCGCTACGGGAAGCGGCGGCCCTCGGCGCCGAGCTCGTCCAGCTCACCGCCGATGGCCTGGCCGGCGGTGTAATCCAGCCTGACGATCCCACGGTGCGGTGACCTGCGATGCGAGCCTTGTCGCACCTCGGCGATCTCCCTTTTGCCAACCAGCACAGCGCGAAACCCGGCGGCGGTGATCAGAGCGACCGCCGCGAGTCGCTCGATGTGCAGCGAGCCGGTATGCCATCGGCCGGTGGCTGGCAATGGCCGCCGATCGGGGGAATGCGTGCACGCAAGGTCGCTGCGATACTGCCTACCTGCAACGGGGGGAACACTGCGCGCCGACACGGGCAGGCGACGACCGAGCCTCGCGCCCTGCTGTGTGGTCCGTCGGCCATCCTTGGCTTCTGCGGGACATGCGCGACTGTGCGCTGGTCGTTTATCGGGCCCCGGCGCGGTGTGGAGCCATATAAGGGGGCCAGATGACGCCGGAGCTGACAACGGTCGGCGACTACCAGTTGGTACAGCGCCTCGGGTCGGGTGGCATGGGCGATGTGTACTTCGCCGTTTCGCCGACCGCCGACCGGGTCGCCGTCAAACTCATCAAGCACCACCTGGTCACCGACCCGACGATCCGCGACCGCTTCGCCTCGGAGCTGGAAAGCCTCAAACTGGTGTACGGCTCCCGAGTGGCCCGGCTGGAAAACGCCGACCTCTCCGCGGACCCGGCATGGTTGGCGGTCGAGTACATCCCTGGCCTGACCTTGCGGCAGTACGTCGACGACCGCGGTCCGCTACCGCTGCCGATCGCCGCGATGATCGGAGCCATGCTCGCTGACGGTCTGGCCAAGGTCCACCAGGCTGGGCTGCTCCACCGCGACCTCAAGCCGCAGAACATCATCCTCGGACCAGACGGTCCGAAGGTGATCGACTTTGGGCTGGCGGTGCTCCGGGACCGGGAAAGCTACTTGACCGCGCCGGGCGAGATTGTGGGAACCCCTGCCTACATGTCTCCCGAGCAGGTGAAGGGCGAGCGGGACCTGACGCTGGCCGCCGACGTTTACGGCGTGGCGGCCACGCTGGTCTTCGCGCTCACCGGCCATGGCCTTTATCCGTCGACCAACTCGTGGGGACTCCTGCTCCGGATCACCGACCCAGCCGACCTGCCCGATCTGGCGGGAGTGCCAGCCGAGCTGAAACCACTGATCGGGGCGATGCTCGCCTTCGACCCGACCGCTCGTCCCACGCTCAAAGCAGCGCAGAAACGCCTGCTGGAAGTCGCTACCGCAGGTGGAGTGTCGGCGGACGATCTGCGCCGGCGGATCCGCGAGTCGACCTTTGACCGCAGCGCGGAACTCTTCGTCCCGCCGCACCTCACCGACCCCAAGCAGGACCCGGAGACGGACACCGCCGTCACAACCGTCGTCCTGCCGGCCGACCTGCCGGAACCCGAGCCGACTCCGGTTGATCCTGTGCCTCAGGTCAAGCCTCGACCTGACGTCATGTGGCTTGTCGAGAAGGTTCGCCGCCAGTACGCCCGTCGGCCGACGTTGTAGGAAGGTTCGTTCGATGACCAACCCGGAGTCCGCGTCGTTCGCGCCCGGTGCCCGAATCCTCGTCCGCGACGAGGAGTGGCTCGTCCGCACCGCGAAGCCCACCCCGCACGACGGAACCATGGTCAAGGCCGTAGGTGTGTCGGAGTTCGTGCAGGACATGGAGGCGACGTTCTTCACGGGCCTGGAGAAGGTACGCGCGATGCGACCGGAGGACACGATCCTCGTCCAGGACACCTCGTCACGGTTCCGGCGCGGCCGGCTCTTCCTGGAGGCGGTTCTCCGTCGTACGCCGCTCCCACGTTCGGAGCGCGGGCTGGCGCTGGCCGACCGGTTCCTGCTTGACCCACTGCCGTACCAACAGCGACCAGCGGAACTCGCCCTTTCCGGGCTGCGCCCGCGGATCCTGCTCGCCGACGTGGTGGGCCTGGGCAAGACGCTGGAGATCGGGCTCATCCTGGCCGAGCTGATCCGACGCGGACGCGGCGACCGGATTCTGGTCGTCTCGCCGCAGCAGGTGCTGGAGCAGTTCCAGCGCGAGCTGTGGACCCGCTTCGCGATCCCACTGGTGCGTCTCGACTCGACCGGCATTCAGCGCATCCAGCAGGAGATCCCGGCTGGCCG
This sequence comes from Dactylosporangium sp. AC04546, assembly GCF_022095675.1. Taxonomy (GTDB): domain Bacteria; phylum Actinomycetota; class Actinomycetes; order Mycobacteriales; family Micromonosporaceae; genus Dactylosporangium. The sequence goes on along the minus strand of NZ_JAHYSG010000037.1, from coordinate 41,330 downwards.
CAACCCGTTCACCTACTTCAAGCGAGCGATCATCTCGGTCGACACGCTCAAGGACGCCGGCCAGTTCGGCCACCACCTCGATGCGATCACCTGGGACGCCGTGGTCATCGACGAGTCCCACAACCTCATCAACAAGGGCAACCTGCGTAACGAGCTGGCCCGGCGGCTGGCCCCCAGGACCGACGCGCTGCTGCTGGCCAGCGCCACCCCGCACAACGGTGACAAGGAGTCGTTCGCCGAGCTCATCTCGCTGCTCGACCCGGCGGCCATCGCCAACAAGAAGGACTACCAGGCGAAGGACATTGAGCACCTGTACCTGCGCCGGACGAAGATCAGCCCAGAGGTACGCGATGCGATCGGGGACCGCTGGGCCGACCGCGGCCCATCGGTCCCGCTGCACTGCCCCGCCACCAACGCCGAAGAGAAGATCTTCGCCGAACTGGCCGAGGTGTGGCTGGCCGGCACGTGGAGCGACCAGCCGCTGCGCGGCCTGGACCGGCTGTTCCCGTACACGCTGCTGAAGTCCTTCCTCTCCTCCCACAAGGCGCTCGCCGCCACCGTCGCCAACCGGCGCAAGAACGCGACCGGCACCGAAGCCGTCGCGTTGGACCAGCTCGCCGAGCTGACAGCTGCTATGACCGACCGGGACTCCAGCAAGCTCAACCGGCTCCTCACCGAGCTGGAGACCATCGGCATCAAGCCAGGCAGCACCACCCGGGTCGTGGTCTTCTCAGAGCGGGTACCAACTCTGAAATGGCTCGCCGAAGTCGTGCCGGCCAAGCTCGGCCTCAAGCCCGGCGCGGTGCGCGTCCTGCACGGCGGGCTGACCGACGCCGACGAGCAGAAGGTACTGCAGGAGTTCGAGCTGGAGAGCAGCGAGGTGCGACTGCTCTTCACCGGCGACGTCGCATCCGAGGGCGTCAACCTGCACCAGCAGTGCCACCACCTGATCCACTACGACATCCCGTGGAGCCTGATCCGCATCGAGCAACGCAACGGCCGCATCGACCGCTACGGCCAACGCCACCAGCCGCAGTTCCGCGCTCTGATCCTCACCTCCGAGGTGATCGACGCCAAGGACGACCGCACGGTCGCCGAGAAGCTGCTCGATCGGGAGGAGATCGCCCACCGCAGCCTCGGCAGCGTCGAGGCAATGACCGGCATGTACGACGCCAAGGTGGAAGAGGACCGGCTGGTCAGAGACCTCCTCGAGGGAAAGACGGTGGACGAGTCCTACGACGCCGGCTTCGAGGTGGACGTCCTGGGAGATCTCATGGCGGGGGTGGGGCAGTTTGAGGCGGGAACCGAGGTACCACGGGCGCGGGTGTCCAAGCTCTTCGACTCGACGAGCGAATTCGTCGACATCGCGCTCCGCGAGCTCTACGACGACAAACCCGAGGACGCCATCGACCTGCGCCGCGAGGACGAGCTGCTGACGTTCCTCGCACCCGACGACCTCATGCACCGGCTGTCGGACCTGCCGAAGTCCTACCTCAAGGCGCACGAGGAGGGCGACAAGCTTCGCCTCAAGGTCACCTTCGACCGCAAGCTGGGGCAGCGCAAGCTCGACGAGGCCCGCAAGGCCACCACGACGACGTGGCCCGATATTGCGTTCCTCAGCGACGTCCACCCAATGATCGACTGGCTGGTCGACAAGGTACTGATCCGCCTCGGCCGCCAGCAGGCACCGGTCCTCACCGCAGACGTCGACGGCCCGGTCTTCCTCGTGCAGGGCGTCTACGCCAACCGTCTCGGCCAGCCCACCGTGGTCGAGTGGATGGCCGTCTCCGGCCTTCCCGGCGCGCCGGTGATCAAGCCGATGGACGAGGCGCTGGCCGCGGCCGGCGTCGGCCCGAAGATGGTCAACCGCGCCATCGCCGTCCCGCTCGATGAGGTGCAGGCCCTCGTACCGCAGGCCGTCGCCGCCGCCCGGCGGCACCTTGCGGACAAGCGCGACGAATGGGCCGCCGCCAACGCCGAGCCGCTGCGCCGATACCGGGACCGGCTGACCCGCTTCGAGCAGCAGAGCCTGCTGGACGAGCTGCCGGCCCCGCTGCAACAGAAACGCCGCAAGCAGGTCCACGGCACCGTCAAGGAGCAGAACGACCTGCTCGACCGGCTGGAGACCGCCGGTGATCCGCTGCTGCGGGTGCTCGCCGTCCTCGTCAATACTCCGGAGACAGCCGCATGAGCTTCGAATCGCTGACCAACCGCGGCGAATACCTCTCCGCGCACTACCTCGCCGAAGTCCTGCCGACCACCCTCAAGGGCGGGCTGTTCAAGCGGTGGGCCGACGAGGAGAAGGCCGGTCGGGCCACGCCGCGGGCCGGGCTGCGCCATTACCGCCGCGACTACTTCAACGCCAAGACCGAACTGGCCGACCTCGAGCTCTTCGACCCCGAGCGGCTACGCAAGCTGCACAACGAGATCCTGACCCAGCTCGGCTTCGAACCGAAGCCGCAGACCATCACCGTCGAACGGGGCCGACAGGACCACCAGATCCAGGTTGCCCACGCGGACCTGGCCGCCGGCCACGGCATCGTTGCCATCGACTGCGGCTGGGCCGTCGACACCGACGCGGCCCAGGACCCGACCGATGCCGGTCGCCTGCTCCAGCCGGTCACCCTCGCGGACGGCCAGACAATCGAAACCGGCGCGAAACTCGCCTCCTGGCTCTTGGCCGCCGACAGTCCGCCCCGCTACGTACTGATCCTCAGCGGCGGCGTCCTCACCCTCGCCGACCGAAGCGTCTGGGGCGAGGGACGCTACCTCGCGGTGAGCCTCGACATCGCGTACGGCCGCAACGACGACAAGGAACTCGACGTCATCGCGGCGCTCTTCGGCGCCGACTCATTGCGACCAACCGCCGAGGGCGGCACCGAACCGCTCGCCGACCTTGTCGCCGGCTCCCGGCAGCATGCATCCGGCGTAGATAGCGAATTGCGTGAAGGACTACGCGTCTCGGTCGAACTCATCGCCAACGAGGTGCTCGACCGGATCCGGCAGGCCGGCTACCAACCGCAGCAGGTCATGGACCTCGACGAGCTCGCCAAGGATCTCGGCCGCGAGGCACTGCGGTACTTGTACCGCATCCTCTTCCTTCTCTACGCAGAGGCGCGACCCGAGCTCGGCGTGCTGCCGGTGAACGACCCCGAGTACGTCGATGGCTACAGCCTCGGCCGCCTCGGCGAGCTAATCTCGCGCCGGATGGCTCCCTCGGCAGAGGGCGGCTTCCACCTGTACGAGTCGCTCGACCTGCTCTTCCGGATGGTCAACAAGGGTCATCGGGAACGTGGTAGCGAAGCCGTCGACGAAAGGGCCAGCGAGGATATCGGACTGCGCTTCGAGCCGATGAGGTCTAACCTATTCCTGCCCGAGTACACGAAGCTGATCGGCCGGCTGGTCCCCCAGCCGGGCAGCGACCCGGACGACCCCGCCGGCCCGAAGCTTGACACGCGGCTGCGTAACGCCACGCTGTATCAGGTACTGCGCCGGCTCATGCTCCGTAAGGGCAACAAGAAGGGCCGGGGTGGCTTTATCTCGTACGCCCAGCTGGGCATCAATCAGCTCGGTGCGGTCTACGAGGGCCTGATGTCCTACACCGGCTTCGTCGCCACCGAACAGCTCTACGAGGTCGCCAAGAACGGCGACCCAAAGGACGGTTCGTGGATGATCCCGGCGTCCAAAGTGGACGAATATGACGACGCGGTTTTCGTCTACAAGGAGAACCCTTACACAGGCGTTCGCAGCCGGGTCACCTACGAGCCGGGCTCGTTCGTCTATCGGCTCGCCGGCCGCGACCGGCAAACCAGCGCCTCCTACTACACCCCGCAGTCGCTGACCGAAGTCACCGTCCAGCTCGCCTTGAAGTACCGCCTCGACCAGAACGGCACGGTTACTCTGGCTCGCGAGCTGCTCAACTGGACGATCTGCGAGCCTGCGCTGGGCTCGGGCGCGTTCCTCAACGAGGCGATTAATCAGGTCGCTGCCGAATACCTGCGCCGCCGTCAGAAGGAACTCGACAAGCGACTCGATCCCGAGCAGTACCACCTCGAACTCCAGCGCGTGAAGGCGTACATCGCCTTGCACAACTGCTATGGCGTCGACCTTAACCGCACCGCGGTCGAACTGGCCGAAGTGTCGCTCTGGCTCAACGTCATGCACGCGGGACTTCAGGCGCCCTGGTTCGGCCTGCACCTGCAACGCGGCAACTCCCTGATTGGCGGGCGACGGCAGACGTACACACCGAAGCAGCTCGCCGACAAGTCCTGGCTCACCACCGCGCCGAAGGATCAGCCATTCCGCGAGGGCCCGATCGACGAGGGCACGATCCATCACTTCCTGCTTCCGGCCGACGGCTGGGGCGTGGTCGCGGGGGAGAAGGAGGCTCGCGAGCTGGCGCCAACCGAGACTGAGAAGTTCAAGAAGTGGCGCGCGGTGATGAAGCGCGTGCCGACCGCGCGTGGCAGGGCTTCGCAGGTCGCCCGGTTACAGGCGCTGGCCCGCCGCGTCGAGTACCTGTGGCACCTCGTCCAGCGGCGACTTGAGATCTCCGAGCGCGAGATCCGCCGCGACATCAAGATCTGGGAAGCGCAGAACTTGCCGAAGGTCACCGAGGCGGTGCCACGCGAGAAGATCGTCGCAGACCTGACCAGACCGGGCACACCGTACTGGCGACTCAAAACGCTGATGGACGTCTGGTGCTCGCTGTGGTACTGGCCGCTGGACAAGGTTGGCTTGCTCGATGGGTCGGACACCGTATACCCCGCTGAGCCTGTCGAGGTCACCCACGTCAAAGACCTGCCGGTGTACGACGAGCCAGAGAGTTTTGCGGTGCAGGACCTCTTTGGCCAGACAGCGCCGCAGCAACTCGAGCTGCCGACCAAGCCGACCGGCATCCGCAAGATGACGCTAGCCGAACAGCTTCGCATGCAGGTGCCGTTGGCTGATCTGGACGACTGGCTCACCTTCGCCGAAGCACTCATCGGCCGCTCCGACATTCCTCCCGACTCGCTGGTCAGCGACTTCGAGTCGCTCAGCGAGCTCGGTGACTACGAAGGCGACTTGGTCGGCCTGATGGGCATGGACGAGTCATACCGCCTCGCCGACCGTTTCTCGTGGCTGCAAACCGCTGAGGCCATTGCCGAGCAGCACGGCTTCTTCCATTGGGAACTGACGTTCGCCCAGACTTTCGCCAAGGGCGGCTTCGACCTCCAGATGGGTAATCCTCCGTGGGTTCGGCCGCGTTGGCAGGAGGATGTGATCCTCGCAGAGCTAGAACCGTGGTTCATGCTGGCAGACAAGCCCAGCGTCACGGAATGGCAGAGGCGGAAGTGTCTGGTATTGACCTCGACTCCGGCGGCGCTCTACTTCTTGAGTTCGCTGGCCGCTAATGCCGGTACGGTGGCGATACTGGGTTCGGCGGCGACGTACCCGCTGCTGGCGGGCACGCAGGCTGATCTTTACAGGGCCTTCATATGCCGCGTATGGGGAAACCTTGGCGCTTCCGGGGCCGCGGGCATGGTTCATCCAGATACGCATTTCGGCGGTGTGAAGGAGGGGCGACTGCGGGCGGCGGTGTACAAGAACCTGCTGTTCCACGCACATTTCTCCAACCGTGCCGGCGTATTTCCGGAGGTGCACGCAAATACCGAGTTTGGTATTCATATATACGGTGCCCGCCAGTCCATTGAATTTACCCATACGAGCTGGCTCTTCGCGCCGCGAACATTGGTGGACTCCCTCCAGCACGACGGTAGTGGCGATGTGCCAGGAATCAAGCATGAGGGCAAGTGGGAGCTGCGCCCTCACCGGTCCAGACTCATCAAGGTGGATGAGAAGCTGCTTGCGCAATGGCAGCGTCTGTCGGGCGGTGACTCGCAGACGCCTATCAGTCAGACTCCATTGCTCTATCCGGTGACCGTTGAGGAGCAAGGGGCCATTGCGGCTCTGTCGAGGGCCGAGCACCGCCTCGGGGCGTATGCGCCCCGCATCAGCCGGGGATACGATGAGGCGAACGGCAAGAAGGACGGCCTGATTCGATGGTCCAGCACTACGCCGGAATCTCTTCATGAGGTGATTCTGCAAGGCCCCCATCTGTCTGTGGCCACTCCCTTCAGTAAGCAACCCAACAATCCTTGCAAGACTAACCGCGACTGGTCGACATGGGATATCACCGGCCTTCCGGAAAAAGTCATACCCCGGACGAACTATGTCCGCGCCTCCGACCGGGAACGATGGATCGCTGCTCAGGACGTCTGGGATCGTCGCCCATACACCGAGTTCTTTCGGCTGGCCTGGCGCCGGATGATTCCCTTCGATACCGAGCGCAGCCTTTTCGCGGCGCTCATTCCGCCTGGCCCTTCTCATGTCAACGCAGTTCATTCCCTGGCGGCGGCGGACAACTTGGCGACTGCGATCGCCGCCGGTTTCTGGTCTGCGCTGCCACTTGACTACCTGCTCCGGGCTGTCGGACGTGCCGACCTTCAGATCGGCGACGCACCCAAGATGCCAACCGGCAGCCCTCAGCACCCGCTCGTCAACGGTCTTCTCCTGCGCACCATGCGCCTACACTGCCTAACCGCGGACTACGCTTCGCTTTGGGCTGAGTTGTTCCGCTCCATCTGGGCTGTGGACACGTGGGCCATCGATTGGCCGGGAGTCCCCGACCTTGGAAGCGTCACTGCTGCGTGGGATCGGATCACCCCCCTGCGGTCTGAGTGTGCCCGCCGCTCCGCTCTTGTCGAACTCGACTCACTTGTGGCGGTATGGCTTGAAATTACGGCCGACCAGCTTGTCGCCGTTTACCGTTCGCGCTATCCGATCTTGTTGGACTACGAAAGAGAGACCTGGTTCGACAAAGCGGGGCGTCGGATTGCCCGCAGCCACCACGCGTTCGGATACGGCCAGACGAAAGAGCATTACGAGCAGCTGATGGCGTACTTCGACGACCCGGAGCGGAATCCGGTCCCGGAAGGGTACGTGGCGCCGTTCTACAAGGCGGATCGGGAGAGCGAGTACCGGCAGGCGCACGCCGTATTCAGTAAGCGACTGCAGGACGCCATCGACGCGGGGTGGACGTCGTCATGAGGCCGACCGTCGCCGCTGACACGCTGCAGAAGAGCCTGACCCAATACCTGACCACGACGTTCGGGCTGACTGACGAGGGTGTCCGGGACGGGCTGGAACGGTTCCTGTCGCATCCTGATCAGGGCATCTTTCGCGGGCCGTACCTGCGGATCCGCACGCCCTTCCGGCCGGCGGACGATGGTTGGCGTTCGCACCTGGACTGGACGCCGAGCGGGTTCACGCCGTACCTGCACCAGGCCAAGGCGTTTCAGCGGCTGTCCACGAAGGACAAGCCTGCCGAGCCGACGCTGATCACCACCGGTACCGGCTCCGGTAAGACGGAGTCGTTCCTGATCCCGGTGCTCGACCACTGCCAGCGAGCCAAGGGTGACGGTCGCACCGGGGTCAAGGCGATCCTGCTGTACCCGATGAACGCGCTCGCCACCGACCAGACGCAGCGCATCAACGAGCTGCTCTCCGACCCCGCGCTGAGCCAGGTCACCGCCGGGCTCTACATCGGCGATGTGGCGGCGATCGAATACCGGCACGTGATGACGAAGCGGTCCGAGATGCGCCGCACGCCGCCGGACATTCTCATCACCAACTACAAGATGCTCGACCTGCTCTTGCAGCGGGCCGACGACCTGCCGTTGTGGGAGGGCGCCGCCCCGGCGTATGTGGTCCTCGACGAGTTCCACACCTACGACGGCGCGCAGGGTACCGACGTGGCGATGCTGCTGCGGCGCCTCGCCGCCGCGCTCCGGCTCACCACCTCTGAGCACCCGCTCGGCTCGATCTGCCCGGTCGCCACCTCCGCCACGCTCGGCGAGGGTGGCGGCAAAGACGGGCGTACGGCGATCCGCGAGGTCGCCGAGCAGGTGTTCGGCGTCGCGTTCGACGAGGGCTCGCTGGTCGGCGAGGACCGCTACGAGGCGGGCGAGTTCGTCGCCCACCAGGATTTCAACCTGCCGCTGCCCGACCCGGAGGAGCTCGCCGCGATCGACGACCGCGACGAGCAGTTGATGGCCAAGGTCGCTGAGCTGCTGCTCGGCGAGGACTGCGTGAAGGACCCCGCCCGCCTCGGCTCGCTGCTGCGCCGGCATCCGCTGACCAAGGCGGTGCTCGACTCGCTCGGGCCGGAGCCGCGCACCTTCGGTGAGGTCATCGAGATCCTGCCGCGCAAGAACGCGACCGGCTGGGGCAGCGCGATGAAGACCCGGCCCGAGATCACCGCCAAGGCCCTCGCGCGGTTCGTGGGTCTGCTGTCACTGGCGCAGAATCCGGAGGCACCGGGCCGGCCGTTGCTCAACATCGAGACCCACCTCTGGGTCCGCGCAGTGTCGCGGCTGCTGCGCGGCGTCGCCAACGAGACGCTCTTCGGCTGGTACGGCGAGCCGCCCCGCGACCTGGACCCGTTCGCCCCGGAGATCGACTCCGTCGTCGCCGACGCGCGCTATCAGCGACTGCCCGCCATCTACTGCCGCCACTGTGGGCGGTCCGGATGGATGGCGCTCTCGCTGGAGAAGGACCAGCACGAGCTTGAGATCGACCCGGACAAGATCTACCGGGCGAGCGTGAGCCGGGACAAGCGGCGCGCGCGGGCGTTCATCGCCGCCACCGATGACGAGGTGCAGCAGCGGTCGCGGGGTCTGCTGGTGCTGGAGTACGGCCGGCGGGCGCGCCCGTTCGACCCGCAGCGGGACCGGGAGCGCACGGATGAATCGGTCGTCGTGCTCGGCGACGTGACGGCGATCGACGCGGCGGAGGCGGACCGGTGCCCGTCCTGCGAGATGGACCACGGCATCCGCTTCCTCGGTGCTGGCCTGGCGACCCTGGCCTCTGTGGCCATTACGCAGCTGTTCACCGGTGGCGAGCTGGCGGCGGCCGAGCGAAAGACGCTGCTATTCAACGACTCGGTGCAGGATGCCGCACACCGAGCCGGGTTCGTCGCCAACCGTGCTTACGCGTTCTCGCTGCGTTCGCTGCTGGCTAGCCAGCTGCAGCCGGGTGTGCCAGTCGGGCTGGACGACTTGATCGCCGAGATGATCGACGCGGCGGTGGAGCCGGAGATTCTCTCCACGGTGGTACCGCCCGATCTCCATGATCAGCCTGGCGTGGACAGCCTGCTCGCTGGTGAGCACGCGGGCACGCACGAGACGTGGACGCTGATCGCCGAGCGTCTCGCGTTCGCCGCCGTGATGGAGGTGGGGCTGCGGGCCCGGCAGGGCCGGACGTTGGAGCTGACTCGGTCCGCCGCGGTCGAGGTGGTACTCGACGACCCGACGCAGGCCGTGGCGTTGTGCCGGGACGTCCAGCTGACCGGGCCGGTCCCGCTCGATGGGCAGTTGCCGGACGAGGTGCGGTACCTGGCTTTCCTGCGCGGCTTGCTGGAGCGGCTGCGTACCCGTGGCGCGATCTACCACGAGTGGCTTTCCCCGTACCTGAAGCGGGGTGGCACCCGCTGGCAGGTCTGGGGTGGCCGCCCAGCGGGGATGCCCGCGTTCCCGCGTGGCGTGTCGGCTCCGGCGTTCCTGCTCGCCAGCCCGAAAGCGCGGTCGGAGTTCGACGCGATCACCGCGAAGGGAAACTGGTACCAGGACTGGACGACGCGCTGCCTCGGCTTACAGCCACAAGACGCCTCGGCGTACCTGTCCCGTCTGCTGCCGGCCTTGGCTGCCGCGGGCGTCGTCGCGTCCGGCAACACGGAGGACGGCAACACGGTGTATGGGCTGCTGCCCGGCCATCTGCGGGTGACCCGCCTCGCCGATGAGGCGGCCGTCTCGGCCGGCGTCGGCTGCGACACCTGCCACTGGCAGCAGACCGAGCACCCGGACCGGGTCGTTGACTGGATCGGCCAGCCGTGTCGGCAGTACCGCTGCACCGGCCGCCTGCGCGCCGCAGACGACGACACCGCCCCGGACGACTACTACCGGCGGCTCTACCTGGAGAGCCCGGTCTTCCGAGTCGTCACCGGCGAGCACACCGGCATGCTGACCCGGGCCCAGCGGGAGACCGTCGAGCAGCAGTTCCGCGACGGCATCCGGTACACCGACCCGAACGTGCTGTCGTGCACGCCCACCCTCGAAATGGGCATCGACATCGGGGCGCTGTCCGCGATCGTGCTGGCGTCGCTGCCCAACGGCCCGGCCAACTACGTGCAGCGGGCCGGCCGTGCCGGCCGCAAGAGCGGCAACGCGTTCGTGCTGACCCTCGTCGGCCGGTCCGAGCGGGACCGGTACTACCTCACCGAACCCCGCGACATGATCGCCGGGCAGATCGTCCCGCCCGGCTGCTTCCTGTCCGCGGTTGAGATCCTGCGCCGGCAGTACCTCGCCCACCTCATCGACCTCGCCGCCCGTGACCGGCTGCCCGGGGTGCTGCCGCTGCCCCGCCGCGCCCACGTCCTGTTCGGCCCGAGCGGCTGGCTCGCCGGGCTCGCCCACGCCGGGCAGCGTGACGGTTCGCTGCTCGTCGAGGAGTTTCTCGGCCTGTTCGGCGCCAAGGTGTCCGAGGCCGCCGCGCAGCAGCTGCGGCAGTTCGCCGACACTGGGATCACCGACCGGGTCAAGGAGGCTGAGGAGGCGTGGGAGGCTCGCCTGGCTGACCTCCGGCGACGGCTGCAGGGCATCGACCAGGCGGCGGGCAAGCTGGTGGCCAGCGACCCGGACCACGCCCGCGAGTTGAGGATGCTGCGCGCCGAGGCGAAGGCGGTGCGCAAGCGGCTCGCCGAGATCGGGTCGGCCGCCGCGCACGGCACGCTCGTCGAGCTCGGCCTGCTGCCCAACTACGCGTTGATTGACAGCCGTACCGTGCTGGAGGCGACCCTCACCTGGGAGGAGCAGGCACCGGATGGTGCCCGGCGGTTCCACAGCGAGCTGCGCGAGTACGACCGGCCGGCCCGGCCGGCGCTGGTAGAGATCGCGCCGGGGAACACCTACTACGTCCGCGGCTACAAGCACGAGATCTCGGGCCTGGACATCGGGCCCGCGGACCGGCCGGCGTACGAGCATTGGCGGGTCTGCGCCCAGTGCGGGTACGTGCGGACTCACCTGGCGCGGGAGGACACCAGCGCCTGCCCGCGCTGCCGCGATCAGGGCATCGCCGATCACGGCCAGCTGTTCAAGGTGCTCCAGCCGACCCGGGTGCTGACGCGCGACAAGCGCGATGACGCGCGGATCCGCGACGATAACGACGATCGGGACCGCCGGTTCTACTCCACCACCGTCACTGTCGACGTCGACCCCGATCGGGTCGACTCATCGTGGCGCCATGCGCGCGACACGTTCGGGGTCGACTACACGCGGCAGGCGATGATCCGCCACTTCAACCTGGGCGCGCAGCGGTTCGACCGGGTCACGGAGGCGTTCGCCGGCGACGAGGTGCGCATCAACCCGTTCCGCACCTGTACCGCGTGCGGCGGCACGACAGTCGACGGCAAGCCCGTCGTCAGCCAGGAGCTCGCCGCGCAGGCGTCCGGCTCGACCGTCCTCCCCGGTGCCGAACACCACCGGCCTTGGTGCCAACATCGGCGCTCGCCGGGCACTGCCGAGGATGTCGAGCTGATCCTGGCGCACGAGCTGCAGACCGAGGCGTTGCGCATCCTCATCCCCGCGGTGACCGCGGTCGTGGAGGAGCGCGTCGTATCGTTTGCCGCCGCCGTCCGGCTGGGTATCGCCGCCGAGTACGGCGGTGACCCGGCCCACTTGCGGATCACGAGCGCCACCATGCCCGACGGCCAGAGCGGGGGCACGCGGAACTTCGTGGTCGTCTACGACACCCAGCCGCAGGGCACCGGGTATCTGCACCGGCTGGCTCACCCGGAGGAGTTCCGCGGCATCCTGGAGAAGGCCCGCCAACTGATCGGCACCTGTGTCTGTCAGCATGAGGGCCGAGCTGCCTGCCACCGCTGTCTGCTGCGTTACGCCCGCAACGACGAGTTCCCGTTGATGAGCCGGGCCGAGGCACTCGGCATGCTGGATGGGCTCCTCGACGGCTGGCAGATCCAGGAAGGCACGCGGACCGACGAGATCTCGCTCATCCACCAGGTGGAGAGCGAGCTGGAGATGCGGTTCCTCAACAAGCTGCTGGCACGATCCGGCATGCCCCACTCCGGCCTGCGGATCGACAAGCGCACCGATCAGGACGGCGCCCGCGTCGCCGACGTGCGACTGACTGCGCCGAACGGCCGCGACGTGACGCACTGGCAGATGAAGCTGCAGAACACGATCCGGGGTACCCGGCCCGATGTGCACTTCAGACGCCTCGACGCGCCGTCGCAGGAGGTGGCCGTCTACCTCGACGGGTTCAAGTACCACGCGTCCCCGGAGTACAACCGGCTCGCGGACGACTCCGACAAGAGGGCCCGACTGCGTGCCCACGACTATCACGTCTTCGCCCTTACCTGGGACGACGTCGACACCTGGGGTAACGCGGAAAGCGCTGGGCCGTGGGAGCCATACGCCGGCAACGCCAAGCAGGCCGCCCGGAACCTCTACCGTCAGTCCGCCCCGGGCGCTGACCCCGCCGACCTGGAGCGGTACGTCTGGGCCAACCCCATCGACACGCTGATGCAGTTCCTCGCCGATCCCGACCCGGCACGCTGGCGTGCCCGCGCAGAAGCGGCCCTCGCCGGGCTACTCAAGCAGACCAGTGAGAGAACCGCGTCCGACTCGCGCGGCATCGGCGAGCGCATCCTCGCGTCCGTACGCGGCGAGCCACTGCCTCCTGCCGCACCTGGAAAGATCGCGCTGTTCCGCGCCAAGGACAACGCCGACTGCCCGGTGACTCTGATCGTCGACAGCCGTGGGAAGTCTCCCGCGTGGTCGGCGTTGACGGTGATCGACGATCTTCCGGCGACGGTGGCGAGCGATGGCCATAAGCGGCGCTGGACCAGCTGGCTGAGCTGGGGCAACATCATTCAGTTCCTAGCCGGTGGCGGGGGAGACAGCGGGCAGTTAGCCCTCTCTACCCTCGGTTCCTTCGATCCGGCCTCGCTCGTGGTCACCGAGGGCACCGGGCTTGTACTGGCCCAGCAGGCGTTTGCCCTCGACGAGGAGACCGCGACCTGGCTCGGCGTTGTGCCTGAGACCAAGCCGGTCGAGCCGCGCAGCGTCCAGACCGACTCGCCATGGCAGGACGTCCTGCGGTACCTGGACTCGGAGGAATCCGAACTGGAAGCGCTCGTACGGAGCCTGGCCCGTCGTGACGTTTCGCTGCCTGTCGTTGGCTACGAACTCGGCGACCAGGGGTGGCCGGCCGAGCTGGCCTGGCCAGAGCAGCGGATTGCCGTCGTGCTGTCCGGCCCGGACGACGACCCGGAGACCGCCGACCGCGACCGCGCCTACGCGGACGCCGGCTGGCATGTCCGGACGGCCCAGGAATGGTCCGTCGACGAACTTGCGGCACAGATCGCAGCGACGAGCGGAGAACGACGCCGATGAACACCGGAGCGACGCTGCGGATGCTCGACCGCGCCGACAAAGAGATCATGAAGCTCACCCGGGCCGACATCGGCGCCGTGTACGAGTTCATGCACAAGTTCCGCCACAACCCGGACAACCCCGGTCTGAACCTGAAGTCGCTCAACGGTGACTCCCGGCTCATGTCGGCGCGGGTCAACCGCGACTACCGGGCACTGCTACTTCACATTGCCGACGCAGACTACCTGCTCGTCGCCGTCGAACACCGAAGCGCCGTCTACAACGATCTTGACCGGTACGCCTACCGCATCAACCGCGTCACCGGCGGCATTGAGGTGGTAGACCTCGCGCCGGTCGGTGACAGCATCGTCGGCCGGGTCGTCCCGCCGGAGCCTGAGCCCGAGCCGGCCAAGAAGCCGCTCTTCGATGCATACACAGACCCGCAGCTCCTCGACCTGGGTGTGGCCGAACCGCTGCTGCCGCAGATCCGTGCGCTGACCACCGAAGCGGAGCTGCTCGAACTGCTCGACCGCGCACCGCAGCTGACCACCGATGTCCTCTTCGCGCTCTTCGACGGCAAGTCCTACGACGACGTGCTGGCGCAGATCACCGATCCGGTGCGGGCCGAAGAGCCGGTCAACACCGAGGACTTCGAGGCCGCCGTCGAGCGGCCGGCCACGCAGGTCACCTCCGACGACGAGGCGCTGCAGGCCATGCTCGGCGAGTCGTTCGAGCGCTGGCAGATCTTCCTGCACCCGACTCAGCGGAAACTGGTCGAGCGCCGCTACAGCGGCCCCTCCCGGGTCGGCGGCGGGCCCGGCACCGGCAAGACGATTGTCGCCCTGCACCGGGTCGCCCACCTCGCGCAGCAGCTCCCGGCCGGATCGGACAAGCCGATCCTGCTCACCACTTTCAACCGCAACCTCGCGGCTGACCTGCGCACCCGGCTCATCGCCCTGGGCGGTCAGGAGATGGTGTCGCGGGTGGACATCGTCAACATCGACCGGCTGGCCAGCCGCGTCGTCGCCGAGGCGAAGGCCGGCGTCGCGAAGCGCGTGATCGACGACAACAAGGTCCCCGAGCTGTGGCAGAGCTTCCTGCTGGAGACAGGCGACTCCGGCTGGGACGCCGAGTTCCTGGCGGCCGAATGGATCCAGGTGATCCTTGGGCAGGTTCTCAACTCCCGTACCGACTACTTCAAGGCCCGCCGCCCCAACCGGGGACGCAGCCTCACGAGGGCCGAGCGTGACCAGGTCTGGCAACTCACCGAGCGCTTCACCAACTGGCTCGACGGTCAGGGCGTGTGGACATGGCGGCAGGTGGCCGAGCGAGCCGCACGGTTGGAGATCGATCGCGCCGCGCAGGCCGCGAGCGCAGAGGAGAGCTCCGGGAGCTTCCACCGCCCCCGCTACCGGCATATCGTCGTCGACGAGGCCCAGGACCTCAGCGCCGCGCACTGGAAGATGCTGCGCGCCATGGTCCCTCCAGGTCCTGACGACCTGTTCCTCGTCGGCGACACTCACCAGCGCATCTACGACAACCACGTGACGCTGGGCAGCCTTGGCATCAACATCCGTGGACGGTCGTCCCGGCTGACCTTGAGCTACCGCACCACAAAACAGATCCTGGCCGCCGCTCTGGAAATCATGAGCGGTGAGGTGTACGACGACCTCGACGGCGGTGAGGAGAACCTGGCCGGCTACCGGTCGCTCCTGCGGGGCGGCCGGCCGACGTTCCGCGGCGCGGCCACGTGGGCTCAGGAGCGGGACCTCATCGCCGAGCAACTGCGCTTCTGGGGCAACCCGACGGACGGGTCGGTGGCCATCTGCGTGCCGACCCGTGAACTCGCCGGAGACGTCACGGCACGGCTGGAGGCTGACGGGGTGCGCACCGTGGAGATCGGGCCGGACGGCCCGAAGCACGCCGACGGCGTCCACATCGGCACGATGCACCGGTTCAAGGGCCTGGAGTACCAACGCATGATCATCGCGGGGACCAGCGACGGGCTCGTCCCGCGGCAGATGATCAGCCGGTACCGCGACACCGACCCGAAGCGCTACCAACTCGAACGTCAGAAGGACCGGTCGCTGCTGTTCGTCGCCGCCACGCGCGCCCGAGACGAGCTTGCCGTCTTCTGGCACGGCACGCCCAGCCCGTTCCTCACCAGCCGGCTCGTGCAACCACTGGCGACCTGAAGTGCAGGCGGGCACACGCATCGGCGAGCGGTATGAATTGACGTACCCGGTCGGCCGCGGTGGCATGGGTGAGGTCTGGGCCGGGTACGACGATAAGCTCGACCGTCCGGTGGCCATCAAGTTTCTCCGGCAGCCCGAGGCGGCGGGCCGCGAGCGGGCGACCGCGATCGAACGCTTCAAGCGAGAAGCCCGGGCCACCGCCCGCTTGGATCACCCGGGTGTGCCTGCCGTCCACGATGTCGGGTTCCACGACGGGGACATCTACATCGTCATGCAGCTCGTCTCGGGACTCGTGCTCGCCGACCTGATCGCCGAACGCGACCGGCTCTCTGTACCTTGGGCCGCCGCGATCGGGGCGCAGATCTGCTCGGTGCTCGCCGCAGCGCACGCCGCGTCGCTGGTGCACCGCGACCTCAAACCGCAGAACGTGATGATCACCCCGGCGGGCACGGTCAAGGTACTCGACTTCGGCGTGACTGCCCTGCTCGGGGCGGACCTGCCGCGACTCACCATCAGCGGCCAGCCCCTCGGCACGCCCGCCTACATCGCTCCGGAGCAGGCACAGAGCACGGCCGTCGGACCGCGCACCGATCTCTACGCGCTCGGCTGCGTCCTCTACGAGCTGCTGACCGGGTCGCCGCCCTATGCGGCCGACAGCGCTGCCGAAATGTTGCACCGGCACCTGACCGACCCGATTCCGCTGGTCGCCGACTACCGGGGCGGCGTACCCGGTGGCGTCGTCGAGCTGGTCACGCGGCTGCTCGCCAAGGACCCCGCGGACCGTCCGGAGTCTGCGGCCCAGGTGTACGAGCTCCTCGTCCCCTTCGCCACTGCGGCGAGTGGGCTCGCCGAAGACCCGGCGGTCATCCTGCCCAGCGGGCAGTCCGTGGACCCGACCATGCCGTATCGCTATCCGTTCGGTCCGCTGCCACGCCCGACGCCGCCAGTGCCGGCAATGATGGAGGTGCTTGGAAAGCCCAGGGTGTACGAGCCGCTGCCGATCGAGGAACTGGAGGACGTCCAGGACCGGGTGCGGGCACTCGCCGAGGCGGAGCGCTTCACGCAGGCAGCAGAGCTGCTGGCGACGGCGCTGCAGGTCGCAGCCAAAGAGCCCGACGCGAACGAGGCACGCCTCCTTGATTTGCGGCTCGACCTGGCCAACCTGCACATGCTCGCGGGTGCGTACCGCGAGGCACTGTCCGAGTTCGTTCAGCTCGCAGCCGACCTCGCCGGATGGGCGAGCGCCGACCGCGAACTGGTCTGGCACTGCCGGCAGCAAGCGGCTGTATGCCATGCCGAGCTGGGCGACGTGCCCGCCGCCCTTTTGGCATTGCGTGCACTGCTCACCGATGAGCAGCGAGTGCTATCGGCTGATGCGCCGCAGATTGTCGGACTGCGCCACCAGATCGCCATGCTGACAGCCGGAATCGGCGATCTTCAGGGGACGCGGAACGAGCTCGAAGCGTAGCTGGCTGACGCTCAGCGGGCTGGCCGACCCGACTTCAGGGTGAGGGCCGTCGGCGGACTGTGCCGCCGTCAATCAGACTTTCGTCTGTGAACCGCGTCAACGTCTATCGCGTTCGATGACGCAGCAGTATGATCCGGATCAATCCCCAACAACATCCGGAGCCCCCAATGACCTTCGCGACCAGCGAACCGAACACGGGTCAGCACCAGATCCCGCCGCAGCCGGTACACCGCCGCTCGCCAACCGTGCTGATCGCAGTCATCGCCGCTGCAGTAGTGCTCCTCCTGGCCGTCATCGCCGCAGCGGCGTACGGCGTGTGGCTGCGGACAAGCCCGTCGCAGGACGACGCACAACGCGAATGCCGCACCGCGGTCGAGCGCGAGTTCCGCACCCGCGTCGAGCGGGCGTCGTCCGACAAGCAGATTCTCGTCACGGTCTCCGGCATCGACATGGACGAGACTGTCAAGACCAGCGACGGCTACCAGGTGAACTACACCGTTCACTACGCGGCCACCGCCGCGCTGGTCGGTTCGGTGCCGAACACCCTGTCGTTGACCTGCAACGCGAAGATCAAGAACCGGAAGCTGACGACCGAGGTCGTCAACCGGTCCTGAACGAGCTGGTGAGGCTTCCGGCTCGCGGCTCGAGGTTGTTGTTGGTGTCGCTACCACCGCCTATGGTGGATCAGTTTGGGGAGGGGACAAGACGTGACCAGTGATAACAAGGCACCCGTGCCAGTATGGACACTCGCCACGGAGGCCGTGAGCGTGCCGAACGTGCTAGGCGATGTGGGCATGACGCCGGCCCGACTCGCAGAACTGAGAACAGTCCTAGCAGCACTTGCGGATTCCCCCATCGCCACGCTGGAAGCGCATCCGGTGTCAGCCAAGCGCGATCGGAATGGCGGGATTCCGCTGCACGCAGCCAGTCCGCTCGCTCAGCAGTTATCGCAACTCGTGGCTCAGACAGCGAAGTCAGCGCCTCCGACGCTGAACGTCGCCGCTACCGGTGGCGTGCTCTACCGAATGGTGGTCCCGGCAAAGGTCGCCGCACAGTTCGGTAAAGGACTTGTCCAGCCCATGGCTTCGAATGCAGCTGCGGGAGGTATTCACAGCGCGCTGGTCAACTCCACCGGCATCGCAGCCCACGCGACGTTTGTGCCCGTTGCTGGCAAGGCTGCTGTTGCAGGTGCTGCAACCGGCTCGGCCACCACAGCCGGTGTGGCCGCGGCCAGCGCCGGAGCGTTGACAGTGGCCGCGCCACTTGTGCTGATGGCCGTCGCGGTCGGCGTCAGCGCCTATGCTGATCACCAACGCCAGAAAGCGATCGAGCGAATCACCGACCTCCTGGAGCAGTTACACGAAGACAACCTCGAGAAGGAACGCAGCGAGTTAGACGGTTGTCGTGACGCGATCGACAAGGCGACATCGATTCTCCTCGACCAGGGTAGAATCGGCCTATCGTTAGGACTGGATTCCTCGTCGTACGCGATCAGCACGGCGATCGAACGAGCCAAGCGTCGGCTCATTAAATGGCAAGATGCGCTAGCTGCGCTGCCCGACGGCCCGGTTGAAGTCGGTGCATTGACGAACTCCTTCCCCGGTATCAACGAGGATGGCGGAGCATTCCGTGCACACTTGGAGCTTGCACGACTCGCCATTGCTCTCAAACGCCGAGTGCTCGTGCTTCAAGCAGTTGAACACGCTCAGCTGGTGGGAACGAACAATCCGTTTAAGAGCTTCATCGGAACATTGCACGACGACGAGCGTCGCGTCGACGAGTTGGAATCAGGCATCAACTCAGTCCTACTTCGACTGTCGACGCTCGAGTTGAAGCGTTACGGCGGTTTCCGAAGCATCATGTTCACGCCGAACGAGGTCGACGACCTACTCAAAGCCGCATATCGCCTTCGCGCCTTGGGTGATGGCCTCAACGTGGGAATCCACCAAGCTGACGTTGCGATTGAGATGGAACGAAGCAACGACGGGTCGCTCGTAGTGTTCCCTGCGGTCGCTGCCTAACCTCGACTCCTCAGTAGGCACGGCCGTGGCTCGTGATCGATCGGTGGCAACGAGTCGGGCGACCTTCGCCTCGACTTGTTCGAGGTCGCCGGTGAACGTGAAGCAGCCCCGTTCGGACACGAGCCGGCCCGGATCGAGCGCGGCCTCGATCTCACGCTCCAACCGGTCGGTCTCCTCACCTGTGTCGCTCACCGGCCGGACTCTTATGCGGATCGCTCGCCTTGACGGCGGTTACGGGGTACTACGGCGGCGGTGGCTTCGGCGGCGGCGTGGGAGAGTTCGGGGAGGACGTCGCCGTAGAACTTGGCGGTGAAGTGTGGGCTGGAGTGTCGGAGCCGGTTGGAGATGACTTTCATCTGGACGCCGGCGGCGAGACCCATGGTCGCCGCCCCGTGCCGCAGGTCGTGGAGCCGGATGGGTGGCAGTCCGGCCTGGGTGGCGAGGTGGTGGAAGTGGTCGGTGACGTCGGCGGGATGGAGCTGCCCGCCGAGCGGCGTGGTGAAGACGAGCCCGGTTTTGTTCCAGGTGGGGCCGGCGGCGAGGCGTTCGCGGTTCTGGCGGGTGCGGTGGGTATGGAGGACGGCGATGGTTTCGGCGTCGAGGGCGACGGCGGCTTCGCTGTCGGCGGTCTTTGGTGTGTCGATGGCGGTGGCCCAGCCGTGCTGGACGATCTGCCACCGCACGGTGAGGGTGCGGGCGTCGAGGTCGACGTCGTCCCAGTGCAGGCCGCAGGCTTCGCCGCGGCGGAGGCCGGTGAAGATGACGAGGTGGTAGAGGGCGTAGAGCCGGTCGTCGGCGTCGTGGGTGTGGTCGAGGAACAGGCCGGTCTGTTCGGGGTTCCAGATCATGACGGGGCTGGGGGTCTTGCCGGTGTCGCGCCAGGTCTTCACGCGCTGGTCGGTCCAGACGGTGGGCTTGGGTGCCCGGGCCGGGGGTAGCTCGACCATCAGGGCGGGGTTGGTGTCGATGAGCCGGTGGCGGCGGATCGCGTCGTTGAGGGCTTTGCGCAGCGTGGCGTGGATGCGGTGCTGGGTCGCCGGGCCGACGATGCGTTGACCCTTCACTTGCTCGTGGCTGGCGCGCAAGGCCGTGATGGTGGCGTTGCGCTCGTCGATGGCGTCGTACATGGCGTCGATGTGGCCGGGGCGGAGCCGGTCGATGCGCAGGTGGCCGAGGTACGGGATCAGGTACATCCGGATGTGGCCTTCGTAGTTGCGCGCGGTGCCTTGCTTGATGTTCTTGCGGCTGGCGAGCCAGTCGGTGAGGTACTCGGCGATGGTGGGTAGTTCGGTCGGGGTGATGTCGAGGTGCAGGGCGCGGCGGATCTGGTCGGGGGTGGGGATCGGGGCGCCGGTCTTGACGGCGGTTTCGATGAGGTCGCCGGTCTTGGTCGTGGCGTGCTGGTCGGTGGGGTCGGGTACGGCGAGCGCGGCGCGGATCCGCTCGAGGACCGCTTCGGCGTCGGCTTGGAAGGGGTAGGTGCCGTGGCGCAGTGGGCGGCGGGTGCCGTCGGCGCGGGTGGGGAGTTCGATCTGCCAGTGCCACTGGCCGTGGTTGCGGGACCAGCCGCCGCCGGGCCGGCGAAGCTGGGGGCAGGACTGTCCCAGTCGCCGGCCCGACGTGATGTCGCGGCAGCCGCAGCGTTTGAGGGTGGTTCCCTTCACTCATCGTCTCCCGGGTGATCGGTGCGGGCGCGCCAGCGTCGTGTGGCGTAATCCGCTGGTGGTGTGGTCGTTGCATCCACGCTCGCCTTGGTGCCGGGATCAAGTCGTTGGCCAGCGGGCACCGGTACGGGGTCGTCGGCGAGGAGGACGCGGAGCAGGCCGGCTACCGGGACGATGATGCGGGTGCCGGCCCGGATCAGCGGGACGGGGAAGGTGTTGGCGGCGGCGAGCTGGTACGCCTGGGATCGGCTGATGCCCAGCACTGACGCGGCTGTGGTGAGGGTGGTGGTGACGCCGAGGGCGCGGATCCGTTCGAAGGTCCAGACGTCGCTGTCGGCGGCTCCCAACGGGGACTGGTGGGTGCTCATGATGGCGGGTCTCCTGCGGGGTCGAGGGCTGTGACAGCCGAAGGCACTTCGGCTTTGAGGAGCTTGAGCAGTTCGGACGCTCGGGTGTTGGAGACGGTGTGACCGGCATCGCGCAGGGTCTCGGCGAGTGCGCCGCGGGTGAGTGCCCGTCCTTCGGCGGCGAGCTGGTCGCGGGCGCGCTTCGCCGGTGGAAGCAGCCGCCGTACGTTGGTGGACCGTCCGCCTGGTCGGCGGTCCGCTGGTGCCGGTTGGACGGTCCGGGCGGTGGCAGGCGCCGAGGTCGGCCGCCGTGCGTTGACCGAAGGCGATGTGGACCGGACCACCGCGGTCCGGTTCGCTGGTCCGGTGTAGCCGAGGGCGACTTTGACCATGACGAGGAAGCCGAGTGCCGGTACGGCCGCGGCGGTCCAGCCGATCGGGGAGGGTTCCGCCTCGACGACCTGCGCGGCGAGCGAGAGGGTGACAGCGCAGCCGAGGACGGTTGCCGGGAATGTCGTCGAGGTGTGCGTGCGTTTGCGGCGGCGCAGTTCGAGGCCGGACGCGATGGACATGAGTTCCAGGACGATCGCGTCGGCCCAGGCGAGCCAGCCGGGTTGCCCGTGGGCGGCGGCGACGTTGTGGACGTGGGTGAAGCTCGCCGCGCCGGCCGCGCCGCCGATGGCGAGCATGATGAGGATCTGGACGGCGCTCTCAGTCCGGCCGGTCCGCTGCGGACCGTCCGGATCGGACGGCGGTGTGGTCGTGGCGGGACACCTCCTCGGCTCGGACGGTGGCGGCGGCGCCGCCCGCTGGTGATCTGGTCGGTCGATGCACGGCGGTCATGTCGTTGGCCTTTCGATGGCGTCATGTCGAAGGAAGTTGGGACTCTCACAGCGCTGTCGACCGGGACAGCTCCGGCCCTGACAGCGGCGTGACAGTGCAGGGGTGGTGCTGTCACGCCGGTCGGCGAGGTATCGTCCGGGCCTCATGCCGCCTCGCCGCGCGGATGTCGCAGGTCGGCCGCGTAGGCGGCGAGGTCGACGAGCCGGTGCCGCTGGCCGTCGCCGTGCGGGGTCGCCCACACCGCCTCGGCGGGGCACAGACTGGCTGACGCGGCCCAGTCGCGGGCGCTGGTGGCGACCGGTACCGGCGGCGGTACCTCGGCGAACAGGCGGTGCAGGTTGCGTTCCCGAGCGGCGGAGTGCAGCCAGAACAGCACCGGCCACACCCGTCCGATGGTGGTGAACAGCTCCCGGTAGCCGGCCAGCTTGTCGACCAGGACCGACAGCTGCTCACCGCCGGCGTCGTACTCCACGAACAAGGGCACGGTGACGCCGTGCTCGGCCCACACGCCGTAGCCGTCCGGCCGGACCCGTGGCTGGTACGCGCGCACCAACGCTGGGTCGTCGGCCGTCGTGAACGCCCCGGAGCGAGCACAGGCCGCCTCGGATAGCCACTGCCGCAGGTTCGCGCCGGGGTGGGTGCGGGCGTAGCCGGCAAGGTCGGTGAAGAGCTGGTTGACGCCGAGTCGGTGAGCCAGGGTACGGCTGGAGGTCCACCGTCGCCGCTCGGTGCGAGCGTGGTCGCGGCGCGGCGGCTGCTCGTCGTGGGCGGCGGCGACGACCTCGGCCCCGAGCTGGTCGATGACATAGTGGTACGGGTACGAGCCGCCCTCGGCGCGCTGCGGCCGGAACCGGGCCACCAGCCGCAGCCGGTGCAGGGTGCGCAGGCGGCGCTGGCAGAAGTCCAGCGAGCTGAACAGGGCGTGGGCGATCTGGAACGAGGTCAGCACGCCGTGGTCGTACAGCCAGCCCAACAGGACCCGGTCGCGGTCGGTGAGCTGGGACTGTACGCGCAGGACAGGATCATCTATCAAGTGCCACCTCCCCCGGGGAGACCCGAGACCATGCAGGGTCTCTCGGAGGACAATCGGTAGTTCCTGACAGCCGCCACGACCTGCGGTGTGAGCGGGAACCGGGGGTCAGTCCGGGGGTCAGGTTGAAGAGCGACCCTAATGCGGACGCCAAGACGGACGCCCGAACGTGGGTCAAGCCGGAAACCGCCGCCGGCTGATGACCGCAGCGGTGATGGTGAGCAGTGGAATGACAACGGAACTCCTTTGTCAAGGATGTGAGGAACCCTGCCGGGTTACGCCCGGCCGGGCGGGCCGCAAGATGGAGGCCAAGGTGGCGCGTCCACTATGGAGGTTTAAAGGAACGTGCCGTCCGGCGTGCCGGCGGCGTGAGGTGAAGCAGGGCAGGAGTCATCGCCACGACCGTGGCGAGCACGCCGTGAATGGGGAGGGACAACAGCAGCGGTGCGAACCGGCGGGCACGACACCCGCACCGGCAGTCCGTGACAGAGGCCACCCGCCGACACGCGTGACCTGACGAGGTGCCGGCTCAGTCTGCCGGGAGAAGATCCTTCATGACGGTCCTCCTGTCAGTCGTACTGCACCCGGCCGACAGGCCCGCTGAACAACCGGGCCACAAACGACAATGAGCGCCCCCACGGAGCGCCCACCCATCGACCTATATGGCCCGGCGAACGAGACGCCGCACGGGGAACGTGCCTCCAGTACGCCGCGCCGGTCCGGTGATGTCAAGCGATTCTGCCGCCTCAATTTCGGCTATGCCCGCGCCAGTCCACGGTAGATAGTCCCAACCAATGTAAATGCGTGCCAAAGCGTCCCTGCGCGTCCTCAAACGGTGCCGAATGTCCGTGCCGCGACAGTGTGCCAACTTCGCGCTGTCAGGCCGCCGGGTCCGGTGTGGGGCAGCGGCCGACGACTTGACCTTCGCGGGAAGTCGAGCGTGGATCGACGTCCATGCTCCGCCCCATCGCCCGCGAGGAGATCGGCCCCATGGCGCCAACCGCCGACGACACCACAATGCGCCACGATGGCGAGTCGTTCGGGGAGTGGATCGCGAGGCGCCGTCGCCAGCTCGGCCTGAGCCAGCGGGACCTCGCCGACCAGATGTGCGCCACCTCAGGGCGATCAACCGTGACACGCCACGAGCTATCCCGCTACGAACGTGGAGTCAGATGGCCACGCCGCCAGGCACTGGAACTGCTGGCCGCCTGCCTCGACGTGCCGCTGCAGGAGCTGCAGCAAGCCAGCGCCGAGCGGCTCCAGCGCTGACCGGTCGGCGCCCACGAGACCTGGACCTCGTCGGGGACGATGGCGTGGTGTTGATCGTGCGTGCGACGAAGAAGCTTCGTGACCGGATCGGTCCGCCGGACCTGCGCGGCGACGAGAAGTCCACGACGGCGCTCGGCGAGTGGTACGCGACCAGGTTCGGCTGGCGGCCGGACGTCCTGCTCCTGGTCAACGAGTCGACGCTGCTGCCCGTGCTGCTCCCGCTGGCGCCGGCCGCCACCGCACTGTCCCGGGCCGCCGACGGTATCGCCGCGGCAATGGCCACCCACGGCGCCTCAGACGCGATCGTCGCCGCCGAGCTCGAACGGATGCGAACGCACCGGATCGGTACCACCGCCAACCGCAGCGTCGTCGGGATCATGAACGAGTTCAGCTCGCTCGCCGACGTCTACCGCGACCCGGGCAGGCAACCGAACCTCGACGAACTGGCGGCACGGCTCGCGGCGACACCCTGCAGCCCGCTCTATCGCACCCACATCAGCCCGGACCGTGCGTTCACCGCTCTGGTGCAAACCATCCCGGGATGAGTGCCGCCCCATGGCGTGATCAACGCCACCCGCACCCGGCGCCGGCGGACCGGATTGGGGATCCCGGACGAGCACCCACCGACCACCCAACCCATTGACCGCCGACGCGAAAAAAGCCCCCGCCCAGGGGAAATCCCAGGTCAGGGGCCTTCAAAATGAGTACGCCGCGTAGGACTTGAACCTACAACCCGCAGATTAAGAGTCTGCTGCTCTGCCAGTTGAGCTAGCGGCGCCCGGCTGAACGGAGGTAACCCTAGCACGCCCCCCGCGTGCCCCACCAACGAGATACCCCCGCCCATCCGGCGTGCGTGGCTACTCCTCGTCGTCCTCCCAGAAGAAGTCCGTCTGCGGAGCCTGGTCGCCGTCCTCCTCCATCATCATGTCGGCGTCGGGACCGACCAGCTCTTCGAGCTCATCGTCGGGCTGGTCCCACGTCACGGGTGGGTTCGGCATTTCCGCTGTCATGGCACACCCCCGGGTTCCGGAATGAGTTCCAAAGTGGCGGCGGCGACCTACCCGGCGTCCGGCGTCCTAACCGCGACCGGCCAGGTGGAGGCGCGAAGTACCAGTGTCGTGGGCATGAGCAGCTCTTCCGGGGTCCAGTCGCTCGTGGTCATCGCGCGGCGGAGCATGCCCGCGGCCAGCACGCCCTGCTCGAAGACGCGCTGGCGGACCGTGGTCAGGTCCAGCAATGCGCTCAGCTCGTGGTCGTCGAAGCCGATGACCGATACGTGACGTCCGGTACGGCGAAGGGCGCTCAGCGCGCCGAAGGCGAGTTCGTCCGATTCCGCGAAGACCGCGGTCGGCGGGTCGGCCAGCGTCAGCAGGCGGCGCATCGCCTGCTCACCGCCGTCCATGCCGTGGGGGACGGACATGACGAGCTCGCTGTGGAAGGGGACGCCGGCGGCGGCCAGGGTCTCGACGTACGCGCGCCGCCGGGCGTGGGCGACGGGCAGGAACATGCTCTGGTCGTTGTAGGTCGAGATCATGCCGACGCGCTTGTGGCCCAGGCCCAGCAGGTGCTGGATCGCGGTGGCGGCAGCCGCGACGTCGTCGATGCGCACGCAGCCGGCGCCCGGGACGTGGTGGCCGACGGCGACGATCGGCACGCCCAGGCTGCGCATCGCCGAGAGTTCGGCGTCGGTGAACTGCATCGCGACCGTGAGCACGGCGTCGACCCGGCGGCGCAGCGGGAGCTGGCCGAAGAAGCGCTGGCGGGCCGGGATGTCGCCCAGGTTGTACAGCAGGAGGTCGAGCGAGTGCTCGCGCAGCACCGACTCGGCGCCGGCGACGATCTGGCCGAAGAACCAGCGTGATGCGTACGGGACGATGACGCCGACCGTGTGCGTGCGCCCGCTGGCCAGCCGTGAGGCGATCGGTGAGACCACATACGACAGCGACTCGGCGGCCTGCAGGACGCGGCCGCGCGTCTCCTCTGAGACGTTGGGCAGCCCGCGGAGGGTGCGTGACACGGTGGCCGTCGAGACGCCGGCCAGCCGGGCCACGTCCTCCATGCTCACGGGCACGGAAGGGTCGGCCACAGGGCGAGGCTAGCAACACACTGCCCCACGGCAATATGTCCGTCGTGTTACTCACTCGTTATCGATGAAAGCGGCCAAGGCTCTCGACAAACCAGCCCTGCAAACGCTTACATCCGAGGAACACAGCACACCGGTACGCGGGCGGCTACCCGCCCGGACCGGGTAAGCCAAAGGAGGCTAACCATGGCCGTCCCCTCGTGGCGGCGTCGGGCGTTCGCGCTCGCCGGTGTGGCCAGTCTGGCCCTCGCGGCAGCCGCTTGCGGCAGCGACAGCGACTCCGGCTCCAGCAACGCCGACAAGCCCGAGTGCGCGCCGTACGCGCAATACAAGGTCGACAAGAAGAAGGAAGTCTCGATCTACGCGACCATTCGCGACGCCGAGGCTGACAAGCTGACCCAGTCCTGGAAGCAGTTCGAGGACTGCACCAACATCAAGATCAACTACGAGGGCTCGGGCGAGTTCGAGACCCAGGTGAAGGTGCGCGCCGACGGTGGTCAGCCGCCGGACATCGCGGTCTTCCCGCAGCCTGGCCTCCTTGCCTCCTTCGTGAAGAGCAAGCAGCTCAAGGAGCTGCCGGCGCCGGTCAAGGCCAACCTCGACAAGAACTGGTCGAAGGACTGGGCCAAGTACGCCACGGTCGACGGCAAGGTCTACGGCGTGCCCATGGGCGCCAACGTCAAGTCGCTGGTGTGGTACTCGCCGCAGCTGTTCAAGGAGAAGAACTACAAGGTCCCGACCACCTGGGACGAGATGATCAAGCTCAGCGACGACATCGCCGCGAGCGGTATCCAGGCGTGGTGCGCTGGCATCGAGTCCGGTGACGCCACCGGCTGGCCGGCCACCGACTGGATCGAGGACATCGTCCTGCGCGACCAGGGCCCGGAGACCTACGACAAGTGGGTCAACCACGAGATCCCGTTCAACGACCCGAAGATCTTCTCGGCTGCCGAGCGCACCGCGTCGATCCTCAAGAACCCGAAGTACGTGGGCAACCCCAAGACCATCGTCACCACCTCGTTCCAGGAGGGTGGCCTGCCGGTCAAGGACAAGAAGTGCGGCCTGCACCGCCAGGCGAACTTCTACTCCAACCAGTGGCAGAAGGGCACGAAGGTCGCTGAGGACGGCGACGTCTTCGCGTTCTACTTCCCGGCGCTGGACCCGGCCAAGGGCAAGCCGGTCCTCGTGGGCGGCGAGTTCGTCTCGGCCTTCTCGGACCGTGACGAGGTCGTCAAGGTGCAGACCTACCTGGCCTCGGCCGAGTGGGCGAACAGCAAGGCCAAGCTCGGTGACTGGATCTCGGCCAACAAGGGCCTGGACACCGCCAACGTCACCGGCACCATCGACAAGCTCTCGGTGACGATCCTGCAGGACCCGGCCACCGTGGCCCGGTTCGACGGCTCGGACCTCATGCCCGCCGCGGTCGGCTCGAAGTCCTTCTGGACCGGCATGACCGACTGGATCAACGGCACGAAGGACACCAAGGCCACGCTGGACTACATCGAAAGCACCTGGCCCAAGTAGCGAACTGAAGTCCGGGTCCGGCGCCACGCACCACGGCGCCGGACCCGGCTGGTCGGAGGACACCCCATGGAATACGACTTCTCCGAAGACGTCGCCAAGATCTGGCCTGCGCTCGCCTACATGGGTGGGTTCATCGTCGTGGTCGGCGCGTTGCTGTTCGTGCTCGACATCCTGCCCAGATGGGGGAAGGGCAAGGAGCGGCTGCAGATGGCCGGGTTCCTCGGCCCGGCGCTCGTCCTGCTCGGTCTGGGCCTGGTCTATCCGCTGATCCGCACAGTGTACCTCTCGTTCTTCGATGCCAGCAGCCAGGAGTTCGTCGGCATCGAGAACTACAAGTGGATCTTCACCAACGACGACACGCTGCTCATGCTGCGCAACACCCTCATCTGGGTGGTCTGCGTGCCGCTGCTGTCCACCGCGTTCGGCCTGATCTACGCGGTCCTGGTGGACAAGGCCCGCGGCGAGGGCATCGCCAAGTCGCTGATCTTCATGCCCATGGCCATCTCGCTGGTCGGCGCGGCGATCATCTGGAAGTTCATCTACGCCTTCCGCGAGGCGGACCAGGAGCAGATCGGCCTGCTCAACCAGATCCTGGTCTGGCTCGGCCTGGAGCCGCAGCAGTTCCTGAGCAATTCGCCGAGCAACACGTTCTACATGATCATCATGCTGATCTGGATCCAGGCCGGCTTCGCGATGGTCATCCTCTCCGCCGCGATCAAGGCCATCCCGGCCGAGATCGTCGAGGCGGCGCGGCTCGACGGCGCCAACCCGTGGCAGATGTTCTGGCGGGTGACGATGCCGTCCATCCGGCCGGCCGTCGTGGTCGTCGTCGTGACCATCACGATCGCCACCCTGAAGGTCTTCGACATCGTCCGGACGTCGACCGGCGGCCAGTTCAAGAGCAGCGTGCTCGCGCTGGAGATGTACAACCAGGCCTTCCGGGCGTACGAGAACGGCCACGGCTCCGCCCTCGCGGTGCTGCTGTTCGTGCTCGTCATCCCGATCGTCATCTTCCAGGTCCGGCAGCTGCGGCACCGAACGGAGATCCGATGAGCAGCACCGTCAGTACCGACGCTCCCGAGGCCAGCCCGCTCCACCGCCCCGAGCCGAGCACCATGGCCGGCCGGGTGCGGCGCAGGCTCACCACCCGGGCCGCCAGCGTCATCTCGATCATCATCGCGATCGTGTGGACCATACCGACGTTCGGCCTGTTCGTGTCGTCGCTGCGCCCCGAGAACGACATCAAGACCACCGGCTGGTGGACGTTCTTCAAGAACCCCACGCTGACCCTCGAGAACTACAACGAGGTGGTCTTCGGCACATCGGCCTCGTCCGGCCAGCTGGCGAGCTACTTCATCAACTCGCTCACCATCACCGTGCCGGCCGTGCTGTTCTCGGTCAGCCTGGCCGCGATGGCCGCCTACGCCCTGTCGTGGCTGAACTTCCGCGGCCGGGACTGGATCTTCATCGGCGTGTTCGCCCTCCAGATCGTGCCGATCCAGATGGCGCTCATCCCGATGCTGAAGCTGCTCAGCGGCTTCACCGACATGGGCGGCGGGTTCTTCGCGGTGTGGTTCGCCCACACCTGCTTCGGCCTCCCGCTCGGCGTGTTCCTGCTGCACAACTTCATGTCCGAGCTGCCGAAGGACCTCTTCGAGGCGGCCCGGGTCGACGGCGCGGGCCCGGCGATGACGTTCCGGCGGATCGTCCTGCCGCTCATCACGCCGGCACTTGCGTCGCTCACCATCTTCCAGTTCCTGTGGATCTGGAATGATCTTCTGGTGGCCCTCGTCTTCACCCAGGGTGTGGACTCGCGGCCACTGACCGTCCGGCTCGCCGAGCTGGCCGGCACCCGGGGCAACGACTGGCAGCGGCTGACGTCCGGCGCGTTCGTGTCGATGGTCATCCCGCTGATCGTGTTCCTGTCCCTGCAACGCTATTTCGTGCGCGGCCTGCTGGCCGGTGGAGTCAAGGGGTGAGTCAGCTGGTCTGGTGGCGCGATGCCGTGATCTATCAGGTCTACCCGCGGTCGTTCGCCGACGCAGACGGTGACGGCCTCGGCGACCTGCGCGGCATCACGTCGCGCCTCGACCACCTGGTCGAACTGGGCGTCGACGCCCTCTGGATGTCGCCGTTCTACCCGTCTCCACAGCACGACGCCGGGTACGACGTCGCGGACTACCGCGACGTCGACCCCCGGTTCGGCACGCTCGCCGACTTCGACGCGCTGGTCGCCGCGGCCAAGGAGCGCGGCCTGCGGGTCGTCGTCGACCTGGTGCCCAACCACACGTCGAGCGAGCACGCCTGGTTCCAGGAGGCCCTCGCCGCCGAGCCCGGCAGTGCGGCGCGCGACCGGTACCACTTCCGGAAAGGCACCGGCGTCGACGGCGAGCTGCCGCCCAACGGCTGGCAGAGCGTCTTCGGCGGACCGGCCTGGACCCGGGTGCCCGACGGCGAGTGGTACCTGCACCTGTTCGACACGAGCCAGCCGGACCTCAACTGGGACCTCCCCGAGGTCCGCGCGATGTTCGAGGACGTGCTGCGCTTCTGGCTCGACCGGGGCGTCGACGGTTTCCGCGTCGACGTGGCCCACGGCCTCATCAAGGAGAGCGGCCTGCCCGACTGGACCGAGGCGCAGGTGCCGATCACCAGCCCGGGCGCCGAGCACCGCGTCCCCCCGATGTGGGACCAGGACGGGGTGCATGAGGTGTACCGCTCGTGGCGCCGCGTGCTGGACAGCTACGACGGCGACCGGATGATGGTGGGGGAGGCCTGGGTGGCGCCCGCCGAGCGGCTGGCCCGCTACGTGCGCCCCGACGAGATGCACCAGGCGTTCAACTTCAACTACCTGATGGCGCCGTGGACCGCCACCGACCAGCGCGCCGCGATCGAGGCCAGCCTGGCCGGCGTCGAGCCGGTCGGCGCGAGCTGCACCTGGGTGCTGTCCAACCACGACGTGGTCCGGCACGCGAGCCGGCTGGGCTTCGAGCCCGGCTACTCCACCCAGGGCGGCATCGGGATCGGCGACCGGCAGCCCGACGAGGCCCTCGGCCTGCGCCGGGCCCGCGCGGCCACCCTGCTCATGCTGTCGCTGCCCGGTTCGGCGTACCTCTACCAGGGCGAGGAGCTCGGCCTGCCCGAGCACACCGAGCTGCCCGACGACGTGCGCCAGGACCCGACCTGGTTCCGCTCGAAGCATGAGGTCCGCGGCCGCGACGGCTGCCGGGTGCCCGTGCCGTGGGCGCCCGACGCGCCGTCGTACGGCTTCGGCCCCGGTCCGGCGTCCTGGCTGCCCCAGCCGGACGACTGGGCCCGCTTCGCCGCCGCCGCCCAGCGCGAGGTCCCCGGCTCCACGCTGACCATGTACGTCGAGGCCCTGCGCCTGCGCCGCAAGCACGCCCTCGGCGGCGGCACCCTGGCCTGGTCCGGTGAGGGTGACGATGTGGTCGATTTCCGCAACGGCGGCATCCGGGTGATCACCAACTTCGGCCCGGTCCCGGTACCGCTGCCCCCGGGTGAAGTGCTGCTCGCGAGCGCGGACCTGGCGGCCGACGGCACCCTGCCCCCGGACACCACGGCCTGGCTGCGGGCGTGACACGACCGGCTACGGTGGCGGGATGAGCGCAGTCTTCGCCTGGTTGCACGCCTATCTCGCCACCGTCGTCGACGCCTCCACGCTGGAGCTCGGCGGCGAGGTCGCCAAGCGACGCCCACGCACCAGCGGCGGCCTCATCGGCGCCTGCTGCTGCGCGGTGGTCGTGATCGCCGCGGTCGTGGTGGTCATCATCGTCATGCGCCGGCGTCGCCCGCGGCAGTAGCCCTCAGGTTCCCGCTGGTTCCGGCCGATTCCGACCGATGGGGAGGTTGCGGCCCCATCGGGAAGGGAACCATGCTGTCATGGCGCGAGTCCTGCTCATCGACGACGACGCGGCGATCCGGGAGACCACGGCGATCCGTCTCCAGATCGGCGGCCACCACGTGATCACCGCGGCGAGCCCGCGGGAAGCCCTGTCGATGGCCGCCGAGCACCCGCAGTTCGACGTGGCCGTGCTCGACCTGCACCTGCCCCGCCAGGACGGGACCGAGCTGCTCGACCTCCTGCGGGCCAACCGGGCCACGGCGGGCCTCCCGGTGGTGTTCTACAGCGCGAACGCGCCCCACGCGACGTCGGTCCACGGGCTGTCGCTCGCCGACACCGGCCTGACCAGCGGCCGCCCGCTGAACAACCTGCTGGCCACCATCAGCTGCCTGTCCAACTAGCCCACGAACCGCGGCAACCGCCCGGCAACGCGACGGGCACGCGGCGCGCACCCGAGCGACCCGACGCTTGAGGCTCCACAGTCGTCGGAGCTGAAGGGGTCTGCCGCATGCGTGTTTCCGTCCGTGCAGCGCTCGTCGCCGCCCTCGTTGCCGGGGGAGTCGCCGGGGGAGTCGCCGGGCTCGGCGCGCCCGCCGTCGCCGCACCGGCCGAAGGGACCGTGCTCGGAGCCGGGGAGCAGGGGGCGATCCGGGACCGGTACATCGTCGTCTTCAAGGACGGCGTCGACCCCACCGCCACCGCCGCGACCGCCAGCAAGCTCGCCACCAGGTTCGGCGGCAAGGTGCGGCGCGCGTTCAGCAGGTCGCTCAGCGGATTCTCCGCGCAGCTGACCGAGCGGCAGGCCAAGCGGCTCGCCGCGAGCCCGCTCGTCGAGTACGTCCAGCAGGACAAGACCGTGCGGCTGGCCGACACCCAGTACTCGGCGCCGTGGGGCCTCGACCGGATCGACCAGGCCACCCGGCCGCTGAGCGGCACCTACACCTACTCCACGGTGGCCGCCAACGTCACCGCCTACGTGCTCGACACCGGCATCCGCACCACCCACAGCGAGTTCGGCGGGCGGGCCCGGTCCGGCTACGACTTCGTCGACAACGACACCGACGCGAGCGACTGCCACGGCCACGGCACCCACGTCGCCGGCACCATCGGCGGGAGCACGTACGGCGTCGCCAAGCAGGCGCAGCTCGTCGCCGTGCGGGTGCTCGACTGCGCGGGCTCCGGCAGCTACGACGGCATCATCGCGGGCATCGACTGGGTGACCGCCAACGCGCAGAAGCCGGCCGTGGTCAACATGAGCCTCGGCGGCGGCGCCAGCGTCCTGCTCGACCAGGCCGTGCGCAGCTCCATCGCCTCCGGGGTGACCTACGTGGTGGCCGCCGGCAACAGCAACGTCGACGCCTGCACGGTGTCTCCCGCTCGTACCGCCGAAGCCATCACGGTCGGCGCGACCGACGCCACGGACACCCGGGCGTCGTTCTCCAACTACGGCTCCTGCCTGGACATCTTCGCCCCCGGCGTCGCGATCACCAGCGCCGGCAAGGCCTCCGACTCGGCCACCGCCGTCATGAGCGGCACCTCGATGGCCAGCCCGCACGTCGCCGGTGTCGCCGCGCTGTACCTGGCGACCTACCCATCGGCGAGCCCCGCCGTCGTGCGGGACGCGGTCATCGGCAACGGCGTCACCGGCCTCGTCACCAACGCCGGCGCCGCCTCGCCGAACCGCCTGCTCGTCACCGTCGGCACGCCGGTCCCCGAGACCGCCCCGGCCGCCCCGGCCGCCCCGGTGTACGTCCCGTGCAACCTCAAGACCAACGGCACCAACGTCACCGTGCGCGACCGCGGCCAGGGCACGAGCGCCGTCGCCGTCACCGGCTGCGCCGGCCGGGCGGCCCGCGCGACCCGGGTCGAGGTGCACGTGGTGACCGCGAAGCGCGGCGACCTGGTCGTCGAGCTCATCGCGCCCGGCGGCTCCGTCAAGCGCCTCAAGGCGGCCAACAAGCGCGACAAGGCGGCCAACCTCAACGCCGTCTACACCGTGAACATGTCGTCCAAGAACAAGAACGGCACCTGGAAGCTGCGGGTGCGTGACACGGTCAAGGGCGGCGCCGGGTACCTCGACAGCTGGACCCTCACGGTCTGACCACCCCGCTGATCACACGGTGGCGCGGCGCTCAACGGTCTCGACCAGGCGCTGCGCCACCGTCGTGAGCGGCAGCTGGAGCCGCCCCGCCGTGCTGCGCAGCACCTCCAGCGCCGAGTCGGCCGAGCAGGCGCGCTGGACCATCATGATCCCGACCGCCCGGTTCACCGTCTCCCCGTCGGCGAGCGCCTCCTCCAGCTGCGCGTGCAGCCCGGCCTGGCGGCCCCGGTCGAGGACGGCCGACAGCAGCAGCCCGGCGTGCTCGGCGACCAGCATCGCGGTCAGGCCGACGTCCGTGGTGAACGAGCCCGCCGCGGCCGAGTAGACCGTCAGCGCCCCGATCACCTGCTCGTCGATGTCGACCGGCACGGTGAGCACCCCGCGGACGCCCGCATCGAGGGCCCGCTCGCGCCACCGCGGCCACCGGGTGTCGACGGCCAGGTCGTCGCTCAGGATGAGATCCCTGGAGCGGATGGCCTCCATCGAGGGCCCGGTGCCGCTGTCGTACTGGCTGTCGAGGAGCGCCTCCGGCAGCCCGGACGATGCCGCCGCGGTCGACGGGCCGCCGGCCCGCACCAGGGTCACCGCGCACCACGAGGCCCCGTCGACGAGGTCCGCGGCGGTCTCCACCAGGTCCTCCAGGGCCTCGTCCAGGTCGTCGCTGGCGATGAGGCGGGCGGTGAGCTGGCGCAGCACGGCGGCGATCTCCACGGTGTGGAGGTCAGTCACATCTCCCCCTTCGGTCGGGCGGGCGCAGACACACGACGGCGTCGGCGCCCGCACCGGGGAGCCTTCTACCCCACGACCGAAGATCCCAACCGCCAGCCTCTAGCCGTCCAGCAGCGCCCTCCGCAGTCCCTCGAGGGTCCGGCTGAGCAGCCGCGACACGTGCATCTGGGAGATGCCGAGGTCGGCCGCGATCTGGGCCTGGGTGCGGTTGCCGTAGAAGCGCAGCGACAGGATCCGCCGCTCGCGCTCCGGCAGCCGGGCGATCAGCGGCTTGATCGCCTGCCGGAATTCCACCCCGTCGATGTCCCGGTCGTCGTCGCCGAGCACGTCGGCGAGCGTGCCCGCGTCGTCGTCCCCGCCGAGCGGCGCGAAGAGCGACACCGGCCGGTACGCCGACGAGGCGACCAGCGCCTCCAGGATCTGCTCCTCGTCGACGCCGAGGTGCTCGGCGACGTCCCTGGGGGTCGGCGACCGGCCCAGCCGCTGGCCGAGCGTGTCGCGGACCCGGTTGATCTCGATCCGCAGCTCCTGGAGGCGGCGCGGGACGTGGACGCCCCAGCCCTTGTCCCGGAAGTACCGCTTGAGCTCCCCGACGATCGTCGGCGTCGCGTAGCCGCCGAAGTCGGTGCCGTAGTCGGGGTCGAAGCCGTCGATCGCCTTCATCAGCCCGAGGGCGGCGACCTGGCTCAGGTCGGCCGGTGACTCGCCCATGCCGTGGAAGCGGCGGGCCAGCCGGTCGGCGAGCGGCAGGCTGTGCTCGATCGCCCGCTCCCGCAGCGCACCCCGCCGGGGGTCGCTGCGGTCCATGGCGGCCGCCTGACGCAGCAGCTCGTTGACGGTCGTCCACTGGCTCGGCGGACCGTCCCCCGCCTCGTCCGCATCGGACTCCGCGGCCGGCGGTGAGCCGGGCGGCGGGTCGTCGTACGCCCTGAGCTGCTTCGCCGCCCCGATGATCTCCAGGACGTCGAGGACCAGCTCACTGGCGCCGGGGGCGCGCAGCGCGCCGCCGCGTTCCTGGGCCTCCAGCTGGGCCCGCAGCAAGGTGTCGGCGGCGGCGCAGTCGAGCAGGCGCAGCCGGGAAAGGTCGACGGTCAGTTGTTTGTGTCCGGCGTCGAGACGCTCGAACAGGGCCACGCGCAGATCGAGGCTGGCCGCGTAGTCGAGGATTCCCGACGGTCGCAGGACTTCGTCGTCGCCATTGCGCCAGGTCTCCAGTGAAAGTACCGAATCACTTCGGACTTCTTCTATGGGCATTGTCTCCATGGTGGAGACTCCCCCCTATCCCATCGCATTGCGGGGCAAGCGATTCGCGGTTGAGCGTGCGGTCACGGACGTGGGCGGATTGGCTTTCCGCATCACTGTACGCACGGCGAAGTCGCCGATTTCCATGCGAAGGGGTGAGCTGGCGGGTGACCTTTTTCCTCAGATTCGAATGGTGGCCCAGACGACTTTGCCGTCGGGCACAGGTGTATATCCCCATCCAGCTGTCAAAGCGCCGATGACCAACAGGCCGCGACCGTCCTCGCGCAGTGAGTCATTGGTCGCGCCGGGCCGCGGCGGCTCGGCGCTGTGGTCGCGCACCGCGACGTGCAGCAGCCGCCGGCGCAGCGCCACGCAGACCTCCATCTCGGTCCGGGCGTGGCGCACCACGTTGCTGACCAGCTCGGTGACGACGAGCTCGGCGAGGTCCTTGACGTGCTGGACGTCCCAGAGGTGGCACGCGCGGTCGACGAGGTGCCGGGCGGCCGCGGTGGCGTCGACCATCGGCTGGAGGATCGCCTGGAGGCGGCGGGGGCCGGCGCTGTCGGGGCGGTGCGCGAGGGCCGCGTCGGTGGTGGGGAAGAGCGGCACGAGCCGCATGACGGCCATCCGGTCCAGCGCCGAGACCAGCGGCGGGGGAGCGGCCGCCAGGGTGACGGCGCTGCCGGGCCAGGCGGCGGCGTGCTGGGCGAGGGCCGGCAGGACCGTCAGGGCCACGTCGTCCTGGTGACGCAGGTCGGCGACGTCCAGCACGATCACCGACGGCTCCGTCGCCAGGCATCCGATCACGGCGGACCGCAGCGACGGGCAGCTGTCGACGTCGAGCACCCCGCCGAGGCGCACGACGGTCGCGTCACCCCGACGCTCGATGCTGGCCCGCAGGCCTCCCGCCCTCATGGGGTGATGCTCTACCCGCCCGCGGCGTTATAAACACCACGGGCGGGCAGTTGAATTCTTCCCTGGGTCGCGGCCTGCGGCTCTTGGCCGAATTGGTATCCGCGACATCAGTCCTCAGACTGGGGCCGGCACCTTCGTCGCGCCCCAGGCCCGCATGCACAGCTCGGCCACGTGGGCGTCGGTGAGCTGGGTGAAATTCCGGTAGTAGAGCCCGAGCGCGTGGAACTCGCGCGGACTGTGCATGTCGATCACCGCGTCGACGTCGGTGGCGAGCAGGTCGACCGACTCCGCCGCGCACACCGGCGCGGCGAACACCAGGTGGGCGGGCTTGCCCGCCTGGAGGGCCCGGACCGCCGCCCGCGCGGTCACCCCGGTGGCGAGGCCGTCGTCGACGACCACCACCATCCGGCCGGCCACGTCGGGTGCCGGTCGCGACCCGCGATAGCGCTCCTGGCGCCTTCGCAGTTCCACCCGCTCCCGCTGTACCGCGGGACCGAGATCGCTGGCGTTGAGCCCCACCGCGGCGAGCGCGCTGCGGTCGAAGACCGGCGGCCCGTTCTCCGCGATCGCGCCGACTCCGTGATCTGCCTGCCAGGGCAGGCCGATCTTGCGCGAGATCACCAGGTCGAAGTCGGCGCCGATGGCTTCCGCCACCGCCACGCCGACGGGCACGCCGCCGCGGGGCAGTGCGAGCACCATCGGCGGCTGTTCGCCGGTCGGGCGCCTTCCGGCCATCGAGAGCTGCCGCAAGTGAGCCGCGACCGCGGTGCCGAGCGTGCGTCCCGCGGCCGTCCGGTCCGCGAAGCGCTCGTGTTCAGGCGGCCACATGGCCGTGATCCTTCGTCACCTGTGCGGCCCGCAGGCCATCGATCCGCATCAAGCGGACACCCCCTTCACTCGCGCGGTGGGGCCGGTGGTCTCACCCGTCCGTCCCCGTCGTCGCTCTGCCGCGACACGCCGCGTCGGGGCGAAGCCTACCCCTCGCTGACCTGCGGAAACGCCACTTTCGCGTAACCCGAACCGGGTGATGCCCCGGCTGGCACGATCGTGCGTGACCGATGCGCCGCGGGGTTCTCGTGGGGAAAGATGTGCTGGTGGACTCCTCGATCGCGGTCTTCGACGTCGACGGCGTGGTGGCCGACGTCCGGCACCGGCTGCACCACCTCGACCGCCGCCCGAAGCAGTGGTCGCGCTTCTTCGCCGCCGCCGGACGCGACCCCGCCCTGGCGGTGGGGGTGGCGCTGGCCCGCGAGTACGCGGCGGCCCACGTCCTGGTCTGGCTGACCGGCCGCCCCGAGCACCTGCGCACGGTGACGACCGACTGGCTGCGCCGCCACGACCTGCCCGCCGAGCTGCTGTTCATGCGCCCGGCGAACGACCGCCGCCCGTCCCGCGACTTCAAGGCCGGGCAGGTCGCCCGCCTGGCCCGCGAGTCGCCGATCGAGATCGTCGTGGACGACGACCCGGAGGTGATCGAGAAGCTGCGCGGCCTGGGCTACCCGGTCCGCCTCGCCGACTGGGTCCCGCACTCGTCGACCCTCGAGGTGGCCCAGGAGCGCGAGGGCCGCACCTGACCCCTCAGGGCGACACGGGCGCCGGGGCCGTGAGCGCCGCCGACAGGGCGTCCGCGGGCATCGGACGGGCGAACAGGAAGCCCTGGGCGAGCCCGCAGTCCAGCTCGCGCAGCACCGACGCCTGACCCGTGGTCTCGACGCCCTCCGCGACGGGCTGGAGGTACATGCTGCGGGCCAGCTCCACGACCGCCCGGAACAGGGCCTTGTCCTGGCGCTCCTCGATCCGGGAGACGAACGCGCGGTCGATCTTCAGCACGTCGATCGGGAGCGTCCGCAGGTAGGCCAGCGACGAGTAGCCGGTCCCGAAGTCGTCGATCGCGATCCGCACGCCGAAGGCGCGCAGGCGGGCCAGCCGGCGGCTCACCTCCGCCGTCTCCTCCAGGGAGGCCGTGACCAGGACCGTCTCGGTGATCTCCAGGACCAGGGCGGTGCCCGGCAGGCCGGTGCGCTGCAGGGCGGCGAGGACCTCGTCGGCGAACCGCGGGTTGCTCAGCTGGCGGCCGGAGACGTTCACCGTCACCGAGATGCCGTGCGAGGCGTGCCAGGCGCGGGCGTCGGTGCAGGCCTGCTCCAGGACCCACGAGCCGATCCGGCCGATGAGCCCGATCTCCTCAGCGACCGGCACGAAGACCGCGGGGGAGACCGGGGTGCCGTCCGGGGCGCGGAAGCGCAGCAGCGCCTCGACGGCGGTGACCCGGCCGCTGTGGACGTCGACCACCGGCTGGTAGTGCACCGCGAAGCCGGTACCGGAGGCGACCGCCGCGCGCAGCTGCTCGGCGAGGGCGGTGTGGGCCTGGTGGGAGTCGCGGAGGGTCTGGTGGTAGCGCACCGCGCGGTTGCGGCCCGCCTCCTTCGCCGCGTAGAGCGCGATGTCCGCGCACTGCAGCGCCTCGCCGGTCGACGCGGGGTTTCCGGCGTACATCCCGATGCTCGCCGTCAGCCGCAGCTCGCGGCCGGCGACGTCGTACGGGCGGGCGAGCTCCCGCACGCAGCCCGCGGACACGGTGTCGAGCGCCGCGGGCGGGCAGATGACCGCGAACTCGTCGCCGCCGAGCCGGGCCAGCAGGTGCGCGCCCGCCACCCGCCGCAGCCGGGCGGTCGCCTCCAGCAGCAGCTCGTCGCCGGCCGGGTGGCCGAGCGTGTCGTTGACGTCCTTGAAGCCGTCGAGGTCGACGAGCAGCAGCCCGACCTCGCCGCCGGCATCGACGCCGTCCTGGAAGCTGCTGCGGAACAGCTCGCGGTTGGCCAGGCCGGTCAGCACGTCGTGCTGGGCGCGGAAGGCGAGCTCGCGCTGGAGGCGCACGCGGTCCTGCAGGGCCCGGCCCAGGCGCAGCACCATCGCGACCATGAGCCCGGCGGTGAGCACGGCCGGGACGAGCGCGTGCTGCCAGGAGTTGCCGGGCCGCAGGACCAGGTCGGCGACGAGCACCACCGGGCCGAGCAGCGCCAGGGCGATGAACCCGGCGATCGGCGTCGCCCCGTCGTCGCCGGGACCGGCCGGGCGGACCGGCTCGGCGACGCGCCGGACGTCCGGCTGCAGCAGGGCGGCGGCGAGCAGGGCGCTCCACGCGAGCCAGCCCAGCGACGTGACGGAGTCGGCGATCGCGTTGCTGCCCAGCGTGTACGTCACCACGAACGTCGTGTCGCTGAGCACCATCGCCGCCGTGGACCCGAAGAGGAGCACGGCGGCCCGGCCCGGGCGGACGGCGAAGGCGAGGCGCAGCACCAGCGCGACCACGAGCAGCTCGCAGGCGGCGAGGACGACGATGCCCACCGTCGTCCCCGGGCCCAGGCCGGCGTGGTGCAGCAGCGGGTACACCAGCAGCGCCCACGTCACCTGCGCGCCGCCGATCGCCACGATGGCCGCGTCGAGGAGCCGGGTCGTCGACCACGGCCGCACCCGGCGCGCGATGAGCCACAGGCCGCCGGCGGTGAGCGGGTAGCACAGCAGGTAGCCGACCTGGACGCCCACGGGCGCGTCCGGGACCAGCGTCCGCAGCAGGCTCGTCGCGGCCGACACCGCGACCGCGGACAGCAGCAGCCACCAGGCCGCGGCCGGCCCGGGACGGTGCCGGCGCAGGCCGGCCACGGCGGCGGCCAGGCACAGCGACTGCACCGCCAGCCAGAAGCCGCCGAGGCCGTCGGGGGAGAGCACCGCGGCGACGGCGGACACCGCGAGGGCGCACGTCAGAAACCAGAGCCAGATCCGCACCATCTCATCAAGCCGTACCGCCGGTGCAGCCCGGTTGCGCGACGGCGTGCATGGCGGTTCAGCACGTCGGTGCTCGCGTGTGGCGCGGGCGCCGAGTCTCCGGCTCAGGCCGGACCGCCCGCGTGCTCGCCAAATCGCAACGAATCTCCTTCACCGCACCTCGTTGGTGCCGATTGTCCCGGTGGGTTCGTCCCGATGTGTGCGTGTGTCCCCGCTGGGGTCGAAAGGAGCGCCTGGCCGTGAGCGAGTTGGGTGACATTGTTCAGGAGTTCCTCGTGGAGTCGCACGAGAACCTGGACCAGCTGGACCGGGACCTGGTCGCACTGGAGGCCCAGCCGGGCTCCCGCGAGCTGTTGTCCTCGATCTTCCGGACCATCCACACCATCAAGGGCACGTCGGGCTTCCTCGCCTTCAACCGCCTGGAGAAGGTCACGCACGTCGGCGAGTCGCTGCTGTCGCGGCTGCGCGACGGTGCTCAGGGCATGACGCCGGCCACCACCGACGCGCTGCTGCGCATGGTGGACACGGTCCGCGGGCTGCTCTCGGAGATCGAGGAGCGCGGCCAGGAGGCCGAGGGCGACGACTCCGGGGTCATCGCGGCCGTCAACGCCTGCATCACCGACGACTCCGCCCCCGCCTGCGCCGCCGCTCCCGCCGCTGCCGCCCCTGTGGTGGTGGAAAAGGTCGTGGCGGAGCCGGTCGTCATCGAGGCCGAGGTCGCGGTCGTTGCGGCGCCTTCGACGGCCCCGCCCGCCCCTGCCGCTGCT
>NZ_JAHYSG010000036.1 GCF_022095675.1 Dactylosporangium sp. AC04546 | reverse complement strand
ATCAATCAAGGGCTGCACCCTCGATCAGCCGGGGCCGATGCCGACCGACCCAAGGTTAAAGATCAAGTTAGAAGGCGTGGCCGTCGAAGGCCTCCTGGGCGCGGGTCACGCGGTACGTGGCCCAGTGCATCCGCACCACGCGGCCCTCCTCGTCGCGGGTCAGGCGCAGCAGCTCGCCGGCCTCGCGCCCGGACACCGTCCGCAGCACGTCGGGCTCCCCCTCGACCGGCGCGAACCGGGCCGGCGGGAGGGCCGCCGGTTGGTCGGCGCGGCGGGCCTGCAGGCCGCCGTCGCGCCAGCTGAAGACGTACCCGAAGCCCTCGCTCCACCAGCGGCCGAGCATCGAGCGGTACTGCGGGGGCGCCGGCTCGCCGGGCACCCACGGCGCGATCTCGGCCGGCTCCTCCTCCACGACGGCGGCGAGCAGCTCGTGCGGCAGCTCGAGGATCTCGCCCGCGGTCCCCGACGAGCCCAGGGCGGCGACGGCGAGGGCGCCCGGGGTACCGCTGCCGCCGACGCGACCGTAGGCCCCGGCCAGGAAGCCCGGCATGGCACCGTCGTGGCCGACGTGCACGATGCGCTCGGGTCCGGCCTGCGGGTGCAGGATCAGCCCGAGCCCGAAGCCCCGCGCCCAGAGCACGTCCTCGGTGACCACCTTCGGCGCGCGCATCTCCTCGACGGTCGGCGCGGCCAGGACGGCGCCGTTGGGGTCCATCTCCCGCGGGTCGGCCAGGAACGCCGCCCAGCGGGCCAGGTCGGCCGCCGTGCTCCACAGCTGCGCCGCCGGGCCGACCGCGCCGAAGTCGTCGGGCCGCTCGGGGTGCGCGTAGTCGGACCAGGCGTCGACCATGTACCCGGTCGCCGGCCGCGCGGGGACCGACGCGGTGTCGTGCAGGCCGAGCGGCTCCAGGATCCGGTCCCGCAGCACCTCCTCCCAGGTGCCGCCGCGCAGCCGGCCGACGAGGTGCCCGAGCAGCGCGATGGCGAGGTTGGAGTAGTGGAACCGCAGGCCCGGCCGGAGCACCTGCTCGGCCCGGTCGAGCTGGGCCAGCAGCCCCTCGACGTCGGGCGCGGCCATGGTGTCCCACACGTCGCCGAACGGCTCCCGCTGCAGGCCCGACAGGTGCGAGAGCATCCGGCCGATCGTCAGCTCGCCGTGCGCCTTGACCGGCAGGTGACGGGCGATCTGGTCGTCGAGGTCGAGCAGCCCGTCGTCGCGGCACTGCATGACGAGCACCGCCGTGAACGTCTTGGTGACCGACCCGATGCGCAGCTGCGTGCCGGCGTCGGCCCCGATCTGGAAGGTCCACAGTGGCCGGTCGGCCCGGTGGACCGCGACGCTGAGCGCCGGCACCCGGGCCTCCGCCTGCACGCGCCGGACGATGCGCTCGTACCGCTGGACCGGCCTCATGCCGAGACCATCGGGCCCAGTGGCCTGCCGCCGAGGACGTGCGCGTGGACGTGGAAGACCTCCTGGCCGCTGTGCGGACCGGCGTTGAAGATCACCCGGTACCCGTCCTCGGTGAGCCCCTCCGCCGCGGCGACCGCGGCGCAGGCGGCCAGCACCTTCCCGGCGAGGCCCGGGTCGGCGACGGCGAGCGCGGCGACGTCGGTGAAGTGCTCCTTGGGGATCACGAGCACGTGGACAGGCGCCTTGGGCCCGATGTCACGGAACGCGAGCGTCTCGTCGGTCTCGTGGACCACGGTCGCCGGGATCTCCCCCGCGACGATGCGGCAGAACAGGCAGTCATTCGTCACCTAGGCATACTAGGCCGCATGTCTGCACGTAGAGTCCTGGTCACGGGCGCGTCCCGGGGCATCGGCGCCGCGATCGCCCACGCCTTCGCCGCGAACGGCGACCGCGTCGCCCTGCACCACCG
Source organism: Dactylosporangium sp. AC04546 (assembly GCF_022095675.1). GTDB lineage: Bacteria > Actinomycetota > Actinomycetes > Mycobacteriales > Micromonosporaceae > Dactylosporangium. Next base: position 101,825 of record NZ_JAHYSG010000036.1, on the reverse strand, counting down.
CAACTCCCCCGGCCTCGACCTCGCCGCCCTGCCCGGCGAGGGCCACGCGATCGTGTCGGGCGACCTCGGCGACCCGGCATCGGTGCGCGCGTTCGTCGACGCCGCCGCGGCGGCCCTCGGCGGCCTGGACGTGGTCGTGAACAACGCGGCGACGGCGATCGAGCACCCGATCCTGGAGCAGGGCTACGACGAGTGGCAGGCGGCCTGGCAGGAGACGCTCGCCGTCAACCTGCTCGGCCCGGCCAACGTCTGCTTCTGCGCGGCGCGCCACCTGGGCCCGGGCGGGCGGATCGTCAACGTGTCGTCGCGCGGCGCGTTCCGTGGCGAGCCCCGCTACCCCGCCTACGGCGCGGCGAAGGCCGGGCTCAACTCGATGACCCAGTCGCTCGCGCTGGCCCTCGGCCCGAGCGGCATCGCCGTCAACGCCGTCGCCCCCGGCTTCGTCGCCACCGACGTGGGCCAGGCGATCATGGACCAGGGCGACGGCGACGCGATCCGTGCGCAGAGCCCGTTCAACCGGGTCGCGCGGCCCGAGGAGGTCGCCGCGGCGGTGCTGTTCCTGGCGTCGTCGGAGTGGTCGTCGGGCTCGGTGCTGGATCTGAACGGCGCCAGCTACTTCCGCTGACCGTCAGCCGCCGGCCAGCAATCCCTGCGCGAAGTTGTTGAACCCGACGCAGCAGCAGTACAGCATCCAGAGGATCGAGATCGGGATCGCGACCACCCCGGCCACCCGGTCGACGGGGTGCCGGAGACGCTCCCGCGACATGGCGTACACGCTCACCATCAGGCCGGCCGGGCCCAGGAAGAGGGCCGCGGCGACCGCGATCAGGCCGATGCCGTCGAAGTCGTCCGGCCGCTGGTGGGGCGCGGGTGTGCGGCCCGGCCAGGGCGGGCCGGTCGGCCGCGACGGCCCGCCGTAGGGCGGCCCCGAGTACGGCGGGCCGGAGTGGGGCGGCGCTGAGGACGGGCCGGGAGGTGGCGAGAACGGCCGGCCCGGCGGCGTCCGGCCGGTGCTCGGCTGGCGCGGCGGTGGTGTGGGCCGGCGTGGTGGCGGCGTCGATTGCCGCGGCGGCGGGCTCGCCGGGCCGGCCGCCGGCGGGGTCGCCGCTGTGGCACCCGTGGCCCCGCCGAGCCGGCTGGTGAACCCGGTTGATGTGTAGAGCTGGCTGAGCTGGTCGTCGAGGCCGGCGACCGGGCCACCCGCGGCCGTCGACGCCGCCCTCGCGGATGCCCCGGTGGCCGCCCCTGGGGCCGTCGCGGCAGAGGCGAGCAGCGCGGTCGCCTGCGCCCCGGTGAGCACGCGGACGGCGCGGGCGTTGGGCAGCTCGATCTGCGGCGTCCGCACCCCGCCCTTCTCGAAGATCGACAGCAGCCCGGTGACGGACACCCACTTCCCGTCGAGGTCCTCGGGCGAACCGAACGCCCGCACCAGGTCGCGGTGCCCCCGTTCCCAGGCGACGACGGTGAAGGCGCCCCGCCGGAAGTCGCCGAAGTTCAGGAACGTGATGGTCCCGGTGCGCTGGATGGTCTTCGTGCGCAGGACCCGGCCGACGACGGTCGCCTCGTCGCCCTGGTGCGCCAGCAGGCCGGCCCGGTCGGTCGCCTGCAGGACGAGCGGCTGCGGGCCACCGGGCCGGGCGCTGGACCGGCCGCGTGCAGAGCCGCTGACCGGCTCGCCGGCCAGGGCCGCGGCGATCCCGTCGAACCCGGCCTCGCACGCCCGGTGCAGCCGCCGCGCGGGCTCCGCGAGCGGCGGTATCGCGGCCAGCCGGGCGAAGGCCGGGGACGAGCCCGGGTCGGCGAAGTCGCCGGCCGAGAACAGCAGGCCCTCGCCGTTGTTCTTGTTGAGCTCCCGCCAGAGCCCCGGCTCGTGGATGAGCCCGGCCAGCGAGAGGTCGATCACGTGGGCCGCGAACAGGTCGAGCGTCGCGTCGAACTGTGTCCTCCGCTCGGGGTGCTGATAGTTGCGGTGCCCCTGCTCGGCCGCGCCGTAGCCGCGCAGCGCGGGCAGGTACATGCCGTCGTAGTCGACCAGCCGGACGGCCCCGTCGGGCCGCACCAGGATGTTGCCGTGCTGGAGGTCGCCGTGGGCGGCGTCGTGCCCGCGCAGTCCGGCGACCGCGTCGGCGATGTTGCGGCGGACCCGGTTCAGGGCGTGCGGATCGTCCAGGTGGTCGTCGATCCAGTCGTCGAGCCGCGCGCCGTCGACCCACGGCATCCGCACGACGGGGTACACGTCCGTGCCGACCCGGATGCCGGCGTCCAGGTAGTCCACCTCGACGAGGAACGGCAGGCGGCTGTCCCGGACGAACTTCGCCACCGCCGCGTACCGCTGCTGGAGGTGGTTGCCCTGCCGGTAGAAGCAGCGCACGGCGTACCGGTGCCGCTCGACGGCCACGTCGAAGGTGACGGCGAACCCGCCGGCGACGCTGGCCGGCATGCCCAGCGGGTCGCGCCGCGGGTCACAGCGGCGCAGCTCCTCGTCGAGGAAGGACACCGTCGGGGCCTGCAGGGCCATCTTGTAGTCGAACGGCTGCGGCAGCCTCACCTGGTGGTCACCACGCACAGCGTCGTGTCGTCGTTGGCGATCCGGCCCCGCCAGCGGTACCGCGCGGTCTGCCGGGCGAACGTCTCCGGGCTGCGGACCAGCGCCGCGAGCGACGGCAGCCGGCCGATGCGCTCGTGCACGCCGAGCAGGAAGTGCGCCATCGCGTCGGTCGCCAGCGCGAAGACGTCACCCGGCCGGTAGCTCCCGGCGAGCGCCGTCCCGCCCGGTGCGGCCGCGGCCGCCCGGCTGCTGAGCAGCAGCGGGAAGCGGTTGAACCCGCCGGCCCGCTCGACCGGCCCGACCCGCACGATGCGGTCGGCCCGCAGGTGGAACAGGCACGAGTCACCGACGCCGGTGGCCTGGTAGGTGGCGGCGACCGGATCGAGCCGCAGGCTGACGAAGGCGGCGTCGGCGCCCTGTTCCAGCTTGGCCTGGGCGAACCACGGCAGCGCCGGGTCGGCGACCGCCGCCAGCCAGCGCTCGCGCAGGTGGGCGAGCGTCCGCGGCTCCAGCGGGTCGGCGTCCTCCTCCACGCACGCCGACACCAGCAGCCGGCTCCAGACCTCCGGGCGGGCCGAGGTGGACGCCCCGTCGGCGACGGCGAACCGGCCGAGCGCGGCGTCCATCGTGGCGCTGTCCTCGTTCTCGGCCGGCCCGCGGCCGAGCTTGGGCACGGTCCGGATCACCGCCGCCACCTCGGTCACCGCATCGACTCCGGCCCGGCGGTGAGCTCCAGCAGGCCGGTGGGCGTGGCCGCGCGGGTGCCGATGTCGAGGAACTCGATCATCCGGTACGCCTCGGCGTTGTACAGGAAGCCGCGGGAGCCGGGCTGGACCTGGTACCCGAGGTGCTCGGCGGCGGCGGACATCGGCGGCGGCAGCGGGCTGGACATGTCGAACAGCAGGGACGCGTAGTGGTCCGGCAGGCCGGTGGCCGAGTCCGGGAACGTCGCCGCGTTGCCGGCGCCGCTCGCCAGGTGGATGTTGAACAGCAGGGTGCCGCCGTCGCCGGTCCCCGTGGACCGCAGCCGCGCGGCGGCATCCCGCGGGTCGCCGTCGGTGCTCTCACCGTCCGTGATGTTCATCACGATGGGCGGGAAGCTCCGCCGGTGGCCGGCGCACCAGTCCGCCATCAGGCGCTCGGCCTCTTGCATGGCGGCGACCATCGGCGTCCAGCCGTCGGCGACGGCGTCGACCCACACCGGCAGGGTGGTCTGGATCTCGACCACGCCGCCCCCGCCGTCGGGCACCTTGCGTCTCACCTGGTCGAGCCGCATGGGGTTGAACGCCAGCTCGCTGATCGGCAGCACCTCGTGGCCGGGACGGGCACCGTGGAGGATGGGCCGGACCCCCTCGCCGTAGCCGAGGATGCCCACCTCGAAGTAGTCGAAGACACGGTTGTCGCCCTTGGTGCACAGCATCACGGCGTTGCCCAGGATGCGGTTGACCGCGAGCGCGAGCTGGCCGGCCTTCGTCGTGCCCGTGTCGGCCCAGGCCGACGACATCGAAGTGGACTGGTCGATGAGCAGCAGCAGGCAGGCCGGCTGGTTCCGGTTGATCTCGGCGGAGTACACGACGTCCTTTCAGGCATGACGAGTCACGGTTGAACGGTCAACGCGTCCAGCAGGGGCAGGCGGTCGGCCGCCCCGGTCCGGACGGCGTGCGCACGGAGCTCCTCCACGGTCACCGGCGCCACCTCCAGCAGGTGCGCCAGCTGCTGGACCCGGCGGTCGAGGTGGTCCACGGTCTCGACGTCCGGCAGCCGCACGACGCCGAGGGCGCGCTCGAGCAGCGCCTGGCGCCGCAGGCGCGCGTCGTCGCACCAGAGCTGGAGGAAGTGGTGGTGCCGCAGCTGGAACGTGCCGGCGCGGGACACCGGCAGCTTCGGCTGGTCGCCGAACGCGGCGGCGGCGAAGGTCGCCCGCCACACCCCGCTCGGCAGGCGGCGCAGCAGGCCGGGTTCCCCGCCCCGGTCGCGCAGCCAGTCGGTCCAGATGCGCCGCGGGTCGCCGAGGCCCTCCGCCTCGATGAGGTCGCCGACGCCCGCCGCCTCCGCGCAGACCCGCTCGAGAAGGGTGTCGCGGTCCTCGGCGGCGGCGGTGTAGGCGAGCAGCCCGTGACCGGCCGTCTCGATCAGGTAGACGGCGAGGTAGCCGTCCCGCTGCCCCTCGAACCGCAGGTCGTGCAGCTGGCTCGGCACGTTGAACGCGGCCCGGTCGGGGCGCGCGGCGAGCGCGGTGACGAGCTCCGGCCGGAACTGGGCCGTGGAGAACAGCGGCAGGAAGCGGCTGCCGTCGGTGACCTGGTCGTCGGCGACCTCGGGCGCCGGCAGGACGGTGACCGCGCCGTCGTGGTGGGCCCGGGTCAGCGGCCGGCCGGTGAACTGCTCGAAGTACTGCAGCTGCCGGGCCTCCCTGGGCTCGTAGCGGACCCCGTCCCGCAGCGCGCGGGCGCCGAGCTCGGTCAGCGTGACCCGGTCGTCCGCGACCCGCACGTGCCCGATGAGGGCCAGGTAGGCCAGGCAGCGCTGGACCATCGACACCGGCAGGGCCAGGAAGCGGGCGAGCTCCGCGCCGGTGTCCAGCCCGGCCTCGGCGACCGCCCGGACCAGGAAGTGGTCGACGATCTCGTACGACGGCTCCTCGTACACGTTCGCGCTGATCTCCACCTGCCAGAGCGGCCAGAGCACCGGGAACAGGCGCAGCGGCTGCACGCCGGGGACCGTGACGGCGTGCTCGACCGCCCTGCGGGCCGGGTAGATGAGCCGCTTCACGGGCGCTGCCCCGCCGTGGCGCGCAGCAGCGACAGCACATCCGCGGAGCGCCGCACGTCCCCGTGCCGGGCGAGGTGCGTGTTCAGCGAGCGGATCAGCGCGGCGAACCCGCGGTCGGTGGCGGCGCCGAGCGTGGTGCTGTCGCCCACCAGCACCAGCTGCTGCCGGGCCCGGGTGATCGCGACGTTCAGGCGGCGCAGCTCGGTGAGGAAGCCCACCTCGCCCCGGTCGTTGCTGCGGGTGAAGCCGAAGACCACGAGGTCCCGCTCGCCGCCCTGGAACGAGTCGACCGTCCCGACGTTGTCGGCGACCGGCCCGGCGTCGCCGAGCAGGGCACCGAGCCGGTCCACGACCAGCGCGACCTGCGCCTTGTACGGCACGATCACCGCCCACGTCGGGTAGGCGCCGGCGCCGCGGTGCACCAGCTCGGCGATCAGTTCCGCCTCGGCGGCGTTGCGGTAGCCGTGCTGCTGCCACGCCTCGCCGCCGGACAGGCGCTCCTCGTACCGCTCCTGCGGGAGCCGGTCGGCCGTGTCCACCATCGCGAACGGGCTGCGGAACACCGGGTCGGCCGCGCCGCCGCGGTGTTCGGTGCCCAGCAGCCCGTCGTAGAAGGCGGCCGAGACGAAGTCGGCCAGCACCCGTGGCATGCGCCGCTGCACGCTGAGCATGACGCCGTTGTCCCGGCCGGCCGCGGGGTACAGCCGCTCGAAACCGCTCTGGCGCAGCAGCTCGCCGATCTGGCGGACGACCGGCTCCGGCAGGTCCGAGGTCCGGGCCAGCCCGTCCGCCCAGCGCCGCACGTCGTCGTCGAGGAACGGTGGCAGCTGCCGGTGATCGCCGACGAGCACGCCCCGGCGGGCCCGGACCAGCGGGACGAGCAGGTTCGGCGTGGAGATCTGCCCGGCCTCGTCGACGATGGCCAGGTCGAAGTCGAGGCCGGCGAGGTGCAGGCTGGTCGCCGTGCCGATGCAGGTGGCGGCCACCACGTCGGCGTAGCGGACCAGCTCGCGCTGCAGCGGCACGTCGGCGGTGGCGATCCGCGCCCGCCACTCGGCCAGCAGCGCGCTGCGCCGCACGAGCATGGCGATCGAGCCACCGGCCCACTGCGCGAACCGCTCGTGGCCGGCCAGGTCGGCGGGGGCCGGCGGCACGGCGGTGAACCGGCGCAGGCTGCCCCGGATGACCTCGGCGGCCCGGGCGGCGTCGGCGAGCGCGCCGTCGCGCTCCTCGCGGAACCGGTCGCGTTCGGCGGTCAGCCGGGCGGCCTCGGGATCGCCGGCCACCAGCGTCGCCGCCTGGGCGAGCAGCTCCGCCGCGCGGGCGTCCGCCCCGCCGGCCTCGGCCTGCGCCGCGGACCGTGCCGCCCGCAGCTCGCCGGCCCGCCGTTCGGCCCGGCCGGCCCACCAGCGGTGCGCGAACGCGAACGCTCCCCTGGCGGCGGCCCGGGCCTGCGCGCCGGCCGTGCGGTCGCGGGCCGCGGCGAGGTCCCGGTCGAGGCGCTGCACGACCGTCCGGCACCGGTCGGCCTCGGTCCGGGCGGCGTCGAGCCCGGCCCGGATCGGCTCGTGCGCGCGCCGCGTGGCCGCGGCCAGCGCGCCGTCCGTGGCGACCGCCCGGTCCTCGGCGGCGCGGGCGTCGGCGACCCGGCTCGTGAGCTGGGCCGCCCACCGGTCGATCACGTCCCGGTCCCGCCCGAAACCGGACAGCTGCTCCGCGACGGCCTCGGTCGTGGCGAGGATGCCCTGGCGCACCGCGTCGACCTGGGTGTCCACCAGCAGGGCCCGCGCGGCGGAGGTCATCGAACCCTCGTTGCCCACCCGGACCGCCCGGAGATCCGGGGGCAGGTGCTCCAGGACGTTGTCGACGGCGCGGTTGGTGTGCGAGGTGATGAGCACCCGCTCGCCTCGGGCCGCGGCGGCGACCGCCGTCTCCACGATGGTCGTGGTCTTGCCGGTGCCCGGCGGCCCGAGCACCAGCAGGAGGTCGGGCACGGCCAGGGCGCGGTGGAACGCCTCCAGCTGGCGGGCGTCCAGCGACCGCCGCGGCCGGGCGGCCCGGTCCAGGGGGTACGCCGCGAAGCGCCGGTCGATCAGGGCGGCCGGCACTGCCGGGTTCGCCACCCTGCCGGCGCGCACGGACTCGACGGCGTCGAGCTGCGCGCGGTACACCCGGGTGCTCGGCAGCGGCCGGAACGCGCCCTGGGGCGGGATGGTGCGGTAGTCGAGCGCGCCCTCGAACCGGACGGTCAGCTCGCGGCCGGTGTTGCGCTCCACCCGTCCGCGCAGCGCCGGCTGCTCCTCGACGTAGACCAGGTCGCCCTTCTGGAGGTCGGCGCGGCGGGTCAGCTCGAACGTGTACACGCCCCGGCCCGAGAAGCGCTGCTCCCCGGTCGCGCGGTGGCTGCGGTACGGCATGGGCCGCGCGTTGCTCTTCTGGCCGATCTCGATGTCCCGGCCGGCCTCCACCACGCCGGTCAGCAGGTCGAGGAACGCGGTGTGGCGGTCCGGTGCGGCCGGCACCGCCTGGGCGAGCGCGCCGAGGCTGTCCCACGCGCGGCACAGCTCCGGCCAGTGCGCCGAGCGGGCCGGCTGCAGGAGCCCGCCGCCGGGGTCGCCCAGGTCGCGCACGTCCTGGTAGGACCGCCAGCCGCCCGGGCAGCGCACCAGCAGCGCCCCGGCGAGCAGCCGCTCCTCGTCCCGGAACGACCGGCGCGACACGCTGCCCAGGCGATACGCGTCCGCGCGCTTGGTGAGATACAGCGAGGCCACGGACCGGCGGGTGTACAGCAGCAGCCGCCGATCCTGCGGCTCCAGGCGCCCCGGCAGCACGCCGCCGGCCGAGAGGTCCCGCAGCTCCTGGAGCAGCTCGTCCGGCCGCTGGCCGAGCTGCGCGATCGCCTTCGGCGAGGGGATCACGGCGATCGGGCCGCGCACGGCGACGGGCACGGACGTCATGCGACCCCGCTGCGGGACAGCGCGGCCCGGCCGGCGCCGAGCTCCGCGATCAGTCCGGGCAGGGCCGGGCGGCGGGCGGGGTCGGCGTCCAGGGCCCGCCGCAGCGTCTCGTCCAGGGCCGGCGGGAACCCGGGGAGCGTGGCCGCGACCGGCGGGTTCGGCGCCGGGGTGGGCGGATGCCCGGCGAGCGTGTGGTACGCGAGCGCGGCCAGCCGGTACACGTCGGTGTGCGGCCCCGGACCGTCCCGCCGGACGAGAAGCTGCTGCTCGGGCGCCCGGTAGCGGGCCGGCCCCTCGCCGGGCGCCGCCGGCATCCCGGCGAGCCCGGCGTCGCGCAGGGTCCCCTCGCGGCCCTTGCCCGCGAGGATCACGGCGTCGCCGTCCAGGGCCCGGTGGGCGTGGCCGCGGCGGTGCAGCTCGGCCAGCGCGGCGCCCACCGGGAGCAGCGCGGCCAGGGCCGCCGCCGCGCCGAGCCGGTCGGGTGTGCGCTGCTGGTACGCCTCGGTCCAGGTCGGGCCCGGCGGCTGCGCCGTCACGAGCGTCACGCCGCCGGCGTGCCGGTGCAGGGCCACCCGGCGCGGCAGCCCGCCGCGCCCGCCCGCGGCGGCCAGCAGCTCGGCCTGCGCCAGCAGCGCGTCGCGGTGCAGTGTCGCGGCCGCGCCGGAGCGCACCACCTCGACCTGGCGCAGCCGCACCCGGCCCGGGGCCGGCTCCGTCATCCCGGCCGTCGCCGCCCGGGACACCCAGGCGCCGTCGGGCGCGGTCAGCTCCTCGACCGGATCGTGCAGCAGGTAGCAGCGGTCGTCGAGGCGCACCTCGTCGCCGCCGTGCCAGCCCTCCCGCGGCCCGCCGCCCGGCACGACCCGGAGCCGGACCGCGGCCGGCCGGGCCGGCTCGTCGTCCAGATAGAACGACCCGGCGACGTGCGCCGCCTCCGGCCGCATGAGCAGCTCCCGCAGCCGGGCCTCATCCCAGAGATCGATCTGGACGCCGGTCCCGCGCTGTTCCGCGGACCGCCATTGATCCCACTCCTGAAGCACCGCCGGATAGAGGCTGCACGGCACACACAACACCCAGCGCTCGATGACATAGTTGTGTGTGGCGGCATAACGAAGCGCGGTTTTGAACGAATCCTTGATCTTGACCAGACGCGCACGGTCCACGCCGTCCGGGTAGTACTTCGCCTGCCAGATGGTGACCCGGCCGGCGAGGTCGCCGACCAGGACGTCGATGCCCCAGTCGCCCTGCGCGGGCCGGACCAGGCGCGCGTCGCCGAGGTCCAGCGTCTGCACGAGCGCGGCGAGCATCTGCTCGAACTCCAGCGGCGCACCCGCCTCATTCGCCCGCATCCGGTGCATGAGGAAATTGACAGACCGACGCCCGTGCGGGACGGCCGGCTCCCCCGCCATCCCACCTCCAGCGACACGAAATCACTGCCGCCGATCCGTGGTGAATCGCCGGGCAAGCACGGAGCTTGCCAGACGGGATTGACGCGGACAACCCTGGATGCCGCGATATGCATTCGTACGGAAGAATTTAAAAGTTGCAAGCGCCAACGTTCGGCGCGGTCACCAGCGGCCGAGCCGCACCGACAGCGCGGCGATCGCGGCCGCGCCGGCGCTCGAGGTGCGCAGCACCTCCCGGCCCAGCCGCACGGGGCGGGCGCCGGCCGCTGTCAGCGTGTCCAGCTCCTCCGGGGCGATGCCGCCCTCCGGGCCGACGACCAGCGTGATCTCACGTGACGGCAGCTCGACGGCCGACAGCGGTACCGCTGCCTCCTCGTGCAACACGAGGACGAACCCCGCGAGGTCGAGGCGCCGGACCGGCTCGGTGACCTCGGGCACCCAGGGCCGGCGGGACTGCTTGACCGCCTCCCGCACGGTCGACCGCCAGCGCTCGAGGGGCTTGGCGTCCTTCCACCGCGCGATCGAGCGGGCCGCCTGCCACGGCACGATCCGGTCGACCCCGAGCTCGGTCATGAGCTGGACCGCGAGCTCGCCGCGCTCGCCCTTCGCGATCCCCTGCACGACGGTGATCGCGGGAGCCGGGGCGCTCACGTGCTCGACACCCTCGACGTCGAGGTCGAGCACGCCCTTGCGGGCGCCGGTGACGACGGCCGTCGCGAGCCCGCCCCGGCCGTCGCCGAGCAGCAGCCGCTCGCCCGCGGTGATCCGCTGCACGTCGGCGGCGTGGTGGCCCTCAGGCCCGTCGAGGCGGAACGCCCCCTCGCCCGGCAGCGAGCCGACCAGGAACAGCGGCAGGCTCACGCGTGGCCGTTGAAGGCGTCCCGCATCCGCGAGAAGAAGCCGCCCTGCTTGGACAGCTCGGCCACCTCCTCGCCGCGGGAGCGGGCGAACTCGCGCAGCAGGCGCTCCTGCTCCGGCTCCAGGCGGGTCGGGGTGCGCACGTCGAGGTGGACGTAGAGGTCGCCGCGGCCGGTGCCGCGCAGGTGCGGGACGCCCTTGCCGCGGATGCGCAGGGTGGACGTCGGCTGGGTGCCGGCCTTGACGTCGACCGTCTCCTCGCCGTCGAGGGTCTTGATGGTCAGGCGGGTGCCGAGGGCGGCCGCCGTCATCGGGACCGTCACGCGGCAGTGCAGGTCGTCGTCCTTGCGCGAGTACACGTCGTGCGGGCGCTCGTGGATCTCGACGTAGAGGTCGCCGGGCGGGCCGCCGCCGGGGCCGACCTCGCCCTGCTGGGCGAGGCGGATGCGCATGCCGTCCTCGACGCCGGACGGGATCTTGACGGTCAGCGTGCGGCGGGTGCGGACCCGGCCGTCGCCGCCGCAGGTGGCGCAGGGGTGCGGGATGACCGTGCCGAAGCCCTGGCAGGCCGAGCACGGGCGGGCCGACACGACCTGGCCGAGGAAGGTGCGCTGGACCGACTGGACCTCGCCGCGGCCGCCGCAGATCTCGCAGGTCTGCGGGTGGGTGCCGGGCGCGGTGCCGGCGCCGGTGCAGGTGTTGCAGACCACCGCGGTGTCGACCGTGATCGGCGCCTCGACGCCGAAGGCCGTCTCGTGCAGGTCGAGGTCGAGGCGCAGGATCGCGTCGGCGCCGGGCCGCACACGCGGGCGTGGCCCGCGGCTCGACGTGGTGCCGAAGAAGGCGTCCATGATGTCCTGGAAGCCGACGAACGCGCCGCCGGCGGGGCCACCACCGCCGCCGCTGGGCGCCAGCGGGTCGCCGCCCAGGTCGACCATCTCCCGCTTGCGCGGGTCGGACAGGACCTCGTAGGCGGCGTTGATCTCTTTGAACTTCTCCTGAGCGGCCGGGTCGGGGTTGACGTCCGGGTGGAACTCGCGGGCCAACCGCCGGTAGGCCCGCTTGATCTCATCCGCCGTGGAGTCCCGCTTGACGCCGAGAATCCCGTAATAGTCCTTCGCCACTGAGTCCTATGCCCCTGACTCGTCCATGAGACTGTTCAACTTCCTTCAGGCGACGTCCCACACGGCCGCCGCGCTCGGTCACCCGGCTAACTTTGCGCCAGCAGGTCGCCCACGTAGCGTGCCACGGCGCGCACGGTCGCGATGTTGCCGGGGTAATCCATCCGGGTCGGGCCGAGCACGCCCATCCCGCCGACGACGATCGACCCCGGGCCGTAGCCGGTGGCGACGATCGACGTGCCGCGCAGATCCTCGATCTCGTTCTCGTCGCCGATGCGGACCCGGGTCATGCTGGGCTCCACCTCGCCGAAGAGCTTGAGCAGGATGACCTCCTCCTCGAGCGCCTCGAGGATCGGGCGGAGCGAACCCTGGAAGTCGAGCAGTCCCCCGCGGGCGAGGTTGGCGGTGCCGGCGAGCGCGATGCGCTCCTCGGTGCGCTCCACCAGCGTCTCCAGCAGGACCGTCGACAGGGCCGCCATCGGCGGGCGCAGGGCCGGACCCGACTCCTCGACCAGGGCCAGGACCAGCGGCGGGGTGTCGACCAGCCGCTTGCCGACCAGCTTCTCGTTGATCCTGCGGCGCAGCTCGGTGACGTCGTCGGCCAGGATCGGGCCGGGCAGGTCGACAAGGCGCTGCTCGACCCGGCCGGTCTCGGCGATCATCACGACCATGAGCCGGGTGGTGGAGATCGGCACCAGCTCGAAGTGCCGGACGCTGGCCCGGGACAGGCTCGGATACTGCACCACGGCGACCTGCCGGGTGAGCTGGGCGAGCAGGCGGACCGTGCGGTGGACGACGTCGTCGAGGTCGACCGCCCCGATCAGGAACCGCTCGATGGCCCGGCGCTCGGCCTGGCTGAGCGGCTTGACCCGGGACAGCTTGTCGACGAACAGCCGGTAGCCCGCGTCGGTCGGGACCCGGCCGGCGCTCGTGTGCGGCTGCCGGATGTATCCCTCGTCCTCCAGCACCGCCATGTCGTTGCGCACCGTGGCCGGTGACACCCGCAGGTTGTGCCGCTCGACCAGCGCCTTGCTGCCGACCGGCTCCTGGGTGGCGACGTAGTCCTCGACGATGGCGCGCAGCACTTCCAGCTTCCGCTCGTCAAGGGCCATGGCACCTCCTCGAAGACTGGCACTCCCGCGTAGTGAGTGCCAGTCTACGTCGCCGGGGCGACCAAGGCGATGATCCGTTTTGGGCGCAATCTGGCAGTCCGGCCCTGGTCTGCGCAAAGTTTGTCGAAAAGAAGTCATGCCGTGTCGCTGGCGTCGCTTGATCGGTGCCCCTACCGTGACCCCCATGAGTGAACCACCTCGCCCCCCGGGGGAGTACGGCTCGCCGTCGGACCCCAATTACCCCCCGCCCACCTCGGGCGGTGGTTACACGCCCCCGACGTCCGGCGCGGGCTACCAGCCGGGTTACGACCAGCAGCAGTACCAGCAGCCCGGTGCCTACGGCTACCAGCAGCCGGGTGCCTACGGCACCCCGGGCGCGCCGGTCGGCTACGCCAACAGTGATGAGAAGACCTGGGCCCTCATCGCCCACTTCGGCGGCATCGTCCTCGGCTTCATCGCGCCACTGATCGCGCTGCTGGCCAAGGGCAACGAGTCCCCCACGGTGAAGGCGCACGCCAACGAGGCGCTGAACTTCCACATCACGTGGGGCATCGCGATGATCGTCGCCGTCGTCCTGTCGGTCTGCACGTTCGGCATCCTGTTCTTCGTGCCGTTCCTCGTGTGGATCTTCATCATCATCTTCGCCATCATCGGCGGCATGAAGGCCAACGGCGGCGAGCTGTACCGCTACCCGGCGACCTTCCGCTTCATCAAGTAGGTCCGATCCGCTCCGGCGCGCGCCCCACGTTCACGTGAGGGCGCGCGCCACCAGGTCCGCGAGCAGCCGCCCACGCAGGGTCAGCACCGCCCGGCCGGCCTCGAACGCGCCGGCCTCCAGTTGCCCGTCGGCCAGGCAGTCCCGCGCCGCGGCGAGCGCGTCCGGCGGGAGCATCGACAGCGGCAGCCCCTCGGCCAGCCGGATTCGCAGCAGCACGTCCTCCATGTGCCGCTCCTCCCTCGTCAGTACCTCACGGGCCTGCCCGGGCGAGGCTCCGTCCGCGAGCCGCGCCGCGTAGGCGTGCGGGTGCTTGACGTTCCACCAGCGCACACCGCCCACGTGGCTGTGCGCGCCCGGGCCGAGCCCCCACCAGTCGCCGCCGCGCCAGTAGAGCTCGTTGTGCCGGCAGGGCGCCCCGCGGGACCAGTTCGACACCTCGTACCAGCCGAGCCCGGCGGCGGTCAGCGCCTCCTCCGCCTGGAGGTAGCGGTCGGCGGCGACGTCGTCGTCCGGGTAGGGCAGCTCGCCGCGGCGCATGCGGGCGGCCATGCGGGTGCCGTCCTCGACGATGAGTGCGTAGGCGCTGACGTGGTCGACCCCGGCATCGACGACCGCGCGCAGCGAGGCGGCGAAGTCCTCGGCGCGTTCTCCCGGGGTGCCGTAGATGAGATCCAAGTTGACGTGGGCGAATCCGGCGTCGCGGGCCTCCTCGGCCGCCCGCGCCGGCCGGCCCGGGGTGTGCCGCCGGTCCAGCACCGCCAGCACGTGCGGCGCCGCGGACTGCATGCCGAGGGAGATCCGGTTGAACCCGGCCGCGCGCAGGTCACGCAGCGCCGCCGGATCGACCGACTCGGGGTTGGCCTCGGTCGTGACCTCGGCATCCGCGGCCAGGCCCCACGTGCGGTCGATGCCGGCGAGGATGCGGCCGAGCTCGGCCGGGGGCAGCAGGGTCGGCGTGCCGCCGCCGAAGAACACGGTGTCGACCCGGCGCGGGCGGACCACCTTGGCGGCCAGGGCCAGCTCGTCGAGGACCTGCTCGACGTAGCCGGTGCTGAGCACTCCCTCGCTCGCCGTATAGGTGTTGAAGTCGCAGTACCCGCAGCGTGTGGCGCAGAAGGGCACGTGGACGTAGACGCCGAAGCCCTCCGCGCCGGCGGCGTCGGCGATCCCGTCGGGGAGGGAACCGTCGCGTGGGATCGGCTCGCCTTCTGGAAGTACTCCGGGCATTTCACTAGTGTGCCCGCATGTCTCTCGTGCGGGCACAAACCGAGCGGGGCGTGGCGACGCTCACCCTCGACAGCCCGTCCAACCGCAACGCGCTGTCGACGGCGCTGATCGAGGAGCTGCTCGCGGCCCTGGCCGCCGCCGAGGCCGACGACGCGGTCCGCGTCATCGTGCTGACCCACACCGGCCCGGTGTTCTGCTCCGGCGCCGACCTCAAGGAGACCGCCGAGGCCTTCGGCAAGGGCAGGCCGCCGATCAACCGGGTCGGCGAGGTCCTCGCGGCCATCTGGGAGAGCGGCAAGCCGGTCGTCGCGCGGGTCGGCGGCCCGGCGCGGGCCGGCGGGCTGGGCCTGATCGCCGCCGCCGACCTCGCGGTGTGCACGGCCGACGCGACGTTCGCGTTCTCCGAGGTCCGCATCGGCGTGATCCCCGCCGTGATCTCCGCCACAGTGCTGCCGCGGCTGTCCGCGCGCGCGGCCGCCGAGTTGTTCCTCACCGGGGACACGTTCGGCGGCGCCCGGGCGGCCGAGGTGGGTCTGGTGACCGCCGCGGTCGACGCCGGCTCGCTCGACGCGACGGTCGACGCCTACGTCGCGGCGCTCGTCCGCGGTGCGCCGGGTGCCCTGGCCGGGACCAAACGGCTGCTGCGGCGCCGGAAAGCCGACACGTTCCGTGACGACGTGGCCGAGCTGACCGAGCTCTCTGTCGGATATTTCGGGTCCGCCGAAGGGCTCGAAGGGATCGTCGCCTTTCGGGAGAAAAGAGCACCAAACTGGATCCCAGACGGAGCGTAAGCGTCCGGTGAGGTGGCGGTTGGCACGTACGCTGGTCGAGTTCTCGGGCAGGAGGTGACAATGCGTGTTCGACAGACGGTCGCGGTGATGGCGGCCGTGGCCATCGCCGTGACCATCGGCGCGTATGTCGTCCTGCACCGGCTCAGCGACCAGCTGCCGCTGCGCATCCCGACCGGCAAGGCCTGCGTGGTGAGCGCGGGCACCGGCTCGTCCTCGTCGCCCACGGCGGAGGTCGACCTCGACGCCGAGCAGCTCGCCAACGCCGCCACCATCACCGCCGTGGGGCTGACCCGCAAGATCCCGCAGCGCGGGCTGGTCGTCGCGCTGGCGACCGCCTGGCAGGAGTCGAAGCTGGAGAACCTCTCCGGCGGCGACCGCGACTCGATCGGCCTGTTCCAGCAGCGGCCGAGCCAGGGCTGGGGCACGCCGGCACAGATCGCCGACCCGCGGTACGCGGCGGGCAAGTTCTACGCCGCCCTGGTCAAGGTCAAGGGCTGGGAGAAGATGCGGGTCACCGACGCGGCCCAGGCGGTGCAGCGCAGCGCCCACCCGGAGGCCTACGAGAAGTGGGCCGACGAGTCGGAGATCATGGCCCGCGCCCTCAGCGGCGAGGTCACCGCCTCCGTCGCCTGCACGGTCACCGAGGACCAGAGCCGCGGTCCGGCCGCCGCCCAGGCCCTCGGGGCCAGTCTCAAGGCCGACTGGGGCGAGGTCGGCACCGCCGACGTCGCGAACCTCGTCGGGGTGGCCCTGAAGGTGCGGGAGTCGAAGACCGGCTGGCAGTATGCCCACTGGCTGGTCGCCCAGGCCCAGGAGCACGGCGTCAAGCGCGTCGTCTTCAACGACATGCAGTGGACGGCCGACAGCGGCGCCTGGAAACATGTCACCGAGCGTGGCGGTATCAATGCCGGACCGGCGGGCGAGCGGGTCGTCGCCGAGGTGTACTGACGTACCCTGACGTTCCGCGCGACCAGCAGGTTGTCGCCCATTCGGACAGTGTCAGGTGGCCAACTCCCGAGTCGGACACTCATGCACCTCGCGTTACGATCGGTCGTTCCCTGGTTGACGAAAGTAAGGGGAGGACATGACGTCCGCTGCACCCGACTACGGCGGTCTCACCGGTTATGAGCCGATCAGCGAGGCCGACCGCAAGGAGTTCCTGGATCAGGGCTTCCTGCTGGTCCGCAACGTTCTGAAGGAGGACCACCGCGCGCAGCTCGAGGCCGCGATGGACCGGGTCTACGCCGAGGAGCAGGCGGCCGGCTCCAGCGCCATGAAGAAGGACGGCACCCTGCACCTGCTGGGCTTCCTCACGCGTGACGACCTGTTCGGGCACCTGCTGACCCAGCCGACCCTCTTCCCGTACATGTGGGGCCTGGCCGGCTGGAACATCTACACGCACCACAACCACCTGGACGTCACGCCGCCGACGTCCGAGGAGGAGCCGCCCTCCTGGGGCTGGCACCAGGACGGGTACCGCCAGAACTCCGACCCGGAGACGATGGACCCGAACCTCCCGCGGCCGATGTTCTCGCTGAAGATCGCCTACGTCATCTCCGACCTGTCGGAGACGGGCCGCGGCGCCACCAAGGTGATCCCGGGCAGCCACCTGTGGAACTCGCTGCCGCGCCCGGCCGACACCACGGTCCACAACCCGGACCCGGAGGGCACGGTCGAGATCACGGCGAACCCGGGCGACTGCTTCATCTTCGACCGCCGCCTGTGGCACTCCCGCTCGCCCAACTACTCGGACATCACCCGCAAGATGCTGTTCATCGGCTACACCTACCGGTGGATTCGCAACCTTGACGACATGCCGATCGACCCGGACAGCGAGTGGTGGGCCAACCGCACGCCGGTCCAGCGCCAGCTGTGCGGCGAGGCGACCCACACCGCCAACTACTGGGGCATCAACTGGAACGGGTACATCGACGAGGAGATCCCGCTCCGCAAGGAGCTCAAGACCCGCGGGCTCCTTGACCGCTCGATCCCGTGGCTCCGCTAGCCTGACGCCTGGTTCGAACGCCCGGTGCCTGCCGTACCCCCGGCGGGTGGCCGGGCGTTCGCGCTTCCGCTGCGGATGCCGGTGTGGGTGGAGCCGAGGTCACTATCTCTGAATGCGCGGCCGAAAACAGCGAGCCCGGTGCGGTGCGGCATTGTCGTCGCTGAGTGGCCCGTCCGGAGCGGATACGGCGAGGCCCTCGCCTCCCGGGGGAAGAGGCGAGGGCCTGTCGCTTTTTGTAGGCGCCGTTACGGCAGCGTGCGGCGACCACGGCCGGCCACGCCGACCACCAGCGCCACGCCCACGGCGGCCAGGATGACCTGGACGAGCAGCTCGCCCCAGTCGACGCCCGGCGTGTCGGTCGAAATGCCGATCGCGTTCGCGATCACCGTGCCCAGCAGGGCGGCGACGATACCGATGACCATCGTCAGCCAGATCGGGATGCTCTGGCGGCCGGGGACCACCAGCCGACCGAGCGCGCCAATGATCAGACCGACGATCAGCGCGGTGATGATTCCGGTGACAGTCACGGTCTCCTCCTCAGAACCTCAACCAGGGGATTGTGCTTTGCGGTTGAGGTTCTTTTGCCCACGGATTCAGGGCACCAAACGAAGCGCGACCCGACGCAATGCGGCATCCATGGTCGGAAACGCCATTTCCGGCGGATCGGCCAATGGAAACCATTCGTACTCGCTGGCCTCGGAGGGGTCGAGGCGCAGCTCCCCGGAGACCACACTCGCCAGCCAGAAGCAGTCCAGGACCGGCAGGGCCTCCCCCTGGAACTCGTACGTCCCGATGTACATGCCGACGAGCTCACCCAGCTCGATCGCCAGGCCGAGCTCCTCGCGCGCCTCCCGCACGGCCGCGTCGGCCGGGTGCTCGAAGGCGTCGCAGAAGCCGCCGGGCAGGTCCCACCAGCCCGCCCGCGGGTCGCGGACCCGGCGGATCGCCAGGAACCGGCCGCGCTCCACGATGATCCCGGTGCCGGTCGGGCGGGGGTTGACGTAGATGGCGTACGCGCACGCACCGCACGCCGTCGGCGGCGCCTGGGCGAGCCGGGCACCGCACCGCGGGCAGTGCATCACTTCTTCGACTTGGTGTCCGTGGGGGCCGTGTCGGAGGTCGACAGCGCGGCGATGAAGGCCTCCTGCGGCACCTCCACGCGCCCGACCATCTTCATGCGCTTCTTGCCTTCCTTCTGCTTCTCCAGCAGCTTGCGCTTCCGGCTGATGTCACCGCCGTAGCACTTCGCGAGCACGTCCTTGCGGATGGCCCGGATCGTCTCGCGGGCGATGATGCGGCTGCCGATGGCGGCCTGGATCGGCACCTCGAACTGCTGGCGCGGGATGAGCTTCTGCAGCTTGGCGGCGATGGTGACGCCGTAGTTGTACGCCTTGTCCTTGTGCACGATCGAGCTGAACGCGTCGACCGCCTCGCCGTGCAGCAGGATGTCCACCTTGACCAGGTCGGCCTGCTGCTCGCCGCTCGGCTCGTAGTCGAGGCTGGCGTAGCCCTTGGTGCGGCTCTTCAGCTGGTCGAAGAAGTCGTAGATGATCTCGCCGAGGGGCAGCGTGTATCGCAGCTCGACCCGGTCGGCGGACAGGTAGTCCATGCCGAGCAGGCTGCCGCGGCGGCCCTGGCAGAGTTCCATGACCGCGCCGACGAAGTCGTTGGGGGTCAGGACCGTCGCCCGGACGGTGGGCTCGTAGATCTGGCCCGTCTTGCCGTCGGGGAACTCGCTGGGGTTGGTGACGGCGTGCTCGGTGCCGTCGTCCATGATCACGCGATACACCACGTTGGGCGCCGTCGAGATCAGGTCGAGGTTGAACTCCCGCTCCAGGCGCTCCTGGATGATCTCCAGGTGCAGCAGGCCGAGGAAGCCGCAGCGGAACCCGAAGCCGAGCGCCGCGCTCGTCTCCGGCTCGTAGACCAGGGCCGCGTCGTTGAGCTTGAGCTTGTCGAGCGCGTCGCGCAGCAGCGGGTAGTCGGAGCCGTCGATCGGGTACAGGCCGGAGTACACCATCGGCTTGGGGTCCTTGTAGCCCCCCAGCGGCTCGGCGGCCGGCTTCGCGTTGATCGTCACCGTGTCACCGACGCGGGACTGCCGGACGTCCTTCACGCCGGTGATGAGGTATCCCACCTCGCCGGCGCCCAGCGCCGCGCCCTTGATCGGCTCGGGCGAGATGACGCCGATCTCCAGCAGCTCGTGCACGGCGCCGGTGGACATCATCCGGATCCGGTCGCGCGCCTCGATCCGCCCGTCCACGACCCGGACGTACGTCACGACGCCCCGGTAGACGTCGTAGACCGAGTCGAAGATCATGGCGCGCGCGGCGCCGTCCGACTCGCCCTTCGGGGCGGGGAACTGCCGCACGATCTCGTCGAGCAGGTGTGAGACCCCGACGCCGGTCTTGCCGCTGACCCGCAGGCAGTCGTCGGGCTCGCACCCGATGAGGTGCGCGAGCTCCTCGGCGTACTTCTCCGGCTGAGCGGCCGGCAGGTCGATCTTGTTCAGCACCGGGATGATGTGCATGTCGTTCTCGAGCGCGAGATACAGGTTGGCGAGGGTCTGCGCCTCGATCCCCTGGGCGGCGTCGACGAGCAGCACCGCGCCCTCGCACGCGGCCAGGCTGCGGGAGACCTCGTAGGTGAAGTCCACGTGGCCGGGCGTGTCGATCATGTTGAGGACGAAGGCCTCGCCGGTCAGGTCGCCCTCGCGCACGGCCCACGGCATGCGGACCGCCTGGCTCTTGATCGTGATGCCCCGCTCGCGCTCGATGTCCATGCGGTCGAGGTACTGCGCGCGCATCTGCCGCGAATCCACCACCTCGGTGAGCTGCAGCATCCGGTCAGCCAACGTCGACTTCCCGTGGTCGATGTGGGCGATGATGCAGAAGTTGCGAATGCGGTCCGGCGCGGTGGCACCGGGCCGGTTCGCGCCGGGGTCGATGGTCGGTGGCACAGGCGTCCGTTCTCCATGCGGGTGGGGATCTCCTACATCGTCCCACGCCGCCGGCCGTACCCCTGAGCCACTGCCACCCTCCATCTCACGGCAGTGTCCGCATTTACACGACAAATCCGTATAAATGCGGACACGATGACCGCGAGCTGATGGGTGACGAACCGCGTCGGCGGTGGGGGGTGCAGCTGCACGTGCAGCTGCTTCCGCAGCCTGCGCCGGCGGTCCTACAGGAGGCCACCCTCGTCGTGGAGCCAGTCCACGAAGCCCAGGGCGACCGTCGCGGCACAGTCGACGATCTCGGCGATGAGCGCGTCGTGGACGCCGGACAGCAGCGGCACCTGCATCTCGGCGTAGATCGGCAGCTGACCGCGGTCGGTGGGGTCACCCACATACGCCTTGTAGAAGCGGCGCGTGTGGTTCCACTCGTTCACCACCCGGTAGGACCGGTCGGCCCAGTCCGGCGGCACGGTCGCGTGCGGCCGGGCCCGGATCACCAGGATCTCGTCCGAGGGCCCCTCCAGCGCGAACAGCACCGCGTGGCGCTCCCAGAGCGCGAGCAGGCTTCCGTCGCCGTCGGTCAGGTATCGGATCTCCAGCTTCTCGAGGGCCTCCGCCACCCGCAGCAGCGTGACCGGCGCGACCCCGTGGGAACCGTCGCACGGCTTGTCGGTCACCGGGGTTGCGTCCTCCCGGGCGAGCTGCGCGACGGTGCTGTCCGTCGGCTCGGCCCGCCATGGCCATCTTGGCATCTCCCGCGCTCCCTGCTCCCCCGTGCGCCTCCACCCGCATGTGCGGTCCGTCGCCAGGTGAATTCGCTCGGCGGTGGACCCGAAAGAGGACGGTACCCGTTCGGCCGAGTTTCAGCAGCCCCCAATTTCACCCTCGCACCACCCGTTCGGGTGAGGGTCTTACAGCCGTCTATCCGATGAGGAGTGATCCGGCGGCACGATGCCAGGCAGAGCCATATGCGCAGGCCAGGGCCGTCCATGGGCCCGAAATACGGACATCGACGAAGTCTCCGGGGCCCTCGCCGACGAAGCCCATCCGGACGACGGCCTGGACGAGGCGCTGGGAGACGGGTATACGCGATCCGTCGTCCGTCGTGACCATGATCGGCACGTGGTCGAGGAGCGCGTCGCGCAGCATCCGGGAGCCGACCGCCCGGCCGCCGACCCCCTCGGCGGCGGCGGTCCGCAGGGTCTCCGCGGCGGCGGCGCCGACCCGGCGCACGTCGGCGGCCGGGATCCGCTCGACGACCGTGCCGGGCGCCGATGGGATCGACCACCGCCAATCAGTGTCCCGCGATGTGGGAAGCTCGCCGTCGACGAGGGTCGCCGCCAGCTCGGACCCGAGCACGGTCCGGTCGCGCGGGACCGAGCCGGCCACGCCGCGGCACACCAGTACACCCCATGGAAGGCGGGACCACAGGGCCACCGCGCCCTCCCCCGCGGGCCGCAACCGGACCAGGGCGCCGGGGTCCAGCCGCACCAGCCGCGCGAGGAACGCCCGGGCGTCCGAGTGGCTGGAACCGGCTAGCCAAGCCATGGTGAGAGGAACTCGCGTTCGACGTCCTTGACCCGCCGCGGCCGGCCGGCCTCCAGGTCGAAGGGCACGCACACGGTCCGGGCGCGGGACGCGAGCTCGTCGCCGTCGAACAGCTCGTAGGCGACCGTCAACCGGCTCGCCTTGATCTCCTCGAGCCACAGCTCGATGCGGACCGGGTCGCCGTAGTCGATCGGCCGGAGGTAGTCGATCTCATGACGTGAGATGACGATGCCGTCCTCGAACGTCGCCAGCCCGGCCGCCTGGGCGGCGGTGAACATCAGCGCAACGCGCGCCTCCTCGTAGAGGGTGAGGAAGCGCGCGTTGTTGACGTGCCCGTACGCGTCCAGGTCGGACCAGCGCAGGGCGCAGTGATGGACGAACCTGGCCACGGATCAGTCGCGGGTCAGCTTGCGGTAGGTGAGGCTGTGCGGGCGCGCCGCCTCCTGGCCCAGCCGGTCGATCTTGTTCTTCTCGTACGCCTCGAAGTTGCCCTCGAACCAGAACCACCTGGCCGGGTTCCCGTCGTCGCCCTCCCAGGCCAGGATGTGCGTGGCCACCCGGTCGAGGAACATCCGGTCGTGGGAGATGACCACGGCGCAGCCGGGGAACTCCAGCAGCGCGTTCTCCAGCGAGGAGAGCGTCTCGACGTCGAGGTCGTTGGTCGGCTCGTCGAGCAGGATCACGTTGCCGCCGATCTTCAGCGTCAGCGCGAGGTTGAGCCGGTTGCGCTCGCCGCCGGAGAGCACCTTGGTCGGCTTCTGCTGGTCGGGGCCCTTGAAGCCGAACGCGGCGACGTAGGCCCGCGACGGCATCTCGACCTTGCCGACCATCAGGTGGTCGAGGCCGTCGGAGACGACCTCCCAGACCGTCTTGTCCCCGTCGAGGCCGGAGCGGTTCTGGTCGACGTAGGACAGCTGGACCGTGTCGCCGACGCGAACCGAGCCGGCGTCGGGCTTCTCCAGCCCGACGATGGTCTTGAACAGCGTGGTCTTGCCGACGCCGTTGGGGCCGATGATGCCGACGATGCCGTTGCGCGGCAGCGTGAACGACAGGTTGTCGATCAGCACGCCCCGCTCGTCGAAGCCCTTGACCAGGCCGCCGGCCTCGATGACCACGTTGCCCAGGCGCGGGCCCGGCGGGATCTGGATCTCCTCGAAGTCGAGCTTGCGGGTCTTCTCGGCCTCGTTGGCCATCTCCTCGTAGCGGCCGAGGCGGGCCTTCGACTTGGTCTGGCGGGCCTTGGCGTTGGAGCGGACCCAGTCCAGTTCCTCGCTGAGCCGCCGCTGCAGCTTGGCGTCCTTGCGGCCCTGCACGGCGAGGCGCTGGGCCTTCTTCTCCAGGTAGGTGGAGTAGTTGCCCTGGTAGCCGTGGACCTGGCCGCGGTCGACCTCGGCGATCCACTCGACGACGTGGTCGAGGAAGTAACGGTCGTGGGTGACAGCCAGGACGGCGCCCGCGTACTTCTGGAGGTGCTGCTCCAGCCACTGCACGCTCTCGGCGTCGAGGTGGTTGGTGGGCTCGTCGAGCAGCAGCAGGTCGGGCGCCTCCAGCAGCAGCCGGCACAGCGCGACCCGGCGCCGCTCACCACCGGAGAGCTGGGAGACCTCGGCGTCCGGCGGCGGGCAGCGCAGCGCGTCCATCGCCAGGGCGAGCTTGGAGTCGATGTCCCACGCGTCGGCGTGGTCGAGCTCCTCCTGGAGCCGGCCCATCTCCTCCATGAGCTCGTCGCTGTACTCGGTCGCCATCAGCTCGGCGACCTCGTTGAAGCGGTTGAGCTTCGCCTTGGTCTCGGCGACGGCCTCCTCGATGTTGCCGAGGACGGTCTTGGTCTCGTTGAGCGGCGGCTCCTGCTGGAGCATGCCGACGGTGTAGCCGGGCATGAGCCGGGCCTCGCCGTTGCTCGGCTTGTCGAGCCCCGCCATGATCTTGAGCAGGCTGGACTTGCCGGCGCCGTTCGGGCCGACCACGCCGATCTTCGCGCCGGGCAGGAACGACAGCGTGACGTTGTCGAGCACGACCTTGTCGCCGTGCGCCTTGCGCGCCTTCTCGAGCACGTAGATGTACTGCGCCACGGTGCGCCCCTACCTCCGGTTTGCGGAACGTGTGTTCAAGTCAGATGTCAGGCCCAATCTTTCCAGGCCCGTCGCGGAGTGCCCAATCCGGCCCTACGGCGCCGACTGCACGACATTGGCCGTGTAGTTCTGCTTGCCGCTGACCTTGAGCTCCTTGCGGGACACCCGGTACTGCGTCTCCTCGTTGGTCGCGAGGAACCCGTCGCCGGCCGCGGTCACGGTCGACAGCAGCAGACCGTTGTCGCCCTCGACCGGGATCTCGTCCGGGTAGTAGCCCTGCCGCTTGTCATGCCCCTGATACCACAGGCCGAGGCCGCTGCTCTCGCGACAGATCCACACCTCGCTGTTCCGGTCGGTGCGGATGTACAGCACAAGCACCAGCGGGAGCTTCGTATTCCCCTTCCGGGCCTGCGCCGCCTTTCCGATGAAGTCCGGGCACGGCTCGGCGACCGGCGCCGCAGAAGCCCCCGCAGAGGTCCGCGCGGACGCCGTGGGAGACTTTCCGTCACCGGACAGTGACTTATCAGCGTCAATGTCGCGCTTACCGAGGATGTAGCCCAGCAATGCACCCAGGACGGTGAGGATGAGCAGCGACAGCAGGACGACGGCCGTCCGGCTCGACTCCCGCTCCGCTTCAGGACCGTAGCGCGACATGCACAGCAGGATCGCACCTGTGAGCCAGCCCGCTGCATGGTGCCGGGTGGCGATGGGGATCAGTAGGCTGAAAGTACGAGGGTGGATCACCCAGGGGGAGGACAACACACGTGGCTGGAAACAGTGCATTCGTGGTGGTCGCCAACCGGCTGCCGGTCGACAAGGTGGTCGGTCCGGACGGTGAGGTGAGCTTTCGCAGGAGCCCCGGTGGGCTGGTGACCGCACTCGAGCCCGTGCTCCAGCAGTACAACGGCACCTGGGTCGGCTGGCCGGGCGGGGTCGGCGAGCCGGAGCTTCCGGAGGAGACGATCGAGACCGGGGGCGTGCGGCTGGCGCCCGTCTCGCTGAGCGCGGCCGAGATCGAGCGGTACTACGAGGGGTTCTCCAACTCCAGCCTGTGGCCCCTCTACCACGACGCCGTCGAGACGCCCATCTTCAAGCGCCGGTGGTGGGAGACCTACCGCCTGGTCAACGAGCGCTTCGCCAAGGCCGTGGCCGACCACGCGGGTCCCGGCGCGACCGTCTGGGTGCAGGACTACCAGCTGCAACTCGTGCCCGCCCTGCTCCGCGAGACCCGGCCCGATCTACGGATCGGGTTCTTTCTGCACATCCCGTTCCCGCCGGTCGAGCTGTTCATGCAACTACCCCGCCGGGCCGAACTTCTCAAGGGCCTGCTCGGTGCCGATCTGGTCGGTTTCCAACGGCCACTCGGCGCACAGAACTTCGTCCAACTGTCCCGACATCTGCTCGGCACCCGCGTGCGGCGCGGCATCGTCGAGTGGGAGGGCCGCACGGTGCGCGCCGAAGCGTTCCCCATCTCGATCGACGTGGCCGAGATGGAGCGGCTCGCCGCCTCGCCGGAAGTGCAGGCCAGAGCCAAAGCCATCCGGACCGAGCTGGGCGACCCGCGCACGATCATCCTCGGCGTCGACCGGCTCGACTACACCAAAGGCATCGAAAGAAGGCTCAAAGCGTTCAGGGAACTGCTGTCGGAAGGACGACTCACGGCGCCTGAGACGGTGATGGTACAAGTGGCTACGCCGAGTCGGGAGCGGGTGGAGCACTACCAGACTCTCCGGGTGAATGTTGAACGCGAGGTCGGGCGCATCAATGGCGAGTACGGACGAGTTGGCCAACCTGCGGTGCACTACCTCCATCAGTCGTACAGTCGGGCTGAGTTGGCCGCGTTGTACGTAGCGGCCGACGTCATGATGGTGACTCCGTTGAGGGACGGCATGAATCTGGTGGCCAAGGAGTACGTCGGTGCCCGCGCCGACGGCGGTGGCGCCCTCGTGCTGTCCGAGTTTGCCGGCGCGGCGGCCGAACTGCGCCAGGCGTTCCTGTGCAACCCGCACGACCTCGACGGAGTGAAGGACGCACTCATGCGCGCGATCCACGTCGACCCGGTCGAGGGGCGCAAGCGGATGCATGCTATGCATTCCCACCTGCGCTCGCACGACGTCCGCGCCTGGGCGGACGCCTTCCTCGACGCGCTCGGCGAGGCCTCATGACGCACCCGCCGATCACCCGCCGTTCCCACCTCCGATGTACCAACGACCTCCATCGCTCCCACGAACAGGCCGGACATGAACCAAACTTCGGCGACAGGCCACGTCCTCTCGCTCGACCCGGACCTCCGCGCGGCGGTGCTGCGCGTCGCACGCGTGCCGAACCTCTTGGTGGCGTGTGACTACGACGGCACCCTCGCGCCGATCGTCGCCGACCCAACGAAGGCGACCCCCACTGCCGAATCCGTAGCCGCCGTCCGTGCGCTGTCGTCGTTGCCGCAGACGACAGTGGGCGTGATCAGCGGACGCGCCCTGCGTGACCTCGCCGCCCTGTCGCGCCTCCCCGCCGAGGTGCGACTGGTCGGCAGCCACGGCTCCGAGTTCGACGTCGGCTTCGTCGACGAGTTGCCGCTCGAGCGCCAGCAGCGCCGCGCCGAGCTGCAGAGCGCCCTGACCGCCATCTGCAAGGACCAGCCCGGCGTGCGGCTCGAGGGCAAGCCCGCGAGCATCGCCGTGCACACCCGCGCCGCGCCGCGTGACGTGGCGCAGCGCGTCTTCGACGCCGTGCGCAGCGGCGCCGCCCTGTGGCCCGACATCGAGGTGACCACCGGCAAGGAGGTCATCGAGCTGTCGGTGGTGCCGACCGACAAGGGCCTGGCCGTCGACGCCCTGCGGATGCAGGTCTCGGCGAGCGCGATCGTCTACCTGGGTGACGACGCGACCGACGAGAAGGCGTTCGCCCACCTGCACGGCCCCGATCTGGGCATCAAGGTCGGCGCCGGCGACGAGACGCAGGCCCGCTTCAGCGTTCCCGACGCCGAGGCCGCGGTGGCGATCCTGGAGCTGCTGCTGCACACCCGGCGGCGCTGGCTCTTCGGCGAGCAGGCGGTGCCGATCGAGCGGCACTCGATGCTCTCCAACACCCACACGGTCGCGCTGCTGACGCCGGCCGCGCGCGTCACCTGGCTGTGCCACCCGAAGCCGGACTCCGGCGCGGTCTTCGCCGACCTGCTCGGCGACACCGCAGCCGGGCACTTCACCGTCCAGCCGGAGCGCGGCGGGATCCCGCTCGGGCAGCGGTACCGGCCGGGGACCATGACGGTCGAGACCCGCTGGTCCGGGCTGACCGTCACGGACTGGCTCGACCACCACCCGACCGGCAACTCGCTGATCCGCGTGCTGTCCGGCAGCTCCCGCGCGCGGCTCGACTTCGTCCCGCGGCCCGACTTCGGCCAGGTGCACATCCGCCTCCAGCCGATCGGCGACGACGGCCTGCTGGTGCTCGGCTCGAACGAGCCGATGGTGCTCTACTCACCGGGCATCGAGTGGGACATCACCTCCGACGGCCACAGCGACCTGGCCCGCGCCACGGTCGACCTCAACGCGATCGGCGGGTCGGCGATGCTCGAGCTGCGGCTCGGCACCGACTCGATCGAGCCGCCCCGGGTCGCCGTCCACGAGCGGCAGATCGCCGCCGAGGCCGCGTGGCGCGACTGGTCCGAGGCGCTCAAGCTGCCGTCGGTCGCCCGCGACCTGGTCAAGCGCAGCGCGCTGACCCTGCGCGGGCTGTGGCACAAGCCGACCGGCGCGATCCTGGCCGCGGCGACCTCGTCGCTGCCGGAGGAGATCGGCGGCTCGCGCAACTGGGACTACCGGTACTGCTGGCTGCGGGACGCCTCGCTGACCGCGAAGGCGCTCGTCGACCTCGGCTCGACCGAGGAGGCGGAGTCCCTGGTGCGCTGGACGCTGCGCGTCTCCGACAACACCGACGGGCACCCCGAGCGGCTGCACCCGCTGTACAACCTGGACGGCACCGAGCTCGGCCCGGAGGCCGTGATCGAGGCCCTGCCCGGCTACGCCGGCTCCCGCCCGGTGCGGGTCGGCAACGCCGCCAACGGCCAGGTGCAGCTCGACGTGTTCGGCCCGGTCGCCGACCTGATCTGCACGCTGGCCGACGTCCGCCCGCCCGAGGAGGGCGACTTCGCGCTCATGAACGCGATGGTCGAGGCGGTCGAGCGGCGCTGGCACGAGCCCGACCACGGCATCTGGGAGGCCCGTCGGCGGCCCCGCCACTACGTGTACTCCAAGGTCATGTGCTGGATGACCGTCGACCGCGGCATCCAGCTGTTCGAGCGCCAGGGCCGCCCGGTGCCGGACGTGTGGCGCTCGCTGCGGGCGACCATCGCGGAGAACGTGCTCGACAAGGGCTGGAACGAGAAGATCGGCGCCTACACCGTGGCCTACGGCTACGAGGAGATGGACGCGTCGGTGCTCTGGATCGGCCTGTCCGGGCTGCTCCAGGACGACGACCCGCGGTTCCTGGCGACGGTGCTGGCGGTCGAGGCCGACCTCCGAGAGGGCCCGACGGTCTACCGGTACCGCTGGGACGACGGCCTGCCGGGCGTCGAGGGCGGGTTCCACCTGTGCACGACGTGGATGATCGAGGCGTACCTGCGCACCGGCCGCCGCGCCGACGCGGAGGAGCTCTTCGCCCAGTTCATCGAGTGCGCCGGCCCGACCGGCCTGCTCCCCGAGGAGTACGACCCGCTCACCGAGCGGGCCCTGGGCAACCACCCCCAGGCCTACTCGCACCTGGGCCTGATCCGCTGTGCGCTGGAGCTCGACCGCTCGTAGCGCTCGCCGGGGCGCCGGCCCGCACGGGCCGGCGCCCCACCGCTCCGCCCGCTCCGCCCGCTCCGCCCGCTCCGCCCGCGATCTTGGAGTTGTGGTCCCGGATTTATCGGACAAATCCGCATAAGTCAGGGACCACAACTCCAAGATCGCGGGTTGGAAACGGCGGGGCGGCTCGGGGCGGCTAGAGCAGCGCGTCTACCACTGGGCCCACCACCACCACGGCCGGCGGGCGCATCGCCGCCTCCTTCACCGCGTCGGCGACGGTCGACAGCGTGGCCCGCACCACCCGCTGGTCCCGCGTGGTCCCCTCCTGGATCACGGCGACGGGCGTGTCGGGGGCCCGGCCGTGCTCCTGGAGCACCGCCGCGATCGAAAGCAGGTTCTTCAGCCCCATCAGCACGCACAGGGTGCCCCGCAGCCGGGCCAGGGCCGGCCAGTCGACCAGCGACTCCGCATGGCCGGGCGCCAGGTGCCCGGAGACGACGGTGAACTCGTGGGCGATGCCGCGGTGAGTGACCGGGATGCCGGCCGCCCCGGGCACCGCGATCGAGCTGGAGATGCCCGGCACGACCGTCACCGGCACGCCGGCCGCGGCACACGCCTGGATCTCCTCACCGCCCCGGCCGAAGACGAACGGGTCGCCGCCCTTGAGCCGGACGACGAACCTGCCGGCCAGCGCCCGGTCCACCAGGACCCGGTTGATCTCCTCCTGGGCCGCGGACGGGCCGTAGGGGATCTTCGAGGCGTCGAACACCTCCACCTCGGGTCGCAGCTCGTCGAGCAGCAGGCCGGCGGCGAGCCGGTCGACCACGACGACGTCGGCGGCGGCCAGCAGGCGGCGGCCGCGGACGGTCAGCAGCTCCGGGTCGCCCGGGCCGGAGCCGACCAGGGCCACCCGGCCGGGCGCCGCGTCGGGCGGGCGGACCCCGCCGAAGCCGCCGGCGAGCTCCTCGGCGATCGCGTCGCGGACGGCGACCGCCCGGACCGGGTCGCCGCCGGCCAGCACGGCGACCGTGAGCGCGCCGTGCCGGGTCACCGCCGGCGTCCAGGCCGTGGCGGCGTGCCGGTCGTCGGCACGCACGCAGAAGACCCGCCGCGCCGCCGCGGCCCGGCTGATCTCCGCCGCGGCGGCGGGGTCGTTCACCGCCACGTGCACCAGCCAGGCGTCGTCGACGTCGCCGGGCTCGAACCGGCGGGCCAGCCAGGTCAGCCGGCCGGCGTCGACGTGGGCCTGGAGGGCGGGGGTCACGTGCGGCGAGACGAGCACGACGTCCGCGCCCGCGTCGAGCAGGGCGGGCACGCGGCGGGTGGCGACGACGCCGCCGCCGACCACCAGCACGCGCAGCCCGTCCAGTTGCAGTCCGAGGGGGTATGGGGTCACTTGTGGGCTACTCCAGCGGAATCGAAAGTGGCGACCTCGTGCAAGACGCGGACAGCACTGGCCACGATCGGCAGCGCCAGGACGGCGCCGGTGCCCTCGCCCAGGCGCAGGCCCAGGTCGACGAGCGGTTCGAGCTCAAGATAGCTCAGCGCGGCGGTGGCGCCCGGCTCGGCCGACCGGTGCCCGGCGACCATGGCCGACACGCTGGCCGGGGCCATCGCGTGCGCCGCGACGGCGGCCGAGGCGGCGATGACGCCGTCGAGGATCACCGGGACCCGCCGTGCGGCGCCACGCAGGATGTACCCGGTCAGCGCGGCGTGCTCCAGGCCGCCGACCGCCGCCAGGATGTCGATCGGGTCCTCGGCGTGCAGCCCGACGACGGCCGACGTGACGACCGCCACCTTCCGGGCGTGGGTCTCGCTGTCGATGCCGGTGCCGAGCCCGGTGACGGCGGCCGGGTCGGCGTGCGTGAACGCCGCGATGAGGGCCGCCGACGGGGTGGTGTTGGCGATGCCCATGTCGCCGGTGAGCAGGGCGTGCGCGCCGCCGTTCAGCAGGTCGTCGGCGACCTCCATGCCGGTCACGAGGGCCCGCAGCACCTCGTCGCGGGTCATGGCCGGCTCGACGCTGAGGTCGCGGGTGCCCGGGCGGATCTTGCGGTCGAGCAGCCCCGCCGACGGCTCCAGAGTGGCCTTGACCCCCACGTCGACGACGGTCACGTCGACCCCGGCCTGGCGGGCGAACGCGTTGACGACCGCTCCCCCGGCCACGAAGTTGGCCACCATCTGCGCGGTGACCTCCTGCGGCCAGGGCGTGACCCCCTGCTCGTGCACGCCGTGGTCGCCGGCGAAGATCGCCAGCGCGGCCGGCTGCGGGATCGGCGGCGGGCAGGCGCCGGCCAGCCCGGCCAGCCGCACGGCCAGCGTCTCCAGCGAGCCGAGCGAGCCGGCCGGCTTGGTCAGGCGGGCCTGGAGCGCCCGCGCGGCGGCGATCGCCTCGTCGTCGAGCGGCCCGATCGCCGCGAGTGTCTCGTTGAGCATGATCATCCTCTCAGGACGTTCGACAGCACCGCGACGAAGGCGTCACTCGTGGCAGTGTCCCGCACGGCAATACGTAACCAGTCCGGGCCCAGTCCCGGGAAGGTTTCGCCACGTCGCACCGCAAACCCGTGGGTTCGCAGCGCCTCGCGGACCCGTACTCCGTCCGGCACGCGGATCAGGACGAACGAGCTGGCCGGGCGGCCGGCGACCGTGACGCCGCCGACCCGCTCCAGCGCGCCGACGAGGTGCGCCCGGTCTGCGACCAGCCGCACGGCGATGTCGTGCTCGGCGGCCACGGCCCGGTCCGAGGCGCACGCGAGGGCGGCCGCGAGGGCCGGCGTCGACACGCTCCACAGTGGTGCGTGCTCGGCCAGGCGGGCGAGCAGGCCCGGCGGGCCGAGCACGTAGCCGATCCGCAGCCCGGCCAGGCCCCAGGTCTTGGTCAGGCTCCGGATCACCAGGAGGCCGGGCAGGTCGCGGCGCCGGCTGAGGGACTCCGGCTCGCCGGGGACCGTGTCGGCGAACGCCTCGTCGACGACGGTGATCCGGCCCTCCCGCGCGATGGCGGCCACCTCGCGGGCCGGGTGCAGCACCGACGTCGGGTTCGTCGGGTTTCCCAGGACCACCAGGTCGGCGTCCTGCGGTACCGCCGACAGCGCGAAACCGTCGTCGGGCGTGAGGATCAGCCGGTCCACCGCGTGCCCGGCCGTGCACAGCGCGCTCTCGGGCTCGGTGAACTGCGGATGCACCACCACCGCCCGCTGCGGCCGGAAGGCCTGGGCCAGCAGCGTAAAGGCCTGCGCCGCCCCGGCCGTCAGCAGCACCTCGTCGGCCGTCCGGCCGTGCCGCCGGGCGATCGCGGCCGTGGCCTCGGCCGGGTCGGGGTACCGCGCGAGGTGCGCGAGCGAGGCGGCGACGGGCCCGGAGAGCCAGGACGGCGCCGCCTCCTGCCGGACGTTGACCGCCAGGTCGACGAGGCCCGGGGCGACCTCGGCATCACCGTGGAACCGCAGCATCAGGCGATCGTCGCGTATCCGGGGTCGATTTGTCCTAGCTTAGATTTGTGATCACGCGCACGCTGCGAGTGTTCGGCGGGTTGCTCCGCCTGTTGCGGACCGGCCTGGTCGCCGGGCTGGCGGTCGCCGCGCTGGTCTATCCGATCGTGGCGCTCACCGGCATCGGCGCGAAGAAGGGCGCCGATGCTCTCATCACGCCGGCCGGCGCGCTGCGCGCCTCGACGCCGGCCCAGACCACACGCGTCTACGCCGCCGACAACGGCGGGCTCCTCGCCCAGTTCTACGAGGAGTACCGCACGTACGTCCCGCTCGCCGAGATGTCCGACAGCATCCAGAAGGCGATCGTCGCGGCCGAGGACGCGCGCTTCTGGGAGCACCACGGCGTCGACTTCAAGGGCGTCGCGCGGGCGTTCGTCGCCAACCAGAAGGCGGGCTCGGTGTCCCAGGGCGCGTCGACGCTCACCATGCAGTACGTGCGCAACGTCCTGCGCGACACCGCCGTCACGCCGGAGGAGGTCAACCGGGCCACCGAGCAGACCGGCGCGCGCAAGCTGCGGGAGATGAGGCTCGCCATCGAGCTGGAGAAACACCTCTCCAAACAGGAGATTCTCGAGCGGTACCTCAATGTCGCCTACTTCGGCCACCGCGCCTACGGCGTGCGGGCGGCGGCGGAGGTGTACTTCTCGAAGCTGCCCGCCGACCTGACGGTCCCGGAGGCGGCGCTGCTGGCCGGCCTGGTGCAGGCCCCGTCGGCGTACGACCCGGCCAGCGCCGAGCCGCGGGCCGCCACCGCGCGGCGGGACTACGTGATCGGGCGGATGGCCGCGCTGGGGTACCTCACGCCGGCCCTCGCCGACGAGGCCCGCGCGACGCCGATCGCCCTGCGGCTGACCGAGCCGCCGAACGACTGCCTGGCCACCCGGCCCGGCTGGGGCTTCTTCTGCGCGTGGTTTCGCACCTGGTGGAGCCAGCAGGCGGCGTTCGGCGACAGCCCCGGCGAGCGCCTCGACGCACTGCGCCGCGGCGGCTACACGGTCGTCACGTCGCTCGACCCGCGCGTCCAGCAGATCGCGCAGCAGCAGGTGCTCAAGCGGGAGCGCACCCGCAGCCCGTACGCGCTGGGCCAGGTCCTCATCGAGCCCGCCACCGGCCTGGTCCGCGCGATGGCGGTGAACCGGGTCTACTCGCTGGACCGCGCGAGCAACGGCCCGCACTCCGACCCCCGCCAGCGCAAGCGCCTGCACGGCAACTATCCCAACACGGTGAACCCGCTGCTCGGCGGCGGCGACATGGCCGGGTACCAGGCCGGCTCGACGTTCAAGATGTTCACCATGCTGGCCGCCCTCGAACAGGGCCTGCCGCTGTCGACGACGATCTACTCGCCGAAGACGTTCCAGTCGAAGTACAAGACCGGCCGGGACAGCCCGGCCCGCTGCGGCGCCGACAGCTGGTGCCCGTCGAACGCCTCGGACTCGATGACCGGGCGCCAGACGATGTACTCCGGGTTCGGCAAGTCCGTGAACACGTTCTTCGTGCAGCTCGAACAGCGCGTCGGCGCGGAGTCGGCGGTCCGCATGGCCGAACGGCTCGGCCTGCGGTGGCGCACGGGCATCGACAAGCTGCAGGCCTCCGAGGCCAAGGCCCGCACGTGGGGCGCCTTCACGCTCGGCGTCGCCGACACCACGCCGCTGGAGATGGCGGGCGCCTTCGCCACGGTCGTGGCCGACGGCCGGCACTGCGAGCCGATCCCGGTCACGTCGATCACCGACCCGTCGGGCGCCGAGGTCCTCGACGCCAAGGGCGTCCCGGTGGCCCGCCCCCGCTGCGCCCAGGTCCTGTCGCCCGACGTGGCCCGCGGCGCGGTCGACGCGGCCCGCTGCGTGACCGGCTACAAGGCCGCGACGGGCAACTGCGGCGGCTGGTCGACGGCCTCGCGTGTCTACCCGACGGTCCGCCGCCCCGTGGCCGGCAAGTCAGGAACCACGGACGACAACCGCGCGGCCTGGTTCGTCGGCATGACACCCACCCTGACGGCGGCCGCGTTCATCGCCGACCCGGACAACCCGCTGCACCGCGTCGGCTCGGGCAACGCCTCCAAGCCCCGCGAGACGGTGGCGGACACCCTGCGCGAGGCGCTGGCCGGCACCCAGGTCCGCGACTTCGTCCCGCCGAGCGCCGCGGTGGCCGGCAAGCCCGCCCGCCCGCGCCCGGCCCGCCACTGACCGGCCACCGGGACGAGCGACCAGCCCCCCGGGTCGACCCGTCAGCGGTGTCGGCCCGGACGACTTCGCCTCCCTGCACGGCACTCTGGAGCGGCTAGAGGCGGCCGGTCGCACCAGCACCATCGACCGACTGTCCACCGGCCAGCGGATGTCGCCGGTCAGCGGATGTCGGCCGGGACCAGCGACCAGCTCTCCAGGTCGACCCGGCCGCTCTGCAGCGACCCGGCGTTGCGCAGCAGCCCCTCGTACGTGAAGCCGGCCTTCTCAGCGACCCGCCGCGACGCGATGTTGCCGGGCGCGACACGCACCTCGATCCGCTGGAACCGGTGCTCCAGCAGCAGCGACAACGCCAGGACGGCGACGGCCTCCGGCGCCACGCCGTACCCGCGGGCGTCGGCGGCCACCGCGTACGCGATCTCGGCCGACCGGGTCAGCCAGTCGGTGTTCTTGGTCCAGAGGCACCCGACGAGCCGCTCGTCCTCGCGGCGCACGATCCCGTAGTGGTCACCGGCCCCGCTGTCGCGGCGCTCGACGGCAAGCTCGGTGCACCACGCATACGCGTCGAACTCGCTCGCGTCGTCCGCCGCCACCGGCAGCCACCGCCGCACCAGCCGGTCGGCGAAGATCTCACCGACCCGCTTGTCGTCGTCGCCGCACAGCGGCCGCACCGACAACCGCGGCGTCTGCACCACCAGCGAGGGGAAGCGCCGCAGCGCCACCGACCACGTGGACACTAGGCCGCCTCACCACTCCCGCCGGCCCCGGGCCGGCCACCGCCCTGCCCGTCCGCGCCGTCCTCGTCACCATCACCGTCGCCGGACCGCGCCGCGACCGCCCCGGTGTGGGTGGCAGCATCACCGCCGAGCCCCTCACCGCCAAACCCCGCACCGCCGAGCCCCGCGCCGCCGAGATCAGCGCTGCCGAGATCAGCACCGCCGGAACCCGCCGCGGCGCCGGCCAGCGTGCCGCCGGACTCCCCCGCCGGATCCGCACCACCCGGGGCGAGCGGTTCGGCCGTGAATGAGCCGGGCGACGCGTCCAGGCCCAGCGGCGGCGCGGACACCGAGCCGCCCGGGACGCTCGTGGACAGCGGGGCGCCGGACACCGGGGCCTCGGCCACGGCGTAGTCGCCGGGCGGAGCCGACACGTAGTCGGCCGGGTCGGCGAGCTCGACCGGCGGGGGCGCGACCAGGTCGGAGCCGGCCGCGGGCATCGCCGTCACGCCCGCGGGCGCCGCGGAGACCGGCGCGGTCACCGGGTGCATCGGGGCCGACGAGACCGGCATCGCCGCGGACGTGGCCGGGGTGGCCGCGCGGAGCTGGTCGTCGACCGCCACGCCGGGCGGCGTGGAGACCTGGGCCGCGGCGGACGGCACCGCGTCGACGGCCGCCGACGAGACCGGCGACGACGCGGGCTGCTCTGAGGGGCCGCTGTCCGGGGCGAGGGTCGTCGTCGGCACAACCCCAGACGATGACAGGCCGGCGGCCTCCGCGGGCGGATTCGGCCAGGAAGGCACCCCAACGCTCGCCCCGTCCGTCGCGGTGGACGGGCTGGCCTCGCCGGCCCCGGTGGTGCCGGCCGGGGCCAGCACGGTGGTCGGGTCGTCGCCGACGCCGGACTCCACGAACTCCACGGACTCGACCGAGGACACGGCGGCCGGCTCGACGACCGGACCGGACGGGACCGCCGACACCGAGCCGGACGGCAGGGAGGACACAGCGGACGCGGCCGGCGCGTCGGCGAGCGAAGCGGTGGCCTGGGGGGTGCCGTACAGGGAGCCGGTCGGCGCGGACACCGCACCCGCCGGAGCGGCCGCCGACAGCGCGGAGGCCTCGGCGGGCGGCACAGAGGTCCAGGGCGTGGGGACCGCGGGCCCGAGCGCCGGTCCGAACGGGGACGACGCGCCGGGCGAGGTCGGAGCATTCGGCGGCAGGGCCGCCGCGGCGGCCGGGACCGCGGGCCCCGCCGAGACCGGCAAACCGCCCGATACGGACGAACCGCCCGAGACGGATGAACCGGCCAAAGCCACCGAACCGCCCGAAACCGCTGAACCACCCGAGGCTGGCAAACCACCCGAGGCCGGCGAACCGGCAGGGGCCGACGCGGCCGTGGCGTCGCCGGGAGCGGCCACCTCACCCGGCAGCTGGAGCGTCGACGGCAGGCCGCGCATGGTCCGCACCGGGCCGCCCTCGACGCCCGCGGCGGCGGGCTGCGCCGCGGGGAGCGAGGCGGCCGGCAGCGGGGCCGCGGAGACCGGGGCGTACGCCGGGGTCGGGACCTGGGCCGTCGGGACCGTCCCGGCCGGGATGTGCGGGGAACCCACCTGGGCGGTGGAGACGGCCGACGGCGGGCGACCATACGGGTTGGTGGTCGGGGTCGTCCACTGGCCCGGGGCCGGCGCGGCGGTGGCGCCCGCGGCGGCCACGAAGCGGCTCGCGATGCCCGGCGTGCCGGACCAGTGCAGGCCCAGGTACGAGGCGTGGATGCCGCGCTGCACGAAGCCCTCGGCCGGGCCGCCGGCCCAGGTCCACGCGGCCTGCAGGCCCGCGCGCGGGGTGACCGTCGTGCGGTGCATCTTGTGGCCGACGACCTGGGTGCCGACCGGGAGCAGCACCGAGGAGCTGCGGGCGGTGGCCTCCCGGTAGCCGAGGACGACGAGGTCGGTGTCGCGGGCCGAGGCGTCGACGACGCCGCACATGGCGCGGCCGTTGTAGTCGCGGCACAGCCAGACCAGGCCGGTGCCCTCGGCCGCGATCGGCTTGCCGGCGGCGGCGTGCGAGGCGACGGCGGCGCGCAGGCGGCTGTTGAAGGTCAGCTCCTCGGCATACGACTCCGGGAGGGCCGCGCCGACCACCAGGCCGTCGACGCCGTCGGGCAGCAGCTCGTCGCGCAACGGGTCGAAGGGCACCACGTCGGCGCCGGCGGCGCGGAGCAGCTCGGCGGTCTCCGGGTAGGCGAACGCGACGCCGACGACCGGGCGCCGGCCGATGCGGGTGGAGGCGAGCGACGAGATGGCGGCGTCGGACGCGCCGGCCAGGGCCACCTCGGACTCCGGGTTCCACGCCTCGGCCGTCAGCCGCGGGGCCGAGCGGGCCAGGGCCATCGTGCGGTCGATGTCGACGGCGCCGGCGATGACCTCACCGAGCCGGCGCACGGCGCGCACGGCGTCGATGTTGTGGTGCACGACCGGGGCGACGCCGTGGTGGCGGGACGGCAGCGGGGCGCCCGCGTCGCCGACGTCGGTGAGGGCGTGCCGGCGCAGCGCGCCGAGGACCGGCACGCCGATGTCGTCGAGGGCCTCCCGGAGCAGCTGCTCGTGCCGGGTGGAGGCGACCCGGTTGAGGATCACGCCGCCGAGCCAGAGCAGCTCGTCGTAGGCCCGGAAGCCGTGCACGAGCGCGGCGACCGACTGCCCCATCGCGCCGACGTCGACCACGAGGATCACCGGCGCGCGCAGCAACCCGGAGATCTGCGCGGTGGACTCGCTGTCGGTGCGCCCGGCGAGCCCGTCGAACAGGCCCATCGTGCCCTCGACGACGGCGATGTCCAGCGAGCCGGCACCGTGCGCGAACAGCGGGCCCATCCGCTTCGCGCCGACCATGCGCGGGTCGAGGTTGCGGCCGGGCCGGCCGGCGGCGAGGCCGAGGTAGGCGGCGTCGACGTGGTCGGGACCGATCTTGAAGCCGGCCGCCCGGTAACCGCGGGCGGAGAGCGCGGCGAGCAGGCCGACCGACACCGCGGTCTTGCCGTGTCCGGACGACGGCGCGCTGATCACAAGCCGCGGAATCGTGCTCATCGGTGCTCCTCCGGCGTCGGGGCAGACGTGTGTCCCGGACGATACCGGGTGGGCGCCATAGCGAGGCTCCGGAACGCACGGGATACCGTGCACGATGTGTACCGGTTTCTCGCGTCGCCCCGCTGGCTCGGCTATGCCGCGCTGACGGTCGCCGCGGCGGCCGTCATGGTGCTGCTCGGCTTCTGGCAGCTCGACCGCTATCACCAGCGCGCGGCGGTCAACGCCCGCATCTCCGCGGGCACCACGGCGACGCCGATGGCGTTCACCGACTTGGTCGGAAAGCCGACCGGCGCGCCCGGCTCGGTCGGGCCGGCCCCGGCCGGCGACACCGAGTGGACCCGGGTGCGGGTGACCGGCCGCTACGACCGGTCGCACGAGATCCTGGTCCGCGGCCGCACGGTCGAGGGCCGGGTCGGCTTCGAGGTGCTCACCCCGCTGGTGCTCGCCGACGGCACGGCGGTGCTGGTCGACCGGGGCTGGGTGGCGCCCGCACCGGGCGGCGCGCTGGCCGCGCCCCAGGTGCCGGCCGCGCCGGACGGCGAGGTCACGGTGCTCGGGCGGCTGCGCCCGGCGGAGAGCCGCGGCGGCGCCCCGCAGGAGGTCAACGGCCGCTCGGAGATCCGCCGGATCACGCCGGCGGCCATCGCGCCCGCCCTCCCCTACGCGATCTTCGACGCCTACGTGAGCTCCGACCAGCCCGCGGCCGGCCTGACGGCCGTGGCGCCCGAGAAGGAGAACGCGCTGCAGAACGCGGGCTACGTGCTGCAGTGGTGGCTCTTTGCCCTGCTCACCCTCTACGGCTTCGCCTACCTGGCCCGCAAGGAGGCGCGCGGCCCGGCGACGGGCGACCTCCTCGACGAGCAGGACGAGGAGCAGCAGGCCGAGGAGCCTCACGCCGCGCCCCGGTGAATCGCCCGCACGGCGTCGATCGTGTCGGCCTCGTCGGGGCGCTTGTCCTCGCGGTAGCGCAGCACCCGGGCGAAGCGCAGCGCCACGCCGCCCGGATAGCGCGACGACGTCTGCACGCCGTCGAAGGCGATCTCCACCACCAGCTCCGGCCGGACCGTCACCACCCAGCCGTCGTCGGACTCCGCCAGCTCGCCGAGGCGGGTCGTCTGCCAGCGCAGCATCTCGTCGGTCATGCCCTTGAACGTCTTGCCGAGCATCACGAAGCCGCCGGCCTGCGGGTCGCGGGCGCCCAGGTGGAGGTTGGACAGCCAGCCCTTGCGCCGGCCGTGGCCCCGCTCGACGGCGAGGACGACCAGGTCGAGCGTATGCCGGGGCTTGACCTTGACCCAGGCGCCGCCCCGCCGGCCCACGTCGTAGGGCGCGGCGGCCGACTTGATCACCAGACCTTCGTGCCCGGCGGCGACCGCGCGGGCGAAGGCCTCCTCCGCGTCCTGCGGGTCGGTGAGCACGGTGCGGCCGACCCGCAGCTCGGGCGGCACGACGCGCTCCAGCGCCGCCCACCGCTCGGCCGCCGGCCGGTCGAGCAGGTCCTCGCCGTCGAGGTGCAGGACGTCGAAGAAGAACGGATGCAGCACGGACACGCCGTCGCGCCGGGCCGCCCGGCTGGAGGTCTCCTGGAACGGGATCGCCCGGCCGGTGTCGACGTCGACCCCGACCGCCTCGCCGTCGAGCACGACGGCGTCGAGCGACAGGGCCCGCACCGCCGCGACCACGGCGGGGACCCGGGCGGTGAGGTCGTCGAGGCTGCGGCTGAACACGCGCACGTCGTCGCCCGACCGGTGGACCTGGATGCGCACCCCGTCGATCTTGACGTCGGCGGCGGCCGGGGTGCCGGTGACGGCGAGCGCGTCGGCCGCGGTCGGGGCGCTCTGCGCGAGCATCGGGGCGAGCGGGCGGCCGACGGTCAGCCGGTAGGCCGCCAGCGCCTCGGGCCCGCCGACGAGCGCGTCGGCGGCGACCGCCTTGAGGTCACCGGCGAGCAGCAGGGCCCGGCGGACGACGGCGGGCGGGATGCCGGCGGCCCGGGCGAGCGCCTCCCCCAGCAGGCCGGCCTGCGCGCCCTGGCGCAGCTCGCCGCTGAGCACGCCGACGAGGAGCCGGCGCTCGGGCTCGGTGGCGGCGCCGAACAGGTCGCCGACCAGGCCCTTGCGCACCGCCTGGGACCCCTTGCCGGCGGCCTGCGACATCCGCTCGAAGGCCAGGTCGACGTCGGCGACCGTCAGCGATGGCTCGGCCGCGGGCGGCGGCAGGTCGCGCAGCGACGCCCAGCCGACCCCGGTCGTGCGCTGGCGCAGCTCACCGGAGAGATAGGCGGCACCGGCGGAGACGGTGCGCTCGTCACCGGAGGCGCCGAGGTCGCGCAGCGCCGCCGCGAGCAGGTCGATCTTGGCATTGCGCCCGGAGGCGGCGGCGACCGCCGCAGAGGCCGTGGCCAGCGAAGCAAACCGCATACCCGGATTCTGGACCAGGGGTCTGACAAAAAGCCTTAGCCGGTGTACGCGAGGCGCACCTGGCGCAGCACCCAGCCCATGCGGCTGACCGCCGTGTCCGGGTGCTCACCGAACTCGTGCGCGACCAGCGCCGCACACCCGCGCGGCCCGTGCCGCCGCACGGCGGCCATGACCGCGGTCCGGATGCGCTCCACGCTCAGTGACTCGGAGGACTGCACGTCGGACACGAAGAGCGCCTCGGCCCGGACGTGTTCGAGAAGCTGCGGCGTCATGACCATGCTCCTTTCTCGTGTCGTCCAGCACACTCTGCGCCCGGAGCAGCAGCGTGTCCGCCGAGTTGCGGACAGGGTGAGATACGGCAGGCGACAAAAGACCGACTGGGGGACGGCATACGAGCGCCGATGACGGACAATAGAGAACGTGACTACCGTCCGTGAGCACGATGCGAAGCCGCCCGTCTGGGCGCTCTTCGCCGTGTTCGGGACCCTGACCGCCGTCGGCTTCGTCGCGCTGAAGACCACCGGGGACGTCCCGGTGCTGGCCAGCGCGCTGTATACCGGACTCGCCGCGATCACCGCGGGCGTGATCCTCGCCGTCACGCACCGCCGCCGCCCGCCCGGGCGCCGCGGCTGGTACCTGCTGGGGGCGAGCCAGCTGGCCTACGCCCTCGGCGACACGGCCTACCTCGCCGGCGCGCGGGCCTTCCCCGGCCTCGCCGACGTCTGCTACCTCATGCAGTACCCCTTGATCATCGGCGCGCTGGTGACCTTCGTCCGCCGCCGGGCCCCCGGCTGGCAGCTCACCACGATGTTCGACGCCGGGATCATGGCGATCAGCGCCGGCCTGGTGTCCTGGGTGTATCTCATCGGCCCGCTGACTGCGGACGAGGGCATGACGGCGACCGCCCGCGCGGTGACGATCGCCTACCCGGTCGGCGACCTGCTGGTCCTCGTCATCGCCTTGCGCCTGCTGCTCGGCGGCGGCGCCCGCACCCCGTCCTTCCTGCTGCTGCTCGGCGGCCTGGTGACCATGGCCGGCGGCGACACCGTCTACACGCTGGCCGGCGAGACCGGCGACGCCTGGTCGTCCCTGCTGTGGCTCATGACGTACGCGCTGTTCGGCGCGGCCGTCCTGCACCCCTCGATGCACCGGATCGACGAGCCCGGCCACGCCCGACCGGTCGGCCCGGCGTCGATGCGGCTGGTCGGGCTGGGCGCCGTGTCGCTACTGGCCCCGGTGGTGCTGCTGGTGCAGTACCGGCGCGGCGACGTCAGCGACGTGCCCGTGATCGCGGTCGCCTGCGCGCTGCTGTTCCTGCTGGTCCTGGGCCGGATGGCCGGCCTGGTCGCGGCCCAGCACCGCATCGC
The DNA here is from genome assembly GCF_022095675.1 of Dactylosporangium sp. AC04546. Classification (GTDB taxonomy): domain Bacteria; phylum Actinomycetota; class Actinomycetes; order Mycobacteriales; family Micromonosporaceae; genus Dactylosporangium. Next base: position 59,696 of record NZ_JAHYSG010000036.1, on the reverse strand, counting down.
GGTCACCGACGCGCTGACCGGCCTGACCACCCGTGGGGCGTTCGAGGAGCGGCTGCGCGTCGAGGCCGGCCGCCGGCACCGGGCGGTCGGCGTGATCCTGCTCGACATCGACCACTTCAAACACATCAACGACTCCTTCGGGCACCCGGCCGGCGACCGGGTGCTGCGCGACGTGGCCCGCCGGCTGCGCGCCTCCGCCCGCGCGGGCGACCTGGTCGCGCGGTACGGCGGCGAGGAGTTCGCGCTGCTGGTGTCCGACGCCGACGAGCCGCGGCTGGCCGCCCTGGCCGAGCGCATCCGCCGGATCGTCGCGGCGGGCTCGGTCGACGTCGGCGGCGGCGTCTTCCGCGGCGTCACGGTGTCGATCGGTACCGCGGTGCTCCCCGGCGACGCCGGCACGCCGGACGAGCTGGTCCAGGTGGCCGACCGGGCCCTCTACGCGGCCAAGCGGGCCGGCCGCGACCGGGTCGTGGCGGCGAGCCACCGGCCGGCCGCGGCGGAGCACGAGGGCTGGCCCGAGCCGGTCCCGCTACCCCGCCCGCGCCGCACCGAGTTCGAGGCCGCGTAGCCGCGGCACCTCGCCGGCCGGCACCGGCCGGGAGAACAGGTACCCCTGCGCGCCGTCGCACCCGAGCGCCCGCAGCGTCGCGGCCTGCGCCTCGGTCTCCACACCCTCGGCGACCGTCTGCAGCGACAGCCCCGCGGCGAGCTGGAGGATGGCCCGCATGAGCGGGGTGTCGACGGCCGAGGCGAGAAACGCGCGGTCGATCTTCAGCACGTCGACCGGCAGGTGGACGAGGTAGGCCAGCGACGAGTAGCCGGTGCCGAAGTCGTCGATCGCGATCCGGACCCCGTCCGCGCGCAGCGGCGCGAGCCGGGCGGTCGCCTCCGCCTCGCGGACCAGCGCCGACTCGGTCAGCTCCAGCACCAGCGCGGCCGGCGGCAGGCCGGCGGCGTCCAGCGCGGCCCGCACGTCGTCGGCGAAGTCCGGCTCGCGCAGCTGGTGCGCGGCCACGTTGACGGTGACCGCGATACCGTCCCGCTCGTGCCACTCGCGCGCCTCGGCGCAGGCCCGCCGCAGCACCCAGCGGCCGATGGGCACGATGAGCCCGGTCGCCTCGGCGACCGGGATGAACGCCGCGGGCGGGATCGGCTCGCCGCCCGGCGGGTGCCAGCGCAGCAGGGCCTCGACGGCGGTGATCCGCCCGTCGGCGAGCCGGACGACCGGCTGGTAGTGCAGCGTGAGCTCGCCCTCGCGCAGCGCCCGGCGCAGCCCGGCGGCCAGCTCCCGGTGCCGGTCGGCGGCGTCGCGCAGCCCCGCGTCGAACCGGACGATCCGGTCCTTCCCGCCCAGCTTCGCCGCGTCGAGGGCGAGGCCGGCGTCGCGCAGCAGCTCGGCCGACGTGCGCTGGCCGGTCGCGGTGACCAGGCCCACGCTGCCGGTCAGGTGGACCTGGCGGCCGGCCACGGCGTAGGCGGGCCGCAGGCGCTGCAGCACCCCGTCGACCGACGCGCCGGGCGGGGTGCGCCACACCGCGGCGAACTCGTCGTCGCCGAGCCGGGCGAGCAGGTCGGCACCGGGCAGCGCGGCCCGCAGGCGGGCCGCCACCTCGACCAGCAGCGCGTCGCCGGCGTCGTGACCGAGCGCGTCGTTGACCTCCTTGAAGCCGTCGAGGTCGAGCAGCGCGACGGTGAGGCCGGGCCGGGGGCCGCCGAGGGCGGCGGTGCAGCGCGCCCGGTTGGCCAGGCCGGTCACCGGGTCGCGGGTCGCCCGCTCGCGCAGCGCGCGTTCGAGACCCCTCCGCGTCGCCGACGACGCGCGCGACCGGCGCCGCACGAGGACACCGGCGACGCCGGCGGCGCCGAGGGCGACCACGGCCGCGAACAGCGACGACGACTGGCGCAGCACCCCCGGTACCATCGCCGCGAATGCCAGGCCGAAGACCACGACGGCGCCGGCGAGCGCGCCCGGATCCGGCCGGCGCGGGTGTGGACTGGGCTTGCGGCGCACGAATTGCATGGTATCGGCGCTTTGTCGGATTTTTACCGACTTGCCGCTGAACACGCGAAAAGACCGGGCCCCCATCCGTGGGGAACCCGGCCTTCGCGGCTCAGCGGATCAGACCTCCGCGGAGGCCCGCCAGTCGAAGCCGGCCTCGACGACGACCTTGTCGGCGGTCGCCGCGATGCGGTCCGAGTAGCGCTTGGCGTGGTGGCCGCAGAAGGACAGGTCACCAGAGGTGCCGAAGGTCGCGGTCATCTTGGCGGCGGCGCCGCAACTGTCGCACCACTCCCCCACGAGCTCGGGGACGACGTGAACGGCCGGGCGCGAGATCAGCATCGGGGTCATCTCAGTCTCCTCGACAACTCGAATCGGATGGGTGCTGCGTGAAATGCGGCTTATTCGGGTGATGCGGCTTACCAGATCAACACTACGTTCGTCTGATTTGTGCGCCTAGTTCAGAAGCGTTGGCTTTTGGTCACTGGTCGGTTGCCGACTCTGTCCGTTCGTCCGATGCACCACCGGGGAACGTCACATACCCGCTCGGCAACGATCCGACACCAGCCGTCAGGCGAACGGCCACCGAGCGCGGCGACAGCGTGGCTAGTCCACTGTGGACAGAGGGTTGGGAGGGCGGGCACCCCAACGGCAACTCGCGGCGAACCGGGGGTGTACCCCGGCTTCCCGAATCTTGTGGAGGTCCGGATGACAACGCCGGACGGAAACACCGCTCCACCGGATTCGAGCTTCCTACGGAAGGGCCCGCACAGTGATTCGTCGCCACGCCCGCACATTGATGCCGATCGCCGCACTCGCCATTGGCGCCGGAGCCGGCACCGCCGTCTTCTCCGGCAACGCCGGCGCTGAGACGACCGACGTCGTCCGCTCGGGCGCGGCGGAGGACACCTACAGCTCCAGCAGCCGGCCGAGCTACAACTTCGGCAGCTCGGACACGCTGGTCGCCGGCCGCCAGGGCGGCGACACGATGGTGACCTACCTGAAGTTCACCGTCGCCGACCCGGGCAAGGGCGTGAAGGTCAAGGGCGCCCAGGTGACCCTGACCCGCGAGTCGCGCGCCTTCCCGGCCGCGCTGGCCCTGAGCCGCGTCGCCGACACGGCGTGGACGGAGAAGGCGCTGTCGGCGAAGAACGACCCGAAGGTCGGCGCCGTGGTCACCACGGTGAAGCCCGCGAGCGGGGCCACCTCGGTCGCGTTCGACGTGAGCTCGGTGGTCAAGGGCGCCGGGACGTACACCTTCGCGGTCACCTCGACCGTGGCCAACAGCCCGGCCCGGTTCCGCTCATCCGAGGCCGCCACGGGTCAGCCGGCCCTCGCCGTGACGGTGGTCCGCCCGGCACCGAGCAAGCCGGCACCGAGCAAGCCGGTCACGACCCCGCCGGCGCCGGTCGAGTCGGCGCCGGCGGGTGGCGACTGCACCGTCGACGCGAAGCTGGTGCCGTCCTGCGGCGTGCTGTGGGGCGCGGCGGCCGGCGGCTTCTCCGACGTGCCGCGCGACGAGGCCCTGAAGACCTTCGAGAAGAAGACCGGCCGGACCTCGACCGTCTACCACACGTACCACAAGGGTGACGAGCTCTTCCCGACCAAGAACGAGATCGCGATGGCGAACGACCCGGCCAACCCGCGCGTGCTGATGCTGAACTGGAAGGTCGCCTACGGAACGAAGTGGGCCAATGTCGCCCGCGGCGACCAGGACGCCCGCATCGACCGCCTCTCGAACTACATCAAGGCCAACTACACCAAGAAGTTCTTCATGGTCCTGCACCACGAGCCGGAGAACGACGTGAACCCGGCCGCCGGCTCCGGGATGACCGCCAAGGACTACGCCGCGATGTTCCGCCACACCGCGCTGCGCATGAAGGCCAACGGAGTGACGAACGCCGTTTTCGTGGTCGCCTACATGAACTACGAGAAGTGGAACAACACGACGTGGTGGGCCGACCTCTACCCGGGTGACGACGTCGTGGACTGGGTCGGCGTGGACACCTACAACAACGCCCAGCCGGGCGGCTTCCACTACGGCGACTTCAACTACCTGATGAACCGCACCAACGACAAGGCGAAGTTCCCGGGCTGGTACACGTGGGCCACCACCAGGCACCCGGGCAAGCCGATCATGGTCGCCGAGTGGGGCGTCTACGACTCCTCGACGACCGTCGTGGGCAAGAACAAGGCCGCCGTCTACGCGACCGTCCTGCCGCAGCTGGCCGGGATGCCGGCGATCAAGGGCCTGGTGTACTTCGAGACCGCCAAGGACCAGAACGGGCACGACATCCGCATGGACGACACCCCGGAAGCGCTCGCCGGGTTCCAGAAGATCGCCGCCGACCCGCGCTTCAACGTGAAGCTCTGAATCCCACCTCTTCGGAGGGCGAAGGCCGCACGGACATTTCGTCCGGGCGGCCTTCGCCATTTCCCGAAACGCCGGGAAACGCGGCAACTGCGCTGCTCCTGACCGGGTCCCGGGCGCGCCACCCGAGCACCGGAACCTTGTTCTCGCAAGGCCAGGAACGACAATGCCCGCTACCGCAAGGGACGCTGACATATGAAGCACACCGCCCGCCGTACCATCACCGGAGTCGTCCTCGGCACGGCTGCCACCGCCGTCTCCGTCCTCGCCTTCACCGGATTCGCCGCGGCCGCCCCGGCCGAGGGCGTCGTGCAGGGTGCCGGCGGTGCCGGCGTGCTGCACGACCGGTACATCGTGGTGCTGAAGGACGGCTCGACGGCCAGCTCCGAGACGCTCGCGGGCAAGGTCGGCGGCAAGGTGGACGCCCGGTTCGACAGCGCGGTCCGCGGCTTCTCCGGCCGCATGAGCGCCCAGGCCGCCCGGCGCCTCGCCGCCGACCCGGCCGTCTCCTACGTCGAGCAGGACCGCGTCGTCACCGTCGAGGCGACCCAGACCGGCGCGACCTGGGGCCTCGACCGCATCGACCAGCAGGCGCTGCCGCTGAACGGCTCGTACACCTACGGCCCGGCGAGCACCGTGACGGCGTACATCATCGACACCGGCATCCGCCTGACGCACAGCGAGTTCGGCGGCCGCGCCCGCTCCGGCTACGACTTCGTCGACAACGACGCGGACGCGACCGACTGCCAGGGCCACGGCACGCACGTCGCCGGCACGGTCGGCGGCGCCACCTACGGCGTCGCCAAGGACGTCAAGCTGGTCGGCGTCCGCGTGCTCGACTGCAACGGCAGCGGCTCGTACTCGCAGATCATCGCCGGCGTCGACTGGGTCACCAAGAACGCCGTCAAGCCCGCCGTCGCCAACATGAGCCTCGGCGGCTCGGCCGGCACCACGCTGGACAACGCGGTCAAGAAGTCGATCGCGGCCGGCATCACCTACGCGGTCGCCGGCGGCAACGACTCGGCCAACGCGTGCGGCAAGTCCCCGGCCCGCCTGCCGGAGGCGATCACCGTCGGCGCGACCGACAGCAAGGACACCCGCGCCGGCTTCTCCAACTTCGGCTCCTGCCTCGACCTCTTCGCCCCCGGCGTGAACATCCTGTCCAGCGCCAACAGCTCGAACACCGGCACCCAGAAGATGTCCGGCACGTCGATGGCCACCCCGCACGTGACCGGCGCCGCCGCCCTGTACCTCGCCGCGCACCCGTCCGCCACCCCGGCCCAGGTCCGTGACGCCCTCGTCAACGGCGCCATCGACGGCGCCGTGAAGAGCGCGGGCTCGGGCTCGCCGAACAAGCTGCTGTACACCGGCTCGTTCCTGAGCACCGGCCCGGCCACGCCGGTGACCCCGGCCCCGGTCCCGGCCTGCGGCCCGGCCACCAACGCCACCGACGTCGCCATCGCCGACCGCGCCACCGTCTCCAGCAAGGTCGTCGTCGCGAACTGCCCCGGCACCGGCTCGAAGACCGCCACCGTCAAGGTCGCCGTCAAGCACACCGACCGTGGTGACCTGCGCGTCGACCTGGTCGCGCCGGACGGCACCGCGTACAAGCTGAAGAGCGCGATCTCCGGTGACGACGTGGCCGACCTCAACGCCACCTACACCGTCGACCTGTCGGCCGAGGCCCGCAACGGCACCTGGACGCTGCAGGTCAAGGACGTCTTCGCCGGCGACACCGGCACGCTGGACAGCTGGACGCTGACCGTCTGACGACCGCACGACGCAAGCCCCGGGCCACAGGTCCGGGGCTTCCGCACGCGTACCGTCGAAAGCAACCGACCAAAACCGTGAATCGGTCTCAACTCGGACGTACCCGTCGGTACGGTCTGACCTGACAAGGCTTGTCCGACAAGGGGGGACCACCATGAGCACAGCACGAGAGTCCATCGAGGTGGCCGTTCCCGTCGGGGTCGCCTACGAGCAGCTCACACACTTCGAGAACTACCCGCAGTTCATGTCCGGCATCATGAGCATGGCGCCGATCGACGGATCGAGCGCCCACATGGTGCTCGACCTCGGCGGCAACCGCGCCGAGTTCGACGCCCGCATCACCGAGTCGCGGCCCGGCGAGTTCCTGTGCTGGGAGGCGACGAGCGGCCCGCAGGTGATCGAGGCGCTGCGCCTGGAGCCGATGGCCGACGACATGACCCGCGTCATCGCCGAGCTCCAGATCGACGCGCGCGAGCTCATGCCGGCCGAGCAGCACGCGGTCGAGGTGCTGAACCGGCGCCTCAAGGCCGACCTGAAGGGCTTCAAGCGCTTCTGCGAGCGGCAGAGCGCGACCGGCGCCGAGGAGACGGCCGGGAACGCCGCGACGCAGGCCGGGCCGGCCGCCGCGACGACCAGGCGCAGCGCGGGATCGATCGCCCGCGACATCGCCTCCGCGTCCGGGCTCACGCACGCGCCGAACGAGCGCCCGAACCCCGGCATGCCGCCGACCGGCAACCTGGGCCCGATGCAGCACAACGAGGACCGCATCATGCGCGCCCGCCAGTCCCAGCACCACGGCGAGCGCTGACCGAGCCCCACCACCGGCCCGGCGTTGCGCACGCCGGGCCGAGGCATGCGGCGAACCCGCCGCGACCGCGCTAAAAGCCGCATATCATGAGGAAAACCCCTAGACGAGCGAGGGCCCATGACCGCGATCCTGGTCGCCGACGACGACATGGACATCAGGGACCTCGTCGCGTTCAAGCTGGAGCAGGCCGGATACGACGTCGTGGCCGTGGACAACGGGCTGGCCGCGCTCACCGCCGCCACCGAGAACCCGCCCGACCTCGTCGTGCTCGACGTCATGATGCCCGGCATGTCCGGCATCGACGTGTGCCGCCAGCTGCGCATCGAGCAGGGGACGAAGTCGCTGCCGATCATCCTGCTCACCGCCCGCGCCCAGGAGGGCGACGTGGAGGTCGGGTTCGGCGCGGGCGCCGACGACTACATCGTCAAGCCCTTCAGCCCGCGGGAGCTGGTGAGCCGGGTCGAGGCGGTCCTGGCCCGCATGCGCACGTGACGCTCGCGGGCGCGGCCCTGGTCGCGCTGATCGTCATGCTGGCCGCGGCGTTCCTCCTGGGTGCCCTCATCGTCGGCGGCCGCACCGTCCGCCGCGCCCGCGAGGCGCGCCGGGCCCGCCTGGCCCGGCCCGCCCGCCGGCTGCTGCTCGCGATCGCGGCCGGCGACGACGACCCCGCGCGGATCGAGGAGCTGGTCCGGCTGCCCGACGAGGTCTGGCTGGCGGTCGAGCCCAACGCGATCGCCCTGCTCGGCAAGGTGCGCGGCGAGGCCCACACCACGCTCGTCGACGTCTTCGAGCGGCGCGGCGCCGCCTGGCGGGCCCGCAGCCAGCTCAAGCGGCGCGACCCGGTGGTGCGCGCGCAGGCCGCCGAGGTGCTCGGCAACCTCGGCCGCAGGGACGCCCTGCTCCCCCTGTGCGACCTGCTCGGCGACCCCGACCCCGACGTGCGGGTGGTCGCCGCCCGCGCGCTGGGCCGCATCGGCGACGTCGGCGCGACGCAGCCGCTGCTGGCCACGTTGGCCGGCCGCCGGGCGGTGCCGGCCCAGGTGGTGGCGACCGCGCTCACCCGGCTCGGCACCGGGGCGCAACCGGCCCTGCTGGCCGCGCTCGACGACCCGCGGGCGGCGGTCCGGGCCACCGCGGCGGAGGTGCTCGGCCTGGTCGGCGCGGTGGGCGCGACGGTCCGGGTGGAGAGCGCCCTGCGCGCCGACCCCGACATCCACGTGCGGATCCGCGCCGCGCGCACGCTGGGCCGGCTCGGCACCCGCACGGCCGTGGCCCCGCTGCTGGACGCGCTCGAGCCGGACAAGCCGGGCCCGCTGCGGGCCGAGGCGGCCAGGGCGCTCGGCGAGCTCGGCGCGGCCACGTCCGCGCAGGCGTTGACGGTACTGCTGGCCGACCCGGACTACGCCGTCGCGCACAACGCCGCCCGGTCCCTGCTGCGCCTCGGCAACGCCGGCCGGGCCGCGCTGGTCGCAGCCGAGCACCGCGAGCACGTCCGGCCCCGGCACGCCGCCGGCGGCTTCGAGCCCGACCCCGAGGTGGTGCTGAGCGCCGCGCACGCCCGGGAGGCGCTGGCCGCGGCCGAGCTCGACGACCGCCGCCGGCAACTGACGTCATGACCGCCGACTGGGTCCGGGAGATCCTGCGCGTCACCGACGTCGCGATCCTGACGTACTTCCTGCTCATCAACACCAGCTACCTGGTCCTGATCGCGCTCGCGGGCACGGAGTTCGTGCACCACCTGCGCCGGGTGCCCTTCGCCGGCCACGAGGAGACGTACCGCAGCCCGCTCACCGAGCCCGTCTCGGTGCTCGTCCCCGCGCACAACGAGTCGGCCGGCATCGTGCAGTCGGTGCAGGCGATGCTGGCCCTGCGGTACCCCGTCTTCGAGGTCATCGTCATCGACGACGGCTCGACCGACGACACCTTCGAGCGGCTCCGGGCGCAGTTCGATCTCGTCGAGGTGCCCCGGGTCGTACCGGACGCGACCCCGACCCGCGGCCGGATCCTCTCGGTCCACGTGCCGAAAGGCCGGCCGGACCCGCTGGTCGTGGTCCGCAAGGAGAACGGCGGCAAGACCGACGCGGTGAACACCGGCATCAACGTCGCCCAGCACCCGCTCGTCTGCATGGTGGACGCGGACTCGATCCTCGACCCGCAGGCCCTGCTGTCGGTCGCCAAGCCGTTCACCGACGACCCGGTGCGCACGGTCGCGTCCGGCGGCGTCATCCGCGTCGCCAACGGCTGCACGGTCGTGGCGGGCCGCATCGTCGACGTGCGGATGCCGCGCGACTGGCTGGCCAGGGTGCAGGTCGTGGAGTACCTCCGCGCGTTCCTGCTGGGCCGCACCGGCTGGTCGCGGTTCGGCGGGCTGCTCATCATCTCCGGCGCGTTCGGCATCTTCCGGCGCGACCTGCTGGTCGAGATCGGCGGCCTCGACCACGACTGCATCGGCGAGGACGCCGAGCTCGTGGTGCGCCTGCACCGGCACCTGCGGCGGCAGAAGCGCGACTACCGCATCGTGTTCGTCGCCGAGCCGGTGTCCTGGAGCGAGGCGCCGGGCACGCTCAAGGTGCTCGGCAAGCAGCGCCGGCGCTGGCACCGCGGGATCACCGAGATCCTGTCGAAGCACCGCGGGATGATCCTGAACCCGCGGTACGGCCGCATCGGCCTGGTGGCGATGCCCTACTACGTGCTGTTCGAGCTGCTGGCCCCGGTCATCGAGCTGGCCGGCGTCGTCCTCGTGCCGCTCGGGCTCTACCTCGGCGCCGTCGACGCCGGCTTCGCGCTCGTGTTCGTCGCCGTGGCCTACGGCTACGCGCTGTTGCTGAACCTCGTCGCGCTCACCGTCGAGGAGTACTCGTTCCACCGCTACCACCGCTGGACCGACCTGGTCTCGTCGGTGCTGGCGTCGCTGCTGGAGAACATCGGGTACCGCCAGCTGACCGCCTTCTGGCGGACCATGGGCATGTGGGCGGCGATCCGCGGCGGGAAGCACGAGTGGGGCAAGATGACGCGGACGGGCTTCCAGACGGTACTGACGCCGCCGCAGCCGGCCGACGAGCCGGCTACAGCCAGACCGGGCGTTCGCGCGGAATCCTGATCGTGAACGTCGTGCCGTGGCCGACGATGCTGTCGACCAGCACGTCGCCGCCGTGGCCCTCGATGATCGTCTTGGTGATCGCCAGGCCCAGCCCGGCGCCCTGCACGGCCTCGCGCACCGCGAACGTGCCGCGGAAGAACCGGGTGAACAGCCGCGGCTGCTCCTCCGGGTCGATGCCGACGCCGTTGTCCCGCACGGCGATCTCGACGTGGTCGTCGGCCACGCGGGCGGTCAGCTCCACCGTGCCGCCGTCGGGCGTGAAGTTGACGCCGTTGACGAGCAGGTTGACCACGGCCCGCCGGAGCTGCTCGGGGTCGGCCTCGATGGTGCCGGGCTGGCCCTCGACCGAGAGCACCAGCCGGTGGTTGCGGCGCTTGGCGCGGGGCTCGACGGCGTCGTACGCCTCGGTGAGCACCTCGTGCAGGTCGGTCGGGCGCAGCTCCAGGTCGAAGACCCCGGCCTCCACCTTGGAGATGGTGAGCAGGTCCTCGATGAGCGCGCGGAGCCGGTCGGCGTTGCGGCCGATGACGCCGAGCATGCGGGCCTGGGCCGGGTTGAGCTCACCGGCGTCGCCCGACGTGAGCACCTCCAGGTGCCCGATGACGTTGGTGAGCGGCGTGCGGAACTCGTGCGACACGGTCGCCACGAAGTCGCTCTTGGCCACGTCGAGCTCGCGCAGCCGGGACACCGCCTCGCGCTCGTGCTCGTAGGCCAGGCGCAGCGCGTCCTCGGTCCGCTTCCGGTCGGTGATGTCGTGGACGAAGGCGTTGAACGTCCAGCCGAGCATCGGGTCGCGCACCGCCCAGGTGGCCAGCTCGACCGGGAACTCGTAGCCGTTGGTGTGCCAGGCGGCGATCTCGATGCGGTTGTCGAGGACGCGCTTCTCCCCCGTGGTCAGGAACCGCCCGACGCCGAGGTGGTGGGCCTCGCGGAAGCGCGGCGGCACGATCGTGTCGCCGAGCCGGCGGCCGATCGCCTCCTCCTTGGACAGGCCGAAGACCTTCTCGGCGGCCGCGTTCCAGCTGGTGATCATGCCGCCCTCGTCCATCGCGACGAACGCCTCGACACAGCTGTCGAGGATGCGCTCGAGGCGCTGCGAGCCGAAAACGATCGCCTGCCGGGCGGCCATGCGGTCGGCGACCCGGCCGAGCTGGATGCCGACGTCGGCCATGATCTCCAGCAGGCCGGTGTCGGGGTCGGCCGGCTCGTGGGTGAAGAACTCCAGCACGGCCGCGGTCACGCCGCGGGCCGTGACCGGGAAGGCGATCGCCGAGCCGACGCGGGCGACCGGGCCGCGCAGGAAGGACGAGGAGGTGCGCACGTCGGCGATCCAGACCGGGCGGCCGGTGCGGGCCGACTCGCCGGCGATGCCGACGCCGAGGGCGAAGTGCCGCTCCTCGGTGGCCGCGCGCAGGTCGGCGAAGGCGCCGGGCCGCTCCTCGTGCCAGATGCCGGTGGAGACGAAGGACCGCCGGTCGGTCTCGTGGGGAAGCCACATGTGGCCGGCCTGCCAGCCGGTCGCCTGGCACACCGCCCGAAGGACGGGCAGCCCGGCTTCCAGGAGATGGTCGGCCTCGTTCGCGATCCGGGTCGCCTCCTGCAGCAGCGAGACGAGGACGAGTTCGCGATCCTTCGGCACAATCTTGATGCTAAAGGTCCGACCCGCCGCGATTCCCCACTTTTGGGGTAACCACGGCGGGCCGGAGGATGCCGGTTCAGCAGGCGGCGCTGGCTGTCGATGCCTCCGCCGACACCGCTGCCGACACCTCCCGGACGTAGCGGAACACGCCGACCTCGCCGGCCCGCACGGCGTCGCTCGCCGCGACCAGCCGGATGCCCTGCTCGACGCAGGCCCGCACCAGGCGGGCGCCGGGCAGCCGGTGCCGCTCGCTGACCTCCACGACCGTGCCGTTGGCGCGCAGCGCCCCGACCAGGTCGGCGAGGGCCGCGTCGGGCACCGCGGACTCGTCGATGCCGGCCCGGGCCAGGAAGTCCAGCGGACGGGCCAGGCGGGTCGGCGCGTAGCGGGAGACCCGCTCGACTGCCAGCGCGGTGACGGTGACGACCTGGTCGATCACGTCGAGCGCGCGCATGGTGCCGTTGTCGACGAGGCCGCGCACGGCGTCCGGGCTGAGCAGGCCGGCGGGCAGCGGCAGCCGGTTCAGGCCGACCGAGATGACCTCCAGCCCGCCGAGGTCGGACGGGAACGCGAGCCAGCCGTCGATGCCGATCGCCTCCACCTCGACCCCGCGCCGCAGGACGACGTCGGTGCGCTGCTGCGCCCGCTGGATGGAGGCGAGATACGGCGGGAGCCAGCTGGTGTCCGGCCCCACCCGGTCGGCGAAGGTGAGCTCCGTCAGGCCGGCCTGCTCGGCGGCCGCGACGAGCACGCTCACGCTGTCGCGGCCGGACGAGAACGCGGTGTGGACGTGGCCGTCGGCGGAGAGATCGATCATCTGGCACCCATTTCGGTCTCGGCGGGGCGGTGACGCGATCCAGCGTGCGCCGCGCCGGTCGTACCGCCCGGTCCCGCCCGGGTGCTACTGGGTTCTCGGCCCACGTCGGTTGTCCTACTCCGCACGGTCCATGACCGGCCGCCGGTACCGGTAGCCGAAGCCCCGCACCGACTCGATCGGCGACGCGTCGGGGTCGGTCCAGCCCAGCTTCCGCCGCAGCCGCAGCACGGCGAACTTGACCCGCTCCGGGCCGATGCCGGTCGGGTCGTCCCACGCCTGGGCCAGCAGCTGGTTGGGCGACAGCACCGCCCCGGCATGGCGCACCAGCACGTTGAGCAACCGGAACTCGGTCGGGGTCAGCCGCACCTCCTCGCCGGCGACGAACGTGCGCCGGGCCGCGGGGTCGATGCGCAGCACGCCGTCGTCGTAGACCTCGTCGGCCCAGGACGCCGGGCCGGCGCTGCGCCGCAGCAGGGCCTCGACCCGGGCCACCAGCTCCGCGTTGGTGAACGGCTTCGTGAGGTAGTCGTCGGCCCCGCCCCGCAGTCCCCGCACCTTGTCCGACTCCTGCCCGTGCGCGGTGAGCAGCAGCACCGGGACGTCGCTGACGTCGCGGAGGCGCTCCAAGACCTGCCACCCGTCCATCCCGGGCAGCCCGATGTCGAGAATGACCAGCTCGGGCCGCTCGGTGTAGGCGTCCCGCAGGCCGGTCCGGCCGTCCTTCGCATGCGCGACCTGATGCCCCGCGCGCGTGAGGAGCAGGCGCAGCGCCATGGCGATATCCGGATCGTCCTCGACGACGAGAAGTCGGCTCACGATCATCCCCCATTCCGTGCCGGTCGCGTGGGCAACGACAGCGTGACCGTCGTGCCGACCCCTTCGGTGCTGGCGACGCTGATGCTGCCGCCGTGTAGTTCGACGATGGCCCGGCTGACGACCAGGCCGAGTCCGGTGCCGGGCATGACCTGGCGCCCGACCACCGCGGTCACGTTGGAACCGCGGAAGAACGCGCTGAACAGCCGGGGCAGGTCGGCGGCGGGAATGCCGACGCCGGAGTCGGCGACGGCGACCCGCCAGCCTTCTCCCGGCGGCTCCGCCGGGCCGGCCCGGACCGTGACCCGCCCGCCGCTCGGGGTGAACTTCACCGCGTTGCTCACCAGGTTGTCGACGACCTGGTGCACGCGGGTGTCGTCACACACGAGCTCCGGGCCGTCGGCGCAGACGAGGGTCAGGTCGATACCGGCGGCGAGCGCGGCCGGCACCCGCTCGGCCACGGCCGCCGAGAGCAGCTCCGGCAGCCGGGTCGGCACCGGCTTGAGCTGGAGCGTGCGCGACTCCAGGCGGGACAGCAGCAGCAGGTCCTCGATGAGGCGCAGCAGGCGGTTGGCGTTGCGGTCGATGACGTCGAGGTACGTGCGCTGGTCCTCGCTGAGCACGCCCGTCGTGACGTCGCCGAGCAGGTGCGAGAACGCGACGACCGACGAGAGCGGCCCGCGCAGCTCGTGGGAGACGCTCGCGATGAACTCGTTGTTGAGCGCGGTCGCCTCGATGAGCGCGCGGTTGCGCTCCTCCAGCCCGCGGCTGCGCTCCTCCAGCCCGCGCCGCACCGCCACCCGCGCGGTCACGTCCCGCAGATGGACGAGCGTGCCGCCGTCGACGTCGCCAGGGGACGAGACGGGCACCAGGTCCAGCTCCAGCACCCGGCCGTCCTCGAACGCCAGCTCCTCGCCGACGACCGCGCTGCGCGCGCGGAACCCGGCGCGCAGCCGCTCCACCCGCCCGGCGTCGGGGCCGAGCCGTTCGATCGCCCGCGCGATCATCGCGGCCCAGTCGATCGGGTCGTCGTCGTCGGTGACGCCGGTGTCGAGCAGCCGGTGCGCGGCCCGGTTGGCCAGGCCGACCCGGCCGGCGGCGTCGAGCAGCAGCAGCCCGTCGCCGGTCGTCTCGACCAGCCGGGCCAGCCGCTGCTGCTCCCGGCGGGCGGTGCGCTCGGTCTCGCGCTGGTGCGTGACGTCGAGCCCGAAGAACACGACGGCGCCGACCTGGGCGTCGTCGACGAAGCTGCGGGCGGCCACCTCGATCGTGCGCCAGTGCCCGCCGATCGTGCACAGCCGCAGGTCGACCGCCCGGTCGGGGTGCCGGCCGGTGCAGCAGGCGAGGAACATGGCCGCGGCGGCCGGCCGGTCGTCCGGGTGGATCAGGTCGACGAGGCGGCAGTCCGGCGGGCGGTGCCGGTCGTAGCCGAGGACCGTGGTGAACGAGTCGGACAGCGCGCTCCAGCCGCGGGCCGGGTCGACGGCCACGATCATCGCCCGGGCGCCGGTGGTGATCGCCCAGGCGAGCGGCGAGCCGAGCATCGGCGGGGGCGCCACGGCCCGGCACGGCTGGGCGAGCGCGCGGTCGGCGGCGGCGGCGATCTCGGCCGCCGCCGGCATCAGCTCCACGCGGGCAGGCGTGGCGCTGAACTCGACCCGCAGCTCCTGGCCCCACTGGGCCGGGCCGACAGGCAGCCGGGCCAGCAGGTCCAGGTCGCCGGCGACCGGGGTCAGCGCGGTCACGATCTCCGCGGTGCGCACGCCGGAGAAGCCGCGCAGCTCGGCCACGAGCCGCTGGGCGTCCACCACGGTGGCCGCGTTCGCCGCACGGACCACCAGGTCGACCACGGCACCTTCGATCAGGCCGGTGTCGACCAGACGGTCGGTCTCTCCACGCAAAGCTCTCCTCGGCCGGCAGCCTTTGCGACATTTGACGCTTACTGTCGGTACACGCATATCCTACGCAATGTAATGACATGTCCTGTAACGTTTCCGGAGGACCGAGCGGGTGCTCATCAGTGGCGAACCGGTGGACATACCGATCGACGACCGCGGTGTCGTCAGCGCCTGGCCACCGGAGGCGACGAAGCTGTTCGGCTACGAACGGGAGCTGGCCCTGGGCGCCCCGTTCGCCGAGCTGCTTTTGCCCGCCCGGCTGCGCGACGCGGCCGTGCCGGCCGGGCAGCCGTTCGACGCGCCGCTCGTCCACCGCGACGGCCACGAGCTGCGCGTCGCGCTCGCCCTGCGCCCCGGCTGCGCGACCGTGCGGGCGCTCGGCGAACGCACCCCGCCCGACCTGGAGCTGTACCTGCGGGCCCGGGCCGAGACCGGCCTGGAGGAGCGGCACCGGCTGCTCACCGAACTGTCCGGGCTGCGCACCGAGTTCATCCGGGTCGCCTCGCACGAGCTGCGGACCCCGCTGACCTCGATCGTCACGTTCGCCACGATGCTGGAGGCGGGCGACGACGTGGTCGGGCTCAGCCCGGCCGACCGTCAGGCCGCGCTGTCGGTCATCCGGCGCAACGCCGAGCGGATGCAGCTGGTCGTGGCCGACCTGCTGCTGCTGACCCAGCTGGAGACCGCCGAGGAGCCGCTCGACACGGTGCCGGTCGACCTGGCCGGCCTGCTGAGCGGCCTGGCCGCCGGCGCGACGGTCGGGCCGGGGCCGGCACCGCGCGGCGACCCGGCGCTGCTGCGCCAGCTGTTGCACACCGCCGTCGGCGTGGTCACCGTCGCCCACGACGCCGGCGCGCCGATCGGCGTCGACGCGCGGCACGAGGACGACCGCTGGACGGTGGTCGTGACCGCCGGCACGGCCGCGACGCTGACCGCCGAGCGGCTGCTGTCGCTGCGCGTCCCGCACCCCGACCACCCGGACGAGCACCGCACCGGCGCGCTCGCCCTCATGCTGGCCCGCGAGATCGCCGCCCGGCACGGCGGCGCGATGGTGACCTCGGTCGACCGGCCCGGCGTGACCGTGCGGATCACCCTTCCGGATGTACCTGACGGTTGATGTCAGGAATCTCGGGCAGGCTGGTGCGCATGGGAAACCGGGCCGCGGCGCCGTTCAGCATCGACGAGTGGGTTGAGGACGTCTACGACGAGCGGCCGGGCGCCCGCTTGTCGCGCACCCGCATCAGGAAGACCTTCACCGGAGACTTCGACGGCACGAGCGAGGCCGAGACCATCATGTGCGGCGCGGCGGTCGAGGGGTCGGCCGCGTACGTCGGCTTCGAGCGCCTCGCCGGAAGCCTGCACGGGCGCGCGGGGACGTTCGTGCTGCACCACACCGCGACCGGATCCGGCGGCCACCGGGAGGGTTCGTGGACCGTCGTGCCCGACACCGGCACCGGCGAGCTGACCGGCCTGCGCGGCGCGGCCGAGATCGTCGTCGCCGAGGACGGGGCACACACGCTGGTGCTGGACTACGAACTGGGCTGACCTGCAACCGTCGGCCCCTATCGTCGGCGCTATGACCAGCACCACACAGCAGCGCACGTACCCGGTCCCCGCCGACGAGCAGGAACGGCTGCGGTCGCTGGCGACCTACGGCATCGTCGGCGGGCCGCCGCTGCCCGACCTGCCGGCGGTCGTGGAGCTGGCGGCCTACATCTGCGGCGTGCCGAACGCGGTCGTGAACATCATCTCGGCGTCGCGGCAGCACCAGATGGCCGCCTACGGCTTCGACGCCGGCGTCTGCGACCGCGAGGACTCGATGTGCGCGATCGCGATGGTCGAGCCGGAGACCGTGGTCGTAGGCGACGCGACGCTCGACCCGCGCTTCGCCCACAACCCGTTCGTCACCGGCGAGATCGACCACGTGCGCTTCTACGCCTCCTCGCAGCTGCGCGACAAGCACGGCCACACGCTCGGCACGCTGTGCGTGTTCGACGGCGAGCCGCACGACCTGACCCCGCGGCAGCGCGACGGCCTCGACAAGCTGGCCCGCCTGGTGATGGACGTGATGGAGCTGCACCGCCACGGCCGGCTGCTGGAGCAGGCGCTCGACCAGGTGCACCGGACCAGCACGGAGCTCCAGCGCTCGAACGCCTCGCTGCAGCACTTCGCCGGGCAGGTCAGCCACGACCTGAAGAACCCGCTCACCGGCGTGCTCGGCTTCGTCGCGATGCTCTCCGACGTGCCGGCGGTCGAGCACGACCCGGTGGCGAAGCGCTGCGTCGACAAGGCGCTGTCGTCGGCGACCCGGATGTGGCGCATGATCGAGGACGTCCTGTCGCTCGCCTCGGTCGGCGGCCGGCCGTCGTTCACCGACGTCGCCCTTGACACCGTCGCGCACCAGGTGCTCGAGGACATCGGCACCGCCGTCGCGGCGGCCCAGGCGACCGTCGAGATCGAGCCGCTGCCGGCGGTCCACGGCGACGTGACCCAGCTGCGGGTGCTGCTGCAGAACCTGCTCAGCAACGCGGTGAAGTTCCGCGACCCGGTGCGCCCGTGCCGCATCCGGCTGACCGGCTCCGAGACGCCGACGGGCTGGACGGTGAGCGTCGCCGACAACGGCATCGGCATCCCGCCCGAGGACCGGCCGCGGGTCACGGAGATGTTCACCAGGCTGCGGCCGGACATCGAGGGCTCGGGCATCGGCCTGGCCACCTGCCGGCGCATCATCGAGGCCCACGACGCCGAGCTGGTCATCGACGGTACCCCGGGCGGCGGCACCACCGTCCGCATCACGCTCCCGAAGCCGCCGGAGCGGATCAACCTCGAGCTGCTGGCGTGACCGTGCGGTAGGCCAGCTCGCACAGCTCCTCGACGTCGTCCCAGTCGGGTTCCGCGTCGAGCCGCATGCCGACCCAGCCGCGGTGCCCGACGTACGGCGGCCGGAAGTACCGCCGGGGATCCCGCGCGATCAGGGATTCCTGCGCGCCGGGCGGGGCGGCGCACCACAGGTGCGGGAAGTCGTTGTCGTGATGGCCGTCCGGCCAGATCTGCACGAAGCCCTTGCGGGCGGACCACAGCGGCGTGCCGTGGCTGAGCTTCTCGGTGACGCCCGGGAACGCCAGACAGATCTCCCGCACGCGGTCCACCAGTTCAGGCATGACTTCGAGCCTAAAAGGCGACGGTGTCCACCGCTGTCCGATTGTCCTTCGGTGCAGCACGGGTGCCGACGAGCGCAGCTCCAGTGCAGCATCTGGCTGCGTGCCCGGGCCCGCTGCGACGCTTGCTGAGCAACGCAAATCGCAGGTCACGACGCCTTTCCCCGAGGAGCACCCAGGATGACGATCCGCTTGGTCGCCGTCGACGAACACGTCCTGCTCCGGCTCGGTCTCAACCGGGTCGTGGCCGCCGTCCCCGACATCGCGCTCGTCGGCGAGGCGGGCAGCGCCACCGAGGCCGAGCGCGTCGTGGCCGAGACCCGGGCCGACGTCGTGACGATCGACGCGTCGCTCGCCGACACCGACGGCATCACGCTTGCCCGCCGGCTGCGCGCCGGCAGCCCCGACCTCGGGGTGGTGCTGCTGAGCGCGGTGAGCGACGACAACCTGCTGTACCGGGCGCTCGACGCCGGCCTGTCGGCGTACGTCACGAAGGCCGCGCCGATCTCCTCGGTGCTCGCCGCCATCCGGCACGCCGCGGTCGCGCCGCACTCGTTCACCGCCCCCGGGCTGTCGTCGGCACTGTCCCGCCGGCGCGGGCAGTCGGGCCTGCTGAGCCAGCGCGAGCAGGAGGTGCTGTCGCTGATGCGCGACGGGCTCAGCCTGCCGACGATCGCCCAGCGGCTGGCCGTCTCCGAGGCGACGGTGAAGACCTACGTCTCCCGCCTGTACAGCAAGCTGCGGGTCAACAACCGCTCCCAGGCGCTCATGGCCGCCGTCAACCAGGGCCTGCTGGTCTCGGTCGACGCCGCCTGACCCGCTCCGAACGCGCAATGCGGCCCGGCGAACGCTCGCCGGGCCGCATTCGCCTTCGGCCACGAGCGCAAGATCAGCATTCTGTCCGACGATCACCCGGCTGCCGGTTGCAACGCAGGTGTCGATCGACCGGCCGGGGGAATCCTGCGCGCCATGGCGTCTCGGGCGCATTTACCGAAAGTCACTCCTCAGGGTGGTGGCGCGGAACAGAATGAACGCGTGCCAAGGACCCGGCAGGGGCTTTTCCTGCTGCTTGTCTGCGCGCTCGCGTTGGTGACCGGACCGCCCGGCGGCCCGGACTCGTCACTGCGCGTGGCCAGCGCGGGGGTGTCGAAGGGCTGGCTCCCGGTGATCCCCGGGCCGCCGGCCGGCGAGCCCGCGGAGACCGGCCAGGACGGCGGGCGGTGCGACGACCCGGCCGGCACCTGGCTGGGAATGCGGTGGCGCAGCTCGCTGCGCTGGCAGGTCAACGAGCGCACGATCCCGGCGTACCTCGGCAACCGCGCCGACGTCGTCTCCGCCCTGCGCAGCGCGGCCACGTCCGTGGACACCGGCCGCAACGACTGCGGCCTGCCCGAGAACCTGGGGATCCAGGAGTCGTACGCCGGGAAGACCGATCACAAGGCCGGCGTCACGCCCGACGGGGGCTGCGGCGAGCGGGACGGCCACAACGCGGTGTCCTTCGGCCCGCTCAACAAGGGGCTGCTCGCCGTCACCTGCATCTGGTGGTTCGGCGGCAAGGAGAACGGCCGCAGCGTCGAGGCCGACATCCTCATCGACGACAGCGCCGGGCTGTTCTTCCTGCGCACGCCGGCCGACTGCGGCTCGCGCTGGGACCTCGAGGGCACGGTGACCCACGAGTTCGGGCACGCGTTCGGGCTCGGGCATGTGCCGTTCGCCGAGCACGGCTCGCTGACGATGACCGACGGCCTGCCCGACTGCTCGACGGCGTACCGCGGGCTGGGGCTGGGCGACTACCTGACGCTGAAGCAGCAGTACGGCACCAACTGAGACCGGCAACGGTCCGGCACCCGCCGGGGAACGACCCCGGCAACCTCAACTGGCGACCGTGTAGGGGACCACCCACCCCTCATGGGAGATCAGTTGATGTCGCACATCCTCAAGAAGTTCGTGATCGCCCCGGCGCTGGCCCTTGCCGCGACCGCGACGACCCTCGTCGTGGCCGCCGCTCCGGCCGACGCGGCCGTCGTCAGCGTCCGCGTCAAGGGCGCCCTGCCGGCCCGCACCGGCGCCGCCAACTGGTGGACGCAGACGCGGACCATCAGGAACACGGCGAAGGTGACCGTCACCTGCAAAACGACCGGGCAGTACCTGCGCGGCAACGTGCGCAGGACGGCCCAGTGGGACCGCACCGCCGCCGGCGACTACATCTCGCACGCCTACGTCTCGGGCAATCCGAAGCTGCCCACCTGCGTCATCCCGGCGCCCGCTCCCGTCGCCGCCGTGCCGCTCGGCCCGACCGGCACGATGACGAACGAGCAGTTCCTGGCCGCCTCGATCCCGGCCGCCCAGCAGAGCCAGCGCGAGACCCGCGTGCCGACGTCGGTCACGCTCGCACAGGCGATCCTCGAGTCGGGCTGGGGCCGCAGTTCCCTGTCGGCCAGCGACCGCAACTTCTTCGGCATGAAGTGCTTCAACAACGTGCCGGGCTCGTACGCCGCGGGCTGCAAGTCGTACAGCACGCAGGAGTGCAACTCGGCGGGCGTCTGCTCGACGACGGTGGCGACGTTCCGCACGTACAACGCGGCCGTGGACTCGTTCCGCGACCACGGCATGGCCCTGAAGAACCTGTCCCGCTACGCGGCGGCGTTCCTCTACACGAACAACCCGAACCAGTTCGTCGCCGAGGTCCACAAGGGCGGCTACGCGACGGACCCGCTGTACACCACCAAGCTCCAGGCATTGATGGCGAAGTACAACCTGTACCGGTACGACCTGGCGATCTAGGCTCGCTGACCTGGGCCGGGAGGTCCAGTACGGCCCGCGACGGCGGTCATGCCCGGTTCACCCCGGGCGTGGCCGCCGTCGCGCGTCGCCGCCTGTATCGACCCGGCCGACGCTTCACTCGCCCGGTGGCAGGTGCTTCGCGGCGATGTCGAGCCGTCGATGCGTGGGTGGGGTCTGGGCCGGCGGGCCGGACGCGGCGGTGGAGAGCCGGATGATCTGGGCCGGCCGATCCTGCTCGGCATCCTCCAGCCGATCCAGGTCGGCCGCGGGAACCAGGGCCACGATCGGCTTGCCGTGCCGGGTGACCACGATCCGTTCGCCCCCGTACACGACCCGGTTCACGAGCTCCGCGAACTCGGCACGAGCCTGGGTCACCGGGATTTCCTCCGCCATGAGCCCATGATACGTTCTGTACAGAACTTACGTCCTGTACAAAACCTGGGGGTGGCCATGGGAAGTCGCTACGTCCTGCCGACGATCGTCGAGCGGACCAGCCACGGCGAGTACGCGATCGATCCGTACACCAAGCTGTTCAGTGACCGGATCGTCTTCCTGGGGACAGCCGTCGACGACACCTCGGCCAACGACCTGATGGCCCAGCTGCTCTACCTCGACTACGACAACCCGGAGCGGGACATTTCGGTCTACATCAACTCCCCGGGCGGCTCGGTCACCGCGATGATGGCGATCTACGACACCATGCAGAGCCTCGCCAGCGACGTTCGAACGGTCTGCCTGGGCCAGGCCGCCTCGGCGGCCGCTCTCCTGATGGCCGCCGGCACGCCCGGCAAACGGATGATGCTGCCGAACGCTCGGCTGATCATCCACCAGCCAGGCATCGACCTGGGCCACGGTCAGGTGAGCGACCTGGAGATCCAGGCCCGTGAGGTGCTCCGGATGCGGGCCACGATGGAGGACATCCTGGCCAGGCACACCGGCCAGAGTCACGAACGCATCCGTGCCGACCTCGACCGGGACACGATCCTGACCGCATCGGAGGCCCTGGCCTACGGCCTGGCCGACAAGGTGCTGCCGGCACGCGAGCGACGCGAGCCGAGCCCGGTGGGGTCACGGTGACTGAGCAGCGCGGAGCAGGCCTGGCGATGTAGGCGCGCTGTCGCGCGTCCGAAACCCCCGTGCGTCGTGCAACCGTCCGCGGTGCTGACTCCGCCTTTACTGCCGACAGGAGGTAGCGGATGACGGGGGCGACCGATGACGAGCACGAGTTCGGCGAGTACTTCGCGGCCAGGTACGACCGTGTCCGGCGTGTTGCGTACCTGATGTGCGGGGACTGGCACCGGGCGGACGATCTGGCCCAGGCCGCGTTCATCCGGCTGGCCCGTTCGTGGCAGTCGGTGCACAGTCACAACGCGTTGGACAGTTTTGTGCGGACCTGCCTGATCCGCGCCGCGGTCGACGAGTCCCGGCGGCCGTGGCGGCGGGAACGCGCCGTGCCGGCCCTGCCCGACATCGCCGGCGTCGGCGGTGACGACGAAGCGTCGGCGCGACGCCTGCTGATCAGCGCGGCGCTGCAACAGGTGCCGGCCCGGCAGCGCGCGGTGCTGGTCTGCCGCTTCTACGAGGACCTGGACGTCGCGGAGACCGCGGCGACGCTGAAATGTTCGACGGGGACCGTGAAGAGCCAGACGGCGCGGGGACTGGCTACCCTGCGCCGGCTGCTGGGCGAGGCGTTCGACACCGTCGGGGCCTTGCCCACGGCACCCGGCAGCGACGCGAAGGGGGCTGCCGATGTCTGAAGAGACGGTACGGCTGCTGTTGAACGACGTCGCCGACGGCGACGCCCCGGTGATCGCCGCCGACCCGGCGACGCTGTTCGCCCGGGCACGCAGGGCGAACCGGCGGCGGGCGGCCGGTGCCGCGACCGCGACGGTCCTGTTGATCCTCGCCGGCGTCGGCGCCGGCACCGTCATCGTCTCGCAACGCTCGTACGACCGGCGTGGTCATGGGTCGGTGGCGTCGTCACCATCGCCGTCGTCACCATCGTCGTCGCCGTCGGGCAGGCCGGGCATGCCGAGGCCGAGCACCAGTGCCTCAGGGCCGTTCTGCGGCTGGAACGACGAGCTTGCCCCGACGGTCATGGCCGGACTGCCGGTCAATGGCACGTGGGGTAAGCCGTTGCAGATCTTCGGAATCTGCGGTGACGCCGCCGGGGTGCAGTTCCCGGTGACCGAGGCCGGTCGGACCGGACAGGTAGCGGTGGTGATTTCCCGGACTCCGCCCGACAGTGCCGACAAGGAGGGCTGCGGCGTCCCTGGTGGGACCTGTGAACAGGTGCCGGACGGGTATCTGTACTGGAACGAGTCTCAGAGGTCTCGCACCGGACGCGATGGTGTCGTGTTCTTCGCAACCGCACGGTTGGCCCTTACCAGCGGCGTTCTCGTCCAGGTGGACTGCTGGAGCGAAGCCTATGACGACAGAGGCCAGCCGTTGACGTCACCGCCCATGGACCACGCGGCATGCACGGGACAACAGGCCCGGGCTCTCGCGCTGGAACTGATCAAAACCGACTGGCTCGAGTGATCCAGCGCGATGCGAACTGGCTCCGATACAGACGTTCTCGTCGCCACCCGCGACACGCCCGAGATCCCGATCGTGCCCACGGATCCGCCGGCCGGCACGCCTGGCCGACGCTGGTACGGCGGGTCATTGTTCGCCGGCGCCGCCACCTGGCTGCTGTGCATGTGCAACGCGATGCTGCTCACGTACTTCGCGCATCTGCTGAAGCCCACGCCGGCCAGCTGGAAGGTGCTGGTCGGCGCCTGGGGGCAGTGGGACTGGGGTTTCTACCGGATCATCGCCACTGACGGCTATGACGGGATGTACACCCCGCAGGACACCCGCATCGGGGCGTTCTTCCCGCTCTACGGCCTGCTGGTCCGCTGGTTCGACTGGGTGGTGCCCGGGCCGCCGGTCTTCGCCGGGCTGGTGGTCGCAAGCCTCGCGCTGCTGGGCATGCTGGTCATGCTGCACCGCCTGGTCAGCCACGAGTTCAACGAGCGGACCGCGAACCGGGCGATGGCGGTGCTGGTCGCGTTCCCGACCGCGTTCTTCTTCGTCGCGCCGTACCCGTCGGGCCTGATCCTGTTCTTCTCCATCACGTGCCTCTACGCGCTGCGAACCGGGCACTGGTGGGTCGCCGGTGTGTTCGCCGCGCTGGCGTCGGGCACCCGCGCCTCCGGAATGCTCCTCGCCGTGCCGTTCGCCTACGAGTACCTGCGCCAGCACGAGTTCAAGCTGCGGCGGTTCCGCTGGGACGTGTTGTCGATCGGACTGGTCCCGGCCGGGCTGGTCGCCTTCGCGGCCTACACGAGGCACGCCTACGGCGACGCCCTGCTGTTCAGCCACGCCCAGGCCAACTGGGGCCGGCGCTTCGCCGGACCGTGGGTGTCGATCTGGGACACGATCCACGGGCTCGCGACCACGCCGATCTCCGTCAACCAGGCCAACGTGCTGAACCTGGGGGCGGTGCTGCTGGCGGGAACGCTCCTGGTGCTGTCGTTCGCCGGGCCGTGGAGGCTACCCAGGCACCTGCTGGCGCTTCCGCTGCTGGGCGTCATGCAGTGGCTGTTCATCGTCAGCTTCCCGGGTTGGCCCGAGCCGGCCGGCCGCCTGCCGTCGGCTTCCCGGCACGTCCTGGAGATCTTCCCGGCGTTCATTCTGCTGGCCCGGATAGCCCACCTGCGCTATTTCGCGCACGTCTACCTGTCCTCAGGGCTCACCGTGCAGGGCGCGATCACGATCCACTACCTCAACGGCGGCTGGATCGCCTGACCCGGCCCGCCTCGCAACGGCGGATGGAAAGCCGCTTGCGGGGCGGGCCGGTCGGCCGGCAACGTCATGGCGTGCCTGACCTGGTCTGGGACGACGTCAGAGCGTGGTTCGACCCCGAGGTGAACGGGGTGCTGCCGGACGTGTGCGTGCCGGATACGACGGTGGCCGACTGGCAGGCAGTGGTGGATCTCGTTCGTTCTCGTGGTTGGGCGTACGAGTACTCCGAGAATGGCGAGGTTCGGCGGATGCCGGGCCAGGTCGAGGACATGCTGAGCCGTGGCGCCGAGGCTGGCGTGATGTTGAAGGTGTGGCCGGCCCCACAGGTTCTCGCGATCTTCCGGCCGTGGTCGGCGGATCGGATCGACTTCGATGTGGACCTTCGCGAGTTGCAAGGGCAGGAACGCCTGGACGTGCTGTGCGGATTGTTCCGAGCGATCGGACGCAGGCTCGCCAAGCCGGTGTTGATGAGTCCGGAGGGACTCAAGGCCCAGCCGGTGATCGGCTACCGGGTCGAGATCGACCGCGTCGCGGTAGTCACGCAGGTCAGGTCTGCCACGTCCAGTTGAGGCCGAGCAGCCCGCGGATCGTGTCGCCCAGGTCCTCGGCGCCGTCGTTGGCGAGTTCCACCGCCGTGCCGTCCGGCATCTCCAGCCGGTTGCTGCGGCAGCCGGAGAGCGTGACTCGAAGCCGGGCGGTGGCGATCCCGGCGGGTCCGGTGAAGGTCACCTCCATCGTGCCGCCGCGGTCGGCCGGACAATTGACGGGCCCCTCCGGAACCGCAGCCGTCGCCACGCGGTTGACCAGCGCCACCACCCCTTCTATCTGGGCACGGTCCGTGACCGTCTCCGGGCCGAAGGTGCGGGCCGGTACGGCTGGATTGCCAAGACCGGGGGTCTTCGTGTGCAGGACGACCGTGATGGCCGTGGTGCCGCTCGGGACCAGGGTGGTCGCCGGCCGGATCGGCAACCCGGTTCCGGCGGCCTGGCCTGCCGTCGGGCCAGACGTCTCGGTCGCCCGGGGTGCGACGGTGACGCCGATGCCACCGGCGACCACGAGCACAACCAACCCGCACAGCACACTCGCGCGGCGGGCGCGCCGTCGTGCGACATCGGCCCGGACGCGGTCGAACAGGCTCGGGCCGGCGGGCGGCTCCGGCGCAAGGCCGTCCAGTGCGGCGCGCAGTTTCGTCGTGACGTCAACAGGATTCATCGCGTGCCTCCGGAGATCGCCACGAGCGCGAGCGCGACCCGCAGCTTGGCCAGCGCCTTGGCCGACTGGCTCTTGACCGTGCCGACCGAACAGCCCATCGCGGCGGCGACCTGCGCCTCGGACAGGTCGTTGAAGTAGCGCAGGACGACGACCGCGCGCTGGCGGCGGCCGAGCGCCGACAGCGCGCGGGCGACGGCGTCGCGCAGGTCCACCGACGCGAACTCGTCCGCGCCGCTGGGCGAGTCGGGCAACACGCCGGTCGCGTACTCTCCGCGCCAGTGTCGCCGGCGCGCGCTCAGGTAGACGTTGACCAGCACGCGGCGCACGTACGCGTCGGGATCGCCGGCCTCGACGACCCGGGTCCAGCGCGGCCACACCCGCACCAGCGCGGCCTGCACCAGATCCTCGGCCGCGTGCCAGTCGCCCGTCATCAACCACGCGGCCCGCAGGAGGCCGCGCTGCCGCGCCGCGACATAGTCGCGAAACCCGTCCGGCTCAGCCATGGCCCATCCCCCAACCTCGCACCTGCCGAGTACACCGCTCGGCCGGCCGCGACGGTTGCCCGCCAGAACCGCTCACCTGGAGGGCCCCGGCAACGGCGTCAGGGCGCCAGGAGGCCGCGCAGGACGTTGCGGGCCAGGCGGTCGAACAGGTCCGGCTGGGGCGGCGGCCCCGGGGTCGCGAGGGCGGCGAGCAGGTACGGGTGCGCCTGCGGAGTGGCGGCCGCGAACAGCGCCGCCGGATCGTGCGGTGTGGCCGACTGCGCGACCGACTGGGCGGCGAACATCGTGACCAGGCCGGTCAGGACGCCCACCGCCTCCATCTTGGCGGCCGTGCCGCAGGGCAGCGGGGCCATCGTCCGCAGGCAGTACTCGAAGTAGTCCATCGCCCGCGGGCCGAACGCGCCGCGCCGCAGTGCCGCCGGCATCAGCCAGGGGTGGCGGCGGTAGAGGGCGAGCTGCTGGTGGGCCAGCGCCACCAGGTCCTCCAGCCAGTCACCGGACGGCGGGCCGTCGAGGCGCAGCTCCCCCAGCGCCGCGTCGATCATCAGGTCCAGCAGGTCGTCGCGGGAGGACAGGTAGCGGTACAGCGACGCGGCCGCCGTGCCCAGCTCGCCCGCCACCGCGCGCATCGTCGCCGCCTCCAGGCCGCCCGCGTCGGCCAGGCGCATCGCCGCCTGCGCGATCTCCGCCCTCGAGTGCTCGGGCTGCGGGCCGCGGGCGCCGCGGTCGGGGCGGGACCAGATGGGGCGGGTTGTCTCGGGCACAAGTCTGAGTTTAAACTGCAAACAACGTTCGCACTTTCAACCAGAGGGGGAGATGGATGCGCGCCGAGAAGATCGCCGCCGGGATGACCGTCCACTCGGTCGGGCAGGGGCCGGGCATCGTGGTCCTGCACGGCGGGGGCATCACGCAACGCGACTACCACCGGCTGGCGAACGCGCTGGCCGACCGGTTCACCGTGCACCTGTACAACCGGCGCGGTCGCATCGACTCGCGGCCGCTCGACGGCACCGAGACCGCCCAGACCGACCTCGACGACCTCGCGGCGGTGCTGGAGCACACCGGCGCCCGGGCCGTGTTCGGCCACAGCGGCGGCGGGTTCGTGGCGCTGCGGGCCGGGATCGCCGGGCTGCCGCTCGACCGCATCGCGGTGTACGACCCGGGGCTGTCCATCGACGGCAACCCGCCGTTCGAGTTCGTCGCCGACGTCGAGCGGCGCATCGAGGCGGGCGACACGGTCGGGGCCATGACGGCGATCGCCCGCGGCGCGGACCCGGACGGGCCGGGCGGGCGGCTGCCCATGCCGGTCGCCCGGTTCGCCACCCGGCTGTTCCTGGCCACGCCGATCGGCAAGGGGATGGCCGAGCTGCTGCCGGCCACGGGCCCCGAGATCCGCCGCATCGCCGACCACAACGGCCCGGCGTCGGACTACGCGGGGATCCAGGCAGAGGTACTGCTGGCGGCCGGCGCCCGCAGCGCCCGCTCCTTCACCGAGCACTGCGAGGCGCTGGCGGCTGCGGTCCCCCGGGGCCGAGCGGTCGTCATCCCGGGCTCGTCGCACAACGCGGCCAACGTCGCCCGCCCGGCGTTCGTCGCACCGTTCGCCGAGTTCTTCGCGAACGGTCTGGTGGAGCGGGTGGACGGGATGGAGAGCGGAGAAGGACACAGAGCCATGGGCGGATAGCGATGACGGGGGCTGGGCTACGACGTCGACCGGTGCGGCAGCAGGCACGTGACGACCGCCCCCTGGCCGAGCGGCGGCCGGGCCCAGATCCAGCCCCAGTGGCGCTCCACAATGGACTTGGTGATCGCCAGCCCCAGCGATCGCGCCGAGTTTGACGGCGATCGGGCGGCTCCGGGACCACGCACGCAGAGTCGTGTTTGGCGCTATTGCTGCTCGGTGCGCAGCATCTTGCTCAGTGCCCGGACCGCGACCTCGCTCGGCGAGGCCGCCTCCCGGTTCACCTTCTGCAGCTCCCGGTAGACCTCCTCGCGGTGCACCTGGATGCTGCGCGGCGCCTTGATCCCCAGCCGCACCACGTCGCCGCGCACGTCGAGCACGGTGACGACGACATCGTCACCGACCATCACGCTTTCACCGGGACGTCGGGTCAGAACGAGCACGAGCCGCTCCTTCGCTGGGCGATACGCGAACAGTACCCAATTTGCCGGAACAGCCGGGGACGAACGGCGCGGCGCTGCCCCGATCAGGCTACGAGCAGCCGCTGACGGACCGGCAGGCCGCTCTTGCTGAGCACGAGCTGGACCGCGCGGCGGCTGCGCTGGTCGAGCACGATCGGCGCCATGAGGTTGACGGTGGCGTCCTCGGCGCCGTCGCCGGCGGTGATGACCAGCAGGACCAGCACGTCGGCCTGGTCGGCCACGCCGAGCGCGGCGAGCGTGTCGTCGTCGACCTCCGGCGCGTAGTCGGGGAAGAACCGCGCCGGCGGCACCACCAGGAAGCGCAGGCCGGCGGAGTCGACGGAGGTCAGCGCGTAGAGCATGCCCACCTCGTCGAGCCGCACGAGCACGAACCGCCGGTCCTCCGGGAAGCCGGGCATCGGCGCCACGAAGTCGATCACCGGCAGCGTGGTGGTCTCCGGTCCCACGGTCGCGACACTCATGTCTTCCTCACGGTGCTCGGGGCCTAGCGCAGGAAGTCCACCAGCGACGGCTGGATGACCTTCGCGGTCGCGGCGAGCGCTGCCTGGTAGGCGGTCTGCTGCAGGGACAGCTCGGTGATGGTCTTCGGCAGGTCGATGTCCTCGACGTCGGACAGCTGGGCCCTCAGGTCGAGCACCCGGTTCTCCGCGGTCTGCTGCATCTGCGAAATCTGATTATATCGGGATCCAACCCCCGAAAGCGCCGACTGGACGCGTTTCTGCGCCGTGTCGATGTCCGCCAGGTCGGCCGACAGCGCGGACGGGTCGGTCCGCAGGTCGTTCGAGATCCGCCCGAGGATGGCGAAGACGGTGTTCGTGCCGCTGCCGAAGACCTCGTCGCCGCCGGTGTCGACGCGGACCGTGGCGCTGGCGCTGATCGTGCGGTTCATCTGGCCCTGGTCGCCCTGGTAGACGCCGCTTGCGTCGTAGGCGACCGGGCCCGGCGTGGTGCCGCCGAAGATGGGGCGGTCGAGGTACGTGGTGTTGGCCAGGTCGATGAGCGACGAGCGCAGGTTGTCGACCTCCAGCGCGATCGCCTCGCGGGCCTCCGCGCTGCCGGACGAGCCGCTGGACAGGCCGGTGAGCACCAGCTCGCGGGCGCGCGTGATCTGCGTCGACGCGCTCGTCAGCGCCGTGTCGGCCATGCTGAGCCAGCCCATGCCGTCGTCGGCGTTGCGCGAGTACTGGTTGAGCGTGGCCATGTCGCTGCGGTGCTGCATCGCGATGACCGCCCCGCCGGGCGAGTCGGACGCGTGCTTGATGAGCTTGCCGCTGGACAGCTGGTCCTGCAGCTGCTGGTTACGAGCCAGGTTGAGCTGCAGGTTGGCCAGCGTGTTCGTGGCCATCGAGCGTTCTGTGACGCGGAACCCGGGCATCCGTACCCTCCTGCTTCCTATCGCTTCATGTTGATCAGCGTGTCCAGCGTCGTGTCGATGGTGCTGATCACCTTCGCCGCCGCCTCGTAGGCGCGCTGGAACTGGATCATGTTGGTCATCTCCTCGTCGAGGCTCACGCCCGACTCGGCCTGCTCGGCGGCCGTGACGTCGTCGGAGATGACCTGCTGCGCGTCGGCGCGGCGGTTGATCGTCTGGCCCTGGATGCCGATACCCACGATGTAGTTGCGGTACGCCGTATCCGCGCCGGCGGGGTCCTTGGCGACGCCGGCCATGAGGTTGGCGTTGTCGCCCTGGTACGGCGTGGTGCTCGTGCTCGACGCGGCGATCTTCGTGGGATCGGTGATCGCGACGCTGATGTCCTTGGCGTCGGTACCGCTGAAGAAGTCGCCGCCCGGCTGCGGCGACGGCGCGGTCGCCGGCGGGGTCACGGTGATGTCGAAGCCCAGCCTGTGCTGGTCGTTGACGGTCTGGATGAGCACTGAGGCGACCTGGTCGAGCCCGTCGACCGCGTCCGGGACCGTCTTGGTGAGCGCCTCCATGTGCGAGGCGATCTTCCCGGTGGTGATCGAGGCGACCGGGTTGCCGGCGTCGGTGAACCGCACCTGCACCGGCGCGATCGTGCGCCCGTCGACCGTCGTGGTGCCGACCGCCTGCAGGTTCCGCGTGGTGTCGCCCTGCACGATCATCGCGCCCGACAGCATGACGTCGACGGTGCCGTCGGTCTTGACCCGCGCGGTCGCGCCGGTCAGCTCGGACAGCTTCAGCACCAGCTGGTCGCGCTTGTCGGACAGCTCGTTCGTCGGCATGCCGGCGGTCCGGGCCAGCGCGATGCGGGCGTTGAGGTCGGCGACGCCGGCGCTGGTCTGGTTGACCACCTCGACGTCGGCGGCGAGCGCCTCGCGGGTCGCGCCGAAGAGGTTGTCGAGGTTCTGCCGGGTCGTGCTCATCGACGTGGTGACCGTGTTCGCGCGGGACAGCAGGGCGGTGCGGGCCGAGGGGTCGCCGGGCCGGTTGGCCACGTCGGACCAGGCCGCCCAGTACTCCGACAGCTGCGCCTGCAGGCCGTTGTCGGACGGCTCGCCGAGCGCCTGCTCCACGTTCGCGTACACGGTGCGCTGGGCCTGGAGGTACCCGTTGAGGCCGTGCTCCGCGCGGGTGCGGTTGGTCATGAACTCGTTGTGCAGGCGGGTGACGTCGGTGATCTCGACGCCGTCGCCGGCGCCGTCGCTCGTCGACCAGCGCGCCGGGTCGGTGATCGCCTCGCGCGGTGACAGCTCGACCCGTTGGCGCGAGTAGCCCTCGGTGTTGACGTTCGCGATGTTCTGGCCGGTGAGGTCCAGGCCGCGCCGCTGCGCGTACAGCGCCGAGAGCGCGGTGTTCAGTCCGGAGAACGTACTCATCTACATCGCCTCGTCAATCAGCCGGTTCCGGGCGGCGGCCGCGACCGTCTGCCCCTTCGGCCCGTAGGTCTCCACGGAGCCAGCGACGGCCAGCAGGGTCTCGCGGGCCGCCCGCGCGCCGGTGGTGAGCAGGTCGCGGTTGGCCTCGGCCAGCGCGCTCACCTCCGCGGTCAGCGTCAGGAACGCCTGCCGGTGCTGGTTGAGCAGGTCCGACCAGGGCACGGGGGCCGCCTCGGCGAGCTGGGAGAGGCTCGGGTTGGGCCCGAGGCCGAGCGAGGCGCCGATCGCCTCCACCTCGGCGGCGCGCACCACCTCGGTCCGCCGGATCTCCTCCAGCACCACCTCGACCTCGCGCGTGGCGTGCGCGAGCCACCTGGTCCGCCCGGCGGACAGCACGAGCTGCTCCTCCTCCAGCTTGAACAGGAGCAGTTCGAGCAGCTCGCGCTCACGCCACAGGATGCTCGCGAGATCCGCCAGCCCCATGTGGTCGCCCTTCTGCCGTCATCGCGTTCGTGCTGCACGGATCGGCAGGGAAGGGCCGGAGCTGAGCACAACCGGTTCGCAACTTCGCGTCACCCGGGCGCGCACCCGTGGCTTTCGAACCTGGTTCTCGACCAACCAAATCCCTGCCACGAAGAGGTTGCCGTGACCACCAGCACCGCCGTCGACACCGAGTCCCTCGTCCGCAGCCACCTGCCGCTGGTGGGCCACCTGGTCCGCGAGATGCTCGGCCGGCTGCCCGCCCACGTGGCGCGGGAGGACCTCATCTCGGCCGGGATGGCGGCGCTCGCGGGCGCCGCGAAGTCGTTCGACCCCGACCGCGGCATCCCGTTCGGCAGCTTCGCCACCCAGCGCATCCGCGGCGCCCTGCTCGACGAGCTGCGCGGCCTGGACTGGGCCAGCCGCTCGGTCCGCTCGCGGGCCCGCCGCGTCGAGACCGCCCAGCAGGAACTCACGGCGAAGCTGGGCCGCACGCCCACGCCGGCCGAGCTGGCCGCGTCGCTCGGCGTCGCCGTCGACGAGCTCAAGAGCATCGACGACGACGTCCGACGCGCGGTGGTCCTGTCCCTGCAGGGCTTCACCGCCGGCAGCGCCGAGGACCTGGTCCCCGAGCGCACCGCCGGCCCCGAGGACCTCATTCTGCACCGGGAGAGGATCGGCTATCTCCACCACGCCGTCAGCGCCCTCCCCGAGCGCCTCCGCCGGGTCGTGCAGGCGTACTTCTTCGACGAGCGCCCGATGAGCGACATCGCCGCCGAGCTGGGCGTCACCGAGTCACGCATCAGCCAGCTGCGCGCCGAGGCCCTGATCCTGCTGCGCGACGGCCTCAACAACCACCTCGACCCGGAGGTGCTCGACGGCCCCGTGCGGGTCGGCGGCTGCGTGGCCCGGCGCCGGGAGGCCTACTACGCGCAGATCGCGGCCCAGGGCGACCTGACGTCGCGCCTCTCGATGACGACACCCCTGGGCCTCCCGCACTCCGCGTAGCCCGGCCCGAACGATGGCGCCGGCCGATCCGCCCGGATCGGCCGGCGCTGTGCTTGGCGGCGCGCAAGGGGGCAACGGGTGCAGACCGGGATCGTATTGGTTGCGGAAAGTATCTGAACCAAAGTACTTTCCCCGGTCGCCCCGGCGCCGATGACTCCGGCGAAGCGAGCCAGGGACGGCTCGCGCAGCACGGCCCATCATCAAGGAGGAATCATCATGGGTCTTCGCATCAACAACAACATCGCCGCTCAGAACGCCTACCGGAACCTGTCGGTGACGGACAGCCAGATGAGCAAGTCGCTGGAGAAGCTCTCCTCGGGTTACCGGATCAACCGCGCCGCCGACGACGCGGCCGGCCTGTCGATCTCCGAGGGTCTTCGTTCGCAGATCGGTGGCCTCAAGGTCGCCGTCCGCAACGCGCAGGACGGCATCTCGGTCGTGCAGACCGCTGAAGGTGCGCTCACCGAGACGCACTCGATCCTCCAGCGCATGCGCGACCTGTCCGTCCAGGCCTCCTCCACCGGTTCGCAGGACTCCGACGCCCGCGCGGCGGCGCAGACCGAGTTCACCCAGCTCACCTCCGAGCTGAACCGGATCGCGACCACCACCTCGTTCGGCGGGCAGAAGCTGCTCGACGTCACCGGTGGCGCCTACACGGGCACCTTCCAGGTCGGGGCCAACACGGCCTCGGCCGACCAGATCGCGGTCAAGCTGGACTCCTCGGCGTTCGGCAGCCCCGCCGGTGTCTCCGGGTTCGACGCGAGCGGCCTCGGTCTCGCGAGCCTCGACCTCACCACCTCGGGCACCGCCGCGATCGACGCGATCGACACGGCCATCAAGGGCGTGTCGACCGCCCGGGCCACGCTCGGTGCCTACCAGAACCGCTTCGAGCACACCATCAACAACCTCAACGTCGCGATCGAGAACCTGTCCGCGTCGGAGTCCCGGATCCGGGACACCGACATGGCCCAGGAGATGGTGTCCTTCACCCGCTCCCAGATCCTGACCCAGGCCGGCACCAGCATGCTCGCGCAGGCCAACCAGGCGCCGCAGAACGTCCTGTCACTACTGCGCTGAACCGCACCACGGGCAGCGGCGTCCCCGGCGTAGGGGGTGCCGCTGCCGTGTTTTTCCAACGGTTTTCCTTCGGTGCCGGCCCCCAGGGCCGATGAGCAGAGCGACCGGGACCACGGATGGTCCGGCCAAGGACCCCAATCAAGGAGGAATTCGTCGTGGGTCTTCGCATCAACAACAACATCGCTGCCCAGAACGCTTACCGGAACCTGTCGGTGACGGACAGCCAGATGGGCAAGTCGCTGGAGAAGCTGTCGTCGGGGTACCGGATCAACCGCGCGGCCGACGACGCAGCAGGCCTCTCGATCAGCGAGGGTCTTCGTTCCCAGATCGGCGGCCTGAAGGTCGCGGTGCGCAACGCGCAGGACGGCATCTCGGTCGTGCAGACCGCTGAAGGTGCGCTCACCGAGACGCACTCCATCCTGCAGCGCATGCGTGACCTGTCCGTTCAGGCGGCGAGCACGGGTTCGCAGGACTCCGATGCACGGGCGGCGGCCCAGACCGAGTTCGCTCAGCTCAACTCCGAGCTCGATCGGATCGCCACCACCACGGCCTTCGGCGGGCAGAAGCTGCTCGACGTCGGCAACGGTGCCTACATGGGCACCTTCCAGGTCGGCGCTAACACCGCCGGCGCGGACCAGATCACGGTGGACCTCGGGACCGCCGCCTTCGGCAGCGGCTCCTCGGTGACCGGTTTCGACTCGGCCGGGCTCGGGGTCGCCACGCTGGACCTCAGCTCCGCCGGTACGGCCGCCATCGCCGCGATCGACACCGCCATCAAGGGTGTTTCGACCGCTCGGGCCACGCTGGGTGCGTACCAGAACCGGTTCGAGCACACCATCAACAACCTCAACGTCGCCGTTGAGAACCTGTCCGCGTCGGAGTCGCGGATCCGTGACACCGACATGGCCTCGGAGATGGTGTCGTTCACCCGCTCGCAGATCCTGACCCAGGCCGGCACGAGCATGCTGGCCCAGGCGAACCAGGCGCCGCAGAACGTCCTCTCGCTGCTGCGCTAGGGCTCTCCGAAAGGCACGACCTGACGAGGACAACCGCGGGGCACGGCACCCAGCCAGGGCGCCGTGCCCTGCCGCACGGGTGGGGAACCGGTGCGCGAGAACCCTCAACCGCGGCCGGACCCCGCCGATGACACCGGCGAACGCCTTCAGGCCACGGACGGCCGGACCCGAGCTCAGGGAGGAACACCGTGGGTCTCCGCATCAACAACAACATCGCCGCCCAGAACTCGTACCGGAACCTGTCCGTGACCGACAGCCAGATGAGCAAGTCGCTGGAGAAGCTGTCGTCGGGCTACCGCATCAACCGCGCGGCCGACGACGCGGCAGGCCTCTCGATCAGTGAGGGCCTGCGGTCGCAGATCGGCGGCCTGAAGGTGGCGGTGCGCAACGCGCAGGACGGCATCTCGGTCGTGCAGACCGCTGAAGGTGCGCTCACCGAGACGCACTCCATCCTGCAGCGCATGCGCGACCTGTCCGTCCAGGCGGCCTCGACCGGTTCGCAGGACTCCGACGCCCGTACCGCCGCGCAGACCGAGTTCACCCAGCTGACCGCGGAGCTCGACCGCATCGCGACCACCACGTCGTTCGGCGGCCAGAAGCTGCTCGACACCAGCGCGGCCTACGTCGGCACGTTCCAGGTGGGCGCCAACACGGCCACCGCGGACCAGATCACGGTCGACCTCGGTACCGCGGCGTTCGGCAGCGGCGCGACGGTCACCGGGTTCGACTCGGCGGGGCTGTCGGTGAGCACGCTCGACCTGACCACGTCCGGCACGGCGGCGATCGCCGCGATCGACAACGCCATCAAGGGCGTGTCGACCGCCCGGGCCACGCTCGGTGCCTACCAGAACCGCTTCGAGCACACCATCAACAACCTCAACGTCGCCGTGGAGAACCTGTCGGCGTCGGAGTCGCGGATCAGGGACACCGACATGGCCCAGGAGATGGTGTCGTTCACCCGCTCGCAGATCCTGACCCAGGCCGGCACCAGCATGCTCGCGCAGGCCAACCAGGCGCCGCAGAACGTGCTGTCACTGCTGCGCTGACCGAACCAGGGGGTGGGGAGGAACGCGCGTTCCTCCCCGCCCGCCGTCTGAAGGAGGTACACCATGGTCACCGGCGGCAGCGTCGACGGCCTCATCTCGGGGATGAGCACCTCGACCGTCATCAGCCAGCTGATGCAGGTCGAGGCCGCGCCGCAGACGGCGCTGAAGAACAAGGTGACCGCGCAGCAGAAGGTCGTCGGCTCGTACCAGAGCATCAACACCAAGATGTCCGCGCTGCTGACGGCGGCCAAGGCGCTGAACGACCCGACGGCCTGGAAGGGCGCGACGGCGACGTCCAGCTCCGACGCCGCGGTGGCGACGACGACCAGCAGCTCGCAGGCCGGCTCGCTCACGTTCGCGGTGAAGAAGCTCGCCTCGGCCCACTCGGTGGTCTACGACGGGCGGGTCGGCGCCACGACCGACACCGTGACGTCGGGCTCGTCGATCGACTTCATGGTCAACGGGCAGCCCAGGTCGGTGCCCGTCACCGACACCTCGCTCAAGGGTGTCGTCGACGCCGTCAACAAGACCGCCGACCTCGGCGTGAAGGCCACCGCCGTGCAGGTCGAGCCGGGCCGGTACACGATCCAGCTCACCTCCACCGGCACCGGCGCCTCGTCGGAGTTCAGCATCACCGGCGGCCTCGACCTCATCGGCACCGGCTCGGTCGCCAGCCAGGGCGACAACGCCGAGCTGAGCGTCGGCACGACCAACCCGTTCACGGTGAAGTCCGAGACGAACACCTTCAAGGGCCTGCTCGACGGCCTCACGATCACCGCGGCGAAGGTCCAGGCCCCCACGGACCCGCCGGTGACGGTGACGGTCGCCAGCGACACCGAGGGCATCGCGGGCAAGGTGCAGGCAATGGTCGACGCCGCCAACGCGACGCTGTCGGAGATCGCCACCCAGACCCGCGCCAAGAGCGGCGACGTGGCCGGCGGTCCCCTCGCCGGCAACTCGTCGATGCAGTCGCTCGCCACGTCCGTGCTCGGCACGGTGTCGGGCGGCGCCGGCAGCCTGGGCAGCCTCAAGGACATCGGCATCGAGCTCACCCGCGACGGGAAGCTGTCCTTCAACAAGACGACGTTCCTCGCCCAGTTGCAGGCCGATCCCGTCAAGACGCAGTCGTACTTCAACGGCACCACCGACATCGACAACGATGGCGTCAAGGACGGCTTCGCCGACAAGCTGGTCGCGGTCGCCGACAAGGCGACCCAGATCAACACGGGCACCCTGTCCCGCTTCATCACCAGCGGGAACGACGCGATCACCGAGCTCAACGACCGCATCGGCGACTGGGACGTCCGCCTGGAGGCCCGCCAGGCAACGCTGCAGAAGCAGTTCACCGCGATGGAGACCGCGCTCGGCAAGCTCAAGAACCAGTCGAGCTGGCTCGCCGGGCAGCTCTCCTCGCTGGGCTAATCCCCCTCGGCCCCTGGAGAAGACCGAATGACCACACAAGCGCTGCGCAACCGGTACGTCACCGACAGCGTGTCGACCGCCTCCCCCGGCCGGCTGCTCGTCATGCTGTACGACCGGCTGGTCCTCGACCTGATGATCGCCGGCCAGGCCTTGGAGGCGGCCGACCGGTCGACGGCGGCGACGCGCATCAGCCACGCCCAGGACATCATCCTGGAGCTGCGCGCCACGCTCGACACGTCGGCGTGGAGCGGCGGGCCCGGGCTCGCCTCGCTGTACAGCTTCATGATCAATGAGCTCGTCCAGGCCAGCGTCACCGGGGACCCGGGCCGGGTGGAGTCGGTGCAGAGCTTCGCCGAGCAGCTGCGCGACGCCTGGCGTGAGGCGGCGGCCCAGGTGACCGGAGCCGGGCCGTGACCACCGGCGGCGACTGGGACGCCGCCTGGAATGCGGCGCTCGACGCGATGGAGCTGGAGGCGGACGAGGTGGAGCGCATGCTCCGCCACCGCGACGTGCCGGAGCGGCTGCCGGCCGAGGCGCCGGGCTTCACCCCGCCCCCGGGCATCGGGCCGCTGCCGGCCGCGCTGCGGGAGCGGGCCCGCCGGCTCGTGCAGCGCCAGCTCGACCTGTCGCGCGAGCTGGCGATCGCGATCGCCGGCAACCGCCAGCAGGCGCGGCTGGTCTCCCGGCTGCACCGGGAGACCGACCAGAGTGTCCCGGTGTTCCTGGACAACCGCACCTGAGAGCGCACCTGAGACCGCACCCGAAAAGCCCTCGGAAAGCACTCGAACGTGCCGATACAGGCAGCATGAGCCACATCCCGGTGTCCGTTATCGTCGCCGCCGGGGGCAGCCCCGACGACTTCCACGCCTGTCTCGAGTCGCTGCGCCCGTCGCTGGGCATGTGTGACGAGGTCGTCTGCGTTCTCCCGGCCGGCCGCCCGGAGCTGCGCGCGGAGCTGCGCGGCCAGTCCTGGCTGCGGGTGCTCGACGGCGGCCCCGTCGACCCGGGCGAGCGCTGGGCGACGGGCCTGGAGGCGACCCGGCACCCGATCGTGGTGCTGCTCGACGGCGACGTGGTGCTCTCCGCGCACTGGCTCGACCCGGTGCTGGAGGCGTTCGGCGACCCCGCGGTCGTCGCCGCCGGGCCGCGCTGCCAGCACAGCTACGGGCCGCAGCAGGCCGACCTGCCCGACGACGCGCTGACGAGCGCGGCGGCGTTCAAAGCGTTCGCCCGGGACTGGCGCCAGGAGCACCGCGACGAGTTCACCGACGTCGACCGGCTCGGCCCGGTCTGCGTGGCGATCCGCCGCGACGCGCTCGCCATCGCCGGCGGCCCCACCGCCGACCTGCCCTACGAGGGCCTGGCCGTGCAGGGCCGGATGGTCGTGGCGCACGCCGCGCTCGTCGCGCACGTCGCCTCGCCGATGTGCGGGCTGCGACCGGCGGACGACGACGACGCGGAGCCGCTGCTGACGGCGAGCCTCATCGCGAAGGACGAGCAGGACGTGCTCGGCCGGTCCCTTGAGGCGCTGCGCGACCTGGTCGACGAGATCGTCGTCTACGACACCGGATCATCCGACGGTACCGTGGAGATCGCCCGCCGGCACGGAGCCCGGGTGGTCGAGGGCTTCTGGAGCGACCACTTCGGCGACGCGCGCAACCGCTGCCTGGAGCACTGCCGCGGCCGCTGGGTGCTGTGGGTCGACGCCGACGAGGTGTTCACCGGCGACGCGCCGGCCGTCCGCGACGCACTGCGGCTCGCCGAGAGCGGCGCCCTCTTCGCCACCATCGACAACCGCGAGGGCCACGAGGGTGGCGCCGGATCGAGCACCATCTACTACCCGCGCATGTTCCGGCGGGCCCGCGGCCGCGTCTACGGCCGCCTCCACGAGCAGGTGGTCGACCGGGTCACCGGCCGGGCGCTGACCGGGTCGCTGCTGCCCGAGCTCGTGCTCGACCACTCGGGGTACACCCGCCTCCGCGCCCTGGTGAAGAACAAGGCCCAGCGGAACCTGCGCCTGGCCAAGCTGGCCGCCGAGGACGTGAGCGGCCTCACCGCGGTGGGCAACCTGGCCCGCTCGCAGCTCGGCTCGGGGCACATCGAGGAGTGCATCGACACCGCCCGCCGCGGCCTGGCCGAGGCCAGGGAGCACACGCACCACGTGCTGTTCCTGAAGATCCTGGCCGACGCGTACCTCGCCGTCGGGCGCCTCGCCGAGGCCAACGAGACGATCGAGGACCTCCGGAAGGTCGCGAACACGCCGTTCACGGTCGGCGAGCACGAGGTCAAGCTGCGCTTCGCCGAGGGCGACTACGAGCGGGCCCTGGAGCTCATCGGCGAGCTGCCCGAGTCGGGCGCCAACGACCTGCTGTACGGCATCGGCAAGGGCCGCTTCGCCGGCCTGCACGTCGACGCGCTGAGCCGCCTCGACCGCCACGAGGACGCGGCCCGAGAGCTGCGCTCGGCGCTGCTCGGCGGCCAGGTGCCGATCCCGGTGGCGCGGCTGGCCCAGGTGCTGGGCGCGGCCGGCGGCAGCCTGGCCGAGGTGGCCGAGCTGCTGCCCCGGGAGAGCCTGCGCAGCCTGCTGTTCACCATCGCCGAGGCACCCCCGGAGGCGGCGGACGAGCTGCTGGAGGCGCTGTGGCGGCGGTACCCCGGGGAGCCGGGCATCCTCGCGCTGGCCGCCCGCGTCGGCCGCCAGGTGCCGCTCATCCGGGCCATGGAGTGGTCCGCACGCCTGCGCCAGCACGGGTTCCCGGCCCGGTGCACGCTGCTCACCCTGTCCGCGGACACCCGCCGGACCCCGCGCGAGCGCACCCTGGCCGCGGCGATCGCGCTGGAGATGTTCCACGACGAGGCGGCGCTGCCGCTGCTGCGCGAGGCTCTGGCGGGGGTCCTGGACGCCGACTCGGCGGCGGTGCTCGACGAGATGCGG
Source organism: Dactylosporangium sp. AC04546 (assembly GCF_022095675.1). Classification (GTDB taxonomy): domain Bacteria; phylum Actinomycetota; class Actinomycetes; order Mycobacteriales; family Micromonosporaceae; genus Dactylosporangium. The sequence goes on along the minus strand of NZ_JAHYSG010000036.1, from coordinate 19,092 downwards.
ATCCTGGCCCCGCAGGTGTCGGCGAACATCGAGCTCGCCGACGCCTGACCCGCACGAGAAGCACGAGAAGGAGGTCCACATGGACACGCCGGAAGGGTTCCGGTGGAACCGGGACGTGCTCGCCCACCGGGACGCGGACGACGACATCTTCCAGTTCATCTACGACCGCAACGTGTGGGGCAGCGCCGAGTCGGCCTCCGGCGGCGGCTCGGAGCTGACCCAGACGCGCGTGCTGCGCGTCGCGCTGCCGGAGCTGTTCCGCCGGCTCGGCGTGACCACGTTGCTGGACGCGCCGTGCGGCGACTTCAGGTGGATGCAGCACATCGAGCTGGGCGGCATCCGGTACGTCGGGCTCGACGTGGTACCGAAGATGATCGAGGCCAACCAGGCCCGGTTCGGCTCGCCGCTGCGCCGGTTCGTGGCCGGCGACGTCGTCTGCGAGCCGTTGCCCGACGCCGACGTCATGCTGTGCCGGGACTGCCTGGTGCACCTGTCGTACCAGCAGGTCTTCGAGGCGCTGGCGAACATCGCCCGCTCCCGGATCCGCTACCTGCTGGCGACGACGTTCGTGGAGCGCGCCGAGAACCACGACATCGTCACCGGCGACTGGCGCCCGCTGAACCTGTGCGCGCCGCCGTTCAACCTGCCCCAGCCGGAGCAGGTCATCGTCGAGGGCTGCACCGAGAACGGCGGCGTCTTCGCCGACAAGGCGCTGGGCCTCTGGCCCACCTCGGCGCTGCCGGTCTGAGGCGCACGGGACGCCGCGGGGCCGGCCGGCCCCGCGGCCTTCTAGCGCTCCAGCACGAGGGTGCCGGTCGCCGGCAGGTCCATGACCTCGGCCGGCGCCGTGCTGCCGTCGGCCCGCAGGACCGACACCCGCCAGCCCTCGGCGACGAAGCCGGCGACCTGCGCCGCCGCGCCGGCGGGGACCGTGACGGCCGTGCCGGACGCCGCGGCCAGCCATGGGCGCAGCGACTCCAGCGCCGCGGGGCCGGCGGCCCGGATCAGCCGCGGCGCCGGCGACAGCACGTCGGCGCCCGGGCCCGCCTGGGCGCGGATCGCGACGACGTCGCCGAGGCCGTTGGCGGCGACGTTGTCCCGCAGCAGGGCCAGGCGGGCCGGATCGGTCTCGTAGGCGACGACCCGGCCGGTGGCGCCGACCGCTCGGGCCAGGCGCACGGTCACCGCGCCGATGCCCGCGCCCACGTCGACCGCGGTGTCGCCGGGGCCGAGGCGGCTTCCGGCGTACCGCGTCAGGTCGGGTTCGGCGGCGCCGTCCAGGACGAGGGCCGGGGTCTGGGTGACGTCGGCGCCGTCGCAGTACAGCCGGTCGCCGCCGGTGGTGCGCACGAGGATCCGGCCGCCGCCGACGTAGACGGCCACCGGCTCGGCTGTCCGGAGAGCGTCCACATCGGACGGCCGGGCCGCCGCGGCCAGGGTCAGCAGCGCGCGGGCGTTCTCCGCCGGGGACCCGCCCAGCTCGACCCGCGCGAGGGCGGGCAGGGCGGCGCCCTCGGGCTCGCCGTAGACCACGATGTCGGGCAGGTCGCGGTCGCCGGCCAGCTGCCGCACCACGCCGGCGATGGCGTCGCCGACCGCCTCGGTCGCCTCCGGGGCGCCCTGCACCACGAGGGCCAGCTCGGCCTGCGGCACCGCGGCCGCCACCTCCAGCGCGCCCGCCAGGACGACGGCAGCGGACTCGAGCAGGTCCGCGTCGATGGTGACCACGAGACGGGACGAGGTCTCGCTCACTGGCACCACCTCCGGCGCCGGTACGGCCGCCCCGGATGCCGCGGGCGGCTGCCAGGACTTCGCCCAGTGGTGGACGGCGTAGGCGTCCGGGAACGTCTGGCCGGCCCGGTGCGGCTCGGTCCAGTGGTACGGGTAGAACAGCTCCGGGCCGAACACGACCGGGACCGGGTGCCCGAGCGCGTCCTGCTCGATGAGCGTGCGGGTGAACAGCTCCGGCCCGGTCTGCTCGTTCGGCGGCCGGCCCGGTCGCCAGGCGAGCGAGTCGGCGAGCCCGGCGACGACCGCGGCGAAGAACGGGTGGCCGGGCACGCAGCCGAGCAGCCCGATGCTGGCCCGGAAGCCGTCCTCGCGCGCGGTGACCGCCTCGACGCCGGTGAGCAGCGGCTCGATGCTGCGGACGCACTCGAAGTCGGTGTCGAGGTACACGCCGCCGTGGGCCAGCAGCAGCTCGTACCGGAAGATGTCGGCCTTCTGGGCCCAGGAGCCGGCGGCGTCGAACGCGGCCTGGTTGACGAGCGGCGGCACGTCGTCGTCGCCCCACAGCCGCAGCTCCCAGCCGGGGTGGTGGCGCAGCCAGGTCTCGCCGAACGCCCGCTCGCGCCCGGGCATCGGCCCGCCGAACCAGATGCGGTGGAAGACCCGCGGGATGAGCAGCCGCCCGGTCGCGATCGCCGGCATCGTCGCCGTCATCGAAAGCTCCCCACGAGGTCGCGGGTGTGCAGCAGGCGGCGCAGCGAGTCGACGATCGTGCCGCGCGGCAGCGGCAGCGCGTGCCGGGCCGGGTCGTGGCCGTCGAGCGGGGTGAACGAGGCGACCACGTCGCAGGCCCGCCACAGGTCGTCGGCGTCGTCGCAGGCGAGCACCTCCACGGCGCCACTGCCGGTGAAGGTCCGGCCGGGCGGCACGCCCACCACCAGGACCGCCGCGTCCTGCGGCGCGTTGGCGAGCTCCTGCGCCACCTCGCCCAGCAGTGGCGACAGCGAGCTGATGCCGACGCGCAGCGGCCGGCCCTCGGCGCGGGCGGCGGCCCGGCGGGCGACCAGCAGCCAGCCGAGGCTCGCCTCGATCGAGCTCGCCGTCACCAGATCCGAGTGCAGGCGATCGAGCAGCGTCCCCTTGCCGTGCGGGTCCGGCCGCCCGCGGAGCTCTTCGAGCACGTCCGGCCAGTCGGCGGTGAGCGAACGCAGCCGGGCGTCCGCCCGCCGGCCGAGCTTGCGGGCCGTCGCCTCGTAGGTGCTGCCGCGGAACGCCGGATGCGTGCGCAGCGCCGGATGCCGCTCGGCGAGGTGGGCGCGGGCCTGCCCGACCCGCCCGGCCCGCCGCATCAGCGACAGCGCGTCGAGCCCGATCCGCACCCGCTGCACCGCGTGCCGGTTGTGCACCACGCGCAGGCCGTGCGGCTTGGTGGCGAGCCGGTACGCGAGGTCGGCGTCCTCGGCGAAGGACACCTCGAAGCGGGCGTCGCCGAGCACCTCGCGGCGGATCGTCGAGCGGCCGCCCCAGAACTGGTACCAGTCGCCGACGCTCAGGTGGCGCAGGCCCTCGTGGCTCATGTAGACCTGCCCGCGGAAGGCCAGCCAGGCCTCGACGCTGGTGACCCGGTCGGCCGTCGGGCCGGTCCAGCCGAGCACCGCGTCGACCTCCGTGCCGTGCTCGGCGTAGGTGCGCAGGTGCTCGGCGAGGCAGCGCGGCGCCGGCTCGTCGTCGTCGTCGAGGAAGAACAGGATGTCGCCGCGGCTCGCCTCGATGCCGATGTTGCGCGCCTCGCCGAGGCCGACGTTCCGGTCGAGCCGGATGAACGTGAGGTCGAGCCGGTCGAGGAACGGCATGACGATCGGCTCGGCCGTCTGCGCCGAGCCGTCGTCGACGACCACGACGTGGAACCGCTCGCCCGGCAGGGTCTGCCGGCAGAGCGCGGCGAGGCACTCGTGCAGCGGGCCCGGGCGCTGGTACGTGGTGACGATGACGCTCATCGTCAGGTCGGTCCTCGGCGGGTCGAGGTCGCCGGCGAGCTCGCGGTACACGTCGGCCCAGCCCTTGCCGGAGCGCGGGCCGGAGTGGTCGAGCACCGGGCTGCCCGGGTCCAGCCAGTCGGCCTGCAGGCCCCGGTGGTCGGCCACGCACACCAGGTCGCACCGGGTGAACTGGTCGGCCAGGAACGCCTGCGCCGCCTCGCCCCGCGGGGGCTGCCAGCCGGCGTGGACGCTCGCCACCAGGGGGATGCCGAGCAGCCACACCTTCTCCAGCAGCGCCGCGTCGGCCAGCTCCCCCGCCAGGTGCACGTGGACGGCGTCGACCGGCCACTCGACGAGCAGCTCGGCCAGCAGCGCCTCCGACGGCGAGTCGCCCAGGAAGGGCCGGGTGCCGGCGACGTCGAGCGCGAACTGCCGCACGCCCTGCTCCAGCCCGGTCTCCCGCAGTGCCGGCCGCTCGGCGATCAGGGGCTCGACGGTGAGCACGTCCCACCCGCACGCGGCGACCCGCCGGGCGAGCTCGGCGCATCGGCGGTACGCGATGGCGTCACGGGACGGCAGCATGACGGCCACACACGGCCGCCGCGAGTGAGTGCGCACGCATCCCTCATCGGCACCCGTCCCGCATCCTTGAGGAAACCGTCGTTAAGGTCCGGCCATGCTGTTCATGGTGATCGAACGCTTCGCCGACCCCCGTCCGGTCTACGCCCGGGCCCGCGCGTCGGGCCGCCTCCTCCCGGAGGGCCTGCGTTACGTCGACAGCTGGGTGGAGGCCAACCTGGGGCGCTGCTTCCAGCTGATGGAGTGCGACGACCTGACCCTGCTGTCGACCTGGATAGCCTCCTGGTCGGATCTCGTGGACTTCGAGGTCGTCCCGGTCCTCACCTCGGCCCAGGCCTCGTCGGTGGTCCCCTGACGCAGGGCGCCGCCCGGGCTCGCGGCCCGGGCGGCGCGTTGGCTGGTCGCGGCTAGCGGCCGGCGGAGATCAGTTCGCCCTCGATGACCTCGGCGCGGTGCGCGGCCGGGCGGCGGGGGCGCATGAAGCGCGGCGCCCACCAGTTGGCGTTGCCCAGCAGGGTCATCAGGGACGGCAGGACCACCGCGCGGATGATCGTCGCGTCCAGCAGGATCGCGGCGGCCAGGCCCACGCCCAGCTGCTTCATGTCGATCGTGCTCAGCGTCGCGAAGATGGAGAACACCGCCACCATCACGATCGCCGCGCTGGTCACCACGCCCGCCGAGCCGGTGATGCCGTAGGCCACCGCCTCGCGGGTCGGCATGCCCTGGGCGACCGCCTCGCGGATGCGGCTGACGACGAACACGTGGTAGTCCATCGACAGGCCGAACAGCACCACGAAGAGGAACAGCGGCAGCCAGGAGACCACGGCGTCCATCGAGGTGAAGCCCAGGATGCCCTCGGCCCACGTGCCCTGGAAGATCAGCACCACCAGGCCGTAGGAGGCCGCGACCGACAGCATGTTCAGCGCGATGGAGGTCAGGGCGACGACCACCGAGCGGAAGGTGAACGCCATCACCAGGAAGGTGAGGATCAGGACGAAGCCCATGACGATCGGCAGCTTGTGCTTCACGTGGTCGGCGTAGTCGACGTCGGCACCGACGAAGCCGCCCACCGCGACCGAGGTGCCCGGCACCTGGCCGATCGTCTGCGGCACCAGCTGGGTGCGCAGCCGGGTCAGCGACTCCTTCGCCTGGTCCGAGCGGCCGGCGAACGGGGTGGCGACGTCGAGCACGGCGACCTTGCCGTCGGCGCTGAACGTGATGTCCGGCGCCTCGTCGAGCGGCGCGAACAGCGGGTCGGCCGCCGCCTTGGTGGCCAGCAGGGTGAGCTGCTGCTCGACCGCGGCGCGCTGGCCGTCGGGCACCCGGACCGCGACGGTGTGCACGGTGCCGTTGCTCGGGTAGGCCTTGACCAGCCGGTCGTACGCCTGCATGGCCGGGGTCGTGCGCGGCAGGTCCTCCATGCCGGGGAACGACAGCCGCATGCTGATCGCGGGGGCGGCCAGGGCAAGCAGCGCCAGCACCGAGACGGCCAGGGTCACGGCCGGCCGGCGGATCGCCGGGCGCAGGATGAACGACCACACCCGTGACGGGGCACCCGCGGCCCGCGGCCGGGTGAGGCGCCACAGCAGCGGCACGCGCGGCCGGTCGATCCAGCGGCCCAGCTTGGCCAGCAGCGCCGGGAGCACGGTCAGCGAGCCGAGCACGGCGACCAGGACGACCAGGATCGAGCCGACGGCCAGCGAGGAGAAGACCACGTCACCGGCGAGGAACAGCCCGGCCATGGCGATCGTCACGGCGACGCCGGAGACGACGACGGCGTGTCCGGAGGTCTCCGCGGCCATCTCGACCGCGTCGAGGTGTGCCCGGCCCCTGGCCCGCTCCTCCCGCTCGCGGCGGAGGTAGAACAGCGAGTAGTCGACGCCGACGGCCATGCCGATGAGCAGGATGACGCTGGCGGTGGTGTCGGTCGACGGCACCAGGTGCGAGGCGAGCGTCGAGAGGCCCAGCGCGGCCGCGACCGAGAACAGCGCGAGCAGCACCGGCACGCTGGCGGCGATGAGCGCGCCGAACGCCACGATGAGGATCGCGAAGGTCACCGGCAGGCTGAGGAACTCGGCGCGCTGGAAGTCCTTGCCGAGCGTGTCGTCCATGGCCTGGCTGATGGACGGGCCGCCGGTCTCCTCGACCCGCAGCTCGGGGTGGCGGCTCTGCACCGCGTCGGTCGCGGCGTGCAGCGGGCCGATGCGCTCCTGCGCGGTGTCCGGGTCACCCTTCATGGTGACCCGCACCAGCAGGGCGGTGTTGTCGTGGGACGGCAGCGGCGGGCTCACGTCGGCGACCTCGGGCAGCGCCTTCATCGCCGTGGTGACGTCGGCCGCCGCCGCGGAGGCCGCGGCCTGGTCCAGTGCGCCGGCGCGAGCGGTGATCAGCACGCTCTCCGTCGCCGGGTTGTCGAACTTGCCGTCGGAGACGATGACGTCGGCCCGGCCGGACTCGCCGATGGCCTCGTCGGAGTTGGTGGCCTCCACGGTCCCCGCCATGTTCCCGCCGACGAAGCAGACGGCGACGAACACGACCCAGAGTGCGATTGCGCGCCAAGGGTGCTCGGCACTCCACCGTGCGACCCGAACAGTAAGCGGTCTCTTGTTCACGGCAATGACGCTATGGATCCGGGGCGCCGCGAACATCCGGGCTGCACCCCGCCCGCACCCGGAGAAGCCGACCCCGGGCCGCCTCAGGGTCGTGACGCGGACGCGACACGCCGAGCGCCAACCGAGCTGCAACCCAGTGGCAACCGAGCGGCGAACCGAAGTGCCTCAACATGCCCCCCGCCGGGCCGATGAGGCGGACGTGTTCGAAGACGCCACCTCAGTCACCCTCAACGTCGCTCTCGACGGCCTCGCCAAGCGGCAGCGGGTGATCGCCGACAACATCGCCAACATCGAGACGCCGGGGTTCCTCGCGGGACGGGTGTCGTTCGAGGACGCGCTCCGCACGGCCGTGGAGGCCGGGCAGCCGGGGGCGGCGCCGATCTCGGTCGCCCGCTCGCTGGAGCCTACCCGCGAGGACGGCAACAACGTGAACCTCGACCACGAGGTGCTCTCGAACGTGGACACCGGGCTGCGGTACCAGACGATGCTCCGCGCGACGGATGACAAGTTCGGGCTGCTGCGCAGTGTGATCAGGGGCTGAGCATGACCATTTTCAGCGCGATCGGCATCGCCGGCACCGGCGTGACCGTCTACCGCAAGTGGCTGGACGCCGTCGCCGACAACGTCGCGAACATCAACAACGTGGCGCCGACGAGCGGCGAGGTGTTCCGGGCCCGCTACGTGCAGGCGCGGGCGGTGGACTACGGCACCGGCGAGGGCGGCGCGGTCGTGGCCGGCGTCGCGCTCGGCAACGCCAAGGGGCGGCTGGTGCACGAGCCGGACAACCCGCTCGCCGACCGGGAGGGCTACGTGAGGTACCCCGACGTGGATCTCGGCTCGCAGATGACACAGATGATCATGGCCCAGCGCGCCTACCAGGCCAACCTGACGGTCGTGGACCGGGCCAAGGACGCGTACCAGGCGGCGATCCAGATCGGGAAGGGCTGATCCCCGTGTCCATCGACGCGATCGCGCCCATCGGCGCCGTCCAGGCCACGTCGCCGCTCGGGACGGCGGACGAGCCGCCGGTGCGGACCGGCGGCGGCGCCGACTTCGGCGCCATGGTCGCCCAGGGGCTCCAGCGCCTCCAGTCGGTCCAGGAGACCGCCGACCACCTCGCCGTCGAGGCCGCGACCGGCCGGCTGACCGACGTGCACGACTACATGATCGCCGCGACCCAGGCCAACCTCGCGACCAGCCTGGCCGTCTCGGTCCGCAACCGCGGCCTTGAGGCCTTCAACGAGATCATGAGGATGCAGGCCTGATGCGTGAGCGGCTCACCGCGCTCGGCCGCAGGGGCCTCGACGGCTGGAAGTCGTTCACCCCCGGACAGAAGGCGGTCACCATCTTCGCCGTCGTGGCGCTGGCCATCGGCGGGTACTTCTTCGCGACGTGGGCCGGCCGGCCGACGATGGCGCCGCTGTTCTCCAACCTCCAGTCCGCCGACGCGAGCGCGATCGTCGACCGGCTCAACGCCGAGGGCGTGACCTACTCGCTCACCGACGGCGGCAGCACGATCATGGTGCCCAACGACCAGGTGTACGCGCTGCGGATCTCGATGAGCGGCGCCGGCCTGCCCGCGCAGGGCGAGGCCGGCTACGCCCTGCTCGACAAGCAGGGCATCATGACCAGCGAGTTCATGCAGCAGGTGACCTACCGGCGGGCGCTGGAAGGCGAGCTGGGCAAGACGATCCAGTCGATCGACGGGGTCGGTTCCGCGACGGTACATCTGGCGATCCCGCAGAAGGACGTCTTCACCGACGACCAGCGGCCCCCGACCGCGTCGGTGCTGGTGAACACCGGCAACAAACCGCTCTCCGGCGACAAGGTCACGTCGATCGTGCACCTGGTCTCCTCCAGCGTGGAGGGCATGGAGCCCGGCGCGGTGACCGTCGTCGGCGCCAACGGCAAGGTGCTCTCCACCGGCGACGACGGCGAGGGCGGCGGGTCGGGCCCGGACAGCACGGGCGAGCGGACCGGCGCCTACGAGCAGCGGCTCAACAAGGCGCTGCAGACGATGCTCGACACCGTCGTGGGGCCGGGTCACTCGGTCGTGAACGTCACCGCCGACCTCGACTTCGACAACACCGAGACGAAGACGCAGCGCTACGTCGCGGACCCGGCCGTGCCGCCGCTGTCGGAGTCGAAGCAGTCGGAGCAGTACACCGGCGGCAACGGCACCCCGGTCGGGGGCGTCCTCGGCCCGGACAACATCCAGGTACCCAATGGCACCGGCGCCGGCGGCGACGGGCAGTACCAGCAGACGACCGAGACCCGCAACAACGCGGTCGGCATGGTCACCGAGACCCGAAAGACCGCTCCCGGCGCGGTGAAGAAGCTCGCCGTGGCGGTCATCGTCGACAGCTCGAAGGCCAGGATCGACGAGGCGCAACTGCAGCAGCTGGTGTCCTCGGCGGTCGGGCTCGACGCGACCCGCGGCGACCAGATCGCGGTCAGCTCGATGGCGTTCGACACCTCCGGGGCCGAGGCCGAGGCGAGCGCGGCGGCCGATGCCGCCAAGGGCCAGCAGGCGCAGGTACGGCAGCAGTACATCCAGATGGGCTCGATCGTCCTCGCGCTGCTGATCCTGCTGATCGTCGCGGCGCTCGCCCAGCGCAAGCGCCGCAAGCGCGAACAGCAGAAGCTCACCGAGGAGCAGAACGCGGCGCTGGAGGAGATGCAGGCGGCCATCGAGGCGGCCCGCGCGAAGCTGGCCCTGGAGGGCGGCGGGGGCAGCGGCGGCGCCCCGGCGCTGGAGGGCGGCGGCGCGCCGGGCGACGAGTTCGACCGCGACGGCAAGTTCCGGGACCTCACGACGATGGTCGAGAAGCAGCCCGACGAGGTGGCGCAGCTGCTGCGCGGCTGGCTCGCGGACCGCCGAGGATGAGTGATCGATGACTACGGGCGAGATGACGGGTCTGCGCAAGGCCGCCATCCTGCTCGTCCAGATGGGCAAGGACGACGCCGCGAAGATCATGGCGCACCTGCGCGAGGCCGAGGTCGAGGAGCTCACCGCGGAGATCGTGCGGCTCGGCCAGATCGAGTCGGACATCGCCGACGTGGTGCTCGAGGAGTTCCACGACATGGCGACCGGGCACCGCTACGTCGGCCAGGGCGGCATGGACTTCGCGCGGGACCTGCTGGAGGCCTCGCTCGGGCGGGAGCGGGCCGGCGAGATCGTCGGCCGGCTGAACACCGTCTTCATGGACGTGCCGTTCGGGTTCCTGTCCCAGGCCGACCCGCGGCAGCTGCTGTCGTTCCTGCAGGACGAGCACCCGCAGACGATCGCGCTGGTGCTCGCGCACATGACGGCGACCCAGGCCTCGCAGATCCTCTCCGGCCTGGCCCCGGAGCTCCAGGCCGACGTGGCCCACCGGATCGCGGTGATGGACCGTACCTCGCCCGACATCATCCGGCAGGTCGAGTCGACGCTGGAGCGCAAGATGTCCTCGGTCCTGCAGCCGAGCGACCTGTCCAACGTCGGCGGCCTGGAGCCGCTGGTCGAGATCATCAACCGCACCGACCGGGCCACCGAGCGGCTGATCCTGGAGGGTCTCGCGGGCCGCAACCCGGAGCTCGCCGAGGAGATCCGGTCGAAGATGTTCATGTTCGAGGACATCGTGTCCCTCGACGACCGCTCCATCCAGCTGGTGCTGCGCCAGGTCGAGACCAACGACCTCGCGACCGCGCTCAAGGGCGTGCGCGAGGAGGTGCGCCAGAAGGTCATGAAGAACCTCTCCGAACGCGCGGCCGAGAACCTCGCCGACGAGATCGAGATGCTCGGCCCGGTGCGGCTGCGCACGGTCGAGGAGTCGCAGGCCAAGATCGTCCAGGCGATCCGCACCCTGGAGGAGTCCGGCCAGATCGTGATCCGGCGAGGCGATGACGATGAGTTCGTCGGCTGACTACGAGCGGGCGTTCCCGCCGCCGGAGCGGCCGGCGACGGTGCGGTTCGGCGAGCGCGTGCTGCGCGACGACCGGGCCGGCGCCGCCCCGTCCGCGCGGTTCGACGTCGACCTGCGCGAGCGCGAGGAGCTGCCGCCCGAGCTGGTCGCGCAGGTCCGCGCCGAGGCCGAGGCGGTCGGCTATGCCGACGGCTGGGCCCAGGGCATGCGCGAGGCGCAGGCCAGCGCCGACGAGGAGGCCGACCGGGTGGCCGCCGAGATGGCGGCGATGGCCGACATGCACCGGCGGCGGGTCGAGCGGGCCCTGCAGGCCGTCGGCGCCGCCGCGGCCGAGCTGGAGCGGCGGATGGTGCCGGCCGCGCAGGACGTGGAGGAGCAGATCGTGGCGACCGCGTTCGCGCTCGCCGAGGCGGTGCTCGGCCGGGAGCTGCGCACCACCACCGAGCCGGGCCGGGAGGCGCTCGCCCGGGTGCTCGCGCTCGCCCCGTCCGGCAGTCCGGTGACGGTCCGCCTCAACCCGGACGACCGGCGGACGATCGGACAGCGTGAGCTGGTCCTGGACGGCCGCACGGTGTCCATCGTCGAGGACGCCGGCCTCCAGCCGGGCGACGCGATCGCGATCTGCGCCGCCACCACCATCGACGCGCGGCTCGGGCCGGCCCTGGAGCGCGTGCGGGAGGTGCTCGAACAGTGACGATGACGACGGCCCTGCGGCAGCGGCTCGCGGCCGCGCGGGCGGCGGCGGCACCCCGCGTCACCGGGCGGGTCAGCTCGATCGTCGGCCTGTCGGTCACCGTCGCCGGGGTCGAGGGCAGCGTCGGCGACCTGGTCGAGATCGGCACCGAGCGGGTGCCGGCCGAGGTCGTGTCGATCGACGGCGACAAGCTGTCGTGCCTGCCGCTCGGCCCGCTCACCGGGATCGGCGCCGGCAGCGCGGTGCGCGGCACCGGCGGGCCGCTCACCATCGCGGTCGGCGAGGCGCTGCGCGGCCGGGTGCTCGACGGGCTGGGGCGGCCGATGGACGGCGGGCCGGCGCTGTTCGGGCTCGATCGGGTGTCCGTCGAGAACGAGGCGCCCGACGCGCTGGCCCGGGGGCGGGTGCAGCAGCCGCTGTCGCTCGGGGTGCGCGCCCTCGACACCCTCGTGCCGTGCGGCCGGGGGCAGCGGGTCGGCATCTTCGCCGGCAGCGGGGTCGGGAAGAGCTCGCTGATGTCGATGATCACCCGGGGTACCGACGCGGAGATCTCCGTCATCGGGCTCGTCGGCGAGCGCGGGCGCGAGGTCCGCGAGTTCATCGAGAACGACCTGGGGCCGGAGGGCCTGGCCCGCTCGGTCGTGGTCATCGCCACCTCGGACCAGCCGCCGCTGGTACGGCTGCGGGCCGGCTTCGTGGCCACCCGCATCGCCGAGTACTTCCGCGACGGCGGCGCCGACGTCCTGCTGCTCATGGACAGCCTCACCCGCACCGCGATGGCCCAGCGCGAGGTCGGCCTGTCGGCCGGCGAGCCGCCCGCCACCCGCGGCTACCCGCCGAGCGTCTTCGCGCTGCTCCCCCGCCTGCTGGAGCGGGCCGGCCCGGCGCCGGCCGGCAGCATCACCGGCCTGTACACGGTGCTCGTCGAGGGCGACGACCACAACGAGCCGATCGCCGACGCGGCCCGGTCGATCCTCGACGGGCACATCACGCTCGACCGCCGGCTGGCCACCTCCGGGCATTTCCCCAGCATCGACGTGCTGGAGTCGGTGTCCCGGGTCGCCAACGCCGTCACCACCCGCGAGCAGCGGGCCGGCGCGACCGCGCTGCGGCGGATGCTGGCCGCGTACCGCGACGTCCGCGAGCTGGTCGAGATCGGGGCGTACGTCACCGGCACCAACCCCGACGCCGACCGCGCCCGCCGGCTGTGGACGCAGATCAACGACTTCCTCCGGCAGGACATGGAGGACGTCACGCCCGCGCCGCGGGCGTGGGCGATGCTCGACGCGCTACTGGCAGGTGGCTGATGGCCAAGCAGGGATTCCGGCTAGCGGCGGTGCTGCGGGCACGCAAGGCGCAGGAGGACGCGGCGAAGGCGGCGGTGGTGCGCGCCCGGGCCGACGCCTCGGCCGCCGTGGAGACGGTCCGCGCCCGCGAACGCGACCTCGACGGCCGCTCGGTGCCGCTCCCGTCGACGTCGGCGGCGTTCGCGGCCACGCTGACCGCCCGGCAGGCGATCGCGGGCGAGCTCGCCGCGGCGATCGGGGTGCGCCGGCTCGCCGACGAGACGGTGGAGGAGCGGATGGCCGACCTCACCGCTTCGGCCGTGCAGCGGCGGACCATCGAGAAGCTCCAGGAGCGCCACGACGCCACCCGCAAACGCACGCGCGACGCCGCCGAGGCCAAGGCGGCGGACGACATGACCACATCCGCCGCGTTCCGGAGCGAGGAGTCATGACGGTACTGCAGGCACAGGCCCGCGTCGCCGAGATCCGCGCCCTGCTGGGCCGGCCCGGCCCGGCCGCGACCTCATCATCGACGGACGCCTTCGATGCCGTCCTCCAGTCGTCGCTGCCGAGCGCCCCGGCCGCTTCGCCCGCTTCCGCGGTGTCCCCGGCCCACACTTCCGCGGAGGCGCTGGGTGCGACCACCGCGACGCACCCGGCGTCCTCCGTCATGCGCCCGGCGTCGCTGTCGCCGGGCGTGCCGTACGCGCCGTTGTTCCAGGAGGCGGCCAACCGCCACGGCGTCTCCCCGGCGCTGCTCGCGGCGGTGGCGAAGGTGGAGTCCGGCTACAACCCGTCGGCGGTGAGCCGGGCCGGCGCCCAGGGCCTCATGCAGCTCATGCCCGGCACCGCGCGCGGTCTGGGCGTGGACGCGCTGGACCCGGCCCAGGCCGTGGACGGCGCGGCCCGCCTGCTGTCCGGCCACCTGCGCCGCTTCGGCTCGCTGGACCTGGCCTTGGCGGCGTACAACGCGGGTGGCGGCGCGGTGAGCCGCTACGGCGGCATCCCCCCGTTCGAGGAGACCCGGGCCTACGTACCCAAGGTGAAGGCCGCGATGGCCCACCTCGCGGCGAGGGGGATTCGCCTGATGACCACACCCCTGCCGGCAACGCCCCGCGTGTCCCGCGCCGACCGCTCGGCGCTGGACCTCCTCGCTCCCCCGGACCCGGCCTTCGCCGCGGCGCTGTCGGACGCCCACGCCGAGGCCGAACGCCTGTCGGACGCGCGCCGGCTGGCCGAGACCCGTGACCGCGCCCGCCGAGCCGCGGATCGCGACGCCGAGCACCAGGCGCTCCGGTCGTTCACCGACCAGTCGTACCGCCCGCCGCTCCACCCGTCGGTACCGGCCGAGTGGCGGGCGAGGGCCGAATCGACGCCGCCACACGACACCGTGGTGGCCGCCCAGGGAGCCGCCGACCGCTGGTCCGCTACGACGGCCGCGGACCACCCTGCCCCGGGCCGTACGGCGCCGCCGACCGTCGCCAGCGAACCAGCGGGAGTTCGGCCGCCGGCCGACTCAGCACCCGCCGGTCAGGTAGCCGTTCCGGGCGGCGGGACCCCGGCTGCCGGCCAGGGTCCGGTGGTCGGCCAGGGTCCGGTGGTCGGCCAGGGTCTCGTGGCCGGTCGGGGCACGGCAACCGATCGCGGCTTGGTGGTTGATCAGGGCTTGGTGGTTGGTCCGGGCTCGGTGGCCGGGCAGGGTGCCATGACCGGCCAGGGTGCGATCCTGCTCGACCGGCCCGCGAACCCGTTCGGGCGCCACCCGGACGCGCCCGGCGGCGAGGGTCTCCTCGAAGGACCTCTCGGCCAGGCCGGTCCTCGCGTCGTCCAGGCCTCCGGGCTGATCCTCCCGGGCGACGCCGACGCCGCACTCGGCGGTACCGCGCCCGGCAACATCCCAGCCGGCAACGGCGCGTCTGCCATCGCCGCGCCCGGCGGCGAGCCGGCGGCTTCCCCCGGGGGCAGGGCTGCGGCATCGGCCCGATCCGGTACGGACCTGGTCGGCCAGGTCGCCGCCCTCCTCACGGGCGAACTCCAAACCCTGGCCGGCCACCCGGACAAGGCCCAGGTTCCGCTGACCACCGGGCAGCTGCCCACAGGTGGCACGGAGCAGCGGGCCGCGCCGCCCGGCTCGCCGCTCGGATACCCGAACGGCGCACCTGAAGCGCTGCTCGCCGGCTCGAACGGGTCGCCGTTCTACGGTCCGAGTGGCATACCTGGATCGCCGATCGAAGGGCAGGGCGCAGTGCCGTCCGGAGCACCGAACCGGTCATCGGCGGGGCCGCCGACCGGCCAGGTAGGACAGGCCGCCGCTGCCCGGACGGCTGGACCGCCGGCCGGACCGGCACCAGGACAGCCGGCCGGAGACCCGACCGGAACCTCGCTCGGACAAGCGGCAGGACCCATGGCCGGACAGGCGGCAGGACAGGCGGCCGAGTCGGCAACGGCTGGAGTGACGCCCGGCCAGCCGGATGTATCCCCGACCGCGACCGCCGATCTCCCGTCAGACGGCATTACCACCGGCCAACCCATCGGACAGACCCATGGCCAAGCCGACGGCCACACCGACGGCCAGTCCGGGCCGGCGGGCCGACCCGATCGGCCGGACGACCGGGCGCTCCTGCCGGGCGGCCACGTGCGTCACCCGGGCGCCGCCGGCGACCAGGCGGACCCGGCGCTGATCGCGAGCGCCGACGCCGCGGGCCCGCCGGTCGTCAGGACCGACGCGCCAGGGGCTCACCGTCATGCCCACGACACCAGCACCATCATCGCGACCGACCTGGTGCACGGTTTCGCCGTGAACGCCGGGAACAGTGCCGGCGGCAGCCACCAAGCCGGCACGAACGGCAGCGCCGACCCGCGCGGCCGAGGCGGCCCCGGGGACACCGCATCGGGCGTGCCGTTCGTCGTGCCCGCCGATGCCGCGCGGGCCGTCGCCGCCACCACAGCCACGGCGCCGGCCGCGCCCACCACGGCGGCGCAGCAGAGCGGCGGCGTCCCGGTCGCGGCGCAGATCGGGCTGGTGCTCACGCCGTTGCGGAAAGGGCCCGACGGGGTGCACCGGATGACCATCCACCTCGAGCCCGGCGAGCTCGGCGCGGTCAGCATCGTGGCCGAGGTGCGCGGCGGGGCCATCGCCGTGCAGCTGCAGGCCGTCAGCGACGCCGGGCGGGCCGCGCTCCAGGCCGCGCTGCCCGACCTGCGGCAGGACCTCCAGCAGGCCGGGTTCGGCGGGTGCGACCTCGACCTGCACCAGCAGTCGTCCCCGCAGGGCAACCAATCGCAACATTTCTCAGGTTGGCAGCCCGAGGGTCGATCTCAACAGCGGGCGCCCGAACGTCGTCGCGAAACCTCCGATGAGGGGACGCGGCGCGTGGCGGACGACGCCGGCGGCGCGCTGGATCTGCGCGTGTGAGCGAAGGAGTACCGCCATCACCACCCCGACCCCGGTCAGCGGCAACGTCAGCGACTACGTGCCGAAGACGAACGCGCCGGCCAAAAAGGACCAGGACGAGCCCACCAAGCCCGGCGGCGAGCTGGGCAAGGACGCGTTCCTGAAGCTGCTCGTCGCCCAGCTGAAGTACCAGGACCCGACCGCGCCGATGGCGAACACCGAGTTCCTGGCCCAGACCGCGCAGTTCACCACGGTGGAGAAGCTCACCAACCTCGCCGAGGTCGAGAAGGAGCTGCTCAGCGCCCAGTTGCAGCTCGGCGCGAGCAACCTCGTCGGCCGGACCGTGGCGTACACCGGCTCGGACGACAAGGAGCACACGGGCGTCGTCTCGTCGGCGAGGTTCGCGGGCAGCACCACCACCCTGCGGGTCGGCGAGGCGGATGTGCCGCTCTCGGCGATCACGGAGATTCGTCAGACCCAGGCCGCACCGGCGTCCTGAAAGGAGCCCCACCCCTATGCTTCGCTCACTCTTCTCCGGCATCAGCGGCCTGCGCGCGCACCAGCAGATGATGGACGTCACCAGCAACAACATCGCCAACGTCAACACCGTCGGCTACAAGTCGTCGCAGGTCGTCTTCCACGACACGCTGAGCCAGCTGATGCGGGCCGCCGGCGCGCCGCAGCAGGGCCAGGGCGGCACGAACCCGGCCCAGGTCGGCCTCGGCGTGCGGCTGGGCGCCATCAACACGAACTTCATCCAGGGCTCGGCGCAGACCACCGGCCGGGCGACCGACGTGATGATCTCCGGCGACGGCTTCTTCGTGGTGAACTCGGTCAACGAGCAGCTGTTCACCCGGGCCGGCGCGTTCAACTTCGACGCCGAGGGCAAGCTGGTCACCCCGACCGGCGCCGCGGTGCAGGGCTGGCCGGCCGTGAACGGCGAGGTCAACACCAACCTGCCGGTCGGCGACATCCGGCTGCCGATGGGCACGCTGATCGCCCCGAAGGCGACCGACACGATGGTGATCGCGGGCAACCTGCCGGCCGACGCCGCCGTGAACACCTCGATCCCGCGGTCGATCAAGACGTACGACGTGCAGGGCAACGTGGTCACGCTCACCACGACGTTCGAGCTGACCGCGGCCGGCTGGACGGCCACGATCACCGACGGGACGACCCCGTCGGCCGCGACACCGCTCACGTTCGCCGCGAACGGGCAGGTCAGTGGCCCGACCTACATCGACGCTGACGGCAACACCAAGATCGGCATGGTCTACGACCCGGACGGCGACGGCGTGGGGGTCACGGTGGACCTGGCCGGCCTCACGGAGTACACCGGCAACACCACGGTCAACGTGCTGAGCCAGAACGGCGCGCCGGCCGCGACCCTGCAGTCGTTCACCATCAACCCCGACGGCCAGCTCGTCGGCGTCTTCTCCAACGGCAACAAGCAGACGGTCGCCCAGCTCGCCCTGGCCAACTTCAACAACCCGCCCGGCCTGGAGAAGGTCGGCGACTCGCTGTACCGCTTCACCGTCAACTCCGGCCTCGCACAGGTCGGCGTCGCCGGGACCTCCGGGCTGGGCACCCTGCAGAGCGGCGCGGTCGAGATGTCGAACGTCGACCTCGCGCAGGAGTTCACCAACCTCATCGTCGCCCAGCGCGGCTTCCAGGCGAACTCGAAGGTGATCAGCACGTCGGACGAGGTCCTGCAGGAGCTGGTCAACCTGAAGCGGTAACCCTAGGAGGGCTCCTTGATCCTGCTCACCCGCCTGAACGGCCCGGTGTTCGCGCTCAACCCAGACCTGGTCGAGCGGGCCGACTGCACGCCCGACACGGTGATCACGCTGGTGGACGGCACCAAGTACCTGGTCGCCGAGTCGCTGCCCGAGCTGGTCGGGCTCATCCGGCAGTACCGCGCGTCGGTGGTCGCCGAGGCGCAGCACCTGACCGGCCAGACGCCCGAGGCGCGGGCGGAGTCGGCGGCCGAGCGGGTCAAGGAGACCAACGTCGTCCGTCTGCACCGTCGGGAGCGCTGAGGCCGTATGGATCCGGCAACCCTTGCTGGAATCGTGCTCGCCTTCGTGGCGATCTTCGCAGCGATGATTTTGGAGGGCGGCAGCCCGGGCAGCATCTTCCTGCTCCCGCCGCTCATCCTGGTCTTCGTCGGCACGCTCGGCGCCGCGATGGCCGGCGGCATGCTCAAGGACACGATCGGGCTCGTCGACTCGTTCAAGCGGGTGCTGCTGAGCAAGGCGGCCACCGCCGACGCGCTCGTGGACGACATCGTGAAGCTCGCCGAGAAGGCCCGCCGCGAGGGGCTCCTCGCGCTCGAGGACGCGATGAAGGAGGTGCAGGACCCCTTCCTGAAGAAGGGCCTGCAGCTGGCGATCGACGGCACCGACTCCGAGGAGCTCGCGGCGATCCTGGAGGCCGAGGTCGACGCCAAGAAGAAGGCCGACAAGCAGGCCGCGGCGATCTTCACCGCGATGGGCGGTTACGCGCCGACCATCGGCATCATCGGTACCGTCATCGGCCTCATCCACGTGCTGGAGAACCTCAGCCAGCCCGAGAAGCTGGGCCACCTCATCGCCGGCGCGTTCGTGGCCACCCTGTGGGGCGTGCTGTCCGCCAACGTGCTGTGGCTGCCGATGGCCGCCAAGCTCAAGCGGGTCTCCGAGATCGAGGTCAGCCAGATGGAGCTGGTCATCGCCGGGATCATCAACATCCAGGCGGGCGCCAACCCGCGCCTGGTCGCGCAGAAGCTGCGCAGCCTCCTCCCGCCCGGCTCGTCCAAGCAGAAAGAAGCCGCCTGAACAACCAACCGGGCCGCAACCTGACGCAACTCACGTGTCGTCCGGTTGGGCCGATGGTCTCTCCGTCAGCGTTACAGACCTGTAGGGGAGGCCGTGGTG
>NZ_JAHYSG010000035.1 GCF_022095675.1 Dactylosporangium sp. AC04546 | reverse complement strand
GTGGCGTGGCGGCGTGGCGGCGTGGCCTGGCGAGCGCTGGCGTGGCGAGCGCTGGCGTGGCGAGGGCGTGGCGAAGAGGTGGCGCGGCGAACGGGTCGCGGGGTGAGGGGCCGAGGCAGGTAGCGCAGACCCCGAAGGGCTCGCGCCGAGCAGTGGACCGGCGGCGGGCCGCCAGGCTGCCGGCCGCATCTCGCGGTGCGTGAAGGCGGCCGGCTACTGCGGTGGGTCTTCGCGATATGCGGCCATCAAGAGCGTGGCGTACTCCGCGGCCGAATCACGGACCGTCGGCCGCTCGGAGGTGGCCGTTCCCGCATGGTCCGGCTCCGGCGCGGTCGGCGGAGACACGGTTGCCCCCAGCGCGGTCGGCGGTGGCGTGGTTGACCCCGGCGTGGGCGACGGTGGTGTGGGCGACGGTGGTGTGGGCGACCCCGGCGCAGTCGACCCTGGCGTAGGCGAGCCCAACGCGGACGACGGTGGGGTCGGCGACGGTGGCCTGGGCTGCGGTGGGGTCAGTTCGGGGGAGTGGAGGGTGCGAGGGGACAGGTCCACCTGAGGCGGCGGTGGGATCAGGTCCGAGCTGATGCCCAGGTCGGCCAGCTTGCGCGCCGAGACCAGCACGCGCGACTCCAGGGAGCCCACCGCGCGGTTGTACGACGACACGGCCGTCGTCAGGGCCGTGCCCACCTTGGACAGGTGGTCGCCCATTGTGGACAGTCTCGCGTAGAGCTCGCGGGCCGTCTGGTGGACGGCGAAAGCGTTGGTGGTCAGAGAGTCCTGGCGCCAGCCGTACGCGATCGTGCGGAGCAGCGCCACCAGCGTCGCCGGAGTGGCCAGGACCACGTTCTGGGCGAAGGCGTGCTCCAGCAACGACGGGTCGTGTTGCAGGGCGGCGTCCAGGAACGTGTCGGCCGGGACGAACAGGACGACGAACTCCGGGGCCGGCTCGAAGGCGGACCAGTAGGACTTGGCCGACAGGGCGTCGACGTGGGCGCGCAGGTGGCGGGCGTGCTGGGTCAGGGCGGTCGTGCGGGCCGGCTCGTCGCGGGCCTCCATCGCCGCCAGGTAGCCCTCCAGCGGGGCCTTCGCGTCGACCACCACCTGGCGGCCACCGTGCAGACGGACCACCAGGTCGGGGCGCTGCACGCCCGCGTCCGTGATTGTCGTCACCTGCTCGTCGAAGTCGCAGTGCTCCAGCAGGCCGGCCACCTCGACGATGCGGCGCAGCTGGTGCTCGCCCCAGCGGCCGCGGACCTGCGGGGCGCGCAGCGCGCCGACGAGCTGGCGGGTCTCGGTGCGCAGCTCGCCGGAGACCTCGTGCATGGCACGGACCTGCTCGCGCAGCGACTCGTAGGCCCCGACGCGGTCGCGCTCCAGCTCGGCGATCCGGCGCTCATAGCGCTGTAAAGCCTCGTGCAGCGGGGCGACCGCGTCGGCGACCGCGTCCTGGGTCTGCGCGCGGGCCTCGAACGTCAGGTTGCGCAGTGAGGACTCCAGCCGGGCCTCGCCGTCGCGGGTCGCCTGCAACGTGGCCTCCAGCTTCGCCAGCTCGACCGCGGACCGCGAGCGGGCGACGAACCAGCCCACGAAGACGCCGACGGCCAGGCCCACGATCAACAGCAGGAGTTCCACGTCGATCAGCATGCCTTAGGGGTATGACAGAAAAGGTACCTTCGAAGCATGGGTACCTGGATCGTCCTCATCGTGCTGGTCGTCGCGGTCGCCGCCGTGCTGGTCGCGGTCGGCAACGGGCGCAAGAAGCGGGCGGCGCAGCAGCTGGCCGACGCCCGGGAAGACGCACTGCGCTGGTACGAGCGCCTGGGCGGGCAGGTGATGAACCTCTCCGGCGACACCCCAGCGGTCAAGCAGGCGCTGGTGGACGCCGGTGAGCGGTACAACGCCGCCGGCTCCCAGCTCGAGCGCTCCACGACCGTCAAGCAGTACGAGCTGGCCCGCGAGACGTCCCTCGAGGGCCTCGCCTACGTGCGCGCGGCCCGCGTCGCGCTCGGTCTCGACCCCGGCCCCGACCTGCCGCCGCTCGCCGGTGCCCGGGCCGCCGGAGAGATCACCAAGGACCGCGAGGTCGACGTCCAGGGCCACAGCTACCGGGCCAGCCCGCAGCCGGGCAACGCGACGCCGTACTACTACCCCGGTGGCCGCGTCGCGGGCCGGGGCGTGCCGGCCGGCTGGTACTCCGAGCCGTGGTGGAAGACCGCCCTCGTCGCCGGCGCCTGGGGCGTCGGCTCGGTGCTCGTCTTCGACGCCCTGTTCAGCCCGGCCTGGGGCGACAGCGGCTATGACGCGGGGTTCAACGCGGGCTTCGATCAAGGCCTCGACCAGGGAATCGATCAGGCCGGAGACATGGGAGGCGCCGACGCAGGCGACTACGGGGACGCAGGCTTCGGCGAAGCAGGCGACTTCTAACCCCCAGAAAAGAGCTAGTAACGATGCGAGCCCTGCGCCCCGCGCAGGGCTCGCTCCGCAAGCGCCAGATCCGAAGCCGCCGCCCGGGCAAACGGGCTGCTCGCGCCCAGTAACTGCGCATAGACGGCCTGCGCGGCGCGGTACTCGTTGATGGCCTCGTCCAGCCGCCCCAGGTCGTGCAGCACGCTGGCCAGCCGGTGCCGCGACACGGCGGTGTCCAGGTGCACCGGCCCGAGCAGCCGTAACCGGCTGCCGAGCACGGCCCGGTGCTCGGCCTCGGCCTCGGCCAGCCGGCCGGCGTGATGCAGCGCCGAGGCCAGCAGTGACCGGCTCATGAGCGTGTCGCGGTGCTCCGACCCGAGCAGCCGCGCCCGCGCCCGCATCACGGTGTCGTGCTCCGCGATGGCCCGGTCGAGCTCGCCCATGTCCTGGTACACCTTGGCGAGGTTGCTCCGGCTGATCAACGTCTCCTGGTGGTTGGCGCCCAGCACCCGCGTGCGCGCCTCCAGGACCCGCTGGTGCTCAGACTCCGACCGGGTCAGGTCGCCGAGCTGGTGGTAGATCGTCGCCAGGTGGCTGCGGCTGGTCAGCGTGTCGGGGTGGTCCTCGCCGAGGATGCGCATGCGTGCGGTCAGGACCTCGTCGCACTCGACGAGCGCCTCGGCCAGCCGGTCGAGGTCGCGCAGCACGGTCGCGTGCTGGTCGCGGGCGGTCAGCGTGTCCGGGTGGTCCCAGCCGAGCGCGTGGGCCCGGGTGTCGACGATCTCGCGGTACGCCTCCTCGGCCTCCTGGAGCTGGCCGCGCCAGTGCAGGTCGGTCGCGCGCTGCCAGCTGGCGGAGTCGTCGTAGACGCGGGGCGCGGGCGAGGGGCGCCGCCGCGGCTCCGGGGCGGGCCACTCGACGGGCTCCGGCTCCGGCTCGGGCTCGGGCGCGGTGTAGACCGTCGAGGTGGCGGCGTAGGCGGGCTCGTCGTCGTCGTCGAGATGCCCGCCGGCCTGCTGGTGGGGAATGGAAGCCGCGGAGACCGGCCGCGTGGGGATGCGAACATGCTCGTCGGCCTCGACGAACGACGGCACCTCCAGCGGCGACTCGAGGGCCCGCCGCCGCAGCTCCCGCTTGAGCGAGACGATCGCGTCGGAGATCCCGTCGGACGGGTCGCCGAGCCGCCACGCGACGGCCGCGACGGGTGCGTCGAGCAGCGTGCCCAGCTGCCGTACCGAAGACAGGATCGACTCGTCGGGCGCCGCGTTGACGATGACCAGCGCGGCCCGGAACGGCGCCGTCGCGCCCACCAGCAGCGCCTGATAGGTGGTCTGCATGCGCGAGATGGAGAACCCCGTGCCGGCCCGGATGTCGACCATGATGTGCAGCTCGGACATGGCGATCGGCCCGAGGAAGTAGCCGAAGACGGGCTGGAGCTTCTGCCCCTCGCGCCCGGCCGCCTCGTAGAGCGCCGCGTTGGCGCCCTCGTGATAGGCGATGGCCTGCGGCGCGTGGCCCCGGATCAGCTGCACGAAGCGGTCGTAGGCGCCCTCGGCGTCACCCTCCTGCTGGGCCTTGCCGGCGGAGGCGAGCCGCTCCTCGCGCTCGCCCGACCGAACCACGATGGCGCCACCCGAGAGCCCCGCGAGACCGACGAGCACCCCGGCCGCGACCAGCGCGGCGGCCCCCGCCGTGCTGCGGAACTGCACCGTCGTCAGCACGCCCAGGGCGACCAGGGCCAGCCCGACGAGCACGACGGTGAATCGGGTCTGGCTGCTCCATCGTCCGCCAGTCATCGGTCCTCTTCTGCAAGCTGCCGTCACCGCAAGCGACAGGTCCGGATCATCAGCGTGACGAGAATCCTCCCACGAATGAGCTCATCCACGATAGATCGGTTGCGTGAAGGCCGCCATTCACGCGTGGAGCGACGGAAATCTGTCAATTACCCGACAGTTACAGGAGTGAATCGCGCCATTGTGTGTGGAGTTCCGCGTAATGCCCGCCGCCCCGAATGAGTGACGCCGGCGGCCCGTCCTCCACGACCCTGCCCCCGGACAGCACCAGCACCCGGTCGGCGATCTCCACTGTGGACAACCGGTGGGCGATGACCAGTGCCGTGCGCGACGCCAGGATCGTGCGCAGCGCCTCCTGCACCAGGCGCTCGGATGGAATGTCCAGTGAGGACGTCGCCTCGTCCAGGATCAGTACCGCCGGGTCGGCCAGGAACGCCCGCGCGAACGCGACCAGCTGCCGCTGCCCCGCCGACAGCCGCCCGCCGCGTTTCCGCACGTCGGTGTCGTAGCCGTCCGGCAGCCCGCGGATGAACGCGTCGGCGCCGATCGCGGCCGCCGCCGCCTCGATCTCCGCGCGGGACGCATCGGGCCGTCCAAAGCCGATATTCGATGCGACAGTACCGCTGAACAGGTAATTCTCCTGGGTCACCATCACGACCGCGCGCCGCAGGTCGTCCTCCGCGATCGAGCGCAGGTCGACCCCGTCGAGCCGTACCTCGCCCGACGTCGGGTCGTAGAACCGCGCCACCAGCTTGGCGACCGTCGACTTCCCCGCACCCGTCGCGCCGACGAGCGCGACCGTCTGCCCGGCCGGGACATGCAGATCCAGCGATGGCAGCACCACCGTGCCGGAGCGGTACGCGAACGAGACCCGGTCGAACGTCAGCGCGCCCGCCGGGTGGCGCAGCGGTGCCGGTGTCGCGGGCTCCGGGACCGCGAGCGGCTCATCCAGTACCGCTGCCAGCTTCTCCAGGGCCGCGGTCGCGGACTGCAGGGTGTTGTAGAACTGGGCCAGCTCCTGCATCGGCTCGTAGAACCGGCGCAGGTAGAGCAGGAACGCCGCGAGCACGCCCACCTCCGCGTGCCCGTGCAGCACGCGCCAGCCGCCGTAGGTGAGCACGATCGCGATCGAGACGTTGCCGATCACCTTGATCGCGGGGGAGTACGTCGCGGCGAGGCGCTGCGCGGTGAGGCTGGCCCGGCGGTAGTCGTCGTTGACCGCGCCGAAGATCTCGTCGTTGCGCCGCTCGCGCCGGAACGCCTGGACCGCGCGGATGCCGCCGAGCGACTCCACGAAGTGGATGATGACCAGCGCGATCGTCTCGCGGGTGCGCCGGTACGCCCGGGCGCTCGCCCGCTGGAACCAGCGCGAGAGCACCAGCAGGAACGGGAAGGACGCGAGCGTGACCAGCGCCAGTGGCGGGTCGAGCCAGAGCAGGATGCCGGCCACCGAGATCACCGACAGGCCGGCCAGCACCAGGTCGTCCAGCGCGCCGTCGGCCAGCTCGGAGATGTTGTCGACGTCGCTGGTGAGCCGCGCGATCACCCGGCCCGACGTGAACCGCTCGTGGAAGCCGATCGAGAGCCGCTGGAAGTGGTGGTACACGCGGGTGCGCAGGTCCAGCAGGACGGCGTTGCCGACCCGGCCGGAGAGCGCGAGGTACCAGCGCCGGGTGAGGAACTCCGCCGCCGTCGCGCCCGCGAACGCCACGGCGACGGTGATGAGCACGCGCGGGTCGTCGCGGCCCCCGGTGAGCGGCGGGATGCCGCGGTCGATGCCGAGCTTCACCAGATAGGGCCCGGCCATCCCGGCGAAGTTCTGGGCGAGCAGCAGCGCGACGAGCACCGCGATCCGGCGCTTGTACGGGCGGAGCAGCGACCCCAGCAGCCGCCGGCTCGCGGCCCGGGCCGTCGGGTCGGGCTCCTCGGTGGCGGTGCCCCGCCACCGCTGGACGTCAACTGCCACGGAGCACATCCCGGTAGCCGGCGTGGTGGGCCATCAGCTCGGAGTGCGTGCCGATCGCGGTCAGCCGCCCGTCCTCCAGCAGCGCCACCCGGTCGGCGAGCGCGACCGTCGACGGCCGGTGCACGACGAGCAGGGCGGTCGTGCCGGCGAGCACAGTCGACAGCGCCGACTCGACCAGCGCCTCGGTGTGCACGTCGAGCGCGGAGAGCGGGTCATCGAGCACCAGCACGCGGGGCCGGCCGACGACCGCCCGGGCCAGCGCGAGCCGCTGCCGCTGGCCGCCCGACAGTGACAACCCCTGCTCGCCGACGCGCGTGTCGAGGCCCCACGGCAGCTCGTACGCGAACTGGGCCTGCGCGATCTCCAGCGCCTCGGCGATCTCGTCCTCGGTCGCGTCGACCCGGCCCAGCGTGAGGTTCTCCCGCACGCTCATCGAGAACAGCGTCGGGTCCTCGAACGCGGTGCCGACGATCCGCCGCAGCGAGTCGAGCTTCAGGTCCCGCACGTCGTGGCCGTCGATCGTGATCCGGCCGGCATCGACGTCGTAGAGCCGCGGCACAAGTGACACCAGCGTCGTCTTGCCGCTGCCGGTGAGCCCGACGATCGCGACCGTCTCGCCCGGCGCCACGTCGAGGTCGATGCGGTGCAGGACCGGCCGGCCCGGCTCATAGCCGAACGCGACGCCCTCGAACCGCAGCCGTCCCTCCACAGTGGACACCTCGACGGCGCCGGGCCGGTCGGTGATGGACGGCGGCGTGTCGAACACCTCGTAGATGCGCACCGACGCGCTCATCGCCTCCTGTGCGTTGGCGATGATCCAGCCGAGCAGGTCGATCGGCCAGACCAGCATGCCCTGGAGCGCCACGAACGCGACCAGCGCGCCGATCGTCAGCTCGCCCCGGGCCACCAGCACCGCGCCGGCGACCAGCACGATCGTGAGCGTCACGTTGGGCACCAGGTCGAACTGCGACAGCGTCCGCGCGATCATCCGCGACTTGCCCACGCCCAGGTCGTGCACGCGCCGCGCGCCCTCGCCGAAGCGCTCGCCCATGTAGGCGCGCCGGCCGAACGAGCGGATCACGCGGATGCCCTGCGCCGACTCCTCGATCCGGGTGGTCAGGTCGCCGAGCTCGTCCTGCAGCTCGCGGGAGGCGGCGAAGTACCGCGCGGTGAACCGCCGGCTGATCACGAACAGCGGGATCGCGCTCAGCGTGACCAGCACCCCGAGCGGCCAGTAGAGGTGGATGAGCAGGGCGGACACGGCGATGTAGGTGGCGACGTTGAGCACGAAGAAGAACAGCCCGAACGACAGGAACCGCCGGATCGTCGACAGATCGGCGGTGGCCCGGGACAGCAGCTGGCCCGACTGCCAGCGGTCGTGGAACTCGATCGGCAGGCGCTGGAGGTGCGCGTAGAGGTCCTCGCGGAGCTTCGCCTCCATGCCGGCCGACGACGCCGACTGGGCCCACCGCCGGATGAAGCTCAGCAGCCCCTCCAGCAGGCCGAGGGCGACGGCGAGCGCGCCGAGCAGGAGCAGCCCGCGGGTGTCGCCGTGGCGGACCGGCCCGTCGACGACGTGCTGGATGAGGATCGGGATGGCCAGGCTGGCGGCGGTCGACGCGACGGCCGCGACCATCGACCACGCGGTGACGCCATAGTACGGCCGGAGGTAGCCGCGCATCCGCCACAGCGCTCTGGCCTTCGCCGACCGCCGCTCCTCCGGGGGAACGACGGCCGGCGACATCACTCCAAGTTAGCCAGCGTTCACATTGGCGCCAAGCGATATTCCGACAACTAGTGGGCGGCCTCGAAGTCGAGCAGCCAGCGCTTCACCGGCAGGCCCCAGCGGAACCCGCCGAGCGTGCCGTCGAGGCGCAGCACCCGATGGCACGGCACGAACAGGGCGGCGGCGTTGCGCCCGCAGGCCTGTGCGGCGGCCCGGATCGCCGGCGGCCGCCCGGCCCGCACCGCGAACTCCGAGTAGGTGACGGGCGCGCCGGCCGGGACCCTGCGCAGCACTTCCCACGCGTGCATGAGGAACTCGCCGCTGTGCTGGCGCACCGGTACCGCGTCGATCGCGGTCAGGTCGCCGTCGAGGTAGGCGTGGACGGCCTTGGACGCGTCGCCCACCTCGTCCTTCTCGCGGGCGACGGAGTCCAGCCTGGCCAGCCGGACGAGCGAGGGGACGTCGGTCGTCCAGCCGCTCGCGACCACCACGCCGTCGGCGTCGACGACGGTCGTGAACGGGCCGGCCGGGGTGTCGGTGGTGGCGTAGGACAGGTTCACTGCATCCTCCAGAGTCGGATCACGGCGTAGGAGCGCCAGGGACGCCAGCGCTCGGCGTGCGCCGCGAGGGATTTCGGGTCGTCGGGCAGGCCGGCGGCGCGGGCACCGCGCAGCACGCCCAGGTCGGTGGGGAGGAACGCGTCGGGGTCGCCGAGGGCGCGCATGGCTGTGTACTGCGCGGTCCAGTCGCCGATCCCCGGCAGCGTCTTGAGCCGGGCGACCGTCTCGGCCCGGTCCCCGCCGCCGTCGAGGTCCAGGTCGCCCTCCGCGACGGCGGTGGCGAGCGCGCGCAGCGTGCGCCGCCGGGCCTCGGGCATGGCGAACGCCTCGTCCGGCAGGGCCAGGAACTCCTCCGCCGTCGGGAACAGCCCGGTGACCAGGCGCCTCAGCACCGTGCGGGCCGCGGCGACCGAGATCTGCTGCCCGACGATCGCGCGGACCGCGATCTCGAAGCCGTCGGTCGCCCGCGGTACCCGTACACCTTCTTCTTTCGCCACATAGGGCGCGAGGGCGGGGTCGGCCCCGAGGACCGCGTCGACCGCCGCCGGATCGGCGTCCAGGTCGAACAGCCGGCGGCACCGTGCCACGGCCGGCGCCAGGTCGCGCAGGTCGGCCAGGCGCAGCGTCGCCGCGACGTGCCCGGGCTGCGGCAGCAGCGTGGCCCGGCCGGCGCCGTGCGGCAGGCGCAGGTTGCGGTGGTACCCGTCGTCGTCGACCGCGTCGATCCCGTCGACCGTCCGCGCGCCGAGGAACGACAGCAGCGCCTCGGCGTGCAGCGGCGCCCGGTACGGCAGGCGGACGTGGACGACGCCCTCGTCGTGGACCGGCTGGGTGCGGCGGGCCCGCAGCTCCGACGGGGTGCGGCCGTAGATCTCGCGCACCGTGTCGTTGAACTGCCGGACGCTGCCGAACCCGGCCGCGAACGCGATCTCGGCCAGCCCGAGGCGGGTCGTCTCGATGAGCACGCGGGCGGTCTGCGCCCGCTGGGCCCGGGCCAGCGCGAGCGGTCCCGCGCCCACCTCCGCGGTGAGCATGCGGTGGAGGTGGCGTTCGGTGTACCCCAGGCGCCCTGCCAGCCCGGGCACGCCGTCCCGGTCGACGACCCCGTCGGCGATCAGCCGCATGGCCCGCCCGACCACGTCACCGCGGATGTCCCAGTCCGGAGAGCCCGGGGCCGCGTCGGGCCGGCAGCGCAGGCAGGCCCGGAAGCCCTCGCGCTGCGCGGCCGCCGCGGTCGGCAGGAAGTGGACGTTCTCCGGCTTCGGGGTGATCGCCGGGCAGGACGGGCGGCAATAGATGCCGGTCGACCTGACGCAGGTCACGAAGACCCCGTCGAACCGGGCATCCCGGCTGGTGGCCGCCTTGCGGCAGGTCTCGAAGTCGAGCTCCATGCCACCCATCCTGCCCCGGCGCGGGGGCACCGGCTGGCGGTTTTCGGACGTGGGTATGGACTGTCGGTCACCCGGCACTTTTCCGGGATTCGTGCGGCCCTGCCGTGCCCTAGGTTTGTTGGCAGCCGAACGGTAACCCCCGGAACTTGGAGACGACAGCGATGAGCGAGTACGACACCGACGCCCAGGACCCTCAGGTTGTCGAAGTCGAGGGTGAGGACGGCTCGACGATCTACGCCGTCGACGAGAACCACGACGGCCTGGCCGAGGCCGGTGCCTACGACGCCGACAGCGACGGCCAGATCGACGCCGTGGCCTACGACACCGACGGCGACGGCACGCTGGAGACCGAGGTCGTCGATCTCAACGGCGACGGGCAGTTCGACGCCGTGTTCGTCGACACCGACGGCGACGGCATCAAGGACGTCGCCGGCCTCGACCGCGACGGCGACGGGCTGATCGACCGCGTCGTCGCCGACACCGACGGCGACAACAAGATCGACACCGACGTCCGCGACGACGACTTCGACGGCGTCGCCGACAAGATCTCGGCCGACACCGACGCCGACGGTGACAAGGACGTCACGGTGACGGACGAGGACGGCGACGGCACGTTCGAGACCGTCCACTACGACGACCCGACCACGAACCCGCTGGCCCAGGCCTGATGCTTCGCGGGGGCCGGCGGCCACTGGCCCGCCGGCCCCCGCCTTCGTAGAGTCCCTGCATGCTCGACGAAACGGAGCTCCTGGAGCCGGCCGAGCAGCGGGCGTACCGGCTGCTGGTCCGGCTGTCCGCGGCCGGCGTCGACGAGCTCGCCGACAGCGCGGCGATCCCCGTGCCCGAGGCGCGGCGGCTGCTCGAGTCGCTGCGCACCAAGGGGCTCGTCCGGGGCGGCCCCGTTTTCGAGCCGCTCCCACCCGACCTCGCGCTCGGCGACACGCTGTCGCGGCGGCAGCGCTCGCTCGACACCGCCCGGCAGATCGTCGCCGGGCTCAGCGAGGAGTACCGCGCGACGACCCGCCGCCGCCGGGCCGACCACCTCGTCGAGATCGTCGTCGGCGCCGCGGCGCTGCGGGAGCGGCTGCGCGACCTGCAGGACGGCGCGCAGGAGGAGATCCTGTGGTTCTGCCGGGCCAACCCGATCGCGATGAGCGGGCCCGACAACACCGAGGAGAACCCGGCGCTGGAGCGCGGCGTGCGGTACCGCGCGATCTACGAGCGGGCGCTCCTGGAGATGCCCGGTGAGCTCGACAGCATCGCCGACGGCGTCCGGCGGGGCGAGGAGGCCCGGGTCATCGACGTGCTGCCGGTGCGGCTGGCCGTCGCCGACCGCGCGATCGCGATCTGCCCGCTCGTGCCGGACCGGGAGCTCGGGCTCGGGGAGCCCACGGCGGCGCTGATCCGCCGCAGCGAGCTGCTCGACGCGCTGTTGGCGCTGTTCGAGGGGTACTGGGACCGGGCCTCGCCGCTGCTCGTGGACGCCGAGGGCGGGACGCTCGACGAGTCGGAGCGCTTCCTGCTGTCGCTGTTCGTCGCCGGGTTCCCGGACAAGTCGATCGCCTCGCAACTCGGCGTGAGCCGCCGCACGGTGCAGCGGCGCCTGGAGCGGCTGATGGCGGCGGCGGGCGTGGACACCCGCACGGGCCTGGCGTACCAGGCCGGCCGCCGCGGCTGGCTGGACTGAGCCTGAGCCGGCCCGGCCGATGCGTGCCGCCGGGGCCGGACCGGGCTGAACCGGCCCCGGCGAGCTGGGTGGTGCTGTTCCGGGTCGCGTGCCGCGAGGGCTGTCGACGGCACGCGACCCGGTTGCCGAAGCCGGGCCGGAGAAGGCAGGCCGGCCCGGCTTCGGCGTCTAGGACAGGCCGTACGCGCGGATGACGGTCTGCGTCACCGCGTTGCCGGCCCGGTCGCTGGCGTGCACGCGCAGCGAGACGCTGCCCTTGCCGCCCGGAACAATCGCGACATATGACCCGGCAGCGCCCGCCACGAACGCCCGCTGCCAGTCGGCCCCCTCGTCGAACGACACCTCGACCGTGACCCCGCTCGCTCCCGGCACCCGGATGGCGATCAGGTGCGGGCGGCCCGGCACCGTGCCGGTCAGATCGGCCGGAACGCCGTAGTCGACCTGGAGCAGCGGCAGGGCGGTGGTGCGGTCCGTCCGGCCCGAGTGGAAGTCCCACACGGTCTCGGTACGTGTGCCGATCGTCCACTCGTCGCTGCCGCGTCCGACCGACATGACCAGGCGGTACGCCGCCGGCCCGGACGGCACGGCGACGTCCTGCCAGCCGTCGGGCAGCGTGGCCAGTGGCCGGCCGTCCCGGCTCAGCGTCGCCGTGAGTGTGTCCGCCTCGGCGATCGTCACGTGACCGGCGGCGTCGGCGAACGCCGGGATGCGCAGCGCGAGCGTGTCCCCGGTGCGGGTCGCCGTGCCGGCCGGCCGTACCACCGGGCCGAACCAGGTGTCGCTGCTCCGGCCGGGCCGGTAGCTGCGCGGCGGCTCGACCATCCCGTACTGCAGCGGGCCCCAGTCGCTCCACGGCAGGTCATGGGCGACCCGGTGCTGCCAGAGCGTGTCGCCGGCGGAGACCCACTCGGTCCGCTCGACGCCGGTCGCGGTGGTGCGCGTGGTGTCGTTCCAGGAGTACTCCTGCCACGGCCGCCAGCCGAACCGCTGTTCGCCGGCCCAGCGCAGGCCGCCGCTGTCGACGTACCGGGTGTCGATGCGCATCGAGTTGGCCTCGGTCACCCGGTGCACGATCCGGTCGGGGATCCGGCCCTCGGACACCTGGAAGACGTCGTAGAGATACGGGCTGGCCGGCGTCAGCGTCAGCTCCAGCGTCCGCGCCTTGAGGAGTCGGGTGCCGAGCTCATTCGGTACCGCTAAAGCCACCGTCGGCGACCGGTCACCCTGCGGTGTCCAGTTGGTCCACGCCGACTGGTCCGCCGGGCGCCAGAGCAGCGCCACCGCCGCACCCTGCCCGGCGACCTCGGCGACCTGCTCCTCCTCGCTGCGGTCCGGGGACGCCGGGATCAGCACCGCCTTGCCGCGCAGGTCGCGCTCCCCGTAGCGGACCAGTTGGTACCGCCGGGTGCCGGGGAACGTCGGCGAGAACGCGGTGAGGTTGAGGTCGACCGGCACGCCGTCCGCCGTCGCCCGCACGAGCGGTGCCACGAGCTGCCAGCGCGAGGCGAACTCGAACTTGCCCTTCGCGAGCTTCCGGGTCGGGGTGACGCTGACCTGCTCGACGTTGCTGAAGTGCATGACGCCGTGGTCGATCTGGCGGCCGGTGCCGGTGATCCGGTGGGCGTAGTAGCTCAGGACGGTGCGTTGCTCGGACGGCTTCGGCGTCTCGATCGTGATCGGCCGGGCCTTGCCCGGGTCGAGGAAGACCGTCACGTCGCGGTCGACGACCAGCTCCGGGTCGACGATCAGCGTGGCCCGGTCGCTGTCCTCGATGACGGCGTGCATGAGGTACGCGCCCTCCTGCACGTCGTAGACCCGCTCCCCGGTGCCGAGCCAGTCGATGACGTCGAACCGGGCGTCGTCGCCGAACAGCGTGAACACCGGGACGGAGACCGGCGCGCGGACCGTGACCCGGTGGTGCGGGCCGTCGATCGTCGCGGCGAGCGCGGTGGTGACCGTGATGCCGCCGGCGCCGGTGGCCGTCACCCAGCCGCCGTAGACGCCCGGCTTGCTGTTGGCGAGATTGAGGTGGACCGATGCCGTGCCGTTCGCGGGGACGGTGACGGTGTTCGATGCCAGCGTGACGCCCGGCATCTGTGTCGCCAGCGTCAGCACGACGGGTGCGGCGCCCGCGTTCCGGTAGGTGACGTCGCTGGCGCGGTCACCGCCGAAGGTGATCGTCGCCGTGCCGGTGACCGCCTGGGTCACCGCGCGGGCCACGTCCACGCGGCCGGCGCCCTGCTCGTAGACGGCCGCCCCGGCAGTGGTCCTGGCCGTGCTGACCAGGGCCTCCTTCAGCCGCGCCCCGGTCCAGTCCGGATGCTGCTGGGCGAGGACGACTGCGGCGCCGGCGACGTGCGGCGTGGCCATCGAGGTGCCGGAGGCGGCCGTGTACAGCTCGTCGACCGGCTGGCCCATCGACGTGCCGGCGGCCCGGGCCGCGACGATGCCGACGCCCGGCGCGGTGATCTCCGGCTTGAGCACCTCGTCGCCGATGCGCGGGCCGCGGCTGGAGAAGTCGGCGATCGCGTCGGCGCGGTCGACCGCCCCGACGGTCAGGGCCGCGTCCGCGGCGCCCGGCGTGCCGACCGTGCGCGCGGCCGGGCCGGCGTTGCCGGCGGCGACCACGAACAGGGTGCCGGTCTCGGTGCTGAGCCGGTTGACGGCCTCGCTCATCGGGTCGGTGCCGTCGGACGGGTCGCCGCCGAGGCTCATGCTGACGACGCGCGCGCCCTGGGCCGCGGCCCACTCCATGCCGGCGATGATCCACGAGTCGTACCCCGAGCCGTTGTCGTCGAGCACCTTGCCGACGAGCAGGTCGGCGCCGGGGGCGACGCCCTTGCGGGTGCCGTTGCCGGCCACGGTCGCGGCCACGTGGGTGCCGTGCCCGTGGTGGTCGACGGCGTCACCCGTCTCGGTGAAGTTGACGGCCTGCTTGACGCGGCCCTTGAGGTCCGGGTGGGTGGCGTCGACGCCCGTGTCGAGCACGGCGACCTTGACGCCCGTGCCGTCGAGGCCGAGTTGCCAGGCGGTCGGCGCGCCGATCTGCACGGTGCTCTTGTCGAGGCTGGCGTGCGCCTTGCCGTCGAGCCAGATCTTGTCGATGCCGCCGGTCATGCTGCGGACATTGACGTTGCTCTGGGCCGACCAGAACCCGGCGAGCGCCGTCTTGTCGGCGCGGATCGCGGCGCCGCCGACGCTGGGCAGCGGGCGGCCGTTGCCGGCCAGCATCCGGGCGCCGGCCGCGGCCGGGGCGCCGCCCGCGTAGCGGACGATCAGCGGCAGGGACGACGCCTCGTCGTCGGCGTAGCCGTCGGCGACGAGCTCCTCGACGTCGAAGAGGTTCGCGTCGAGGCGGCCGGCGCTGAGGTACGGCACGACGTCGCTCGGCAGCACGCGCAGCCGCCCGTCGACCTCCAGGGTGTGGAAGGTGACGCGCTCGCGGCCGGCGCCCGGGCGGACCGCCGCGGCCACCCGGCCGTCGCCGGCGGGGGAGAGCTCGACGACGTCGCCGGTGATGAGCGTGATCCGGACGGGCTTGCCGATGCCGGGCCGCGTGCCTTGCGGGGCGGCGCCGGGGTCGGCGTGCGCGGCGCTGGGGGTGGCCGCCACGCCGCCGAGGGCGAGCACGCCGGCCACGAACGCGGCGGCGCGACGCATGGGGAATCGCATGGTTGAGGGCTCCTCGGGTCACGAAGATGCGACTGCCGGAAGTCTGGAGCCCGAACGTTTCGCGTCGTACCGGTCGCGCCTGCCGCACAGCGGACATGGCGCGAAGTGGACACCGTCAATCGATGCCGTTGCGATGGCGCAGCGACAGCCAGTGCGCGCCGAAGTCCACCAGGGCGCGCTGGCGCATGAGCCGGCCGGTGCCGGCGCCGACCGGGCCGGTCCGCTCGCCGCCGGTGACCGCCGCGAAGTCGGCGCCCAGCGGCTCGAACAGCGAGGTGTCGTCGGCCAGTTCGCGGTACTCGACCCAGCGCCGCTCGCCGTCGACGGTCATCGGCGAGCCCTGCCGGAGGTACCGCTTCGGCCCCTCGGCCCGGTACTCGGCGAGGTGCAGCGACGTGTTGTTGTCGTGGCCGACGCCGAGCAGGAGCACCCAGGCGTCCGCCTCGTACAGCCGGGCGAGCGGCGAGCCCTCGCCGAGCCCGTCGTTCAGCGCGTGGCCGGCGGTGATCGCCTCCGCCCGCGGCCCCAGCGCGGCGAACGAGACCGTCGGGTGGGCGCTTCGCAGTACACCTGGAAATCGCCGGAAGCACTCGACGATCGCGCCCATGAAGCCGGTCGGGGTGACCTGCGGGTCGTAGGCCGGGGTCTCCCGCCGGATGGTCTCCCACCAGGACTCGGGCACGGGCGGGTTGCCCCAGTCGGCCGGCTCGGTGAGCTGGCGCGAGTGCGTCGGCATCACCAGCGTGCCGTCGGGGCCGAGCGCCGCCCGGAGGGCGAGGGCGACGGCGTGGGCGCCGCCCGCCACCCAGCCGAGCTGAGAGAGCGAAGAGTGGACGATGACCGTCGATCCCGGCTGCACGCCGAGGGTCATCAGGTCGTCGGTGATGCTCGCGACCGTGCCGGGCGTCTGCGTTCGTTCCACCGCTTTGCGTTCCACGGCAAGCCACCATACTGGGCGCATGGCTGCTGGGCGCATGGTTTCGTGGGCGCTGTCCGGGTTCGCGGATGAGATCGACGCCGATCCAGCTGTACAGCTGGCGGTGCTGCTGGCGCTCGGTGCCGGTCACGTCGAGGTGCGCAGCGCGTGGGGCGTCAACGTCGTCGACCTGTCCGACGAGCAGGTTGCCGCGCTGGGGTCGCTGATCGCCCGGCACGGCATGGCGGTCTCGGCAGTGGCGTCGCCGATCGGCAAGTCGGACGTCTTCGCCGACCCGTCCGTGGAGCTGGCGCGGCTGCGGCGGGTTCTCGTGGTCGCTCAGCGGCTGGGCGCCCGGTATGTCCGGCTGTTCTCCTTCTACCGGCCGGCTGGGGTTTCTTTTGCCGCGTGTCGTGATGTTGTGCTCGCCCGCATGCGGGCATTCGCGGACGTCGCCGAACGGGAATCGATGGTGCTCGTGCACGAGAACGAGAAGGACATCTACGGCGACGTGCCGTCGCGCGTGTTGGACGTGATCGAGTCGGTCGGCTCGCCGGCGCTGCGGGTCGCCTGGGACAACGCGAACTTCGTGCAGGTCGGCGTGCGGCCCTTCACCGACGGCTACGCGCTGCTCCGGCCGTACCTCTCATATCTCCAGGTCAAGGACGCGCTCGCGGCGACCGGTGAGGTGGTCCCGGCCGGTGCCGGTGACGGCGAGCTGGCGGAGACGCTGACCGCGCTGCGTGACGACGGGTGGACCGGGTTCGCGTCGCTGGAGCCGCACCTTGCTGACCCCGCCTTCCCGGACGTGCTCTCCGGGCCGCGCCGGTTCGGTGAGGCGGCCTCGGCGTTCCGCTCACTGACCTCCTCGCTGGGGATCTCGTTGTCGGCCGTAAGCTGACATGTCGTGGCACTCACCATCGGCATCGTCGGCCTGCCCAACGTCGGCAAGAGCACCCTGTTCAACGCCCTGACGAAGGGCGACGCGCTCGCCGCGAACTACCCGTTCGCGACCATCGAGCCCAACGTGGGCGTCGTCGGCCTGCCCGACACGCGCCTGACGAAGCTGGCCGAGCTGTACGACTCGCAGAAGGTCATCCCCGCCCCGGTGTCGTTCGTCGACATCGCCGGGCTCGTGCGCGGCGCGTCGAAGGGCCAGGGCCGCGGCAACGCGTTCCTCGCCAACATCCGCGACGCGTCGGCGATCTGCCAGGTGGTGCGGGCCTTCTCCGACCCGAACGTGGCGCACGTCGACGGCAAGGTGTCGCCCGCCGACGACATCGAGACGATCAACACCGAGCTGATCCTGGCCGACCTCCAGACGATCGAGAAGGCGCTGCCCCGCCTGGAGAAGGAGGCCAAGGTCCGCAAGGAGCGCGCCGGCGTGGCCGCCGCGGCCAAGGCGGCCGGCGAACTGCTCAACGGCGGAACGACCCTCTACGCGGGCGGCTTCGACGTCTCCGAGCTGGGCGAGCTGCACCTGCTGACCGCCAAGCCGTTCCTGTACGTCTTCAACGTCGACGAGGCCGGCCTGGCCGACGAGGCGTTCCTCGACGACCTGCGCAAGCTGGTCGCCCCGGCCGAGGCGATCTTCCTCGACGCGAAGATCGAGTCGGAGCTCACCGACCTGGACGAGGAGGAGGCGCTGGAGCTCCTGGCGTCGATCGGCCAGCCGGAGCCGGGCCTGCACCAGCTGATCCGGGTGGGCTTCCGGACCCTGGGCCTGCAGACGTACCTCACCGCCGGCCCGAAGGAGGCCCGCGCCTGGACGGTCCCGGTCGGCGCGACGGCTCCCGAGGCCGCGGGCGTGATCCACTCGGACTTCCAGCGCGGCTTCATCAAGGCCGAGGTGGTCTCCTACGACGACCTGATGACGGCGGGCTCGATGAACGCGGCGAAGGCCGCGGGCAAGGTCCGCATCGAGGGCAAGGAGTACGTGATGCAGGACGGCGACGTGGTCGAGTTCCGCTTCAACGTCTGACGTGCTGCATCGGCGCTGGCGCCGCTGCTACGCGGCGCCGGCGATGATGTTCTTGTACAGGTCCTCGATGCGGGCGGCCAGCGTGACCTCACCAGGGGAAAGGTCCGTCGTGCCCGGGACGCGGAGGCGGATCTGGGTGCGGCCGTCCAGGCGGCGCACGTCCGGCCGGACGCCAACGGCATCCGCGACCACTGCCATTCGCTCGGTCAATGCCGCATGCTGAGAGTCGTCGAGATGCAACGTCCGGCGGATCTCGCCGCCGTCGTGCGTCCAGCCTTGCAAGAGTGCCAGCGCATCGCTGAGATAGTCACGATGATCGTCGCTCCACCGGGCCCGCATTTCGACCTACCCTCCCACGGCATCGTTGCCGGCTTGTGGCCGTTTCGAAGCCTGCCCGTCATCAACGGTGTCTGCAAGTCTGACGAGCAACCGGTGGATCTGTCCACGGCCACATTTCCCGCGTCTGGTGAACAACAGGGCATAGCCCGCCACCGGAACTTCATTTCGATCTGGCACTGTGGGTGGTCGTGCAGACCGAACGGTTGATGCCAAGGATCATCGTCGGCGCCGCGATCATCTCCGCGGGGCGCGTTCTGGCCTGTGAGCGCGCTGCGCCGCCCGAAATGGCCGGAAAATGGGAGTTTCCCGGGGGGAAGGTCGACCCCGGCGAGACCGAGGAGCAGGCCCTGATCCGGGAATGCCAGGAAGAACTCGGGGTCGAGGTCGAGGTCGGCCCGCGCGTGGGCGCCGACATCGCGATGCTCAACGGCAGCGCGATTCTCAAGGTGTACCTCGCAAGGCTGGTGAACGGCGCTCAGCCGGTACCACTCGAGCACAGTGACCTTCGGTGGCTCGCCGTCGACGAGCTGGACAGCGTGCCCTGGCTGCCGGCCGACGCGCCGATCGTCGCCGCGCTGGAGCCGTTGCTACCGTCGTCGGCGTGACTCTGACGTACCCCGAGGTCGGCGCGACCCGCGACGACCGGATGCCCGCCGGCTACCGCCACGTCACGCGGCGGGTGCGCGTCGGCTCGGCGTCCTCGTCGGTGCCTGGCTCGGCGTCCTCGTCGGCGTCGTTTGCCTCCGCTAAGGAGGCGCTCGCGCGCTGGCAGCCGCAGCGGGGCGCCGGCCTGCGCGTGCGCACCGACGCTGACCGGCCCGCCGTGGGCGTCGAGTTCGCCACCGGGATCGGCCTCGGGCCGCTGCGCCTGTGGGTGCCGTGCAAGATCGTGTGGGTGGTCGACGAGCCGGACCGCTACGGCTTCGGCTTTGGCACGCTGCCCGGCCACATCGCGCGCGGCGAGGAGTCGTTCCTGCTCTCGACCGACGCTGCCGGCGACGTGTGGTTCGACGTGCGGGCCTTCAGCCGTCCGGCGAAGTGGTGGGTGAAGCTCGGCGACCCGGTGGCACGCCTGGTCCAGTCGCGGGTCACCGACCGTTACGCGGCCGCCATGCGACAGGGGCCCCTGCCGTAGCGGCAGAGGCCCCTGTCATCAGGCGTTTCAGTGCCCGTCGGGCGACGACGGGTGCTGGTACCGGAGCTTCTCCGGCGGCAGCGGGAACTCCTGGTCGTCACCGAACGGCGACGCCGCCGCGGCCCGGTCCAGGTAAAGCTCCGCGACCGTGAGCTTCCCGTCGGGGCCGACCGGCGCGGCCTGCGGCAGCGGCATCTCCTGGTGCCAGCTGCTGCCCGTGTCCGCACTCCGGCCGGGCCCGCTCGCCGCATGGGCGGCCACGGGCTCGTCGAGCTGGTCACGGCGGAAGATCTTGCGCCCAAGCCAGGTCACCGGGTCGTACCTCCGATCGACAACGCGTTCCTTCATCGGGATGATCGCATTGTCCGTGATTTTGATGTGCTCCGGGCAGACTTCGGTGCAGCACTTGGTGATGTTGCAGTAGCCGAGGCCCTGCTCCGCCTGCGCGAGCTCCTTGCGGTCGGTGCGCGCGTCGAGCGGGTGCATGTCGAGCTCGGCGGCCCGGATGAAGAACCGCGGGCCGGAGAAGGCCTGCTTGTTCTCCTCGTGGTCACGGATCACGTGGCACACGTTCTGGCACAGGAAGCACTCGATGCACTTGCGGAACTCCTGCGAGCGCTCCACGTCCATCTGCTGCATGCGGTACTCGCCGGGCTCCACATCCTTCGGCGGAGCGAACGCCGGCAGCTCACGTGCCTTCTGGTAGTTGAAGTTCACGTTCGTGACCAGGTCGCGGATCACCGGGAAGGTGCGCAGCGGGGTGACGGTGACCGTCTCGTTGTCCTCGAAGGTCGACATCCGCGTCATGCAGCCCAGGCGCGGCTTGCCGTTGATCTCCATGGAGCACGAGCCGCACTTGCCGGCCTTGCAGTTCCAGCGCACGGCCAGGTCGGGCGTCTGCGTCGCCTGCAGCCGGTGGATGACGTCGAGGACGACCTCGCCCTCGTTGACCTCGACCTGGAAGTCCTGCAGCGACCCCCCGTTGTCGTCGCCGCGCCAGACGCGGAAGTGGCGCTTGGTGCCCATCACAGCTCCTCGTCGGTCATGTACTTGGCCAGCTCACTGCGCTCGAACAGGCCCTGAAGCTCGGGGCGCATCACCGGGAGGGGCTTGCGCTCCAGCCGGACGTCCTCGCCGTCGAGCGAGCAGACCAGGTTGATCCGACGCCAGTTCGGGTCCATCTTGGGAAAGTCCTCGCGGGTGTGCCCGCCGCGCGACTCGTTGCGCTCGAGCGCGGCCTTCGCGGTGCACTCGGACACGATGATCATGTTGCGCAGGTCGAGCGCGAGGTGCCAGCCCGGGTTGTACTTCCGGCCGCCGACCACGCCGACCTTCTTGACCCGCTCCTTGAGCTCCGCCAGGCGGCCGATCGAGTCCTGCAGCTCGCCCTCGCGACGGATGATGCCGACGAGGGTGCCCATGATGTCCTGCAGGTCGTGGTGCAGCGTGTAGGGGTTCTCGCCGCCCTCGCCCCGCTGCAGCGGGGCCAGCGCCGTCTCGACCGCCGCGTCCACCGCCGCCGCGGTCGGCTTGCGCCGGCCGGTCGCGGTCGCGTGTGCCGCCGCGTACTCGCCGGCCCGCTTGCCGAACACCAGCAGGTCGGACAGCGAGTTGCCGCCGAGCCGGTTGGAGCCGTGCATGCCGCCGGACACCTCGCCGGCAGCGAACAGCCCGGCCACCGCCGCCGCCGTGGAGTCGGCGTCGACCTCGATGCCACCCATCACGTAGTGGCAGGTCGGACCGACCTCCATCGGCTGCTTCGTGATGTCGACGTCGGCCAGCTCCTTGAACTGGTGGTACATCGAGGGCAGCCGCTTGCGAACCTGCTCGGCCGGCAGCCGGCTGGCGATGTCGAGCAGCACCCCGCCCGCCTGCGTGCCCCGGCCGGCCTTGACCTC
Source organism: Dactylosporangium sp. AC04546 (assembly GCF_022095675.1). Classification (GTDB taxonomy): domain Bacteria; phylum Actinomycetota; class Actinomycetes; order Mycobacteriales; family Micromonosporaceae; genus Dactylosporangium. Next base: position 83,643 of record NZ_JAHYSG010000035.1, on the reverse strand, counting down.
GCTGTTGATCGCCCGGGCGACCTCGTCACGCGGCAGCAGCTCCGGCGGGCGCCGGTTGTTGTCCGGGTCGGAGTACCAGCGGTCCGCCTCCTCCTCGGTCTCCGCGTACTGCTTGCGGAAGACGTCGGGGACGTAGTCGAACATGAACCGCTTGCCTTCGGTGTTGCGCAGCACGCCACCGTCACCACGGACCGACTCGGTCACGAGGATGCCCTTGACCGACGGCGGCCAGACCATGCCCGTCGGGTGGAACTGGAGGAACTCCATGTTGATGAGCGTCGCGCCGGAGCGCAGGGCCAGCGCGTGGCCGTCGCCGGTGTACTCCCAGGAGTTCGAGGTCACCTTGTACGACTTGCCGACGCCGCCCGTCGCCAGCACGATGGCCGACGTCTCGAACAGCACGAACTCGCCTGTCTCGCGGTAGTACCCGAACGCGCCCGAGATCGCGCCGTTGTCGACGAACAGCTCGGTGATCGTGCACTCCTGGAAGACCCTGATCCGGGCCTCGTAGTCGCCGTGCTCGGCGTAGTCCTCCTGCTGCAGCGAGACGATCTTCTGCTGCAGGGTGCGGATCAGCTCCAGGCCGGTGCGGTCACCGACGTGCGCCAGCCGCGGGTACTCGTGGCCGCCGAAGTTCCGCTGGCTGATCTTGCCGTCCTTGGTGCGGTCGAACAGCGCGCCGTAGGTCTCCAGCTCCCAGATGCGGGACGGGGCCTCCTTGGCGTGCAGCTCCGCCATGCGGAAGTTGTTGAGGAACTTGCCGCCGCGCATGGTGTCGCGGAAGTGGACCTGCCAGTTGTCGTTGGCGTTGACGTTGCCCATCGCCGCCGCGGCGCCGCCCTCGGCCATGACCGTGTGCGCCTTGCCGAACAGCGACTTCGAGATGATGGCGGTCTTCTTGCCCGCGAGCCTTGCCTCGATCGCGGCCCGCAGGCCGGCGCCGCCGGCGCCGATCACCACGACGTCATAGGTGTGTCGCTCGATGTTGGTCATCGGAGTTCCTCAGTTGAAGATGCGCAGGTCGGTGATCCAGTCAGCGGAGACGGCCATGATGTACGCGTCGGTCAGGATGACCGTGAACAGCGAGGTCATGGCGAAGGTCCCGTGGCGAGTGTTCAGCTTCGAGATCAGCGTCCACATCTTGTACCGCAACGGGTGCTTCGAGAAGTGCTTCAGCCGCCCGCCCATGACGTGCCGGCAGGCGTGGCAGCTGGCCGTGTACCCCGCCAGCGCGATCACGTTCACCACGATGATCAGCGAGCCGAGCCCGATGCCGAACCCGCCGTCGGTGCCCTTGAACGCGTGCAGCGCGTCCCAGACGTTGATCAGGAGGATGACCGCGGCCAGGTAGAAGAAGTACCGGTGCGAGTTCATGAAGACGAGCGGGAAACGGGTCTCACCGCTGTACTTCTTGTGGGGCTCCTGCACGGCGCAGGCCTGCGGCGACAGCCACAGTGAGCGGTAGCCGCTCTTGCGGTAGTAGTAGCAGGTCACCCGGAAGCCGGCGACGATCGGGAACGCGGCGAGGCCGAGCGGCAGCCAGGCCGGGAACTTCCCGAACGGCGTGCCGAAGTGGGACGACCCTTCCACGCACGAGTCGCTCAGACACGGCGAGTACAGCGGCGTCAGATACCCGTGTTCCGGGACGAAGTACCACTTCGCCATGAAGATGCGGATCGTCGAATACACGATGAAGAACAGCAGAATGGCCGCGATGGACAACGGCGAGACCCGCCACCCGTCCGTCCGCAATGTTTTGGCGCTGATCGCGGCGCGCGGCCCCGCGCCAAAGGCTGACCGAGGCCGGGTCGGCGTGGTCGTCATGGTGAGTGCTCCCTGGACGGGCTTGGGTTGTTGTGAGAGTTCTCCGATGTACCGATCTGTGGTCGGTGCACACGTTACGCCCGATCCCCGCAGCGTCGTGCGTTGGGAGTCTGGCGTGTGTCGAACCGATGACGAAAGACCTTGCGGATATTCCACGGGTGGTTGTGCAGAACTTCACTCCCGCCACATGCCCTGCACCAGCACCAAAGCTCACGCCCGACTCACAGCATGGTCACATTCTAGCCATGTGCCCTGCTTGAGCCGGATTTAAGCCGTGATGTCCGCTTCCCGTGGGCGGTGGCCGGCGCTGTGCCCGCCGTGCGCTTCCGGCAAGCGATTCCCGCACGTGCCTTCCCGCTTCGCCCCCGTTTGCCCTATGTCGACTCGCCATGTGGTCGATGGCCGGTCGCGGTTGTTCGCGACCGGCCTCTCTCAAACCTGCGTGCCGCTCCGCCCCGGGTCAGCCCGAGGCGCCGCCCGTGTAGTTCCAGGACGCCAGGCGCAGCGCCGGGGCGATGAAGCCGGCCTCGCTCCACGGACCGGGTAACTCGACCGCCCGGGAGCCGATGCCGAGCACCGCACCGGGCTGGAGCGCCTGCGGGTACGACTGCGTGAACCGGAAGTTCCGCACCGGCGTGGTGACCACGCCGTCCTCGATGAGCCACACGCCGTTGCGGGTCAGGCCGGTCACGACCAGCGTCCGCGGGTCGAGGACCCGCGTGTAGTGGTTGTCGGTCACGAGCAGCCCTCGCTCGACCCCGGCGACCAGTGCGGCGATGCTGGAGTCGGCGGGCGGCCCGTCGACCTCGACCGGCGCCGGGCCGTCGGTCGGCAGGAGCCGCATGCTGGACGGCACGGCGCCGAAGCTCGCCCCGCCCGGGATCGCGTGCCCGGTCGATCGGGCGTCGCCGCCGGCTCGCGCGGCCGTGCGCCGGTCGTGGACCACCGCCGCGGAGACCCCGGCGTCGACCAGCACGACCCGCTGCCGCGGTGTGCCTTCGACGTCGAACGGGATCGATGTCGAGTCGGGCGCCGTGGCGTCCTCGACCACCGTCACCGACGGGTCGAACTGCGCCTTGCCCAGCTCCAGGAACGACTGCCGGTCCAGCACCATCTTGGCGTTGAAGCCGTAGACCGCCAGCATCTGCAGTACATCTGCCACCGCTGTCGGCTCGAGCACCACTTCGTAACGTCCTGGGGGCAGCTCGACCGGGTTCTCGCCGGCACGCGCCTTGGCCGCCGCGCGGGCTCCCAGCACCGCCCCGTCGATGTCGGCGATCCGCACCGCAGCCAGGCGGGCCAGCCCGTCGGAGGTCGCCGTGCGCGCGATGCCGTCCATCGCGGCGCTCGTCTTGGCGCCGCTGATGTGCTGGCCGGCCGAGTTCGCGTACACCGCGCGGGTCGAAGCGGTGCGGCAGTAGCCGGCCGTGTCCATGCCCGCCGCCTGGTTGACGAACGCGCGCACGCGCGAGGCCCGGTCGTCCGGCGACGCCGCCGCGGTCTCCTCGTCGACGTTGCCGCCGACCGCCACCGCCGACGGTGGCGCCAGCCCGGGCCACGTCGGGTCGGCGGGCGCGAGCCGCATCGACTCCAGCGTGCGCCGGACCAGGTCGTCGAGCCCGTCGAGCACCGTCGTGGACGTGGTGGCGGTCCGCCCGTCCGCGTGCAGCCGCAGGCGGATCGTCGTGGACTCGTCGGCGACGTTCTGGTGCACGTACGAGTTGGCGAACCGCGTCAGCGCCAGCGCCGCCCGCTCGACCACCACCTCGGCCTCGACGCCGCTGCCGACGAGCTCCAGCACCCGCTGGGCCAGGTCGGTCTCGGACAAGGTCGCGCTCATCCCCGCACCCCCACGCGCACGTTGGTGAACCGGGCCGCCGCGGCCGGATGGCCCGTGTGCCCGATCTGACCCGGCTGCCCCTTGCCGCAGTTCGGCGTGCCCCACGCCGTCACGTCCGACGACAGCATGTCCATCGAGCCCCAGAACCTCGGGCCGATGCCCGTGTAGGTCGGGTTGCGCAGCATCCGGCCGAGCTTGCCGTTCTTGATCTCCCAGCCGATCTCGCAGCCGAACTGGAAGTTCAGCCGCTTGTCGTCGATCGACCAGGAGCGGTTGAAGTCCATCAGCACGCCGTCGTCGGTCGCCGCGATCATCTCGTCGAGCGTGTGCGGCCCGGGCACCAGCCCGACGTTGGTCATCCGCACCATCGGCAGCCGCGCCCATCCGTCGGCGCGCACGCTGCCGGCGTAGTCCAGCCCGGCGACCGCCGCCGAGTCCCGCCCGGCGAGCGTGCCGACCCAGATCCCGTCGCGCACCGCGTATCTGGACTGCGCGGGCGTGCCCTCGTCGTCATACCCGAACGAGCCCAGCGCCCCCGGAATCGTCGGATCGATGGTGATGTTCATCAGCTCCGACCCATACCGCAGCTGGTTGAGCTTCGACAGCTCCAGCCACGACGTCCCAGCGAACGCCGCCTCCCAGCCCAGAATCCGGTCGAGCTCGATCGCGTGCCCCACCGACTCGTGGATCTGCAGCGCCATCTGCTCACTGCCCAGAATCAGCGTCGTCTCGCCGGCCGGGCAGTGCGGTGCCGTGAGCAGCGCCCGCGCCTCCTCCGCGATCCGCGCGGCGTGCGCCTGCAGGTCCAGCTCGTCGACCAGCTCCCAGCCGCGGGTACCGTACTGCCCGCGATACGACGGATATGAACGCCGCTGCGTCTCGCCGTCACCGATGACCGTGGCCGAGATGCCCGCCCCGGACTCGCGGATGTGCTGGTCGATGCGGTGCCCTTGCGACGACACGAACCACTTCCGCGTGTCCCAGATCTGATACAGCCCCTCGGCGATGTCCGCCCCGGCCTTGTGCGACTCCGCCGTAGCGCTCGTCAGCAGGTCACCCTTCGTCGACAGCGCCACCCCGAGCGGGTCCACCGCGCAGGCACTCGCCCACGAGTCCACCCGCGCCTCGATGTCCACGAGATCGACCTGCGGCCCCGGCACCGTCGCGGACGCCTTGGCGATCGCCGTGGCTCGCTCCCCGGCCCGCCGAGCCGCGTCCCGCCCGAGATCAGGAACCGCGAAGAACCCCCAGCTGGAGCCGACCAGCGCCCGGACACCAACCCCGGCGTCCTCGTCCTGGCTCAGCTCCTCGATCTCCCCGTTCCGCGCGGTCATCGACTCGGACCGCCGATGCATGACGCGCGCGTCGGCATACCGAGCCCCAGCGGCCAGCGCCGCCTCGACCGCAGCGCTGGCAACGTCGAAGTGGTTCATGGGAGGGACACTACCGAGGGGGTACGACGAAAAGGGGCGACTCGACCCTCGCTCGGTACGCGAATTACCCGATCAACTCGTTGATCTGCCGAGCGAGGGCCAGGTCCTTCTCGGTCACCCCACCCGCCGAGTGCGTGCTGAGCCGGAAGGTCACCGTCCGCCACCGGATGTCGATGTCAGGGTGGTGGTCGGCCTGCTCAGCCACGTGCGCCACCTCGGCGACAAGCCGGATACCGTCCAGAAAGGACTCAGCGGTAACGGACCGCTCAATGACCGAGGCGTCCCCGGCCCACCCACGAAGATCGCCAAGAGCAGCCGCAACCTGCTCCGCGCTGAGCACACCAGCCATACGCGCACGCTACTCCGTCACCGATACCGCCGCCGCCGACTCCGAGCGACCCCTTGCACTACGGCGACAAGCACAACAACAAGCGCCGCCAGCCCAACCCCGACCACCATCGCCACTGTGCTGCTGCCGCGCTCGTCGTCAGGCCCAGCCGAAACGGAGGGTGAGGCACTGGGTGAGGCGGCGGGGATCTCGGCGGTGAGCGCCTTGACGATGTCAATCACCCCGTAGCCGTACTCGTTGTCTCGCCCGGGCGCGCCTCTGTCCTGCGCTGTAAGGATGATCCGCCGAACAACCTCAGCTTGGCTCAACTGCGGAAACTTCGCCCTGACAAGCGCAACGGCCCCCGCCACGATGGCAGTGGCATCACTGGTCCCCGTCGCCGTCCGATACCGCTGCGAGGCGCCAATCGACATGATGTCAACGGCGGGCGCCGAGATCATCACCTCCGGCCCAGTGACAGAGACGGCAGCATGATTCCCCTCCCGATCCACGCCACCAACGGCCAACACGCCCGGCAGCCGCGCCGGGAAGACAACCTTGCTCTCGTCAGGCGCATTTCCTACACACGCAACAACCACCACGTCGGCGGCGAGCGCCCTTTCGACCGCTGCACGAGTGGAGGGTTCCTCGCTGGTGCCGAGCGAGATTGAGACAACTCGTGCACCGTGGTCGACTGCCCAGTCAATGCCCGTACCTAGCACCGCGGGATCACCAGTTACGACATCGACCGGAAGTATCGTTGACTTCGGGGCGATTCCGAGGACGCCGCTTCCATTGGCCTTGCCGCGGGCGCCGATTAGGGCAGCCATGGCTGTTCCGTGACCGTCAAAATCGGCTCGTCCATCACCACCTCCCTGGTCAAACTGAATCCCGGACACCACGGCGGGGGCAAGTTCGGGTGATGCGGGATCAACGCCAGTGTCGGTGACGGCAACCAAGACGCCGTTGCCCTCGCTGATCTGGTGCGTCTGCATGATGTTGAGGAACCGAAGATGCCATTGCCGTTCGCGGATACCGTCCGCGAACGCTGGGGCGGGAACGATGTTCGACGCCAGGATTCCGATGGTGACAGCGGTGGCCACTCGGCTGGCGGTCACCGGTCAATGCCGATCACCCCGGGGCCGGGGCTGTGGTCAATCGGCGGGCGCGGCGTCTCCAGAACAGGGGAAACACCTTCCTCGACTGTCCACGGGTCGTCAGGATCGCTAGGGCGACGCTGCCGTCGCCTTTCGACGTAGCGTTCGAACGACGGGTCATGTGAACCGCCTGTACGCATACTGTGACCGGCAACAGTCGACACATCAGCCGTCGTTGGTGTTGACCAGCGGCGAGGTGATACACCCGAAGTCCGCGAGACGCCTCCGCTGCCCGAAACCGGCAACCCTCCGAGCAGGCTGTTCCTTGGTGATGTGCCGCCAATTACGCCGTTGACTGGCGTCGCGATGTCGGCTGTTGCGGGAAGCGAGGGAACGTCGCCGATCACCCCTCCAGGTGGCAGCGCAGTTATCCCTCCAGATGCCCCTGTCGATGGCCAGCGAGAGGAAGGCATGACCGTCGGCGTTGGAGTTCCTGCAAGGATCGGCGCTTCTCCGTCAGCCGGCGGTGGGTTCACTGCCTCGGGTACGGACCACGCTGGCGGACTGAAGGTGGGCGCTGGTACAGGTTGGCCGCCGATCGTACCGACCGGAAGTCTCCCATCTCCCGTAGTTCTGACTTGCCCTCTGCCCGGTTCGTACTGTATGCCCGTATCAAATGGCCTGACCTTGGGAACCGTCGCGATCATCCGGCTTGCTTCTTGCACCCGGTCGTCCATAGCTTCCATTACGAGGCGGGCCTGCCTGTTCAAGCGGTCCTGATGCTGTCGCATTATCAGTGCTTCCAGGCCTGGGATTGGGACTATCGGGCTCCCAGCGTTGAGTACGTCAGGCAGCACGGGGAAGGCTTGTCTGTTGAACTCGCGGGTCGCGACCGCGCCATCGTGGTACTGCGCCGCGAGCCTCTGGAGTTCCCTCCGAGCATCGGCGATCGCCGAGGTGATGTGCCCGAGGCCTGACCAAATCTGCGCTGCCGATCTACTCGCCGCGTCGAGCACGCTAATTTGATCGGTGATCTGTATGGCGAAAGTGTGGGCAGCGATGCTTTTGTCTGGGTTCCAGTTTGCTGTCAGGTCCGCGAGTAGGGACTGGAGGCGCTGCTTCTGGGTGACCAGCAGGTGATGTTTCTGTTCCCACGCCTTGAGGTGTGCCGTCGCCGATGCGTCCGTGTCGTGCTCGACCATCGTCAGGAGTTCCGGCAGGCGCCAGCGGTCGTACGCGCCCATCACTGCGCTCCACCGTGTTGCCGGCGGAACTCGGCGTCCGCTTGGGCTGCCGCCTGGTCGGCCATGAGTCTGGCAGTCTCGGCGTTTGTGGCGGCCGCAGAGGCGCGGCCCAACACTGCCTGCATGTCGGCCACGGAGAGCTCGTCGCCGCGCTGGTAGGTCTGCACGACCAGTTCGGCGGCCTCGGCGAGTGTGTGGGCGTTGTGGATCAGCGTGTCCAGGAAGGTCAGCGCGGCGTTCAGTTCCGTGTTGTAGCGCAGCGCCGCGGTCTGGACCGCCGGGCTTCCGCTCCGGCCGCCGAACGACGGGTACCACGTCAAGTAGCCGCGGATGCGGTCCGCCGCCGGGACGACGTCGCGGTCCACCGCTGCGCGGAGTTGGGTGCCGAAGTCGCGCACGCCCGCCGGGTTGAGCTCGAAGCCGTCCGCCATCGTGGCCTCCCGTATCGACGACTATCAACCGTAGCTGAGAGGGGGTGTGGAGCGCAGGCCCGCCGGCGCAGTACAAAGAACGGTATGTCCATTGGTGCGGTCTCGCGGGAACTGCTGGTGCGTTGCCTTGACAACTGGGCACCCGGTGGGTTGCATTCGCCGCACGGTGCCACATTCCTCATGGCCTCGGGTGGGTCGATCGAGCCGGAAACGGCCGAGGCCGCGGTGCGGGCGCTTGGCGAGTTCGCCGATCGGCTGCGCGGGCGGCGGTTGTCGGTGGTGTTTGTCGGGCCCGGCGTCGACGGGGTCGAAGAGCGGCTCCGGGAATTGCAGACGCCCGTTGAGTTCGGGGTGCATGTGGTTCGCGGGACCGCGGTGGCCGCGGTGCTCAAGGCGGTCGGCGCGGGGAGCGGACCGCTGTTCGCGATGGTCGACGACAGCGTTTCCAAGGACTTCAAAGCCAAAGCCGTCGACGTGCTCGTCACCGCGCGCGTGGGCACCTGGGGCGAGCAGCGGCGGGATCTGCACGCGCACGGGTTCGAGCTGACGGTCGGGGTCGAGCTGGTCGACCGGGAAACCGAGGCGCTCGTCGCATTCGGGACGCGGTCGGCGAAGGCGCTGGAGGCGTTCAAGAACGAGATGTGGGCGCTCGACGAGTATGCGGGCGTGCGCTACCGCGACCCGGAGGACCCCGAAGGGCACCTCATGGATATCGCGCTCGAACCGAATCCGGGCGCGCTGCGGCGGGAACTGCTCGACGCGCTGCGCGACGGGCCGATGACGGTGACCGAATTGAAGCACTTCGCGCTCACCGACACCGTCTATCGGGCCGCCGACGCGCAGAAGGTGGTCACGGCGCTGCTGCACGCCGGCGCCGTGACCAGGACCCCCGAGTCGGGACGGCTCGGGGGTGACGTCGTCATCCGATTGAGCGGCGAATGAAGTCGAGCTCGATGCGCAGTAATTTCTCGGCCAGGCCGCCGGCGGCCATGTGCGTCGCGCCGGTCAGCGGGATCATCGAGTGCGGGCGGCCGGCGCCGAGCAGCGCCGCCGACAGGCGCAGCGTGTGCGCGGCCACCACGTTGTCGTCGACGAGGCCGTGGATGAGCAGCATCGGGCGGGCGTCGTCGGGGCGCACCGGTGGCTCGGCGGCCAGCTCGACCAGGGAGTTGTGCGCGTACACCTCCGGCGCCTCGGCCGGGAGCCCGAGATACCGCTCGGTGTAGGCGGTGTCGTAGAGGCCCCAGTCGGTGACGGGCGCGCCGACCACGGCGCAGCGGTAGACGTCGGGGCGGCGCAGCACGCCCAGGGCCGACAGCCACCCGCCGAACGACCAGCCGCGGATCGCGACGCGGTCCAGGTCGAGGTCCGGGTGTTTCTCGGCGAGGGCCTGCAGGGCGTCGACCTGGTCGGTGAGGATGACGTCGGAGAACCGTCGGTGGATGGCCTTGTCGAAGCTCGGCGCCACGCCGGGAGTGCCGCGGTTGTCGATGGAGACGACGGCGAAGCCGGCATCGGCCCACCACTGTTTCTCCTGCCAGCGGGCCCGGGCGGCGATGACCTCCTGGTGGCCGGGGCCACCGTAGATCGACACGAGCACCGGCAGCCGGCGGCCGGACACGTGCCCGCGTGGATACAGCACACCGGTCGGCACGCGGCGGTCCGTCACCCGTTCGAGCACGGGCCTCGGGGCGAACGGCGGGGCGGCGGCGAGCGACGCGATCTCACCGACCACCTCGCCGTTGTGGTGGATGTCGTACTGCGAGCCGCCGTGCTCCAGCGTCTGCGACCCGACGATGAGTGTGCGACCGGCGGCCTGCGCGACGTGCCACCCGGGCTCCGACGTGAGGCGCTGCGCCTGGGCACTCGAATGGGTGATCGGGATGCGGAAGATGTGCTGCTCGCTGGGCTCGCCGTCGCTCGCCTCGACCACGAGGTCACCGTCGAGCCGGCCGACGACCCGCCGGACATACAGGTTCGGGGGAGTGATCAGGCTCCCGTCGGCGAACAGGCAGCGGGCGTCATATCCGTCGTGGGCCAGCTCGCCGCCGACCAGGACGCGCCCGTCGGCGAGGTGCACGGGGGTGCCGGGCACCGGCTCGACCCAGCGCGGGTCGGCGAGCTCGGCGTGGACCTGCGTCTCGCCGGTGCGCGGGTCGACGGCGATCACCAGCCCGTGCTGCTGGAGGCGGCGCAGCACCGCCAGCAGCGGGCCGCCCTGATCCGACCAGGAGGCGGCGACGAGATACGGGTAGGTCTCCCGGTCCCAGTGCACGTCGACCCAGCCGCCGTCGAGGTCGAGCACATGCAGGGTGACCTTGGCGTTGTCGGCGCCGGCATACGGATACGCCACCGTGGTGGGGGCCTGATCGGGCTCCGACGGGTCCTGGAGATGCCAGCGGGGCACCCGCGACTCGTCCACGCGGGCCGTGAGGATGCTGCGGCCGTCGGGGGACCACCAGTAGCCCCGGAACCGGTGGAACTCCTCCGCGCCGATGAACTCGGCCATGCCCCACGTGACGCCCTCTTCGCCCGCGAGCAGCGCGTCGGTGCCGTCGGCGTCGATCACGTGCAGCGCGCCGCCGGTCACGTAGGCGATCTGCCGCCCGGTCGGGTCAGGTCGCGGATCGACCACCGGCCCGGCGGCCCGCAGCTCGACCACGTCGCCGGTGAGCAGATCGGCGCGGAACAGCCGGCCACCCAGCGCGAAGGCGGCCACCACACCGGCGCCGTCGAGCGCGAACGAGCCGATGCCACCGGCGGAGAGGCGCAGCCGCTCACGCAGCGCCCGCTCGGCCGCCGGCAGATCGATCTCATCCCTGTCGTACCGCAGCAGCGCGGCCGGGTCGGCGATCCTCCGCTCGGCACGGGCGGCGACCTCATACACCCACAGGGCGTCGCTCGGGTCCTCCGGACCGGAGGAGCGCAGGAACACCACCCGCGCACCGTCCGGGCTCACCGTGACGGCCCGGGGCGCGCCATAGGAGAAACGTCGGGTGCGCGCGGCCAACTCCGGATAGTCCACCCCGGAATGTTGACTCGCCCGCGCCGGATTGTCATGTCATTCGCCGGGAAGGTAACGCGGCGTGTCCGTCCGGCCACACCGACCGTGGCGGTGGGAAGAACTGTCAGTGGGACGCCGTACAGTGGCTCGCGTGAGTGCTCGGAGCATCCTTTTCGTCCATGCACACCCCGACGACGAGTCGATGGGGACCGGCGCCACCATGGCCCGCTATGCGGCCGACGGCGCCCATGTCACCCTGGTCACCTGCACCCTCGGTGAGGAGGGTGAGATCCACGTGCCGGCGCTGGCCGGGATCGCCGCCGCCGAGGGAGACCAGCTCGGCGGTTACCGGATCGCGGAGCTGGCGGAGGCGTGTCGGGCGCTGGGGGTGACCGACCACCGGTTCCTCGGCGGCGCGGGGCGGTATCGCGATTCGGGCATGATGGACACTCCGGCCAACAAGCACCCAAGGGCGTTCTGGGGCGCCGACCTCGACCAGGCCGCCGCCGAGCTGGTCGAGGTGATCCGCGAGGTGCGCCCGCAGGTGGCGGTCACCTACGACACCAACGGCTTCTACGGTCACCCCGACCACATCCAGGCCCACCGGGTGCTGATGCGCGCCGTCGAGCTGGCCGAGGAGGAGGGGATCGCGCCGGCCAAGGTGTATTGGACGGCGGTGCCCCGCAGCGTGCTCGAGGCCGGCATGCGGGAGTTCCGCGGCTCCTCCGACAACCCGTTCGCGGACATCGAGCGGCCCGAGGACCTGCCGTTCGGCACCGACGACAAGGACATCGCGGCGCGGATCGACGCGCACGAGTTCGCCGAGGAGAAGACGGCCGCCCTGCGTGCGCACGCGACGCAGATCCCGCCGACGTCCTGGCTGTTCTCGATCGCCGGCAACTTCGGCGCCGAGTTCATGGGCGTGGAGTTCTATCAGCTGGCCCGCGGCGAGAAGGGGCCCGGTGTCGGGCCGTTCGGCTGGGAGGAAGACCTGTTCGCCGGCCTCGACGTCGACCCGTCCCCCACGCCCGGGCCGCGCGGGGATCGGGAGGGCGTGGCCGTGGAGAGCGCGGCGCCGTGACCACGAAGCGCAAAGGCCGGCCACGTCCGAGCCCCGCAGTCCGCGGGGCCGGCGCCGGCCGCTCCGCGCCGGCCGATGAGCGGGCCGATGAGCGGGCCTACGGGCCGCCCGATGGGTCGGCCGATGAGGTTGTCGAGCAGAACGGCGCGGGGTCGACCGAGCCGGGCGTCGACGCGGCGGAGAGCGCGGGCCGCGCAGAGGGCGTGGGGAGTGCGGGAAGCGCGGAGCGTCCAGCCGAAGCGGGCGAGACGATGGCTGGCGGTGCAGAAGCGAGTGAGGCAGGCGTGACGCAGGACAGTGTGTTGGAGGTCGTCAACGACGGGCCGGTGACGGAGCCGGAGCGCAAGCTGTCGCCCGAACTGGAGCGGCGGCTCGACCTGTGGATCACGGTCGGCGGGCTGGTCGTCGTCACGCTGCTGGCGCTGGTGCTGGCGTTGATCGAGGCGTTCTTCGCGCCGTTCCGGCTCAACGGGTCGGGCGTGCGGATCCCGATCTCCCTGGTGCTGGCGCTGGTGACCAACCCGCTGCTCGGGTGGTTCGCGTTCACGACCACCGGGCGGCGGCTGGCGGCGCTCTTACCCGCCGGAGCCTGGTGCGTGGTGTGGATCCTGGCCGCCGGGCGCACGGCAGAGGGTGACCTGTTGCTCACTGAAGGCAACTGGGTGGGGCTGCTGACGCTGTTCGCGGGGCCGCTGGCGTTCGCCGTGGGCATCTATGTGTCCGCGCTGCGACAGCGTCCAGGCAACTCAAAGCCAGGGACTCTTGCGCCACGGAGCGTGGACAGGTAGACACGTTCCCGCGAATCGCAGCGCGCGCCCGATGTGTGTCGGGGGCGCGGCCGGGGGACGGCGCGCGAGCGGAGCAGACGGAGGCATGCGGTGAAGGAACGGTGGCTGCCAGTCGGCCTCATCGCGGGGGCTCTCTTCCTGGTCAACGTGATCGCGCGGCTCGTAGTGCGGTTCGGCGCCGGGAGTGACGACGACAAGCAGGTCACGATCGGCCTCTGGGCGCTGTTCGCGGTCGGCGCGGTGATGATTCCGGTCGCGTTCTGGTATGCCCGGCGGCACCCGATGATCCGCGTCGTCGGTGACCTGGGCATCGCCGTCGTCGTGGCCTGCCTGCTCGCGGTGCTGGTCGGGCCGTTCGTGTCGGGCGTGTCGCCGTTCAGCAGCGGGGTCGGGCTGGTCTTCCGGCAGTTCTTCTACTTCGTCGGGCTGTCCGCCATCGGCGCCGTGCTCGGGATGCTCGCGCTGATGACGATGGGCATGGACTACAAGTCGCAGTCCTGGAAGCGGTACATCGAGCGCACCGGGGCCAAGCCCCGCCGCATCGTCAAGCGCTGACTCGCCGCGATCAAGGAGCCAGCAGGCGGCGGGACGAGTAGACGTGGTGCTGGGTGAAGCCCAGCCGGGTGTACAGCGCCACCGCGGGCTCGTTCTGCTGCTCCACCTGGAGGTAGGCGTCGCTCGCGCCCAGCGTGAGCGCCCAGTCCACCAGGGCGGCGATCGTCTGCTGGGCCAGGCCCTGGCGGCGGAACTGCTCGTCCACGCCGATCAGCGACAGGCCCAGCCAGCGGCCGGCCGGGTCGGCCACGCAGCCGCGGGCGGTGGCCCGCAGCGTGCCGCGCTCGTCGTGCCACTCCGCGAACCGCACCTCGGGGACGCCGGTCAGGACGCCGAGTGCGGAATCTGGCAGCGAACCCTTGCGGCCGCTCACCGCGGCCAGCCACTCGGCGGAGGGCGAGGCGGCCAGCGACACCCCACCCGGCGGCGGGAGGCGCAGGTCGGCCAGGCGGGCCGTCATCACCACCGTGATCGGCTTCGCCGTCCAGCCGCGCCGCGTGAGCTCGTCGTCCAGGCGCTGGAACAGCGGCACCGGGATGCTCATCGCCGGCGGGAGGCCGCGCTCGCGGTACCACTGCTCGACGAAATCGATCGCCTCCGCCGGCGGCAGGTCGGGGGAGCCGATCACCAGGGCCGAGTTGCCGCGCTGGGTCCAGCCGCCGGTGGCCCGCAGGCGCCAGTCGCCCAGGCGGGCCGTCTCGGAGGCGGGCCAGCCGAAAGCGGCGGCGTCCTCGATGGCCTCGGTGGGTGTGAAGCGGCGCCGCGGGGGCACTGTCTTGGCGCGGGTGATCTCACTCTTTGGTACGCGGACCGCGCCGGTTCGAGCACGCACTGTGAAATGTGTCTCGCTGACCTCGATCAGCTCGCCCAAGACGTCGGAAAACACCGGTCGTTCGTCCCGGATTCCCACGAAACGGCGCACCACAACGCGCTGTCCCACATGTTGTGGCCCAAGCACGTTCGACCTCCCGTGAACCTGGATACTAGGCTCTTACCGCCGCGGTAGGGACGCGGCGGGGCCCGCCAACCACGTTGGCAGCCTCAGGCGCGAAAGAGGGCGACCCGTGACATACATCATCGCCGAACCTTGCGTGGACCTGCTCGACAAGGCCTGCATTGAGGAGTGCCCTGTCGACTGCATCTACGAGGGCAACCGCATGCTGTACATCCACCCGGACGAGTGTGTGGACTGCGGTGCCTGCGAGCCGGTGTGCCCGGTCGAGGCGATCTTCTACGAGGACGACGTCCCGGAGAAGTGGAAGGACTTCGTCGGCGCCAACTACTCGTTCTTCGACGAGCTCGGCTCGCCGGGTGGCGCTTCGAAGGTGGGCAAGGTGGAGAAGGACGCGACGTTCGTCGCTGCCCTGCCGCCGCAGGAGCACGACCACTGACCGGCACCGTCTCGGCTGGAGCCCGGCGCGCGCTCGCGGCCGGGCTTCCCGACTTCCCGTGGGACCGGCTGGAGCCGGTCAAGGCGAAGGCCGCCGCCCACCCCGACGGCCTCGTCGACCTGTCGATCGGCACGCCGGTCGACTCGGTGCCCGACGTCATCCGGGCGGCGCTCGCGCAGGCGTCCGACGCGCCCGGGTATCCGCTGACCGCCGGCACCCCCCAGTTACGCGGGGCGATCCGCGACTGGGTCACCCGCTGGTGCGGCCCGGCGTCCGACGCGTTCGGCGTCCTGCCGACGATCGGCTCGAAGGAGCTGGTCGCCTGGCTGCCGACCCTGCTCGGCCTCGGCCCCGGCGACACCGTGGTGATCCCGCAGGTGTGCTACCCGACGTACGAGGTCGGCGTGCAGCTCGCCGGCGCCACGGTCGTCCGCGCCGACTCGCTGACGTCGGTCGGCCCGGCCCGGGTGCGGCTGGTCTGGATCAACTCGCCCGGCAACCCGACGGGTCGCGTGCTGCCGCCCGCCCACCTGCGCAAGGTCGTCGACTGGGCGCGCGAGCGCGGCGCGATCGTGGCGAGCGACGAGTGCTACCTCCCGCTGCCGTGGGAGTCGGAGCCGGTGTCGATCCTGTCGGTGTGCGATGGGGCTTTCGACAACGTGCTCGCGGTACATTCGCTGTCAAAACGGTCAAATCTGGCTGGATATCGGGCCGGATTCGTCGCCGGTGACCCTGCCCTCGTTGACGAGCTCCTGCAGGTGCGCAAGCACGGCGGCATGATCGTGCCGGCCCCGGTGCAGGCCGCCATGATCGCGGCCCTCGGCGACGAGGTCCACGTCGAGCAGCAGCGGGAGCGGTACCGTGAACGGCGCGTCGTCCTGCGCGCCGCCTTCGAGCGGGCCGGGTTCACGGTCGAGCACTCGGAGGCCGGCTTGTACCTTTGGCTGACCCGCGACGAGGACTCGTGGGTAACGGCCGACTGGCTGGCCGAGCGCGGCATCCTGGCAGCTCCGGGCGCCTTCTACGGCCCTGCGGGGGAGCGCCACGTGCGGGTCGCCCTGACGGCGACCGACGAGCGCATCGCGACCGCCGCCGCGCGGCTGTAGCCCGCAGCGCGACCGCCGCCGTGCGGCTGTAGCAGCCCGCGCGGCGGCGAACCGCTGCGTCAGTCGTTGGCGTGCAGGGCGGCGTTCAGCTCGATGCCGCGGCCCTGTCGCTCGCGGACCTCCAGCCGGCCCGTCACCGAGTTGCGCAGGAACAGCAGGTTGTTCACGCCGGACAGCTCGCGGGCCTTCACCACGCGGCCGTCGGGGAGGGTCAGCTTGGCGCCCGCCGTGATGTAGCAGCCCGCCTCGACGACGCAGTCGTCGCCCAGGGAGATGCCGATGCCCGCGTTCGCGCCCAGCAGGCAGCGCTCGCCGAGCCGGATCGTCTCCTTGCCGCCGCCCGACAGCGTGCCCATGATCGACGAGCCGCCGCCGACATCGGTGCCGTCGCCGACCACCACGCCGGCCGAGATGCGCCCCTCGACCATCGAGGTGCCGAGCGTGCCCGCGTTGAAGTTCACGAATCCCTCGTGCATGACCGTGGTGCCGGCGGCCAGGTGGGCGCCCAGGCGCACCCGGTCGGCGTCGGCGATCCGCACGCCCGACGGCGTCACGTAGTCGACCATGCGCGGGAACTTGTCGATCCCGTACACGCTCAGGCGCCGGCCGGCGGCCCGCTCCACGAGGCGCAGCTCGTCGACGCGCTCCGGCGGGCACGGGCCGGCCGACGTCCAGGCGACGTTGGCCAGCAGCCCGAACTGGCCGTCGAGGTTGGCCTGGTGGGGCTGGACGAGGCGGTGCGAGAGCAGGTGGAGCCGCAGGTACACGTCGGCGGTGCTCACCGGCGCGTCGCCGAGCGACGCGATCTCGACCCGGATCGGCTCGACACGGAGGCCGGGGAGCGGCCCGTCGGTTGAGTCGGAAACATCCGAATTGTCCGCAAAAGTGCCCAGGCCGAACTGGCCGGTCGGGAACCAGGCGTCCAGCACCTGCCCGGAGGACGTCACGGTGGCCAGGCCGAAGCCCCAGGCGGGCGAGTCGATGTAGGCGGTCGTCACGTGATCGAACGCTACCCCATCGATCTGATTTGGTCGGGGCCTGTCGGATCTGGAGCCGGTCTAGTGTCTAGACCATGCTCACCCGTGATGTGCTCGCCGATCCTGTCGCCCTGACCCGCGCACTCGTCGACATCCAGTCGGTGTCCGGCAACGAGGCGGAGATCGCCGACCGGGTCGAGGAGGTGCTCCCGACGCGGCTCAAGATCGAGCGCTTCGGCAACACGATCGTCGCGCGCACCGAGCTCGGCCGGCCGCAGCGCGTCGTGCTCGCCGGGCACCTCGACACCGTGCCGCTGCACGACAACTGGCCGTCCACAGTGGACGGAAACATCATCCACGGCTGCGGCACGTCGGACATGAAGGCGGGCACCGCGATCGCCCTGCACCTGGCGGTCACCGAGGCCGAGCCCCGCCACGACGTGACCTACGTCTTCTACGACAACGAAGAGGTCGACTCGGCGCTGAACGGCCTGCGCATCCTGGCCGACAGCCATCCGCAGCTGCTGACGGACGCGAGTTTCGCGGTACTCCTGGAGCCCACCTACGGCCTGGTCGAGGCCGGCTGCCAGGGGACGCTGCGGGTGCTCGCGCGCACCAGCGGCAAGCGTGCCCACTCCGCGCGGTCCTGGCTGGGCGACAACGCCATCCACAAGGCCGCGCCGATCCTTTCGCGGCTTCAGCAGTACCGGGAGCGCCTGGTCACCATCGACGAATGCGAGTTCCATGAGGGGCTCAACGCCGTGCGGATCAGCGGCGGCGTCGCCGGCAACGTCATCCCCGACGAGTGCGTCGTCGAGGTCAACTTCCGCTTCGCCCCCGACCGCTCGGAGCAGGACGCGGCGGACCACGTCCGCGAGGTGCTCGACGGCTTCGACGTCGAGGTCGTCGACTCGGCACCGGGCGCGCTGCCGGGCCTCGACGTGCCGTCGGCGCGGGAGTTCCTGGCCGCGACCGGCCAGCCGCCCAGGGCCAAGCTGGGCTGGACCGACGTGGCCCGGTTTGCCACGCTGGGCATCCCGGGCCTGAACTTCGGCCCGGGCGACCCCAACCTGGCCCACAAGCAGGACGAGCACGTCGAGATCGACAAGATCCGCGAGAGTGCCGCGGTCGTGCGCCGCTGGTTGACGGCCTAGCGCTGAGGATCCTCTGTTGCTGGCGTGTCCGGCAGGCTGGCCATCATCCGCCGGACCGCCAGCACTTCACGGATCCGCCGGTTCATCTGCCGCTTGCGGCGATCGTGCTCGGTTCGCGTCATCGCGGTCACCCCCCACACCTTGCACCCCGGTATACCGGGTACGACGCGGTGGCGCTTGGAAACGTTGCCGTCCGCACCTGATTTCTTACCGAACCGCGACGTCCGAGAGACCCGCCCATGGCCTCAGCGCGGTGCCTGGGGCCCGGTGGCCAGCGTCTTCCCGTCCGGGTACGGCCACGGGTTGACCACGCAGCCCTCCAGCCCGAACGTCTGCCGCGCCATCACCGGGGCCGGGGCGCCCTTGCGGGGGCAGACGACGTGGCCGTTGCCGAGGAAGTGGCCGACCTCGTGGTTGACCACCATGTCCCGGTAGTCCTCCAGCTGCGGGTACCACGCCACGCCCAGCAGCCAGCGCTTCAGGTTGATGACCACGTCGCGGCCGCCGCGGCACGAGACCTCGCCCCGCGTGCGGACGCCGTGCTTGCCGCACATGGTGTCGGTGGTCGCCGGGGTGGCCAGGTGCACGGTCAGCTCGCTCGGCGTGCCGGCCGGCACCCGCTGGAACGAGAACCGCCCGCCGGCGAGCCAGCTCCGCGGGTCGGCCAGTGTGGCGTGGACCGCCGAGGCGAACGTCTCCGGGTCGATGCCGGAGCCGTTCTCGGTCGCCACGGTGTACCGCACCAGGTGGCCGCGGTCGCCCACCCGTTCCGCGCCGGTCGTCGCATAGGAGAACGTGCCGCTGCCGCGGGCCGGCACCACGATCGGCGTCGGGGACGGCGATGCCGACGGCGTCGGCGACGGGGACGGCTCCTCCGACAGGGACGGCGACGGCGCCGGTGACGACGGCACGGGTGCGGGCGGCTCGGCAGGCGAAGGCGAGCTCAGCCAGTACACAAGCATCGAAATCATGACAAGCAGCGCGCAGGCCGCCGCGATGGTCACCAGTCGCCCCCGCGCCATGAATGCATTGCTATCACGAGTTCACCGGGCTGGTCCGTCCCGTCCCATGAGATCCCCGTACCGTAGCGGGCATGACCGACGCCAAGAGCAACCAGCCTCGGGAGCGGCACCGCGGAATGGTGACGCTGCGGCGTGACGCGATTCCGCCGAGTACCGCCGACCAGCGGTTGCTCGACTCCCACCTGCGTCACGAGTGGAAGACCAAGGACGCGTGGCGGGCGCTGCGCATCCTCAGCGAGTTCGTCGAGGGCTTCGACACGCTCGCCGACCTTCCGCCCGCGGTCAGCGTGTTCGGCTCCGCGCGCAGCAAGCCCGACAGCCCCGAGTGGAAGTTGGGCGAGGAGGTCGGCGCGGCGCTCGCGCGGGCCGGCTACGCGGTCATCACCGGCGGCGGCCCCGGCGTCATGGAGGCCGCGAACAAGGGCTGCGCGGACGCGGGCGGCCTGTCGATCGGCCTCGGCATCGAGCTGCCGTTCGAGCAGGGGCTCAACGAGTGGGTCGACATCGGCATCGACTTCCGGTACTTCTTCGCGCGCAAGACGATGTTCGTGAAGTACGCGCAGGCGTTCGTCGTGCTGCCGGGCGGCTTCGGCACGCTCGACGAGCTCTTCGAGGCCGTCACGCTGGTCCAGACCCGCAAGGTGACCCGGTTCCCCGTGGTCCTGATGGGGAAGTCGTACTGGCAGGGACTGCTGGACTGGATGCGCGACACGATGCAGGCGGACGGGAAGATCGGTCCGGAGGACCTGCAACTCATGCTCGTGACGGACGACGTCGATGAGGCGGTACAGCACATCGTCAATGCCGGGGAGCACCTCGACGACATCCAGGCGGCGTCGGCGCGGCGGCTGGCCCGCGAGACGGGCACCAACTGATGGCGTCGATCGGTGTGTTCTGCGCGTCGTCGCAGCGACTCGACGGCCGCTGGCTCGACCTCGCGCACGACCTGGGCGTCGAGATCGGGCGGCGGGGCCACGAGCTGGTCTCCGGCGGCGGCTGCGTCGGGATGATGGGCGCCGTGGCGGACGGCGCCCGAGCCGCCGGCGGCCGCACGTACGGCGTGATCCCCCAGTCGCTCGTCGACCTGGAGGTCGCCGACACCAAGTCCGACGAGCTGGTCGTGACCGACGGCATGGCGTCGCGCAAGACGATGATGATCGAGAAGGCGGACGCGTTCATCACGCTGCCCGGCGGCCTCGGCACGCTCGACGAGCTCTTCGAGGTGTGGACGACGGCCATGCTCGACCTGCACCGCAAGCCGATGCTGCTGCTCGACGCGGAGGGCTTCTACGGCGGCCTGATCGACTGGCTGCGCTCGCTCGCCGAGCAGGAGTTCGTCCGGCGGGAGGCGCTCAGCATGCTGATGGTCTCGCGTGACATCACCGAGTCACTGGATCTGCTCGAGGCGTCACTGCTGGGTGGCGGCTGACGAGTTTTGTCGGTCGGTCGTGATTCCATAGCGGCGTGACCGCGACAGCTTCCCCAGCGGGGTCCCGCCGTGCCTATCGGCTCGTGCGCCGGCCCCTCGTCAAGGCTGTCCCGGTCGGTGCCGATCCGTGGCAGCGGTTGGTGGTCGAGCACACCACCGGCCCGCTGCTGGTGATCGGCGGCCCCGGCACGGGCAAGACGACCACGCTGGTCGAGGCGGTGGCCGCGCGCGTGGGCGAGGGCGTCGACCCCGAGCGGATCCTGGTGCTCACGTTCGGCCGCCGCGGCGCGGTGCGGCTGCGCGACCGGATCGAGGCCCGGCTGGGCCGGTCGAGCGGCCTGCGCACCACCGCCGAGCCGATGGTCCGCACCTTCCACGGCTATGCGTTCGGGCTGCTGCGCCGGGCCGCGGTGGAGCGGGGCGAGCCGTCGCCGCGCCTGCTCACCGGCCCCGAGCAGGACCTGGTGATCCGCGAGCTGCTGGCCGAGTCGCCCGCGCCCTGGCCCGAGTCGCTCAAGGGGGCGCTGGCCACCCGGGCGTTCGCCACCGAGCTGCGCGACCTGCTCCTGCGCGCCGTCGAGCGGGGCGTTCCACCGTCCGGCCTGGCCGAGCTGGCCCGGATTCACCGGCGCGCCGACTGGGCCGCCGCCGCGCGGTTCTTCAAGGAGTATCTCCAGGTGCTCGCCCTGCGCGACGCGACGACGCGCGGCTCGGTGGCCTATGACTACGCCGAGCTGGTGCGCGCCGCGTCCGGCCTGCTCGCCGACGAGCCCGAGCGGCTGGCGGCGGAGCGGCGGCGGCTCTCGTTCGTGTATGTCGACGAGCTGCCCGACACCGACCCGGCCCAGATCGAGCTGCTGGAGCTCATCGCCGGCAACGGCGCTCACCTGGTGGCGTTCGCCGACCCCGACTCGTCGACGTTCGCGTTCCGGGGCACCGACCCGACGATCGTCGGCGACTTCCCGGACCGCTTCCCGACGCTCTCGGGCGCCCCGGCACCGCAGGTGACCCTGCCGCACTCGCGGCGGATCGGGGCGGGCCTGCTGGCGGCAACCCAGCGGGTGGCGGCCCGCCTGCGCGGCCCGTCGCGGCACCGCCGCCTGGAGTCAGTGCGCCCCGGCGGTAGCGTCGAGACCCGCACGTTCCCGTCGGAGACCTCGGAGGCGGCGTTCCTGTCGCACCGGCTGCGCGAGGCGCACCTCCTGCGGGGCGTGCCGTGGTCGCGCATGGCCGTGATCGTGCGCTCCACCGCCCGCCAGCTCGCGCCGCTGCAGCGGGCCCTGCACTCGGCCGGCGTGCCGACCGTGACCGAGGCCGAGGACCTGCCGCTGCACCTCCAGCCGGCGATCGCGCCGCTGCTGCTGCTCCTGCGCTGCGCGCTGGACGACGCCCGGCTCGACGAGGACGCCGCGGTCGCGCTGCTGCACTCGCCGCTCGGCGGCGCCGACCCGCTGGCCGAGCGGCGGCTCCGGCAGGGGCTCCGGGCCCTCGCGCTGGCCGCCGGCGACCGGCGCCCGTCAGGGGTGCTGCTGGTGCGCGCGCTGCGCGACCCGGCCGAGCTGGCCATGGTCGAGCGACGCTGGGCGACGCCGGCCCGCGCCGTGGCCCGCCTGCTGCAGGAGGCGCGCGACACCGCGGCCCGGCCCGGCGCCACCGCCGAGGAGGTGCTGTGGGCGGTCTGGCACGCCAGCGGCCTGGCCGACCGCTGGTCGGCGGTCAGCGCCCGGGGTGGCCACCGCGGCTCCGCGGCCGACCGCGACCTCGACGCGGTCGTGTCGCTGTTCGACGCGGCGGCCCGGTTCACCGACCGGCTGCCCGGTGCCGGCACCGCGGTCTTCCTCGACCACGTCGAGGGCCAGGACCTGCCGGCCGACTCGCTCGCCCCGTCCGCCGACCGGGGCGACGCCGTGCGCATCCTCACCGCCCACGCCGCCAAGGGCTTGGAGTGGGACGTCGTCGCCGTCGCCGGCGTGCAGGAGGGCGTCTGGCCCGACCTGCGGCTGCGCGGCAGCGTGCTCGGCTCCGAGCTGCTGGTCGAGGTCCTCGCCGGCCGCACGATGGAGACGATGGGCCGGCTCGCCGCGATGCTCGACGAGGAGCGCCGCCTCTTCTACGTCGCCGTCACCCGGGCCCGCGAGCAGGTGCTCGTCACCGCGGTCGCGTCCGGCGACGGCGAGGAGCAGCCCAGCCGGTTCCTCACCGAGCTGTCGAGCGACGCCGAGCTCGACGGTCAGGTCGCGTTCGAGACGCCGCGGGCGCTGACGCTGCCGACCCTGGTCGCCGAGCTGCGGGTCGCGCTCGTCGACCTCGACGCCACCGACGCCGAGCGGGCGGCCGCCGCCGCGGTGCTCGCCCGGCTGGCCGCCGAGGGCGTGCCCGGCGCCGACCCCGGCAGCTGGTGGGGCCTGCCGGCGCTCTCCGACGACCGGCCGCTGGTCGACCCCGGCGAGGCGGTGCAGGTCACGCCGTCGACCGTGGAGAGCGTCGACCGGTGCAGCCTGCGCTGGCTGCTGGAGCGCCACGGCGGCGCGCTCACGCCGTCACCCGAGCAGTCGATCGGCAACCTGGTCCACGCGGCGGCGATGCTGGCCTCCGACGCGACGGCCGACCGGGCGCAGCTGGTGGCGTATGTCGCCGACCGCTTCGACGCGATCGAGCTGTCCGCGCGCTGGCTCGCCGG
This sequence comes from Dactylosporangium sp. AC04546, assembly GCF_022095675.1. Lineage (GTDB taxonomy): Bacteria > Actinomycetota > Actinomycetes > Mycobacteriales > Micromonosporaceae > Dactylosporangium. The sequence continues at coordinate 60,259 of NZ_JAHYSG010000035.1, read as the reverse complement.
CCGCGAGCGCGACCGGGCCGAGCACATGCTCGACAAGCTGATCGGCTGGCTGGCCGGCAACCCGCGCCGGCTGGTCTCGATCGAGCAGGACTTCCTCGTCGAGCTGGCCGACCCCGAGGCGCCGGTCGAGATCAAGGGCCGGGTCGACCGGCTGGAGCTCGACGAGCAGGGCCGGCTCGTGGTCGTCGACCTGAAGACCGGCAAGACCATCCCAGCCAACGCCAACCTGGCCGAGCACCCGCAGCTCGCGGCCTACCAGGCGGCGATCGAGCTGGGCGCCTTCGAGGAGTCGTCGGTCGCCGGCGGCGCGTCGCTGGTGCAGCTGGGCGGCGAGACCAACACGGCCCGCGAGCAGGTCCAGCTGCCGCTCGCCGAGGCCGACGACCCCAACTGGGCTCGCGCGCTGGTCCAGCGCACCGCCAAGACGATGGCCGCGTCGACGTTCAGCGCCGTGGTCAACAACAAGTGCCGCGTGTGCCCGGTGAAGACGTCCTGCCCGGTCTCCGGCAAGGGCCGCCACGTGACGGGCCCCGGCGCATGACGGCCCCACCGCCCAGCTATGCGCCCATCGAGCTGGCCAAGCTGCTGCGGCTGCCGGCGCCGACCATCCAGCAGGCCGCGGTCATCGCCGCTCCCGTGCGGCCGCTGCTCGTCGTGGCCGGGGCCGGGTCGGGCAAGACCGAGACGATGGCCGCCCGGGTGGTCTGGCTGGTCGCCAACGGGCACGTGCGGCCGGAGCAGATCCTGGGTCTCACCTTCACCCGCAAGGCGGCCGGCGAGCTGTCGCACCGCATCCGGCAGCGGCTCGGTCAGCTCGTCCGCCGGCTCGGCCGCGACGACCTCATCGCCGGCGAGCCGACCGTGGCCACGTATCACTCGTATGCCGCGCGGGTCGTTCGCGAGCACGGGGTGCGCGCCGGGTATGAGCCGTCGACCCGGCTGCTCACCGAGGCCGCGTGCTGGCAGCTCGCCGACGCGGTCGTCCGGGCGTATGACGGCGACATGACCGCCGTGTCATCGGCCCCGTCGACGGTCGTCGATGCCGTCCTGCACCTCGCCGGCGACCTCGCGGAGCACCTCCGCGAGCCGGCCGACGTGGCCGCCTGGACCGGGCGGTTCTTCGCCGAGGTCGGCGGCAAGACGGGCAAGATGGCCAAGCCGGTGCGCGACGTGCTGGCCCGCCAGCAGGCGCGGCTGCAGTTGCTGCCGCTGATCCGGCAGTACCAGGAGAGAAAAGCCCTGCTGGAGGCCATGGACTTCGGCGACCAGCTCGCCCGGGCGGCCACGGTGGCGCGGGCCCATCCCGAGGTGGGGGCGGTCGAGCGTGACCGGTTCCGGGTGGTGCTGCTCGACGAGTATCAGGACACCAGCCACGCCCAGGTCGTGCTGCTGCGCGCGCTGTTCGGCGACGGGCACCCGGTCACCGCGGTCGGCGACCCCTGCCAGTCGATCTACGGCTGGCGGGGCGCGTCGGCCGGCACCCTCGACCGGTTCCCGCAGGAGTTCCCGGTCGCGCCCGACCGGCCGGCGCCCGAGCTGTCGCTGACCACGAGCTGGCGCAACCGGCCGGAGATCCTCGACGTCGCCAACACGCTGTCCCGGCCGCTGCGGGCCCACGGCGCGCGGGTGCAGGAGCTGGCGCCGGCCGACCGGCTCGCCGAGCCCGCGTCGACCGCCACCGTCCACTGTGCGCTCCTCGACACGTTCGCCGAGGAGGCCGCGTGGATCGCGGACCGGGTCCTGGCGTCGTGGCGGCTCGCGGCCAAGGTCGATCCGGACACGTTCCCCTACGACATCCCCGTCGAGGACCGCCCGTCGACCGCGATCCTGGTCCGCACGCGAGCGCAGATCCCGGCCCTGGAGAATGCGCTGCGCTCCCGCGGGCTGCCGGTGGAGGTCGTCGGCCTGGGCGGGCTGCTCGACACGCCCGAGGTCCGCGACGTGGTGAGCACCATGCGGGTCCTCGCCGACCCGGCCGAGGGCGCCGCTCTGCTGCGCATCCTGACCGGCCCGCGGTGGCGGATCGGCCCGCGGGACCTCGTCGCGCTGTACCGCCGGGCCCGCCGCATCGCCGCCGAGCGCCGCGCCGGGCCGGAGGACGAACCCGCCCTCGCCGACCGGCTCGACGAGGCCGTGCTGGTCGAGGCGCTGGACGCGCCGGGTGACCCCGAGCTGTACTCCGCCGAGGGGCACCGCCGCTTCACCGCCCTCGGCGCCGAGCTGCGCCGCCTGCGCCGCCGGCTCGACCAGCCGCTGCCCGACCTCGTGGCCGACATCGAGCGGGTGATCGGCCTCGCCGTCGAGGTCGCGGCCCGCCCGGGCGACGCGGGCCTGGCCCGCGGGCACCTCGACGCGTTCAGCAACATCGCGGCGCGGTTCGCCTCCGAGTCGGAGGGTGCGACGCTCAGCGCGTTCCTGGCGTTCCTGGCCGCGGCCGAGAACGAGGAGCGCGGCCTGGCGCCGGGCGAGGTCGAGGTCGTCGAGGGCGCCGTGCAGATCCTCACCGCCCACGCGGCGAAGGGGCTCGAGTGGGACGTGGTGGCGGTGGCCGGCCTGACCGCCGACGTGTTCCCGGGCGCGTCGAACGCCGGCGACCACTGGCTGCGCGGCCTGGGCGTCCTGCCGTTCCCGCTGCGGGGCGACCACGCCGGCCTGCCGATGCTGGATCTTTCCGGCATCTCGGATATCAAGGGCGTGGTCTCGCGGCTGGAGACGTTCAACCGCGACTGGCGCGATCATGACGTCCGCGAGGAGCGCCGTCTCGCCTACGTCGCCGTCACACGCCCGCGCCGCCTGCTGCTGGCCAGCGGGTACTGGTGGGGCGAGGGCGTGAAGCGGGCCCGCGGGCCGTCGGTGTTCCTGGAGGAGATCCGCGAGCGGTGCCTGGCCGGGGCCGGGGTGGTCGACGCTTGGGCGGCGCAGCCGGCCCAGGACGCACAGAACCCGACGGCCGTCGACATCCCGAGCGCGAGCTGGCCGGCCGACCCGCTCGGTCCGCGCCGCCCGCTGCTGGAGTCGGCCGCCGCGATGGTCCGGGCGGCCGCCGCCGACCTGTTGGCGGCCGAGGAGGCGGCCGGCGAAGAGGTTGCCGAGGTCGCGCCGCCCGTCGGAGAGGTTGGCGAGCTCGCGCCCGGCGGTGCAGGTGCGGGCGAGGAAGCGGCCCGGGAAGGCGTGGCAGCCGCGGGCTCGGGCGAGGGCGGTGCGGGCCGTGGCGGGACGGCCCGGCGATGGGCGGCGGTCGTCGTGCGGGATCCGGCCGGGCGGCGGTGGGCGGCCGAGGCCGATCTGCTGCTCGCGGAGCGGGCCCGGCTCGCGCCGAGGCAGGACGGGGTCGTCGAGGTTTCGCTGCCCGGGCATCTCTCCGTCTCGCAGCTCGTGGCGCTCCGGCGGGATCCGCAGCGGCTCGCGCGGGCGTTACGGCGGCCGTTGCCGGCGCGGCCGGACCCGTACGCGCGCCGGGGCACCGCGTTCCACCACTGGCTGGAGCAGCGGTTCAACGCCGAGCGGCTGATCGACATCGACGAGCTGCCGGGGGCCGCCGACGAGGGGGCCGCGCCGGACGAGGCGCTTGCCGATCTTCAGGCGCGGTTCCTGGCGAGCGAGTGGGCCGACCGGGTGCCGTACGACGTGGAGGTGCCGTTCGCGTCCGTCGTCGCCGGGGTCGTGGTGCGGGGGCGGATGGACGCCGTGTACCGGTACCCGGACGGGCGGTACGACGTCGTGGACTGGAAGACGGGCGGGCGGCCCGGCGGCAGTGACGCGACGGCGGCGGCGGTGCAGCTCGCGGCGTACCGGCTGGCCTGGGCCGAGCTGCGCGGGGTGCCGCTGGAGCAGGTCGGGGCGGCGTTCTTCTACGTGCGGGACGGCGTCACCGTCCGGCCCGCCGACCTGCTGGACGAGGAAGGGCTGCTGGAGTTGATCACCGCGCTGCCGGGTGGATGAAGCCGCGTGACCCGAGCGTGTGGGGCGATTGTCTGAAGATTTTGGCAAGGTTCCGACACCTTGCTGTCGCCGGGGCCGCATTGTCGCCGAAGCTGTCAAGGGGGGCATGCGAGGGGGGTCCGCACGATGCAGGGATCGCAGATGCGAGAGGTCGCCTTGGTCGTCGGTGTCGCGACCGCGGGAGTGCTGACCGTCGCGCTCATCGTCATCGGGCCGGTCGCGGCCGCCGACGAGCCCAGGTATCCGCAGATCACCCAGCTGCACACGCCCTCCCACCAACCGCAGCCCTAAGGGCCGTCACCACCCGCGGGGCGTCTTTGGCAACCCGGGCGTCGGGCTGCGACACTTGCGTGGAGATGACCGAGCACCGTTCGCCGTGGGCGGAGCCCGACACCCAGGTGGTGGTCGAGCCGCCCGACCGCCCGCCGACCGTTCAACGGCCGGCCGAGCAGCCGCGCGCGGCGGCGGGTTATCAGTCCGGGCGGGTGTCCGGGCTGGGGGCGCCACCGATCGGGCCGCCGCCCGACGTGATCGTCGGCGGGCCGGATGACGACGACGACCCGATCAAGCGCAACAAGAAGATCATGAAGTGGCTCGGCGGTGGCGCGATCCTGGTCGTGGTCATCGGGCTCGTGATCGTGCTCGCGTCGGTCATGACCAACAACGCCACGACGCCCGGGGGGCTGTTCGGCGACCGGCCCAAGGGGCCCAGCGACACCCGGCCCGAGCTGGCCCGGCGCTGCCCGCCGCCCAGCATCCCGCCCGAGCGGCCCCCGCAGGGGGCGCCCGACGTGCCGGCCGGGCCGCGCACCGCCGACGAAGAGGCGGGCATTTCGTACAAGAAGTACGGGGATCCCTGGTCGCCGTGGGACGCGGCCTGGGTCGACCGGGGCGAGCTCAAGGTGACCTACCGGGTGGGCCAGCACTTCGTCACCGAGCCCAACTATGACGGCAACGGCTCGGACTACCACGCGACGATCCTGTCGGGGCACGTCCCCGCCGCGGTCAACGACGGGCTGGTGCTCGACCTGAAGTGCATCGGCGACCAGATCGCCGCCGACGTGCGGGTGAGCTTCTACCCCGAAAACAACCAGCGCGAGGACATCTCGGCCCGCGACCTGGAGCTCGGCGGCCGGCCGGCCCGGCTGATCAAGTTCCGGCTGCACTTCTCCCAGCCGGGGCTCAAGGCCCGCAGCGAGCTGGTCTCGATCGCGCTGATCGACGTCGGCAAGGTCGAGGCCGCGATCCTCTACGTGTCCATCCCCGACACGCACCGTCAGTTCGACGCGATCACCGATGAGGTCACGGAAAGCGTCCGACCTCTATAAGTGGCGTTGCTTGCGTCGATCCGGCACGCTATCGCGCATGAAGCAGCCGGTGGCCTTAGCGGTGGCCATGGGGATCGGTGTCGCGCTCGGCGCCGCCGGTTCCGCGCACGCTGACGTCATTCGTGATGATCAGTGGCATCTGCGGTACCTCAAGGTGGCCGAGGCCAACCAGAAGAGCCGCGGCGACGGGACCACCGTCGCCATCGTCGACACGGGCGTCGACCGCAACCACCCCGACCTGACCGGGGCGATCCTCGACCCCGTGTTCGTCACCGAGAGCCCGGGCGCGACCGGCGTCGACCAGAGCGGCCACGGCACCGCGCTCGCCGGCCTGGTCGCCGGTCAGGGCCACAAGGACGAGCGGACCGGCGACGAGCACGGCGCCGGCGTCATCGGGATCGCCCCGGGCGCGCGGATTCTGCCGGTGGTGATCGGCTCGCCGGCGAGTCCCGACCCGACGGGCGCGGTGACGCCCGACCAGCTGGCCGACGGCATCGACCTCGCGGTCAGCCGCGGCATCAAGATCATCGTTGTGGGCTACTCGGTGGAGGGCAGCGAGCGGCTCATGCGGGCCGTGCGCGACGCCCAGGAGAGCGACGCGATCGTGATCGCCGCCGACGGCAACCAGCCCGGCCAGGAGTTCGAGCCGTTCCCGGCCGGCTACGACGGCGTGCTGGCCGCGGTACCGCTGACTCGTGCGGGTGACGTCCGGGTGCAGTCCACCAGCGGACGGCGCCTGGGCTTCGGCGTGCCCGGCGACCAGATCATGACCACCAACAGCGGCGGCGGCTACCGCGTCGACGACGGCAACGCCTCGCCCGGCCTGCTCGCCGGGGCGGTCGCGCTGCTCCGCTCGGCGTACCCGGCGCTCAAGGCCCCCGACATCGTCCGCCGGATGACGCTGACCGCGGCGGACGCGGGCGAGAAGGGCCTGGACCGGGACTACGGGCAGGGCCGCCTCGACCTCGTGCCCGCCCTGACCAAGAGCCTGCCGGTGCCGGCACCGAGCGCGAGCGCGCGGCCGAGCGGACAGCCGAGCGCCGGGGCGAGCGCGATCGCGCAGCCCGCGCCGGCCGAGCCCCGGCCGCCCCGCTCGCGGGAGCCCTACGGGTGGCTGCTGGGCCTGCCGCTGATCGCGGTGCTCGGCGTTCTGGTGGGGAATGCGGTGCGGGCCGAACGTCAAATCCGGGTTTCCTCGACGGACGGGATAGATTCGGAGCGTGCCTCGTCGTAGTCCCGCCGTGCGAATTCCGGCCTCCAAGTATCCCGTCGAGCGCCTCACCCTGCCCAATGGCCTGCGGGTGGTGCTGACCCCTGATCGCGCCGCGCCGGTCGTCGGCGTGGCGGTGGTGTACGACGTCGGCATCAGATCCGAGCCACAAGGCCGGACCGGCTTCGCCCACCTGTTCGAGCACCTGATGTTCCAGGGCTCGGAGAGCCTGGAGAAGCTGGCCCACTTCCGCTACGTGCAGGGCTCCGGCGGCACGTTCAACGGATCGACCCACTTCGACTACACGGACTACTTCGAGACGCTGCCGTCGAACGCGCTGGAGCGGGCCCTCTTCCTGGAGGCCGACCGCATGCGCGCGCCGCGGCTGACCGAGGAGAACCTGCGCAACCAGGTCGACGTGGTCAAGGAGGAGATCCGGGTCAACGTGCTCAACCGGCCGTATGGCGGGTTCCCCTGGCTGCGCCTGCCCCCGGTCATGTTCGACACGTTCCCCAACGCGCACGACGGCTACGGCTCGTTCGACGACCTGGAGTCGGCGACCGTCGCCGACGCCGCCGACTTCTTCGACCGCTACTACGCCTGCGGCAACGCCGTGCTGGCGGTCTCCGGCGACTTCGACGTGGCGACGGCGACGGCGCTGATCGAGCGGCACTTCGGCGACGTGCCGGCCCGGCCCGCCCCGGTGCGGCCCGACTTCGCCGAGCCCGACCTCACCGCGGAGCGGCGCTCGTCCTACGAGGACCGGCTGGCGCCGCTGCCGGCCGTCGCCGCGGCCTGGCGGGTGCCGGATCCGATCAATGATCTCCGCGGCTATCTGCCATATGTGGTACTGGCCGAGGTGCTCACCGACGGCGACGCCTCACGGCTGGTCGAGCGGCTGGTCCTGCGCGACCGGTCGGTGACGAGCGTCGGCGGCTACGTCGGCTTCATGGGCGAGCCGTTCGCGGTGCGCGACCCCACCGCCCTCATCCTCCAGGCGCACCTCCCTCCGGGCGGCGACATCGACAAGGTGCTGCGCACGGTCGAGGAGGAGTGCGCCCGCATCGCCACCGACGGGCTCGCGGCCGAGGAGCTGAGCCGCACGCAGGCCCGCATGGCCACCCACCTGCTGCGCGACACCGACGCGGTGCTCGGCCGGGCGCTGCAGATGGCCGTCCTGGAGCAGCAGCGGGGCGAGCCGGAGCTGCTCAACCAGCTGCACACGCTGATCGGCGAGGTCACCGAGGACGAGATCGTCGCCGCGGCCGCGCAGCTGGTCCCGTCCCGCCGCGCCGCGGTCGAGGTCATCGCCGGAGGAGCCAAGTGACCACTGTCGAAACCCCCCTTCCCCAGCGGACCCTGCCGGTGCTCGGGCCCAACCGCCCGCTGAAGCTGCCCAAGATCGTCGAGCAGACGCTGTCCAACGGGCTGACCGTGATCGCGCTGCGGCGCTCGTCGGTGCCGCTGGTCGAGGTCAGGCTGCGGGTGCCCTTCGCCAAGGCGCACCTGGCCAAGGCGGCCATGCTCACCCAGACGGTGCTGTCCGGCACGTCGACGATGTCGACCGTGGACATCGCGGCCGAGCTGCAGAAGGTCGGCGGCGGCCTGTCCGCGGGCGCCGACCCCGACCGGCTGCTCATCTCGGGCAACGCTCTCGTCGGCGGCCTGGAGCGGCTGCTCGACATCCTCGCCGAGGTGCTCACCGACGCCAGCTACCCGACCGACGAGGTCGCCACCGAGCGGGCGCGGCTCGTCGACCGCATCCGGGTGGCGCAGAGCCAGCCGAGCCACCTCGCGCGGGTGGCCCTGCTGAAGCGGATGTACGGCAAGCACCCCTACGCCGTCCAGACCCCGACGCCGGAGCAGGTGGAGGCGGTCACCCCGGCCGGCCTGCGCACGCTGCACGGCGAGCGGGCCCACCCGGCCGGCGCCACGCTCGTCATCGTGGGCGACATCGCGCCGGAGAAGGCGATCGCCGCCGCCGAGAAGATGCTCGCCAAGTGGGACGGCAACGGCGTCGGGATCGAGCTGCCGACGGTCCCGGCCCTCGCGCCCGGGCCGCTGACCCTGGTCGACCGGCCCGGCTCGGTGCAGTCGTCGCTGCGCATCGCGCTGCCGGCGGTCACCCGGCAGCACCCGGACCACGCGGCGCTCCAGCTCGCCAACCTCGTCTTCGGCGGCTACTTCTCCTCGCGTTGGGTCGAGAACATCCGCGAGGACAAGGGGTACACCTATGGCCCTCACTCGCTCGTGGAGCACGCCGTCGCCGGTTCGGCTCTGGTGGTCGCGGCCGAGGTGGCGACCGAGGTGACCGGGCCGGCGCTGCTCGAGACGCTCTACGAGCTGGGCCGGCTGGCCAGCCTCCCGCCCAAGGAGGACGAGCTGGAGCAGGCCCGGCAGTATGCGCTGGGCACCCTCCAGCTCGGCATGTCGACCCAGGCCGGCCTGGCCGGGCTGGTCTCCACCTATGCGGGCTTCGGGCTGCGGCTCGACTACCTCGCCGAGCACGCGGCACGGCTGGCCAAGGCGACCCGGGAAGACGTGGCCGCGGCCGCCGCGGAGTACCTCGCGCCGGCGAAGGCCGCCGCCGTGGTCCTCGGCGACGCGGAGCAGATCGAGAAGCCGCTCAGCGCGCTCACGGCCGTGATCCGGGGATGAGCGGTTCCGGAGCGAAGCGGAGGAGGCCGCTCATCATGGGCTCGGCTTCAGACTCGTGCGGCCGGAGCGGAGCGGAGGTCGCATGAGCTCGCCGGAAGGGCCGCCCCTCGCGCGCGGCACGCTGGACCGGGCGGCGCACCGGCGCCTCGACGAGGAGTGGCTCGCCAAGGCGTGGCTGCGCGCCCGCGTGGTGGTCGTCGACGACGGGCACGTGCTCGTCCGCGGCGACGACCCGCCGGAGCTCGTCCTCGTCGGCCCCGACGAGGCGCCGCCGGGCGAGCGGTTCTTCCTGGGCGAGGAGCCGGACGGCACGGTGTACTTCGCCGTGGCCGCCGACGTGACGGCCCCGGCCGGCACACGGCGGGTCAACCTGCGGCAGGTCGGCCACTCGCTGGCCGATCTGCCCGCCGGGCTGTTCATCACCGGCGTGGCGCTGGCCAACTGGCACTCCCGGCACCCCTACAGCCCGCTCAGCGGCAAGCTGACGGTGCCGGCACAGGGCGGCTGGGTGCGGCAGACCGAGGACGGCGCCGAGACGCTCTGGCCGCGCACCGACCCCGCCGTGATCATGCTCGTGCACGACGGCGTGGCCGGGCCCGACGGGCGCTGCCTGCTCGGCAGCAACGCGCAGTGGGCGAACGTCGGCACCATCCGGCGGTACTCGACGCTCGCCGGGTTCGTCGAGCCGGGCGAGTCGGCCGAGATGGCGGTCGCCCGCGAGGTGCTCGAAGAGGTCGGCGTGCGGGTCACCGAGGTGCGCTACTCGTCCAGCCAGCCCTGGCCCTTCCCGGGCTCGCTGATGCTGGGCTTCCACGCGACGGCCCCGGTCGGCGCGGAGATCCACGTCGACCAGGACGAGATCCTGGAGGCCCGCTGGTTCTCCCGGCGCGAGATCGCCGCGGTGCTCGACGGGTCGTCGCACGACTTCGGGCTGCCGTTCCCGGCGTCGATCGCGCACTACCTCATCACGTCGTGGCTCGGCGCCTGACCTGCTCCGCGTGCCACTTGGCGCACCAGGTGTCGAGCACGCGGGCGGCCTGCGCCGGGCTCGCCTCGCGGATGTCGTAGTCGATCTTCGGGCTGGACAGGGCGTAGGTCGCGTGCCAGGCCATGTCCCGCCACAGGGCTTCCTCGGCCATGCGCCCGTCCGGCGTGACCGTCCGGCGCAGCAGCGACACCGGGGCGTCGGGGGAGGAGTCCTCGTCGACGCGCACGAAGTACGTGATCAGCAGGCGCGGCGGCGTGGGCGGGCCCGACCGCCAGGCGGCCAGGGCCTCCGTGGCCAGGCGCTCGTCCTGCGCCGGGGTGGGCGCCCGGAAGGCGCGGACCCGCATCTGGTCGACGAGGTCGGGCTCCGGCGCGAGGCCGTGCTCGAGGATCTCCTCGACGAAGCGCTCCGGCCACAGCCAGACCCCGTCGGTGTGCAGCACCGCGGGGCCTGAGCCGTGGCCGATCGTGGCGCCACCAGCGAGATAGTCGGCGATCTGCCGACGGCGGTCCGGATCCGCGACGCGCGGCCGTTCGGGCGCGTGATACGGCACCGGGCCGCGGACGGCGAAGTCGCGCGCTACCCGCATGGTGGCGGCCTCCCCAGGTTTCCCTGGAGTCACACGGTAGCGACTTGACGCCGCTTCGTGAAGGGTCAGCTACTGAGCGCGCTCTCCAGCTTGGACTTCACCTGCTTGATCGTCGGGTTGGTCAGGGCGGTGCCGTCGTCGAACTTCACGGTCGGGACGGTCTGGTTGCCGCCGTTGACGCTCTCGACGTACGTCGCCGCCGCCGGGTCGCGCTCGATGTCGACGACCTGGTACTGGATCCCTTCGCGGTCCAGCTGCGACTTGAGGCGGTGGCAGTAGCCGCACCAGCTCGTCGAGTACATGGTGATCATGAGGTGTGTTCCCTCCCGGCGGATCGAGGCACGATGTAGCGCTCGCCATAACGTCATACCCGGCTGAGATGATGCCTAGTTGTGGTGGATTCCTCAGACATCTTGACGGGACTGGATCCGGAGCAGGCGGCGGCGGTGACCGCGCCCGCCGGTCCGCTGTGCATCCTGGCCGGCGCCGGCACCGGCAAGACCCGGGCGATCACCCACCGCGTCGCGCACCGCGTCCGGGCCGGGGAGGTCCGGGCCCAGCACGTCCTCGCCGTCACGTTCACCGCCCGGGCCGCCGCCGAGATGCGGGCCCGGCTCGGCCAGCTCGGCGCCGACGGGGTCCAGGCGCGCACGTTCCACTCCGCGGCGCTGCGCCAGGTGCGCTACTTCGCCCAGCGGCTCTTCGACGGCCGCGAGATGCCCGAGCTGCTGGAGAGCAAGGCCCGGCTGGTCGGGCTGGCCGCCACCCGGGCCGGCCTGAAGATCGACGGCACCGGCGCGCGCGACCTCGCCAGCGAGATCGAGTGGGCCAAGGCGTCGCTGATCGAGCCCGACGACTATGGGGCCGCGGCCGGCAAGGCGATGCGCGAGCCACCGTTCGAGGTCGGCCGGGTCGGCCAGGTCTACGCGCACTACGAGCGGATCAAGCGGGCCCAGGGCGTCATCGACTTCGAGGACATGATCCGGGCCGCCATCTGGGCGCTGGAGGAGCACGCCGACGTCGCCGAGCAGATCCGCTCGCAGTATCGGCACTTCGTCGTCGACGAGTATCAGGACGTCAACCCGATGCAGCAGCGGCTGCTCGACGCCTGGCTGGGCGGCCGCGAGGACCTGACCGTGGTCGGCGACGCGAGCCAGACGATCTACTCGTTCACCGGCGCCAGCGCGACCTACCTGGTGGGCTTCAAGCGCCGCCACCCCGACGCGCGGGTCGTCCGGCTGATCCGCGACTACCGCTCGACCCCGCAGGTCGTCGGCCTGGCCAACTCGGTCATCTCCCGGGCCCGCGGCGACCTGGCCCGGCTGCGGCTGGAGCTGGTCGGCCAGCGGCCAGCCGGCCCCGAGCCGACCACGCGGATCTTCGCCGACGAGCCGGAGGAGGCCGCGGCGGTCGCGGCGCGCTGCGCCGAGCTGATCGCGGGCGGCACGCCGGCGCGCGAGATCGCGGTGCTGTTCCGCATCAACGCGCAGTCCGAGGTGTACCAGGAGGCCCTCGCCGAGGCGGGCGTGCCCTATGTGGTGCACGGCGCCGACCGCTTCTTCGAGCGGGCCGAGGTCCGCCAGGCGATGATCGTGCTCCGCGCCGCGACCCGGACGCCCCCGGTGGGGGAGACGCTGCCGGAGGTCGTCGTGCAGGCCCTGGAGGGCATGGGGTGGCGGCCCGGCGAGGCGCCGGCCGGCGGCGCGCTGCGGGAGCGCTGGGAGGCCGTTGCCGCGCTCGTGGCGCTCGCCGAGGGCATGCCGGATCGCAGCCTGGAGGAGTTCAACGACGAGCTGTCGCGGCGCGCGGCGCTCCAGCACGTGCCGACCGTCGACGGGGTCACGCTCTCGTCCCTGCACTCGGCCAAGGGCCTGGAGTGGGACGCGGTGTTCCTCGTCGGGCTGACCGAGGGCACGCTGCCGGTGATCCACGCGCGCTCGGCCGACGCCGTCGAGGAGGAGCGGCGCCTGCTGTATGTCGGGATCACCCGCGCCCGGCACACGCTCTGGCTGTCGTATGCCTCGGCCCGCAGCCCGGGCGGCCGTCCGCGCCGGGCCAGCCGGTTCCTCCCGTCGGCCGAGCCCACCCGCACCGCACCCGCGCCGAAGGGCGCCGTGGCCGGCCGGGTCAAGCGGGTGATGGCGGTGTCCTGCCGAATCTGTGGCACCGGCCTCATCAACGGCGTCGACCGCAAGCTCGGCCGCTGCGCGTCCTGCCCGTCCGACCTCGACGAGGAGCTGCTCGGCCGGCTCGTCGACTGGCGGGCGCGGCTGGCTCAGGTCCAGCGCGTTCCACCGTTTGTGATCTTCACCGACGTCACCCTCGCGGCGATCGCCGAGCGGCGCCCCGGACGGCGCGAGGAACTGGCCGTCATCGCCGGCATCGGCCCGCGCAAGCTGGGCCTCTACGGCGACGACGTCCTGGCTCTGGTCAGCGGCGCAACCGTAGAGGATCTTGCTCGCGTCGATGGCTGAAAAGTGACAAGGACTTTCTCCGATAATTCGATTGCCCTACCGTCGCGGGACGGCATAGCCTGCGAACACGACGCCGGAAGGCCGGCGGTCGACAGCTGGCGAGTGTGGAGAGGTGGTGAGTCCCGGTGAAGCTCTATCTAACCAACGAGCGCCCATCGGCGACGTTCGCTGCCTGCATGCCGCCGGCCCTGCCGGCCCGCCGCGTCTCGCCGCCGTCAGCTCTCGCTCCGTGGCAGGAGTCTGTCCTTGGCGGCGTCGCCGTCGCGCAGGCCCCGGTTGCGGCGGTCGTCCCGGTCCCGGCCGCGGTTCCGGCTGTTTCCGTCTCCGTTTCCGTCCTGGTTCCGGCCGCCGTCGAGGCGCTGGCTACCGAGTCGGTCCGGGTTGGCGGGGCGCGCCGGATCGACGGACTGGTCGGCGACGGCAAAGTCGGCGCTGAGCGCCCGGTTGCGGACCAGCCGCAGCAGGTGATTCAGCTCGACCGGCGTGGGATCCAGGTTCAGGGGACCAGTGGGTTCACCGCCAAGCACGACATGACGGCTCCGAAGCCCAATGGCGGAGTCCGCGGCATACCACCTCGAGGCAGGCCGGTCTAGCAGACCGACTCTCCGGCTCACCTCGAGGCCGCGGAACCCGACACCGGGATCCGCGGCCTCATTGATTTTGTCCCGACGATCACACCAAACGATCGAGAAACAGAAAGGGGTGACCGGGATGAGCCTGGCTTTGGCATCGATCGACGTGCGTGTCGAGTCGGCCGCCGACGAGCGCCTCCGTGTCGCTGCGCGAGGCGTCAAGTCCGACCTGCCCTGCCGTACCTTCGACCCGGACCTGTGGTTCGCTGACTCGCCGGCCGAGCTCGAGCTGGCCAAGTCCCTCTGCGCGGAGTGCCCGCTCCGTGTCGAGTGCCTGGCCGGCGCGATCGAGCGCGCCGAGCCCTGGGGTGTCTGGGGTGGCGAGATCTTCGAGCGCGGTGCCGTGGTGCCGCGGAAGCGTCCGCGGGGTCGTCCGCGCAAGGAGGACGTCGCGCGCGACGCCGTCCTGCGGGTCGAAGTTGCTGCTCGCGCCGCGGCTGTCGCCGCGGGGGTGGCGGCCTGACATGAACGCACATCTGTTGCCGGCCAGCCGAGGTCTGCGGAATCCGCAGCCGACCCGGCTTCGTCTCGCTCCACCGTCTACTGACGTCCGCACCAACCGACCCAGGAGTTTCGCCATGTCCTTGCAACTTCTCCACGAAGCACTGTCACGCGCACGAATGCGTCGGCCTCAGTCGGTACAGCTCGCTGAGGCTCACTCGTCCGCCCGTCAGATCGCCATGCGCGCCCGTCGCGAGCAGGAGCGGCAGCTGAGCCTGCGCTGATGGTGTCCCGCCCTCCCCGGCTCCGGCCGGGGAGGGCGTCCTCTCATTCAATAAGACGTTGGTCGATCTACCCTCACGATCCGGGACCGGATGAGGGTAGATCGACCAACGTCTGTTTACGCGGCGTCTTCAGCGGTCTTGCGGCGGCGGGTCGACTTCGTCGCCCGCTTCACGACCGCGCGCGGGGCGTTCTCGGGCTCAGGCTCCGGCTCCGCGAATCCTGGAAGCCAGCGTTCGAGGATCGAGCGGTACGGCGCCTTGGCCTCCAGCTGGCACAGGACGCCGATCGAGCCGAGCGTGACCCGGTGGGTCAGCATGTAGGACGGCGGGAGGTTGAGCTGGCGGCTCATCGTGTAGGCCGGGCTCTTCGGGTTGGCCAGCCGCCCCGCCTCGGCCCGCAGCCAGGCCCGGCTGAATCGGAACTCGTCCTCGGCGAGGGGGTCGAGCATCGGCCTGATGTACGCGAGCACCGCCTCGGCGTCGATCTTCGGATCGCCCTTGATGAAGCCCTCGCCCTGGAGGCCTGCCAGGACCGCCTGGGCGTCGCCGGCGAGCGCCAGCCGGGTGAGCCGGCCGATCACCTCCGGGTGGCCACCGGGCAGCCGGGCGACGGCGCCGAAGTCGAGGACGCCGAGCCGGCCGTCGGCCAGGATGCGAAAGTTTCCCGGATGCGGGTCGGCGTGCAGCATCTCGGCGCGTGCCGGCGCCGAGAAGTGGAGCAGCGCCATCCGCTCGCCGGCGTGGTCGCGCTCCTCCTCGGTGCCCGAGGCGATGATCGTCGACAGCGGGATGCCGTCGACCCACTCGGTCACCAGGACGCGCGGGGACGACGCGAGGACCTCGGGCACGAAGATGTCGGGGTCGCCGGCGAACGCCGCCGCGAAGGCGGTCTGCGAGCGGGCCTCCAGCTCGTAGTCGAGCTCCTCGGTGACCCGGTCGCGGATCTCCTGCACCAGCGGCTTCACATCGAGGCCGGGCTGGATGGCCTTGAACAGGCCGGCGAACCGGGCGAGCTGGTTGAGGTCGGAGCGCAGCGCTTCGCCGGCCCCGGGATACTGGACCTTGACGGCCACCTGGCGCCCGTCGGCCCAGACCCCGCGGTGCACCTGGCCGATGCTCGCCGCGGCGGCCGGCTTGTCGTCGAACTCGGTGAACAGGTCGCGCCAGTCGGCGCCCAGCGACTCGGCGAGCACCTTGTGCACGCTGGCGGCCGGCAGCGGCGGCGCGGCCTCCTGGAGCTTGGTGAGGGCGGCCCGGTAGGGCCCGGCGAGCTCCTCCGGCAGTGCGGCCTCGAAGACGGACAGCGCCTGCCCCATCTTCATCGCGCCGCCCTTGAGCTGGCCGAGAACGCTGAACAGATGCTCGGCGGTGCGTCGCTGGACGTCGGCGGAAACGACGTCGGCGGCCATGCCCGTGACGCGCTTGCCGAGGCCGAGCGCGGCCCGCCCGGCGAGCCCTAGGGGCAGTGACGCCAGCCGTGCGGTGCGGGCGACTGCGCCCCTGGGGATCTCGGTCACACGTCATTCTTACCCGGTCGGAGCGCTCCGACGACGGCGACGGCAGTCACAGCGTGGATGTACGCCCCATTCCCGGCGCCGGAACTCACCGGCGCGAGGTATCTCGACGATCGCCGCCTCGGTCCGCGAGGTCGCTCCGTCGAGGTACGAGAGCACCTCGTCGGCGGCGAACGCGGCGCCCGCGAGCGCCGTGGTCGAGGCGCACGGCTCCCCGTCGCGGATCGGCGTCGTGGCCAGCTGGGCGGCCAGCGCCGGCCAGGCCGGGTCGCGGTCGAGCCGGTGCAGGTCGAGGCAGCCCTGGCAGGGCGAGCCGGCCGGGCGGACCAGCGGGCCGACGAGGACGGTGCCGAGGCGCACGGTGACGTCCAGCCGGGGCAGCGCGTGCAGCCGCACACCCCGGCGCGCCAGCGCCGGTGGCTGGCGATCGCCGACCCGCACCACGAAGTCCACCGCATCAGCTCGTACCGCCGAAACCTCCGCGTCGGGAGCGAACCGCACGATCGCCGTGGCGGTGGCGATGGCCCGCGACGAGTCGACGTCGGCGCTGCTCAGCCCGCCCACCAGGACGTCCGGCGGGCCGGTGAGCCCGTCCACGGCCGGGTCGACGTGCCCGACCCCGGCCGAGGCCAGCACGGCGGCCAGCGGGGCGACCAGCGGCCCGTCGCCCGCGACCACCACCTTGGCCGCGTGGCGGCGCCGCAGCACGTCGGCGGGGCTGCGCCGGCCGGGCGCGGGCTCGGCGCGCATCCGCAGGCCGATCGCGGCCGCCTCGATGCTGAGCCGCCGGTGCGTCCGCCGCGGCAGGCCGACCGGGACGAGCGCGTGGGCGCCGACCACGAGGCCGGCGTCGTGCAGGGCCCCGATCAGGTCGCGGGCGTCCTGGCGGCCGAGCCCGAGCGCCTCGGCCGCGTCGAGCACGGCGTGCTCGGTGTGCGAGCCGTCGAGCAGGTCGAGGACGCGGGCCAGCTCGGGGCGGCGCAGCTCGAGGATGATCGCGGTGGCCGGGTCGGTGCCCAGCTGGACCGTGCGCTCGTCGCGCCACAGGCGCCGCAGGTTGGGCAGAAGCGTCGGTCGCATGCGGGTAAGGCTGGCAGAGCGTGGGCACCGGCCGCGGTGGTTGTCCACAGGAGTGTCCACCGTCGGCCGGTGTTATCCACAGCTTGCCGCCGAGTTATCCACAGCGAACTGCACGAAGGTCGCAAACCGCGCGGGCAGTTGTGCGCGCGACGACGTCGGGGCTCACGCGCCGGGCGGGGGGCGGCGCGCGTGCCGGTGGTGTGAGTGGCCCCTACTCGGCGGGGCTTTCCGTCTATCGGTCCAGGCAGCGGAGCTGCCCGGTCGGCCCGGTTCAGGCCTTGCCGAGGATCCGGTTGACCGTCGTTCCGCAGACCGGGCAGGCGCCCTTGGCCATCTTCATGCCGGTCTTCGAAATGGCTATCTCGCCCTCGAAATCCCGCTTCTCCTTGCACTTGACGCAGTAGCCGTTGTACGTCTCGGCCACGATGCCCTCCTCATCTCGGTCCGGCGCACGCGCCGCGCACCGGTGCTGACCAGCTAGGCCAACGTGGTGAGTGTGCCTTGTCGGACACTCGGGGAAAGTGCGGTTAGACGGGACACGCCGAGCGTAATCGGAAGATCTTCCTCCAACCGCACGCTACACACTATGCACAGGCTGGGGATAACTGTGTGGGCAACCCTGTGGGTAGCCGTGGATGAAATGCGCCGAGCGGCCGTTAGCAGGCCGGACAACCGGTGGAATCTTTCCGACGAGCTGCCACGAATGGGTGACTTACGGGCGCGCTCCGCGAGATTGGGCCTTGCGAAGGCATGGCCGCCCCCAGCTAGCGTTCCTCCGTGAGCGGTACCCCTGAGGGGCCGGCATGACGCGAAAGCCGGTCATCGAGGTGCGGCGCAGCAAGCGCCGCCGACGCACGGTGTCTGCCTACCGCGACGGTGAGCGGGTCGTCGTGCTGATCCCCGCGCAGTTCTCCAGAGCGGAGGAGCGCGAGTGGGTCGATCGGATGCTGGAGCGCCTCGCCGTCCGTGAGCAGCGAGCCCGCCGCACCGACGCCGAGCTGACCGCCCGTGCGCACCGGCTGGCGGCCCGCTACCTGCCCGATCACCCTGCGGCGTCCCGGCCGGCCAGCGTTCGCTGGGTGGAGAATCAGAACGGGCGCTGGGGATCTTGCACGCCGGCAGACGGTACCATCCGCATCTCACACCGCGTGCAGGAGATGCCCGACTGGGTCATCGACTACGTCCTGCTGCACGAGCTGTCACACCTGGTGATCCCGAGCCACAGCAGCGCGTTCTGGGCGCTCGTGGCCCGCTATCCGAAGTCCGAGCGGGCGCGAGGGTATCTTGAGGGGGTGTCAGCGGCGGCCGGTCTCGGGATCACCGAATGACCGTTGCGGCGGTCGTGACCCTGCTTGCCCCGGTGACCTGGTCACCCCCGGGCGTGGACCTCGATGCCTGGCGCTCCGCGCTGGCCGAGGACGTCGTCGACCTGCTCGCGCCGCTGCCGCAGATCCAGCCGGCGATCGCCGCCGTGGAGGCCGACCTGCCGCTGGTGGCCAAGATCGCCTGGCCGTCGACCCGGATCTACACGGTCGGCACCCCGAGCATCCGCGCGGCACTGGAGGCGGCGGAGGCCGACGGTCATGATCGAGCGGTGGTGGTCATGGCGGATGCGCCCGACCTCCCCGCCATGCTCATCGGCAAGCTGATCCGCCCGCTCTCGACGAAGACCGTGGCCGTGGCGCCCTCGCACACCGGCGGCATCCTGGCCGTGGCCACCCGCCTCCCGGTGCCCGGGTGGCTGCCCGACCTCGACGCCGAGACCGGCGACGTGGCGGCAGCCCGCCGCCCGAGCCCCGACCCGAGCCAGGTCGTGTCGGCCCCGGGCTGGCACCGGCTGCGCGGCCCGGAGGACCTGCGCCGGCTGGACCTCGGCCTGGACGGCTGGGACGCCACCCGCGCGCTGCTGACCTAGCTCTCGTCCTTGCCGGTGTCGTCCTTGCCGGTCTGGTCGTCCTTGCCGGTCTGGTCGTCCTTGCCGAACTCCTCGCTGAACCCGAGGTCGCCCAGGTCGAGCTGGGTGCGGGCGAACAGGTCGGGGTCGGCGAACGCCTCCTCGTCGGGCAGCAGGTCGGGGTGGCCCCAGAGGGCGTCCCGGCCGCTGATGCCGCGGTGCTCGGTCAGCGCGTTCCACAGGGCGGTGGCCTCGCGCAGGCGGCGCGGGCGCAGCTCCAGCCCGACGAGCGCGGCGAAGGTCTGCTCGGCCGGTCCGCCGGCCGCGCGGCGGCGGCGGAAGGCCTCGGAGAGGCGGATGACGTCCGGCAGGCGGTCACCCGCGGCCCGGTCGACGACGTGGCAGACCCAGCCCTCGACCAGCGCGAGCGCGGTCTCCAGGCGGGCCAGCGCGGCGCGCTGCTGGGGCGTGTCCTCGGGCGTGAAGATGCCCTCCAGGACGAGCTCCTGCGGGTCGCTGCCGAGCGTCGCCGGGTCGATCCGGCTCATCGCCTCCTCGATCGCCTCGCGGTCGACGTGGATCCCGGCGGCGTAGGCCTCGACGGCGGCGAAGACGTGGCCGCGCAGCCACGGGACGTGACCGAAGAGGCGCTGGTGGGCGGCCTCGCGCAGAGCGACGTAGAGGCGGACCTGGTCGTCGGGGATCTCCAGGCCCTTGCCGTATTCAGCGATGTTGGCCGGGACCAGCGCCGCCGTGCCCGCGGGGCCGAGCGGCAGGCCGATGTCGCCGGCCGAGAGCACCTCGGCGGCGAGGGAGCCGAGCGCGGTGCCGAGCTGCCCGCCGAGCAGCGCGCCCCCGAGCGAGGCGACCATCGAGGTCATCGGGCCCATCTGGGCGCGCATCTCCTCGGGCACCAGCTCGGTCATGGCGGAGACCATCCGGGCGGCGACCGGGTCGCACAGCTTCTTCCAGATGGGCAGGGTCTGGTTGAGCCACTCGCCGCGGCTCCAGGCCGAGGTCGACCGCACGCCCGAGGGCAGCGCGGACTCCGGCTCCAGCCACAGGTCAGCCAGGCGCAGCGCCTCGATGACGGCGGCGCGCTCGACCGCGGTCACCGCGGGGTCGCCGACCGGCTTGGGCGCGTCGGCCGCGGCCTCGGGCGCCGGCATCGGCGCGCCGGGCATGGCGAAGCCGACCGGGAACTGCGCAGCGCCTGGGCCGCCCCCGGTGAGGTGCGCCTGTGCCAGCTGACGCGCGAGATCCCAGTTGACCGGGCCGCCACCGGGCGTGGCGAACAGCTGCTGCAGCTGGCTCAGGAACTGCTGCATCTGGCGCGGATCGTTCGGATCCGGCACGTCGCCGCCGGGCGGACCGAAGCCGAACGGGATGTCTGCGGGCATTCCACAACGGTACTCGCTTCCGGTTCTTGTCGGACGGGAGCGCTAGGCTCGCCGCCATGAGACGTCGTGGCCTCACCGTGTTGTTCGGGGCGCTGTTGTTGTTGGTGCTGTCCTGGCAGGCGACCGTGGTCAAGGTGCCGTATGTCGAGATGGGCCCCGGACCGACCTACAACACGCTGGGCACGGACACCGGCAAGCCGGACGGCAAGCCGATCATCAACGTGAGCGGCGTGCCGGTGACCAAGTCAGCCGGCGAGCTGCGGATGACGACGGTGTCGGTCCAACCGGACCTGACCCTGCTCGACGCCATGATCGGCTGGTTCAAGGACGACAGGGCGGTGGTCCCGCGCGAGCTGATCTACCCGCCCGACCGCACCGAGCAGCAGGTCCAGGACGACAACGCCCGCGACTTCCAGGAGTCGCAGACCTCGGCCGAGACCGTCGCGCTGAAGGAGCTGGGCTATCCGGTGCAGGTCACGGTCGGTGAGGTCACCGAGGGATACCCGGCGGCCGGGCAGCTGCAGAAGGACGACGTGATCACCGCGATCGACGGCACCGCCGTGACGTCGGTCAACAAGCTCACCGAGCTGGTCCGGGCCAAGCCGGCCGACGTGCCCCGGCAGGTCGAGTTCAAGCGCGGCACCGAGACGAAGACGGTCAGCCTGACGACGAAGAAGGGCGACGACGGCAACCCGCGCCTGGGCGTCGTCGTCGCGGCCAAGCAGCCGCACCCGTTCGAGCTGAGCATCCAGCTCGACAAGATCGGCGGCCCGTCGGCCGGGCTGATGTTCACGCTCGGCATCATCGACACGATCAAGCCCGAGGACCTGACCGGCGGCTACATCATCGCCGGCACCGGCACGATCGACGAGGAGGGCAACGTCGGCCCGATCGGCGGCATCCCCCAGAAGCTGGTCGCCGCGAAGGCGGCCAAGGCCAAGTTCTTCCTGACCCCCGCGGCCAACTGCGCCGAGGCCATGGACAACCCGCAGTCCGGGTTGCCCCTGGTCAAGGTGACCACACTGGACGACGCGCTGACCGCGCTCGAGCAGGTCCGGGCCGGTCGGACACCAGCGCTGTGTAGCTGATGACTACGCTGGACGAGTTTCCATACGCGAACGGGCGGAGCCGACCGTGGTAATGCGCAACCCGATGACCAGGGTGAGCCGTCGTGGACGAGTCACGATCGCCGTCCTGGTCGTCGTTTTTCTGTTGTTCACCGTGTTCGACCGCGTCGTCGGGGCGTGGGCCGACTACCTCTGGTTCTCCGAGGTCAAGTACACCCAGGTCTTCAGCGGTGTGCTCACGACCCGTCTCTGGATGTTCCTGATCTTCGGCCTGGCCGTCGCTCTGGTGATCGCCGCCAACCTCTACCTCGCCTACCGCACCCGGCCGCTGCTGCGGCCGCACTCCGCGGAGCAGCACGCGCTCGACCGCTACCGGCTGTTCCTGCTGCCGCACATGACCGGCTGGATCGTGCTGGTCGCCGCGCTGATCGGCCTGTTCTCCGGCCTCTCGGCGCAGGGGCACTGGCAGGAGTGGATGCTGTTCAGCAACAGCACGCCCTTCAACCAGACCGACCCGCAGTTCAACGTCGACCTGTCGTTCTACGTCTTCGAGTACCCCTTCTGGCGGTACCTGCTGGGCGTGGCGTTCACGACGGTCGTCTTCTCGCTGCTGGGCGCCCTGGCGCTGCACTACCTGTTCGGCGGGGTGCGCCTGCAGGGCGCCGGCGAGCGCATGACGGCCGCCGCCCGGGCCCACCTGACCGCGCTCGTGGCGGCGTTCGTGCTGCTCAAGGCCGCGGCGTACTTCCTCGACCGGCGGGGCCTGCTGCTCGACAAGTTCCCCACGCAGGAGCTCTACGGCGCGGGCTACACCAACATCAACGCGCTGCTGCCGGCCAAGGAGATCCTCGCCTGGATCTCGATCGTGGTGGCGATCGCGATCCTCGTCTTCTCCAACGCCTTCATGCGTAACCTGGTCTGGCCGGGTCTCGCGCTGGGGCTGCTGGCGCTCTCCGCGGTGGCGGTCGGCGGCATCTACCCGGCGGCGGTGCAGTCGTTCACCGTCAAGCCGAGTCAGCTGCAGAAGGAGCAGGTGTACTTCGACCGCGCGATCAAGGCGACCCGAGACGCCTACGGGCTCAACGGCGTCGAGGTCAAGGAGTACAAGGCGCAGAACCAGAACCCGCCGACCAACCTGACGTCCGGCACCGACGAGACGGTCACCAACATCCGGCTCCTCGACCCCAACGTCGTCGGCGAGACCTACACCCAGCAGCAGCAGGTCCGCGGCTTCTACGAGTTCAACCCGAAGCTCGACATCGACCGCTACACCGTCGACGGCAAGACCCAGGACTACGTCGTCGGCGTGCGCGAGATCCGCTACGACCAGCTGCAGCAGAACAACTGGCAGAACCGGCACAGCGTCTACACCCACGGCTACGGGTTCGTGGCGGCGCCGGCCAACCAGGTGGTCTGCAGCGGCCAGCCGTTCTACGTCTCCGGCTTCCTCAGCGAGCAGGACAAGGGCGTGGAGCAGGCCGGCCAGAAGTGCGCGTCGGACACCGACCACATCCCGGTCGACAAGCCGCAGATCTACTACGGCGAGCAGATGGGCGACGTCTACGCGATCGTCGGGCGGGCCAACCCCAACGACCGCAACGCCGAGTTCGACCGCCCGTCCGGCGGCCAGGACCAGTACTCGACGTATGACGGCAGCGGCGGCGTGAAGGTCGGCTCCTTCGGGCGCCGGCTGCTCTACGCGGCCTACTTCCGGGAGACCAACTTCCTGCTGTCGGGCGTGCTCAACGACAACTCCAAGGTGATGTACATCCGCGACCCCGAGTCCCGGGTGCGCAAGGTGGCGCCGTTCCTGACCCTCGACTCCGACCCGTACCCGGCGGTCGTCGACGGCAAGATCCAGTGGATCATCGACGGCTACACGACGTCGGCCACCTACCCGTACGCCCAGCGGATCGACTGGAACACCGCGATCCAGGACTCCTCCACGAGCGGCCGGCTGTTCCCGGAGCCGCGGCAGGACGTCACGTACCTCAAGAACTCGGTCAAGGCCACCGTCGACGCCTACACCGGTGAGGTCAAGCTCTACGAGTTCGACGAGACCGACCCGGTGCTCAAGACGTGGAACAAGGCGTTCGGCGGCAAGCTCGTCAAGCCGCGCTCGGAGATCTCCAAGGACCTGATGGACCACCTCCGCTACCCGGAGGACCAGTTCAAGGTCCAGCGCGACCTGCTCAGCCGCTTCCACGTGACGTCGCCGGAGGGCTTCTTCTCGGGCCAGGACTTCTGGGAGGTCCCGAAGGACCCGGCCAACCCGTCGGCCGACCAGCCGCCGTACTACATCGTGGCCAAGCTGCCGAACCAGGAGACCACCCGGTTCCAGCTCACGGCGGCGATGGCGCCGCAGAAGCGGGGCAACCTGGCCTCGCTGATGTCCGCGTCGTACGTCGACGGCAAGCCGCGGTTCGAGATCCTGGAGCTGCCGCCGAACACGGCGATCCAGGGCCCCAACCAGATGCACAGCGTCATGACAGGCATCTCCGACGCCAGACGTGACCTGACCCAGTTCTCGTCCCAGAGCTCCGACGTGATCTACGGCAACCTGCTGTCGCTACCCGTGGCCAACGGCATGCTGTACGTCGAGCCGATCTACCTGCGGACGAAGAACGACAAGACGTTCCCGACCCTGCAGAAGGTCCTGGTGGCGTATGGCCCGCAGTACAAGGCCTACGCCGACACCCTGGCGCTCGGCCTGGAGCAGCTGGTCAAACAGGTGACCGGCCAGGCGCCGGTCCCGTCGACGGAGGGCAACCCCCAGCCGTCGAACCCGACGACCGGCGCCCCGTCCACACCCGCGGTCCAGGAGGCGATCGCGGCGATGAACAAGGCGATCGCCGACCTCAAGGCCGCCCAGCTGTCGGGTGACTTCGAGGCGTACGGCAAGGCCCTCAAGGCCCTGCAGGACGCGATCGGCCGCTACGAGGAGGCGGTGAAGGCGGCCGGCGCCACGGCGTCGCCGTCCGCGTCCCCGGGCGCGTCGGCCTCCCCGGGCGGCTCCGCGTCTCCGGGAGCCACGCCGACGGTCAGCGTCGCCCCGTCGGGCTGACCCAAACGGTTCCAGGGCCGGGCGGGGCTGCGCAGCGCAGCCCCGCCCGGCCTTTTTATGGCCCACGGCTTTCTGGCTCATGGTTTTCTGGCCCACGGCCCGCCATCGTCTGGCGGTGCCCCGCATGGTCGCGGGTGACCGTTCAACGGCCGCTCGGCGTGCCCTGACCGGGGCCTGGGTGGCCTTGACGCGACCGTGGTCAAGCCCTTGGTCTTGCGGCGCCCACGCGCTCCCGCTCCCTCGGCCCGGCCGACTGGAGTGGCTGTGTATGTGGGACCCCCGTAGCCGCGGGTGGCCCTCCTTGCGGCCGTCGGGCGCCGGGTCCTGGGCTTGCCCCCGGCAGGCGGGTGAGGCACGCTCGGGCGGTGGCTCGGCTCGGTCCGCCTTGTGGGTGACCGGAATTCGGCCGTCGCGGGCCTCTTCCTCAGGCCTGCGGGTGACCCAGGCCACGGGACAGCCTCAAGATTTGGAAGTCCGGACGAGGGTGCGCTAATGTGAACAAGCCGACGCGGGGTGGAGCAGCTCGGTAGCTCGCTGGGCTCATAACCCAGAGGTCGCAGGTTCAAATCCTGTCCCCGCTACAAACGCAGTAAGGTTACGGGCCGTCTTCCCAGAGGGAAGACGGCCTTGATCTTTTTATCCCCTGAACTGACGCCCGGGGCGGCCGGAAGTCGCCAGTGTCGGCTACATCACACCCCGCCGAGGGTCACTGGTGCTTCGGGGTGGGGGCGGCCGGCAGGCCCGGGTCGATCCAGCCGAGCTTCGTCGCCCGCGCGCCGAGCGTGAAGCGGTTCTCCGCGCCCGCCAGGGCCATCAGCCGCTCCAGGCGGCGCTGGACGGTCCGCACGCTGATGAAGAGGCGCTCGCCGATCTCGTGGTCGCGCAGATCGTAGAGGCACAGGTAGAGCAGCGTGCGTTCAAGATCCTCGATGACTAAGGGTCCTTGAGTGAGGTCCATGTCGATCCCCCGTGGTCCTGACAGCGGTCGGTGTTCCGAAGGCTGCGTTCAGTCGCGGTGAATCGTCCGGTCGCCACGGTGGCCGTGTCAAGGGTTGGCAGAGTTCCGCCAACATCGATCGCTGGGCTCCCGCGCGGAGCGTCGCGGACCCTACGCTTCGGACCACAATCCACTGGACCGGAACGCGGGGGAGTCCATGCGGACACGCGGTTCTGCGCGTCATCTGACGTTTTCACTCAGCCTCGTGCTGCTGCTCGGCGTGCTGGTAGCCGTCGATGTGACCGGCACCGATCGGACGATCGGCCGGCCGGAGGCGCGCGCCGTGACCTGTCCCGCCGGGGTGGCCGGGCGGACGGCCGCCGCGGACGCCGCCCGGCGGTGCTCGGGCCGGGTCCTGGTGTCCGACGCCACCGACGAGACGTCGCAGACCTTCGCCAACCCCGACGGGACGTACACCTGGGAGTCCTCGGTCCGCACGCGGTTCGCGAAGGCCGCGGACGGCACCTGGACGACCGCCGACGCGACGCTCGTCACGAGCCTCGACGGCACGATCTCGCCGCGAGCTGCGACCTTCCCGATGGTGTTCTCGGGCGGCGGCAAGGGCGCGCCACTGATCCGCGCGGACCGCAACGGCCGCCGCCTCTCGGTGGGGTGGAAGGGCACGCTGCCCAAGCCGGTGCTGTCCGGCAACGTCGCCACCTACCCGGACGTGCTGCCGGGCGTCGACCTGCGCGTCGTGGCGGGTGTGGACGGCTTCGCCGAGCACGTCGTGGTGCGCAACCGCGCGGCCGCCCGGCAGGCGTCGGTCCGGCAACTGCGGCTCGGGCTCATCGGCGAGGGGCTGACGATCCAGCGCGACCCGTCCGGCGGTATGCGGGCTGTCGACGAGGCGGGCAGCGTCGTGTTCGCCGCCGGGACGCCGCTGATGTGGGACTCCTCCGACGTCACGGCCCGCAACCGGCTGCTGCAGGCCGGCCGGGTGAACGAGGCCGGTGACGTGGTGCCCCGCACCCGCCCGGTCCAGCTCGCGGTCGACGGCGGTGACCTCGTCCTCACGCCCGACACGGCGATGCTCGACGACGACGCCGTCGAGTACCCGGTCGTCATCGACCCGACCGTGGTCGGCGCGCGCAACCACTGGACCGAGCTGAGCAAGTCCAGCCCCGACCAGTCGTACTACGACGCCCCGAACGGCACCTTCTCCTCGACGGACGGCACCAACGGCCTGGCCCGCGTCGGCCTGTCCGACTGGCAGTCGCCGGTGTTCACCATGCGGCCCGTGTTCGAACTCGACACGAGCGGCTTCATGGGCAAGGGCAAGGTCACCTCGGCGACGTTCACCCTGGCCCAGCGCTGGTCCGGGGTGACCTGTTCACAGGGGCCGGGGGCGGTCGGGCTGTTCTGGACCCCGCCGATCACCGCGTCGACGACCTGGAACACCGGCTGGAATGCGAGCGGCACCGGCTGGGGCAGCCAGATCGGCACGACGTCGGCCGCCTACCGGTCGGACATGACCGGCAGCTGCGGGCCGAACGACGTCTCGTTCGACATCACCGCCTGGGCCTCGACGATCGGCCTCGGCTGCTGTACCGCGGTCACGCTGGGCCTGAAGGCGCTGGACGAGACGAACCACAACACCTGGAAGCGGTACCTCAACGACGCCACGAACAGCCCGAAGCTGAGCGTCACCTACAACGCCACCCCGACGGTGACCGCCCGCGCCACCGTGCCGGCCTCGGCCTGCGTCACCGGGTCGGGCCGCCCGACGATCGGCTCGGTCGTGCCGCGCCTGTCGGCCACGGCGAGCGACACCGAGAACGACCCGATGTCGGCCGTCTTCGAGTGGTGGGCCGTCGGCGGTACCGCCCAGATCGGCTCGGCGACGGTGTCCGGTGTGACCTCCGGGGCGACCGCCTCCACCCAGGTCCCGACCGGGCAGCTCGCCGGCGGCGGCGCGTACCAGTGGCGGGTGACCGTCAGCGACGGCAGTACCTCGGTCACCTCGCCGTGGTGCGAGTTCGCCACGGCCGTCGTCGACCCGCAGGCGGCCGGCTGCCCGGCGACGCTGACCCCGGGCGACGTCAACGGCGACGGCGTCGCCGACCGCCTGATCGGCGACCCGAAGTCTCCCGCCGGAAGCCTGGCCAACGCGGGCGCGGTGATCCTGGTCGACGGCGCGAGCGGGGCGGTGCGGACGCTCCAGGTGGGCGTCGAGGGTGTACCGGGGACGGCCGCCGCGAACGACGAGTTCGGCACGAGTCTCGCCGTCTACGACGCGAACCTCGACGGCTGTGCCGACGTGGCGGTCGGCGCGCCGATGCGCGACTCGAACGGCCAGGCCGACTCGGGCGCCGTCTACCTGCTCTACGGCTCGCCGCAGGGACTCGCCAAGGGCCCCGCGACCATGGTGGTGACGCAGGGCGCCGCGCTGCCCAACGGCCGCGGTACCGTGCCCGACCAGACCGAGGCGGGCGACTGGTTCGGCTACTCGCTGGCCGGCGGCACCACCGCCGCCAACGAGCCGTACCTCGTCATCGGCGCGCCCGGCGAGGACGTCGGGAGCGTGTTCGACGCCGGCACCGTGCACTACCTGCGCGGCACCGTCAACGTGAAGTTCGACGGCCAGTCCCCGCAGGGCGCCGAGACCGACGACCGGACCGGCACCGCGGTCACCGCGTCGCCGTACCACATCGCCGTGGCCTCCCCCGGTGAGGCGCAGGGCGCCGGCTCCGAGTTCGCCGGGTCGGTCTGCCTGCTCAACCACAACTCGGGTGCGACCGCGCCGGTCGGGGTCCGCTGCCTCGTGCAGGGCGACGACACCTACGGCGCGGAGTCGCCCGAGCGTGGCGACGGCTTCGGCACGGCGATCGCGATGGTGCCGTACCGCCGCCCCGGCTCCCCGGCGGGCGCCGTCGAGTCGCTGCTCGTCGTCGGAGTGCCCGGCGAGGACATCGGCACCGCGGTCGACGCCGGCATGGTCCAGCAGTACGTCGTGACCAACGCGGGCGCCGTCCACGTCGGCACCGTCGGCGGCGGCACACCCGGCGTGGGCGAGGGCGACCAGGCGGGCGCCTACTTCGGCCGGCGGGTCGTCGCGGTCAACCGCGACCCGGCGGCGGAGGCCTCGGCCTCCACAGTCCTGATCGCGGTGGGCCTGGCCGGCAAGGACCGGGGCTCCACGGTGGACAGCGGGGCGATCCGCGTCTTCGCGGGCGGCACCAACATCCTCACCTCCAGCGTGCTTGTCGAGCGCCGCTCGGGCGCCCTGCCGGGCTCGCCGGCCGGGCAGGAGCTGCTCGGCGGCTGGCTCGCGAGCGACGGCACCAACCTTCTCGTGCCGGTCGTGTGGATCAACCGGGCGGTGTACGTCATCCCGTGGTCGAGCCTGGCCACCGGCGGCGCGGCCCCGACCCGCACCTACACGCCCGGCCAGGGCGGCATCCCGACCACGGTGACCGCGTTCGGCTCGGCGCTGGGCTGACGGCGATGTATGGCAACGGTTCGGACAGGACGACGAAGGGATCGACGGTGTCGACGAACGGGGACGGGTCGCCTCGGCGGGTACGGCGCCGGGCAGCGGCCCGGGTGCGCCGGGGCGTGACGGCCGCGCTCGTCGCGGTGCTGGTGGGCGCGACGGCCTGGGCGGCCACGCCCGCCCGAACGGACCGGCCTGAGGTGCAGGCGATGCCGGGCGGCACCGGCAGGGCGCCGGCGGCGCCGCAGACGGTCGCGGCCGCGGCGACGGCGGCCCGCGCGGCCGGGAAGCCGGTCGAGGTCACCGGCCTGCGGGCCGAGCGCCAGCAGGTGTACGCCAACCCGGACGGCACCCTGACCCGGCTGGTCTACCAACAGCCGGTCAACGTCGCGCAGAACGGCCGCTGGGTGCCGGCCGACGCGACCCTGGTGCGGCACCCCGACGGCTCGATCGGGAGCCGGGCGGCCACGACCGGCCTGCGCCTGTCCGGCGGCGGCACCGGCACGTTCGCCTCGGTCGAACGGGCGGGCCGGCGCTACGGGCTCGTCTGGCCCGGCCGCCTGCCCGCGCCCGAGCTGTCCGGGGCCACGGCGACGTACCGCGACGCGCTGCCCGGCGTCGACCTCGTCGTCCGCGCTGGCGTGACCGGCTTCTCCCACGTCCTCGTCGTCCGGACCGCGGAGGCGGCCCGCAACCCCGGCCTGCGCCGGCTGCGCCTCGGCCTCGACCTGCGGCTGATCACCGCGCGGGTCACCGCCGACGGCGGGCTGGTCCTGGCCGACTCGGCCACCGGCGGCGTCGTGTTCGACACGCCGCCCGCCCGGATGTGGGACTCCGCCGTCGCCGCACCCGACGGTGACCTGACGGCGGGCGCCCCCGACGGCGCGGCCACGGCACCGGTCGGCCTGGCGGTCGACGCCGGCGCGCTGACGCTGGTGCCCGACGCGACCGTGCTGGACTCGCCGGCGACCACCTACCCGGTCTACGTCGACCCCTTCACGTCGGGCGGCTCGAACGAGTCGTGGACGATGACCGACTCCGGCTACCCCAACGACGAGTACTGGAAGTTCTCCGGCGAGAACAACGAGCGCGTCGGCTACTGCCCGGTCGGCGTCTCCGGCCAGGTGTGCAACAGCTCGCGCATCAAGCGCCTGTTCTACGTCCTGCCGACCGCGTTCAGCGGCATGACGATCCTCGAGGCGAAGTTCCGGGTCACGCTCCAGCACACGTACGACTCGACGCCGCGCAACGTCAGCCTGTACCGCGCCGGCAGCGGCGGTGCCCTCATCACCAGCGCCACGAACTGGAACAACATGCCCGGCGGCGCCGGCATGTCCGGCTTTGTGAAGCAGCAGACGATCGCACCCACCGGCACCACGGGCTGCGAGACAGGGGCGACCCGCAACACCGAGTTCGACGCGTTCGAGGCCGTGTCCACCGCGGCCAACAGCGGCTGGTCCAAGACCACGTTCCTGATCCGCGCCGACAACGAGTCCAGTTACCTGCACCTGAAGCGGTTCTGCAACAACGCGGTGCTGTCGGTGAAGTACAACCGGGCGCCGGACCGGCCGGCGCTGTCCGCGCTGAGCCTCAACCCGGGCGGCGCCTGCGTCGCCGGGGCGTCCCGCCCGTACGTGAGCTCGCTGCCGACCCTCAAGGCGGTGCTGACCGACCCGGACACGGCCGACGCCGAGCCGCTGCGGGCCGAGTTCCAGGTGAACTGGACCGAGGGCGGCACCGCGCAGTCGAGGTCGTGGACCTCCTCCGAGCTCGCCAACGGCTCCACGTTCAGCTACAACCTGGCCGACCCCGGCACCGGCGTCCCGGCGCTGCCGGAGAACACGGTCGTGTCGTGGAAGGTCCGGGCCGGCGACGGTACCGCGACCGGGCCGTGGTCCTCGGACAACGGCGGCAGTGTCTGCGAGTTCATCCTCGACAAGACGAAACCGTCCGGGCCGGACATCGACTCACCGCAGTACCTGCCGGGAGACGCGGCAGACAACGGCACGGCGAACGCGGTCGCCTGCGTCGACGACCAGACCTGGCACGCGGGCGTCGGGCGGTACGGCACGTTCACGTTCGACAGCGCGGCGACCGACGTCGTGGAGTACCGCTACGGGTTCGACACCAACCCGACGCCGACGCTGAAGGCGAACCCGGCCTTTGACGGCGGCCCGGTCTCGGTCGCCTGGCAGCCGCAGACCGACGGCCCGCACACGGTGAACGTGGTGGCGGTCGACCACGCGGGCAAGCAGTCCGACATCAGCAGCTGCACGTTCCGGGTGGCGGCCGGCACCGCTCCGATCGCGCGCTGGCGGCTCGACGACGCCACCGGCTCGCCGACCGCTGCCGACACGGCCGGCGCCAGCCCGCTGACCGCCGGGGCGGCCGCCCAGTTCGGCGTGGCCGGGCCGGGCGGCGCGGCCGACCGGGCGGCGCGGTTCAACGGCGTCAGCACGAGCGGCCTGTCGACCGGGTCGACGGTCGTCGACACCGGACACAGCTTCACGGTCAGCCTCTGGGTCCGGCTCAACGACCTCACGCGGTACCAGACCATCCTGTCTCAGGACGGCTCCGGCGAGCCCGGGTTCATCGTCGCCTACGCGCCGACGACCGGCCGCTGGTTCGCCAACGTCCCGGTCAACGACGTGCAGTCGCTCGGCTCGTGGAACGTCGCCGGCCCGGTCGCGGAGGCCGGCAAGTGGACGCACCTGACCGTCGTCTACGACGACGTGACGCTGCGCCAGACGATGTACGTCAACGGTGTGCAGGCCGGCAGTGGCTCGTGGCGCTCGCCGTGGTCGTCGCACGGCCCGATCCAGGTCGGCCGCCGGTACATCCGCTCGGGCATCTACGGCGACAGCCTCAACGGCGACGTCGCCGACATCAAGATCTGGGACCGGGCCGTGGTGCCGGGCGAGGCGCAGGTGCTGCCGACGCTGCTGACCAAGCGGCTCGGCTACTGGGACCTCGACGCCGCGACGCCGGTCGACGACCAGCCCCCGCTGGTCGCCAAGAGCGCCGGCTACGGCCCGCCCGGCGCGGGCGGCGGCACCGAGATCGACCCGGCCCTGGAGCTTGGCCTGTACGGCGGGGCCACCGTCTATATGCGCAATCCCGACGACCCGTTCGCGCCCAGCCCGCTCGTCGGCGACGGCCACCTCGTTCTCGACGGCGCCACGGGCTATGCCGCCACCGCGGGGCCGGTGGTCGCCACCAACGGCAGCTTCTCCGCCGCCGCCCGGGTCCAGGTCGCCACCGACTGCACGGCCGCGCCGATGACGCTGCTGTCCCTGCCCGGCACCCACGCGGGCGCCCTCACCGTGGGCTGTGTGCCGGACGGCGCCGGCGGGGCGCTCTGGCGCGCCTCGGTCAGCGCCGCCGATGCCGACGGCGCGGCGACCACGGTCGTCACCGGCGACGGCGCGGTGTCGCGGCCCGACCCGGGCGCCTCCGCCGGGCAGTTCGTCGTCGTCACCTACGACGCGGCCTACCAGCAGCTCAAGCTCTACGCCGACGGCCAGCTCATCGGCACCGCCGGCAACGTGGCGACCCCGTGGACCGCGACCGGCGGCCTGCAGATCGGCCGGTCCCTCACCGCGAGCGTGTGGGGAGGCGCCCTCGCCGGCGTCGTCGACGAGGTCCGCGTCTACAGCGGCCCGCTCGCTGCCGCGACCGTGCAGCAGCTCAACACCCTGACCGAAGTTGCCGAGCTCTAGGCCCGTGGGAGGCATGATGTCCGTCGCGCGCATCGCGGCTGTGTGCGTGCTCGCGCTGTTCGCCGCCGGCGTGCCGGAAGCGAGCGAGGCCGCGCCGCCCCCGCGGCGCGATGCCCCCGCGGTGCAGGTCCGGAAGGCGGCGCCGGCGACCCCGGTCGCGACCCGCCGCCGCCCGCTCAGCGACGCCGCCGCGGCCGCCGCGGTTACCGCCGCGCCCTCCGTCACCTGGCCCGACCCAGCCGGCGCCGACCTCGACCTGACCGGCGGGCCGCG
Organism: Dactylosporangium sp. AC04546; assembly: GCF_022095675.1. Classification (GTDB taxonomy): domain Bacteria; phylum Actinomycetota; class Actinomycetes; order Mycobacteriales; family Micromonosporaceae; genus Dactylosporangium. The sequence goes on along the minus strand of NZ_JAHYSG010000035.1, from coordinate 27,269 downwards.
CAGGGTCACCCTCGGCGGGATGGCGGTCACCGCGACCACGGTCGCGCCGGGCGGCGGGGCCAGCGCGCTCTCGGCCGCGGCGACCCCGGCCGCGGTCCACGTCGGCGTGCTGCACCACGCCACCGCCACCCGGGCCGGTGTCCGGGGCACGCTGCTCGCCGTGAACCGGACCGACGGCGTGGCTTCCGGGGGTACTGTCCAGGTCGAGATCGACTATGCCGGCTTCGCGAACGCCTTCGGCGGCGACTACGGCGCCAGGCTGCACTTCGTCCGCCTGCCGGCGTGCGCGCTGAGCACGCCCGACCGGCCCGAGTGCCGCCGCGAGACGGTGCCGACGACGAACGACACCGCGAACCGGCGGCTCACCGCCACCGTCACGGCGACCGGCGCGACGACGCTGCTCGCCGCCGAGGCCGGTGACACCTCCTCGCAGGGCAGCTACGCGGCGACCAAGCTCAACCCGTCGTCGAAGTGGGACGTGTCGGCCTCGTCGGGCGCGCTGTCCTGGAGCTACCCGCTGCGGCTGCCGCCGGTGCCGGGCGGGCTCGCCCCGGAGGTCTCGCTCGGGTACTCCTCGCAGGGCGTGGACGGCCGGACGTCGAACACGAACAACCAGGGCTCGTGGATCGGTGAGGGCTTCGCCTACGAGCCGGGGTACATCGAGCGGCGGTACAAGGCGTGCGCCGACGACGGGCACGAGCACTACGGCGACCAGTGCTGGGCGATGCAGAACGCCTCGCTCCAGCTCGCCGGCCACTCCGGCGACCTGGTGAAGGTCAACGACAACCTGTGGAAGCTGTCGAACGACGACGGCACCAAGGTCGAGCGGCTGACCGGGGCCACGAACGGCGACAACGACGGCGAGCACTGGAAGGTCACCACCACCGACGGCAGCCAGTACTTCTTCGGCCTCAACCGGCTGCCCGGCTGGACCGCGAACAAGGAGGAGACCGGCTCCACCTGGACGGTCCCGATCTCCGGCGACGACAACGGCGAGCCGTGCTACCGCAGCTCGGGCTGGCTCGACTCGTTCTGCGACCAGGGCTGGCGGTGGAACCTCGACTACGTCAAGGACCCGCACGGCAACGTCATCGCCTACTTCTACGGCAAGGAGCTCAACGCCTACGCCCAGGGCGGCAAGACCGACGTCAACGGCGCCCAGTACGTGCGCGGCGGCTACCTGAAGCGGATCGACTACGGCCAGGCCGACGGCACCGTCTACGCCACCGACGCGCCCGCCCGGGTCCGTTTCGACACCGTCGAGCGGTGCCTGCCCGGCGGGGCGATCACCTGCGCCGAGGACCAGCTGACCGCCGACACGGCGAACTCCTGGCCGGACGTGCCGTTCGACCGCGCCTGCACGCCCGGCACGCACTGCAAGAACGACCAGGCGTCGGCGACGTTCTGGACCCGCAAACGGCTCACCACCATCACCACCGACATCCGCGAGGGCTCGGGCTGGACGCCGGTCGAGCAGTGGCGGCTGGGCCACTCGTTCACCGACAACGGCGACGGCTCGCGCACGCTGTGGCTCGGGCGGATCGACCACAGCGGCCTCTACGGCGGGACTGCGGACATGCCACCGGTGCTGCTCCAGGGCATCCAGCTGCCGAACCGTATCGACACACCCACCGACATGCTCGCGCCGCTGAACCGGTTCCGGCTCAGCTCGGTCGTCACCGACACCGGCGCCCAGGTGCAGTTCAACTACGCGCCCGCCGACTGCGGCCCGGGCAACGTGCCGACCGAGGGCAACAGCACCCGCCGGTGCTATCCGGTGAAGTGGAACCCCTTCGGCACCGACGACGACCTCACCGACTGGTTCCACAAGTACGTCATCGCCCAGGTCGTCCAGACCGATCCGACCGGCGGCAACTCCGACGAGGTCACCAGCTACGAGTACAGCAACCAGGGCTTCGGCACGCAGGACCCGATCGGCGGCGGGGCGTGGCGCAAGCCGGCGCCCGATGGCATCACCAAGGACGAGGACCGCACCTGGTCGCAGTGGCGCGGCTACCCGAAGGTCACCGTGCGCTCCGGCGACCAGCAGACGCTGACGACCAAGACCGAGCACTACTTCTTCCGCGGCATGGACGGCGACGAGGCGCCCGGCGGCGGGACGCGGTCGGTGAAGGTGACCGACGACCTCGGCAACGTCTACACCGACACCGAAGAGCTCAACGGTTTCGAGCTGGAGACGATCACCTACAACGGCTCGCAGGTGGTTTCGAAGGCGCTCAACGTGCCGGTGCTGTGGTACACCCACACCCAGACGGAGACGTGGGGCACCCGCCGCTCGTGGATGGTCAAGCACGCCACGGTCCGCCAGCTCACCGCGCTCACCCCGACCGCGCAGGGCGCCCCGGTGTGGCGGGAGACGAAGATCGTCTCGACCTACGACCAGACCTGGGGCCGGATCCTGACCGAGGAGAACCTCGGCGACGTCGGCACCCCGGCCGACGACCAGTGCACCAGGACGTCGTACCTGGACAACGACACCGCCTACATCCACCGGTACGCCAAGCTCACCGAGAAGTTCTCGGTCGACTGCGGCAAGACCCCGAACCGCCGCACCCAGCTGCTGTTCTCCGAGCGCAAGACCTACGACGGGCAGGCCTACGGCGCCGCGCCGACCAAGGGTGACGTCACGGAGATCGGCAACCTCGACAGCGACGACGGGACGACGACGAAGTACCTGACGACGACCATCACGGTCAACGGCTACGGCCGGCAGGTCCGCACCGTCGACCCCAACGGCGGGACCACCGAGACCACCTACGTGTTCACCAACGGCCTCAACACCCGCACGACGATCAAGAACGCCGTGGGCCACGTCACGGTCACCGACACCAACCCGGCGTACGGCCTCGCCGTCACCACGACCGACCCGAACCTCCGGCGGACCGACCTGGCCTACGACCCGCTCGGCCGGCTCACCGCGGTGTGGCTGCCGAACCGGCCCAGGACGCTGAACAACACGCCGAACTCGAAGTACGCGTACAACGTCAGGGCCGACAAGCCGACCGTCATCACCACCCAGAAGGTACGCAACGACGGCACCTACGCGACCAGCTACCAGTTGCTGGACAGCCGGCTGCGGGTGCGGCAGGTGCAGTCGGAGGCGATCGGCGGCTGGCTGCTCACCGACACCGTCTACAACTCGCGGGGCGGCGTCGCCACCCAGACCGGCAACTACTTCGCCGTCGGTGCCGCCGGTGACCTGGTGCTCACCGTGCCCGAGGGGTCGACGGACGGGGCGCACAAGTACCTCTACGACGGCGTCGACCGCCAGACCGACGACATCTACGTCGTCGCCGGCGACGAGCGCTGGCGGACCCGGACGGTCTACGACGGTGCGAGCACCACGACGCTGCCGCCGACCGGCGGCGCCGCCCGCACGACCGTCGTCAACGCACAGGGGCAGACCACGACGCTGCGCCAGTACGCCGGGCGGGTGCCCGGCGCCACGTCGACGGCGATCACCTACACCTACGCGCCCAACGGCAAGCTCGCCACGATGACCGACGCCATGGGCAACACCTGGGGCTACACGTACGACCAGCGCGGCAACCTGGTCGAGACCGTGGACCCGGACGCGGGCACCACCAAGTTCACGTTCGACTCGCTCAACCGGATGACCTCGGCCGAGGACGCCCGTCACGCCGTGACGAGCTACGTCTACGACGCGATCGGCCGGAAGACGTCGGAGTGGACCGGCAAGGTGAACACCGGCACCAAGGTCGCGATGTGGGTCTACGACAGCTTCTACAAGGGGCAGCTGTCCGGCACGGTGCGCTACTCCGGCACCGCCGCGTACACGATCACCGTCCCGCAGCGCGACGCGCTCTACAACCCGCTCAAGACCAGCTACACGATCCCAACCGCGGCGGGCGTCGAGCTGGCCAAGACCTACGACTTCAGCACCACCTACAACCCCGACGGCACGGTGCAGACGATCGGCCAGCCGACCGGCGGCGGCCTGCCGGCCGAGAGCATCACCATCGGCTACGACCAGCTCCAGCGGCCGGTGTCGCTGACCGGCCTGACGTCCTACGTCGTCAACGACGCCACGAACGCGACCCACTACGACACAGCCGGCGGCCTGCTGCAGTACACCCTCTGGAACGGCAGCGGGAAGAAGGCCTGGGCGACGTTCTCCTACGAACGGGGCACGGGGCGGCAGACCGGCGTGCGCGTCGACCGCGAGAGCGCCGCGGCGGTCGACATGGACGCGCACTACAGCTACGACGAGGCCGGCAACGTGCTCGCCATCGCCGACACGCCCGCAGGCGGGCCGGTCGACACGCAGTGCTTCAGCTACGACGGCTACCGGCGGATGACCGAGGCGTGGAGCACGACGGTCACCGACCCGGCGCTCTGCTCGACCGGCCCGGCGGCGACCGGGGTCGGCGGCCCGGCCGCCTACCACCAGTCCTGGACCTTCGACGACGTCGGGCAGCGCACCTCGCAGACGACGTACCCGGCGGTGGGTGCGGCGGTGACCGAGAACTACCACTACCCGGCAGCCGGTACGAGCCAGGCGCACACCCTGACCTCGGTCGACCGCACCGGCGGGGGCAGCACCGTCGACTACACGTACGACGCCCGCGGTGCGCTGCTGACCCGCACCCAGGGCAGCACGTCGGAGAGCTTCACCTGGGACGCCTCCGGCCGGCTCCAGCGCCACTCGAAGAACGGCGCGGACACCACGTACCTCACCGACGCGGACGGCAACCGCCTGCTGCGCACGGAGGGGGGCGCGACCACGCTGTACCTCGACGGCATGGAGCTGCGGCTCGACCTCGCCACCCGCGCGGTCACCGGCAAGCGGTTCTACACCTTCGCCGGGCACAACGTGGCCACCCGCACCCCGGCCGGCACCAGCTACACCTTCGCGGACCTGCACAACACCAACGGCTGCGCGGTCGACGCGGCGACCGGCGCCATCACCTGGCGGCGGACGCTGCCGTACGGCGGCGAGCGCGGCGCGCTGCCGGCGTCCTGGCCCGACGAGCGCGGCTTCCTGGGCAAGACGAAGGACCCGGGCGGCCTCGTGCACCTCGGCGCCCGCGAGTACGACCCGGTCACCGGGCGGTTCATCTCGGTCGACCCGGTGCTCGACGTCACCGACCCGGCCCAGATCAACGGCTACTCGTACGGCGGCGGCAACCCGGTCACGTTCACCGACCCCAACGGCACCTACTTTCCGCCGGACGACGACGGTGAACCGTGGACCCCGCCGGTGCTGCCGCCCATCCCGACCGGGAAATGCAGCTCGTCGTCGCCACAGAACTGCGCCGGCGGCGAGTACCGCAAGCCGAACAACAAGACCGAGGAGGAACTCTTTTTCGAGTGGGTCATGGTCGAGCTGAAGGGCTGCCCGACCGCCGACCCGTGCGCGACGCGGGAGTACTTCAGCGACGGCGACCCGTTCACCGAGGAGATCAAGGGCCTGGAGCCGGTCGACGAGGCGCGGCGGGTGATCGAGTGGGCGCTCGCCAACAGCATGTACAACGTCGGGGAGGAGTACCACTACGACTGGCACCTGGCGCGGTACACCCCGCAGGAGCGCGCGGACGCCGCCGTGAACAACGGCCTGGGCATCATCACCCACGGTACGCGCGGCGAGCAGTACGCGATCGCCTTCATGGGCTCCTACGACCTGACCTGGAAGATCGTCGGCAAGGACGCGAACGGGCAGCCGGTCGTCGAGTACCACCTGACGAACGCGAGTACGTGGGCGTCGGCGGCCTACAACCCCAACAAGGTCAAGGACTACGGGCCGGACATGCCGGCCGGTGACGGCCACGACGCCGCGGCGGGTGAGGGCTGGCTCCAGCAGGACGTCCGCTGGCGAGAGACGTTCGTCGGCAACAAGGCGACCGACCATGTTGCCGACCGCGTGCTCGCCCCGGACAACCCGAACACGGCCTGGCGCAACCCGTCGCAGCGCGACCCGCTGGTGCCGCGGCAGGTCTACGACGGCATCGAGGGGACGCTCAAGAAGTTGTCGGAGTGGTTTTGAGCCGCGCCCGGGTCGATACTGGCGCGATGCGCAGGGTGTTGCTCGCGGTGGCCGCACTGGTCCTGGCGACGGCGTGCGGCCTGGTGGGCGACATCACCGACCCGGGCCCGGACCTCGGTGTGCCGCTGACCACCGACGACGTGGTCGGCACCTGGCGCAACGAGCAGCTCGACGGGACGGTCACGTTCGCCGCCGACGGCACCTTCACCGCGGCGAACGTGCCGTACGAGGCGTTCACCGACGGCGAGAAGACCCTGCCCCCGGGGTTCGACAAGGCCACCGCCCGGATCGGCACGACTGGGCGGTGGCAGTTGACCGGGCTGCATCCCGGTCAGGCCGACGATCGGCAGATCGTCGTGCGGGCGATGTTCGACAAGGCGCCGGAGATCGGCTACGGCTTCGGCAAGGACCTGGTGTCCGAGCGGCAGGACGACGGGGTCACCGGCCTGGTGATGGTGGTCCCCAACGCCCCGCGCTTCGGCGACCGCTACGTCTACCGCAAATGCGCGGCGCCCTGCGCCGCCACCCCGTCGCCCTCACACGGCTGAGCGACGGGGTGGCGGCGGGCTGCTTCAGCAGGCGCCGTTGCAGGCCAGGACCTTGAGTCGGTCCAGCGCGCCGTTCCACTGGTTGGAGTCGCCGGCGAACGGGCCGCTGCTGGAGTACTGCCAGAACGACCAGGTCGGCGCGCCGGCCGGCAGCGTGCCGGGGGAGCTGCTGTAGCGGGCGAGCCAGAGCGGGCTGTTGGCCCAGAAGCCGCTGTAGTTGCCGGTGCACGTGGTCCACCAGTCGGTGGTCGTGTAGATGACGGCCCAGCGGCCGGTCCGGGTGTGGTACTGGTTCAGGAACGCCCGGATCCAGCTCACCATCGCCGACTGCGAGAGTCCGTAGCAGGTGGCGCCGTAGGGGTTGTACTCGATGTCCAGGGCGCCCGGCAGGGTCTTGCCGTCCTTCGACCAGCCGCCGCCGTGTGCGACGAAGTAGTCCGCCTGCGCGGCGCCGCCGGAGCCGTTCGGGATCGCGAAGTGGTACGAGCCGCGGATCATCCCGATGTTGTAGGAGCCGTTGTACTGCTGGGCGAAGTACGGGTTGGTGTAGTACGTGCCCTCGGTCGCCTTCACGTAGGCGAAGCGCGAACCGGCGCTCCACTGCGCGGACCAGTTCACGTTGCCCTGGTAGCTGGACACGTCCTGGCCGTAGGTGACGGTGGCAGCGTTTGCCGGGCCGCCGGTCAGGACCGTGGTGACCAGTACGGCCGCCAGGGACAGTGCCGCCAGTGCGCCGAGCCGTCGATGGGTCACGGTGCGCCTCCTTGGGGGTGATCGGCGCCGGACGACCGGTCCGGCCGTGCCGTGCGCCGGGTGGCTCCAGCCGGGTTGGCAAAGAGCTTCGACGATTACCTCACGATCGTCGGAAATTTTCAATAGACAGACGTCGAACTCTGGAGTGTCGGCCAGGGTGTCGGCCAGGATCGTCCACGGGTTCGGCGAGGGGGCCGGTGCGCGCAGGCTGTGAGCACGGACCTCAACACACAACGGAGCCTGCGATGTCCACGATCCACCTGCACGCCACGACCACCGCGACGCCCGAGCAGTTCGTCGCCGGTCTCACCGACTTCGGGCCGGGCCGCTCGAAGCTCTTCGGCAACAGCGCCGACGAGTACCTCCGGGTGCACGACCGCGGCCCCACCTACGCCGACGTCACGGAGGGGTCGGGCGGCATCTGGGAGCGGCTGCGGTACGACTGGTCGGACACCGACCGGGTCGTCATGCGGACGACCGACTCGAACATCTGGGGCGGCGCCTCCGGGCACACCTACACGTTCACGCGCCGGCCCGACGGACGGACCGACATCGACGCCGTCGTCGTGCGGCAGGGCAAGAACCTCAAGGGCCGCGTGGTCGGGGCGCTGCTCGGCAGCGTCGGCAAGGGCGTGCTGGCCAAGGCGTTCGCCGGCACCGTCAAGGCCATCGAGTCCCGCAGCGGCCGCTGAGGGCCGCTCTCCTCGCGGGAAAACGGCCCTCCGCCGGGTCAGGACAGCCGGCAGGTCACGGTGGGCGTCGCGTTCGTGGTGTTGTTCCAGGAGGCGAGGAAGCCGAACGAGGTGGAGGCGGCGGGGGACAGGGCGCCGTTGTACGACACGTTGCGGGCCGTCACCGTTGCCGACGACTGGGTCAGCGTGGTGTTCCACGCCTGGCTCACCTGCTGGCCGTTGGCGAAGGTGAAGGTCGTCGTCCAGGCCGACGAGGTGGTGGCCGACGTGTTCGTCACCGTCACCTCGCCCTGGAACGCGCCGCCCCACTGGGAGATGACCCGGTAGGTCGCGGCGCACTGCGATCCGCCGGAAGACGCGGACGCGGACGGGGACGCGGAACGAGACGGCGAAGCGGACACGGACGGGGAGGCGGAACGAGACGGCGAAGCGGACGCCGACGGGGATGCGGACGGGGTCACTCCGCTCAGGACCCGGGTGACGGCCGGGTACCAGGCGTCGGCCATCTTCTGGAAGCCGGCGTCGTTCGGGTGCACCCCGTCGCCGGTGTCGGCCACCGCGTCGAAGCCCGTCCACAGGTCCGCGACGGTGATCGGCGACTGGGCCGTGGTGAGGCCGGCCGCCCAGCCGGGGATGGCGTTGTTCAGCGCGACCACGTCGGCCGGGCAGGTGGCGCAGGCGGCCTGGCTCATCGGGATGATCTGGGCCACGATGATCTTGACGGCTGGGTTGTCGGCGCGCATCTGCCCGACCAGCTTCGTGAAGGCCGCCAGCTTGGTCGCGAGCGGGATGTAGCCGCCCCACATGTCGTTCGTGCCCAGGTGCATCAGGATGACGTCGGGGCGGGCCGCGGTCAGCCAGGGCGGGAGCTGGTTGTTGTCGGCGATGCCGGTCGCGGAGTAGCCGCCGTGGCCCTCGTGGTCGAAGTCGTAGGCGTAGCCGGGGTTGCAGCCGCCGCCGTCGGAGACCCCGCCGACGAAGTCGATGTTCGTGTAGCCGCTGGTCTGCAACCGATGCCAGAGCTTGGCGCGCCAGCAGCCCGGGCCGGCGGTGATGGAGTCGCCGAGCGGCATGATGCGCACGGGCGCCGCCGCCGCCGAACCGGCGGGCCCGGCGGGCTGGACGAGGATGAAGGCGACCGTGGCCACAAGGGCGGCGATCAGGGCAGGAAGGAACGTTCTGCGAAGCAAGGGGAGCTCCTCGTGAAGGCAGACGGGCACGGTCGGCCGGCTCCCACGGCATCGCGCTGCGTCGATGCTACCGGACCTGGCCGGTGGCGCCAGTGGGGTCCAAGCGCGCTCCCCCAGACGGCCGGCGAACCGGAATAGCGCGCGAGGCGGACGAGCCCCGGCCGCCCTACGGATGGCCGGGCTCGACGATCGGTGCGAATGCCCGCGGTGACCTTGTGACGGCGAACCGGCGCTTCATAGATTGGCGCTTGCTCCGGGCCACGGAGCGTCATGGTGAGCGCACCGGGAGTCCAATGTCCACGCAGAACTGGGGCGGCGGCGCCGACCCCTGGCAGCAGGTGTTGCAGGACGTGCAGTCGTCCTACCGGAACGCCCGGGTCACCTACCGGGAGCCCGACGAGTTCGCCGACGACAGCGTCACCTGGAAGCAGATCCGGCCGCACGCCGTGCGCGCCGCCAACGTCGCCCTGGTGCTGTCGCTGGCCACGTTCGTCATCCTCTGCTGTACGTGTGGCGTGTTCTTCAACGCCGGCACGAACGCGGACTCGATCGAGGGGCTGACGCTGGCCAGCGGCGGCGCGATGATCACGATTCCCGTCGTGATCGGGCTCGCGTTCACGGCCTGGGTGGTCACGCTGTTCTTCCCGATCAAGGAGCCGATCGCCGAGTACGCGCTGGTGGTCGAGGGCAAGGCGGCCGCCGGGGCGGCCGCGTACGGGTACATGCTCCAGTCGGCCGGGCAGCGGGCGCTGCCGTTCCGGATGGGGCCGGTGCGGGTCGCCGGGCAGTACCTGCTCACCCTCGGCGACACGCAGCTCCAGTCGCTGCTGAGCGTCCAGACATACGGCACCGATTTGTACTTCGGCTGGACCATGTGGCGGTCCCGCTCCACGATCGTCCTGATCGGCCACACGCTGCGCGACGGCTTCCGGGCCATGGCCGGCGGCACGGCGTACCGGTCCGCGATCACCGGCGGCCGCATCCGGGCGCTGCGCGAGATCACGCACAGCGTGACGCGGCTCGGGGTACAGACGGCGATCATGAATCTCGCGGCCACGCAGGAGACCAACCGGCTGGTCGAGATCACGCCCGAGGCGCCGATGCCCACCGGCCTCCCGCCGCTGGCCCCGCCCGGGATCGCCCCGATGCAGCAGCCCGTCACCGGCGCTTGGCCCCAGGTACACCAGCCGCCGACCGGCTCACCCATGAGCGCGCCGCCGATGAGTGCCCCGCCGATGAGTGCCCCGCCGTACCCGCCGCACCAGCAGTGAGCGAGTTGGAACCCGGGTTCAGAGCCGATAGGCCCCAACCAAGTCAGCTGGAACCCGGGTTCAGAGCCGATAGGCCCCAACCAAATCAGCTGAAACGGCGCGGTCCCGCCGACCCGGTGCCCTACCTGGTGAGCGGGCCCGACCGGGTCTGGGCCTGGGTCGCGCTCCAGGTGACCGCCGCCGTCGACCTGTCCCGCCGCGCGGAGTACGCCCGCCTGGGCGTGGCCGAGCGGCTGGGGCGGGCGGTCGGCGAGCAGGCCGCCTACCTCGGGCAGTTCCTGTCGCTGCCCGAGTCGGCGTCCGTCGCGCTGCGCCTGCTGCATCGCGAGCCGGGGCGGATCGAGGTGTACCTCCTGGGCCGGGTCGAGCAGCCGACCGCCGACCTGGCCCGGGTCGCGACCAGGTCGCTCGCGGCGGCGCTGGCGAACGTGCCCGACCACGTGCGCGTGGAGCCGCTGGACGACGCCGATCGCGTCCGTGACGTGCTGTCGCCGTTCGTGCCCGCGCCCGGCGGCCTCGCGCAGGTGCACAAGCGGGTCCGGCTGGCCCGGCCCGAGCGGATGGACGCCGGAGTCCCCGCCTACGTGGCCGTGGAGCCGTTCGGCCGGCAGCCGCACTCGTGGGAGGGGCTGCTGGAGGCGCTGCGGCAGTACCCGACGCCGGTGGCGCTCTCGATCGAGCTGACCGCCGGCCGCGTGCCGCAGGCGTTGCGCCGGATGCTGGAGACCGAGAGCACGCGGTACCGCAGACTCTCCCAACCGATGGATCAGGCCACCGAGGTCGGCGGGCACACCAGGCTCTCCGCCGACGGCGGCGCGCTGGTCATCGAGCCCTATTACCTCGACGCGCTGCGCCGCTACGACGGGCCGGCCTTCCGCTTCTCGGTCACGGTCGCCGCGCCCGAGCCGCTGCCCGACGCGTTCGCGGGCCACGTCGCCGCGACGGTCAGCCCGGCGCCGCGCGCCCAGCCGGACCGCGACGACCCGCAGTCCGTCCTCAGCGGACACCTGGTGGCCCGGCCCGGGAGCCCGGCCGAGCACGACGAGCTGGCCCGGGCGTTCACCACGCTCCAGCCGATCGAGTGGGGCGGGGCGGAGCTCGACGCGGTCCTGCGGGCCGAGGCGCCGCCCGGCCGGTCCACCCGCGATCCGCTGCGGCAGCTGCGGCTGCTGGTCGACCGCGACGAGGCGGCGAGCCTCTTCCGGCTGCCGCTGGCGCTGGAGGGCCACGCGCCGGGGATCGCCGTCGTGGCGCCCCGCGACCCCGCGCGGGTCGTCGCCGCGCCCAAGGGCCCCGCGCTGCTGCTGGGCAACCAGCCCGGTGCGGGCGACGCGGGCGGCGCGGTGCGCTTCGCGGTTGCCGACCTTCCTCGGCATGGGTTCATCGTCGGTACCCCTGGATCCGGCAAGACCAACACCGCGCTGCACCTGTGCCGGCAGTTGCGCGGGCACGGCGTGCCGTTCGCCGTCATCGAGCCCGTCAACGCCCAGCTGGACGACTACCGCTGGCTGGCGACCCTGCCCGAGTTCGACGACCTGCTGATCTTCACCGTCGGCGACGACGACGTGGCGCCGCTGCGGCTCAACCCGTTCCAGGTGCCCGACGGCGCGACCGTCAGCTCCCACGTGTCCAACCTGCTCGCCTGCTTCGAGGCGGCGTTCGGCCTGTGGGACCCGCTGCCGTTCCTGTACCGCCGGGCGCTCGTCGAGACGTACCGGCGCCGCGGCTTTCACGCCGCCCATCGCGCAGCCCCGGCGGACGGCGAGCGCTGGCCGGTGCTGCCCGAGTTCGCCGGCGTGCTGGCCGAGGTGGTCGAGCAGCTCGGCTACGCCGGCGAGACGCACGCCAACATCGACGCCGCCGCGCGCCTGCGAGCCGAGGCACTCATCGAGGGCGCCTGCGGCACCACGCTCAACTGCCGCCGCTCGTACGACATCGGCACCCTCATGCGCCGGCCGGTGGTCTTCGAGCTCGCCGGAGTCGGCGACAACGCCAAGGAGCAGTCGCTCATCACGCTGCTGCTGGTCACCGCGATGCGCGGCTGGTACCGCCAGCACCGCCGCTCCGGCGACGCCCCGCACGTGGTGCTGCTCGAGGAGGCACACCGGGTGTTCCCGCGAGCGGCGGCGCGCACCGGCCAGGGCGACCAGAAGGAGGGCAACGCCCAGGCCCTCGCCGCCGAGCGCATCGCGCAGGGCCTGGCCGAGGACCGCAAGTACCGCCAGTCGTACCTCCTCATCGACCAGCAGGTCGGCAAGGTGGCCGAGGATGCGTACAAGATCACGAACCTGAAGATCATGCACCGGACGGCCGCCGCGGAGGACCGCGAGCTGCTGGGCCAGACCATGGCGATGCACGACGACCAGGTGCGGGCCGCGGCGGCGCTGCGCCCGTTCGAGGCGATCGTCTCGCACAACGCGCTCGATCAGGCGGTACTGGTGGCGGTGCCGGACGTGCGGGCCGCGGACGCCGCCGAGCGGGGGCTGGAGGAGGCGCCGCTCGCCGACGACGACGCGCTGCGGGAGCGGTTCGCCGCCTGGCGGGCGGCCGAGCCGGCGGTGGAGGAGGCGCTCGCGCCGTTCGGGGAATGCTTCGAGTGCCGGCACCGCTGCGCGTTCCGGCCGCGGGCGGAGGCGGTGCTGGGCGGTGCGCCGGGCCGGGAGGCGGCGGGCGAGCTGTTCGCGAGCGCCGGCCCGGCGATGGGCTCGGAGGCGTGGTTCGAGACGATGCCGGCGCGGCTGGCCTCCCTGGGTGGCGCCCCGCCGGCGCCGCCGTCCGGCGTCGATCTTCATCGTTGGGAGCAGGACTACCGGGTCTGCGTCTTCGTGCACGCGTTCCGGGTGCGGTTCCCGCCTGCGGTGTGGACGGCCAACGACCGGTCCTCGTCGGTGTACTGGGCCCGCGATGTCCGGAAGGCGGTCGACCGCCGTGGGTGACCAGGTCAAGGAGACGGCGCCGACGGGCGGCGGCGAGACGGGCGGCTCGGGCGACACGGTACCGCCGCGCGGCGAGCAGTCGGGTGGTCAGGAAGGCGGCGGCCAGCAGGCGGGTGGGCAGGAAGGTGGCGGGCAGGCGAAGGCCGGTCTTCAGGAGGCTGGTGCCCAGCAGGAGGGCGGCGGGCAGCAGGAGGCGGGCGCCTCGAAGGCGGGCCGCGACACCGTCCCGCACCGGGGCGACGCGCCGCCGCAGCCGACCGGCACGGGCACCGGCGACCAGGTCCAGGCCCCGGCGAGCACCGCGACCGGCGATCAGCAGGCCACGACCACCAACCCCGGCACGGGCGACCAGCAGGCCACGACTGCCAACCCCGGCGACCAGCAGACGACCACCGCCAACCCCGGCACGGGCGACCAGCAGGCGACGACCCCGAACGCGGGCAACGGTGATCAGCAGTTGGCCGCCGCCAATGGCGATCAGCAGGCCTACAAGACGCCCGAGCAGGGCAGCCCGGAGTACAACGCCCGGGTCCAGGAACTGGCCAAGGACCCGGCCGACGGCGGCAAGGTCACCCCCGAGTCGACGAGGGAGGCGCAGGTCGGCCTGGAGATGGAGCGCAACGGCGCCCTGGCCGGCCCGATCGAACGCGCCCCGCTCGACAACTCGAACCCGGCCTTCCAGAAGGACCAGGGCGACTTCATCGACGCCAACGGCCAGCGCTGGGACGTGAAGTCCCCGAACGAGTACTACCGGTCGGGCGACAAGCAGGGCGAGCTCATGCCGCCGGAGCAACCGGGGCGGTACAACGGCGAGACGTTCGAACGGCAGGTCGACGGCGAGCTGGCCAAGGGTGAGCATGTCATCGTCGACACCAAGAACCTGACGGACGAGTCGGCGGCGGACGTCCGCCAGCGGGTGGCCGCGCGCGAGGATTGGAACGGAAAGGTGCTGGTCTACGATGATCGGGTTCGGTAGAACGGCGGCGAACGTCGTTGCCTGGCCGGTCGACCCCGGGGCCCGGGCCGCTCTGGAGGCCTACCTGGCCGACGCCGAACGTCCGTTCGGTGCCGCGGGCGCCGACCTGCGCGGCGCCGACCTGACGGGCCTCGACCTGGGCCGCGCCGATCTCCTGGGTGCCAACCTGTCCGGCGTACGCCTGGTCCGCGCGAACCTCGACCGCGCCAACCTCGCGGGCGCCGACCTCACGGCCGCCAACCTCTCCGGAGCCGAACTGGTCCGGGCCGAGGCCACCGCGGCCCGCGCCCCGGGCGTCGCCTTCCGCGCCGCCCACCTGCTCGGCGCGGACCTGGTGGACGCGACCCTCCCGGGCGCCGACCTCCGCGACGCGCTACTCAACTCCACGGTCTTCTCGGGCGCCGACCTCCGCGCCGCCGACCTGCGTGGCGCCTCCCTCCGCCACTGCGTCCTGGGCACCCCGCCCGCCCCGGCCCGCCTGTCCGGCGCCCTGCTGGACGGCGCCGCCTTCGAGGACGCGGTGGGCCACATCGAGGGCCCGGTGACGGTCGCCGGTACCACGCTGGGCGGCCCGGCCCTGACCGCGTGGCTGACCGACCGAGGCGCCCGCATCACGGTCGTGTAGCACCCGCCTAGAACAGCGTGAGCGGTTCCGGGTCGGGGAGGGGCTCCAGGTCCGGGACGAGCGCGCGTACCTCGGCATGGAACTGGCGGGCCAGCGTCGGCGCCTCGGCGTTGTCCGGGGTGTGGATGAACACCGTCGGCGAGCGGCCCTCCCGGAGCCAGGCCGCGCACCGCGCCACCCACGGCCGCCAGCCCGAGACTGTGACGGCCGGGTCGTCGCGGCCGAGGTACCGGATGATCGGATGCTCCGTCAACGCCTCGGTCCGCAGCGGGAGGCGGGGCTTCTTGCTCCAGGCGTCCCGCTCGGCGTCGCTCGTCGGCGGGGTCGTGAAGAAGGCCGTCGTGTCGAACGGGACCCACTCGGCGCCCGCGGCGGTGAGGACCGACTCCAGGGCGGAAGGGTCGGTGAAGAAGGCCGGGTGGCGGACCTCGACCGCGTACCGGTACGAAGCCGGCAGGTTGCCCAGGAACGTGGCCAGCGCCCCGACGTCGGCCGGGCCGAACGACGGCGGCAGCTGCACCCACAGCGCGTGGATCCGCGGGCCCAGCGGCTCGATCGCGCCGAGGAAGGCGCGCAGTTCCGTGCCCGCGAAGCGCCGCTCGTGGGTCACCGCCCGCGGCAGCTTCAGCACGAACCGGAAGTCGGCCGGGGTCTGGTCCGCCCAGCCGGCCACGGTGTCGCGGGCGGGCGTGGCGTAGAACGTCGTGTTGCCCTCGACCGCGTTGCACCACTCGGCGTACGAACGGAGCCGCTCCGCGGTCGACGGCCAGGCCTTGTGCGTCCACATCGCGCAGCCAACGTGAAGCCGCATGCGCGCGACCCTACCGGTACGCCTCGCAGATCAGCCCCAGCAGGTCGGACAGCCGCGGCGGCACGTCGTCGCGCCACCACGCGAGCCAGACCGGGATCGGCGGGGCGTCGCGGACCGCCCGGAAGGCGACGCCCGGCCGGGGGTTCTGGTTGGCCGTCGCCTCGGACGTGACGCCGACGGCCTGACCGGCGGCGATGAGGGTGAGCCACTCGTCGACACCGGTCGTGGTGCGCACCTTCGCCGGGGCCGATCCGGGCGGCCAGAGATCGAGGGTCGTGGTCCCCGTTCGGGCATCGATGGCCAAGGTGTACCGCGTGAGATCGTCGATCCGCACCGACCGCCGCCGCGCGAGCGGGCTGTCGGTCGACACCGCGGCATAGCGGGACTCGACGCCGACGAGCGCGGTGTCGAACCGCGGGTCGTCCAGCGCCCGCCGGATGACGGCCACGTCGGCCGTGCCCTCGGCGAGCCCGGCGGTGGGCGTGTTGGTCTGGACGAAGACGAGCGGCGTGCGGGGATGCGTGGCCGCCCACGCCTTCTGCACCCGCCGGGTGTGCTTGCCCAGCGCGGCCCACGCGTAGCCGACCCGCAGCTCGCCGCGCGACTGCTCGACCACCCGCTCCAGGTGCGCCACCTCGTCGAGCACCCGCCGCGCGATCGGCAGCACCTGGGCGCCGGTCCCGGTCAGGCCCACGTGCCGGGTGTTGCGCTGCAGCAGCCGGGCCCCGAGCGCGGCCTCCAGCGCGGCGACCGTGCGCGACGCGGTGGCCTGCGACACGCCGAGCCGCGCGGCGGCGTCGGTGAACGTCCCGGCGTCGACCACCGCCACGAACACGCGGAGCTGCCGCAGATCCATACGTGAAGCGTATAGGTTGCCCGACCGATGTATTTCCCGTATCGCGCGGCGCTGCCCACACTTCGGGCATGGGAAAAGCGACCGCCGCCGGGCTGGCCACGATGGCCGCCAGCGCCGCCAGCAACCAGGTCGGCGCGGCCGTCGGTGCGCACGCCTTCGCGAGCATCGGCCCGGCCGGCGTCGTCGCGGTCCGGCAGTTCGTCGCCGCGGCCGTCCTGCTGCCGGTGGCCCGGCCCGACCCGCGCCGGTTCACCTGGGCCCAGTGGTGGCCGACGCTGCTGCTGGCGCTGGTGTTCGGCACGATGAACCTGAGCCTGTACACCGCGATCGACCGCGTCGGCCTGGGCCTCGCCGTCACCCTGGAGTTCCTCGGCCCGCTGGCGGTCGCGCTGGCCGGCTCGCGGACCCGGACCGACCTGCTCTGCGCGGTCGCCGCCGGCGTCGGCGTCTACGTCCTCGTGCTGCCCGGCCCGGCCCGCGACTACGCCGGTATCGGGCTGGGCCTGCTCGCCGCCGCCTGCTGGGCCGCGTACATCCTGCTCAACCGGCTGCTCGGCAAGCGGCTGCCCGGCTTGCAGGCACCGGCCGCCGCGACCGCGGTGTCGGCGCTCGCGTACCTACCGGTGGCCGCGGCCCTGATCGTCGCGGGCCGCCTGCACGGCCCGGGGCTGCTCTACGCGGTGGCCGCGGGCGTGCTGAGCTCGGTCATCCCGTACGCCGCCGACCTCATCGCCCTGCGCCGGGTCCCGACCCAGTTCTTCGGCGTGATGATGAGCATCCACCCGGTCCTCGCCGCGTTGGCCGGCCTGGTGCTGCTGGGCGAGGTCCTGGCCGTCCACGAGTGGGCCGGCATCGCGATCGTCGTGAGCGCCAACGCACTGGCCGTAGCGTCACACCGGCGAACTCCGGAACCGCGGTAGCCCACCACGACGCGCAGCGGCACGGCCGCCGCGTCAGGCCGCTGCCGCGCGCAGCGGCGTGGCCGGCGCGTGAGGCGCTATTCGCGTGCGGCGGCCAGCCGGGTGGCTGGTTGGCGCAGCGCGAGCCAGGCCGGGCCGAGGCTCGCGACCAGCGTGACCACCGCGCACACCAGCGCGATCCCCGCGACCGGCACCCACGGCACCACCGGCTCGACCGACGCCACGAGGTTGCCCAGGCCGGCGAGCAGGCCCGCCATCATGGCGGCCGTCACGGCACCGGCGAGCAGCACGCCCGTGCCGGCCACGAGCAGCGCCTCCAGCGCGATCATGGTCAGCGCCTGCCGGGGCGTCGTGCCGGACAGGCGCAGCAGCGCCAGGTCGCGGACCCGGTCGGCGGTCGCCATCACCAGCGTGTTCGCGATCGAGATCGTCGTATACAGCAGGGCCATCCCGAGCACCGCGATCAGCGCGACGTCGTTGGTGCGCCGCTGCTCGCCGTCGAGCGCGGCGAAGAACTCGACGGCCGGCACGAGCCGGCCCCCGGCGGTGGTGGCCGGCGCGCCGGCGAGGTACACGGCGTCGGCGCCGGCCCGCGGCGCGTGGGCGGCGCGCAGGTCCCACGGCAGGAGCACGGACTGGTCGAGGTCGAGCGACGGCGCCAGGATCGCGACCACGCGCAGGGTGACCCGGGCCGAGTCGTCCAGCCAGAGCTCGGCGTCGCCGCCGACGGTCCAGTGCATCGAACGGGCCAGCCCCGCGCCGACGGCCAGGGTGCCGGTGCCGCGCAGGTCGCCGACCGCCCCGGCGGTGGCCGGGAGGCGCATCACGCGCTCGACGCCCGGGCCGGCGTAGATCGCCGGGAACTCCTCGGCGTAGTCGTCCTGGGCGAGATACACCACCGAGTGGGCGATCGGGACCGCCGCCTCGACGCCGGGCGAGGCGGCCAGCTCGGCCGCGGCCGTGGGGCCGAGGCCCGCCGTGCCGGTCGGGACCACGACCGAGCCGGCGGTCACCCGGTCGGCGCCCGCCTGCTCCTCGGCCCGCCAGAGGGTGGCCGTGGCGGCGAGGGTGGCGGCCGCGATGCCGACCGTCACCAGGATCGGGGCGACCGTCGAGGCGGTGCGGCGCACCGAGCGGCGGGCGTTGTCGCGGGCCAGCCCGCCCGCCACGCCGGGCAGGCACCAGCCGAGCAGGCCGGCCAGCGGCGGGGCGAGCACCGGTGCGAGCAGCGCGATGCCGGTGATCGCCAGCATGGCGTCGAGCAGGATCAGGGCGATCGCGTCGGCGGTCAGGCCGGGGATCGCGAGCAGCATGGCCGCCGCGCCGCCGAGGAACGCCAGGCCGAACAGCCAGCGGGTGATCGTCATCGCCCGCCGGTCGACCGACGCCTCGCGCAGCGCCTCGATCGGGCGGATGCGGCCCGCGCGGCGGGCCGCGACGGCCGCGCCCGCGAGCGCGACGAGCAGGCCGGCGCCGAACGCCGCGAGCAGCGGCCACAGGATGAACCGCGCGGTGAACCGCTCCGGCGCGAAGCCCTCCCGGGCCAGCCAGCCCGCGAACGGCGGCGCGGCCAGCACGCCCAGGACGCAGCCGGTGATGCCGGCGAGCACTCCGACGATGAGCGCCTCGCCGAGCACCAGCCGGCGCACCTGGCGCGGGGTGGCGCTCGCCGCGCGCAGCAGGGCCAGCTCACGGCGGCGCTGGGCGACGGCGAACGCGAACGTGCCCGACACCACGAACACCGACACGAAGCCGGCGACGCCCGCGGTCGTGCCGAGCAGCGCGGCGGCGACCGCCAGCAGGTCGGCGTCCGGGTCGTCCTCCGCATCGGCCCGGTCGTCGCCGGTGAGCACCCGCGCCTCGGGACCGGCCGCCGCCCGCAGCACGTCGAGCCGGCCGCCCAGCCCGCGCACCGCGACCGCGTCGATCCGGCCGCCGGCGAGCTCCTCGGCCGTCGCGTCCGCGACGTAGACCGCGGGCGGCCCGCTCACCACCCCGGCGACGGTCCACGTGCGCGGGCCGGCCGGGGTGAGCACGTCGACCCGGTCGCCGGGCCGGCGGTCGGTCGGGGCCGTGAGGACCACGTCGCCCGGGGCTTTCGGCTCGGAGCCTTCGATCATGGTGTATCGGTGGAGCCCCGCACTCGCCCACGGATGCGCGACGGCGGGCACCGTCCCGCCTCCGGCAGCGGCCAGGTCGACCGGCACCGCCCGGTCCACCACCGCGGTCACACCGGGGATCGCCGCGATCCGGGCGGCCGTCCCGGCCGGGACGGCCTGCGCGAACCGGGTGCCCGTCACCGCGTCATACGCAACCCCGTCGCCCTCGTCGACGTGCAGCACGGCGGAGCGCGGGCCGGCCACGACCGCGTCGGCTCCGGAATACCAGACCGGCGCGCGGTCCACGCCGGCCGTCGAGGCGATCGTCAGGCCGGTCGTGGCGAGCAGGCACACGCCCAGGGACAGCGCGATGAACACGCCCGCGAACGAGGCCCACCGGGCCCTGATCGTCTGCGCGGCGACGCTCAGCACGGCACGGCCTCCAGGCTCGTCATCCGCGCCGCGACCGCCTGCGCGGTGGGCCGGGCGAGCTCGTCGGCGACCAGCCCGTCGGCGAGGAACACCACCCGGTCGGCATACGACGCGGCGAGCGGGTCATGGGTCACCATCACGATCGTCTGGCGGTGCTCGCCGTGGGGATCGTCGACCATGCCCCGCAGCAGCCCCAGCACGTCCCGGCCGGTGCGCGAGTCGAGCGCACCGGTCGGCTCGTCGGCGAACAGCACGGCCGGGGCGGTCACGATCGCCCGTGCGATGGCGACCCGCTGCTGCTGGCCGCCGGACAGCTCGGCCGGGCGGTGCCGGGCCCGGTCGGCGAGCCCGACGGCGGCGAGCACCTCGCGGACCCGGGCGCGCGGCGGCCGCCGGCCGGCCAGGCGCAGCGGCAGGGCCACATTCTGCTCGGCGGTCAGCGACGGCAGCAGGTTGAACGCCTGGAAGACGAACCCGATCCGGTCCCGGCGCAGCAGCGTCAGCCTGGTCTCGGAGAGGGTCGCCAGGTCGGTGCCCGCGACCCGCACGGTGCCGCCGGTGGGCCGGTCGAGGCCCGCGGCGCACTGCAGCAGCGTGCTCTTGCCGGAGCCGGACGGCCCCATGACGGCGGTGAAGGTGCCGGCGGCGAACGCGAGCGAGACGCCGCGCAGTGCCTCCACCGGACCCGCCTTCGACGAGTACCGCTTGCGGACCGCTTCGAGCGTGACGACGTCCTCGGCCATGCATCGATGGAACCGTGGACGGGTGGTCCGGCGCACGCCTACTGACCGGTGTTTCCGGGGTGGGGTAAGCCCTACCGGCCCCGCCGACGGCCGGCCCCGCATCCACCGGGGCCGGCCGGCACGGTTCCCGGCGTCAACCGAGGTCGGCGCAGGACGACTCGTGGGGCAGGAGCGGGCGGAAGGCCACCGACCAGGAGGTACCGCCCGAGGTCCAGGGCGTGCGGGCGTTCGCAGCCTTCGCCGCGGCCAGGATCGCCGCGGTCTGGCCGGCCTCCGACGTCAGGCAGTGGACGTCGGGGAGGTCGCCGACCGTGGCGCCCGGGAGGGCCGGGCCCGGCCAGGCGACGGCGGGCGGGTCCTTGAGCACCGGGTCGCTCGTCTCGACGAACGGGCTGGACACCGCGGCCAGCACCGCCGGCTCGTAGGGCTGCGGCCGGTCGGTCGTCTTCAGCGTGCCCGAGAGGTCGGTCAGCGCGTCGACGAGGCGCTGCATCTTCTCGCGGGCCTCCCGCTGGGCGCCGGTGAGCGTCTCGGTGCCGCCCGCGCCCAGCGCGTCGACCGTGGTCCGCTGGAGGCCGGCGGCGGTGCGGACGGTGAACTCGGTCGACGGGGCGTCGGCCACGGGCGGCATCCCGAAGTCCTGCTCCTGGCCGACGCCCGCGTCGAGGGCCAGGTCGGTCAGCTTCGCCACGCCGTCCGCGCCGATCCGCTGCACCTGGACGTTGGGCAGGGCCGGGCCGGGATAGATCGCCGGGATCGGGCCGGTCGTGATCGCGCGTCCGTCGCCGTACACCGTCAGCACCGGGATCTCGGTGACCAGCGTCTGCGGCGGGACGAAGCCGCCGGTGACGCGCACCTGCAGTACAACGTCATCGGCCGCGAAGGATGCGGGCGGTGCGGAGGGGCCGGCCGGGTCGGCACATCCGGCGGCCAGCAGGGCGGTGGCCAGCAGCAGGCGGGGCAGCTTCATGACGATCTGACGTGGCGGGGTGCCGCCGGGTTCCACACCGGAGGCCGGCAGGATTGAAGCCGTCCGGATCGGGAAGTGCCGCCGCCATGCCAGCGAAAAAGCAGAAAGCCACAGGCCCCGCCGACACCGAGAGCCAGCCCTGGCTGCACCAGCAGAGCCGGGAGATCCAGCGCTTCGGCACGATCCGGCAGTTCCCGGTCGCGCTGTCCATGGACGCCCGGGCGTACTCGTGTGAGCGGCTCAACCAGGTGCTCGCCGACACCCAGATCCTGTACTCGCTGTACAAGAAGCACCACTGGCTCATGCGCGGGCCGACGTTCTACCAGCTCCACCTGCTGCTGGACAAGCACGCCGGCGAGCAGATCGAGCTCGTCGACTCGCTCGCCGAGCGGGTCCAGACGCTGGGCGGGATCGCCGTCGGCGACCCGCGGCACGTGGCCGAACTGACCCGCGTGCCCCGGCCGCCGGATGGGGCGGAGGAGGTACCGGCGATGCTCTCGCGCCTGCTGGAGGCGCACGAGATCGTGCTGACCGAGGCGCACGACGCCGCCGCCAGGACCGCCGAGATGGGTGACGACGGCACCAACGATCTGCTGGTGTCCGACATCATCCGCACCGGCGAGCTCCAGGCCTGGTTCCTGGCCGAACACCTGGTCGAAACGCCGCTCGTGCGCACCGACGAACCCGTGAAGGCCGGGGCCAACGGCAGGCGTTGATTGAAGGCGCTACCGTGTCGGCGTGACGAGGCATAACGAGTCGCAGCTGGGCGTCGACCTGGGCACCACACACACGGTCGCCGCGCTGACCGCCGCCGACGGTCGCAGCCAGCCGCTGCTGTTCGACGCCAGCTTCCTGCTGCCGTCGTCGGTGTACGCCGAGGTCGACGGGCACCTGCTGGTCGGCAAGGACGCCGAGCGCAGCGCCCGGCTCGATCCCAGTCGCTACGAGCCCAACCCGAAGCGTCGGATCGACGACGGGACGGTGCTGCTCGGCAGCCGGGAGTACGCGGTCTCCGACCTGCTCGCCGCGCTGCTGCGGCGCACGGCCGACGAGGCGTCGCGGGTGCTCGGGATCATGCCCGTGCGCACGGTGCTGACCTATCCGGCGAACTGGGCGACCCACCGCCGGTCGGTGCTGGCCGACGCGGCGTCCCGGGCCGGCATGCCGTCGCCGATCCTGGTGCCGGAGCCGATCGCGGCCGCCGCGTACTTCACCACCGTGCTCGGGCGCAGCATCGCCCCCGGCGGTCACCTCGTCGTCTACGACTTCGGCGGCGGCACGTTCGACACGACCGTGCTGCGCCGCCGGCCCGACGGCGGCTGGGACGTGCTGGCCAGCGACGGCCTGCCCGACGTCGGCGGCGTCGACCTCGACGCGGCGATCGTCGGCCACGTCGGGCAGTCGCTGACGCTCACCGACGGGGACAAGTGGCGCCAGCTCATGGAGCCGGCCGACGAGACCGGTCGGCGACGCAGCCTGCTGCTGCGCGAGGACGTGCGGCAGGCCAAGGAGCAGCTGTCGCGGACCTCGTCGGCCGGCATCCACGTTCCGCTCTTCGACCTCGACGTGCACCTCACCCGGTCGGAGTTCGAGCAGCTCTCCCGGTCGTACCTGGAGCGGACCGTCGACCTCACCGTCGGCACCCTCCAGCGGGCCGGTGTGCGGCCGGACCAGATCGGCGGGCTGTTCCTGGTCGGCGGGTCCAGCCGGATCCCCATGGTCAGCACGCTGCTGCACCAGCGGCTCGGCATCGCGCCGACGCTGATCGAGCAGCCGGAGCTGGTGGTGGCGCTGGGCAGCGTTCTGGCCGCCATGCCGCCCCGCCCGCCGTTCCCGCCCGGCCCGCCGGCGCCCATGCCGCCGCGGCCGCCGGGCTTCGGCGCGCCGATCGTCGCGCCCGTCTCCGGGATGGCGCCGCCGGTGCCCGTCTCGGGTGTGGGCGGGCCGGTCTCCGGTCCGCCGGCGCCGATGTCCGCGCCGGTCGGGGGCCCGTCGCCGATCTCGCCGGCCGCCGGCCCGGTGTCGGCGCCACCCGGTAGCGTGCCGCCCGTTTCCGGCGGTGGCACGGCCATGTTCCCGGCTCCCGCGACGGCTGGCTTCGGCGCGCCGCCGCCTCCTGGTGGGCCCGCCGCGTTCGGTGTTCCGGGTGCCCCCATGCCGCCGCCCGGGGTCGTGACCCCGCGGCCGACCAGCGGGGGATCGGGCGGCAAGCTCGCCCTGGTGCTCGGCGCGGTCGTGGTGCTGGTGCTGCTCCTCGGCGTCGGCGGCGTGGCCGCCTGGCGCGCGGTGAGCAACGACGACACGGACAAGGCCGGCAACAACAGCGCCGCCGGCAACCGCGGCAACACGGGCGGCAACACCGGCGACACCGGCGGCACCGGGGCCGCCCCGGCGAACACCAAGAACGCGCAGCCGGGCGCCGACAAGCAGACGGTCGACGTGAACAAGACGGTCTGGTACGGGCCGTACAAGCTGACCTTCGGCAAGGTGAACTACAACTTCGGCGACGAGGACCACAAGCTCTTCACCGACGTCCGGGTGGAGAACCTCGGCGAGAAGGACCAGACGCCCTACGTCAACATCGTGCTCAGCGTCGGCGGCCAGCAGTTCGACGGCTCGTTCCGCGAGAACACCACGGTCGCCGCCGGCCAGAAGAGCGACTACACCGTCGACTTCTCGATCTACGACAAGCTCAAGGGCACCGTCGGGTCCGGCGAGCTGATCATCGGCGACGGCGACGAGGCCCAGGCGAAGATCCCGCTGTCGGGCACCGGCACGGTGGTCGCGTACGAGCCGGTGAACGTCCTCAAGGACAAGAAGGTCACCGTGCGCGACATCAGCGTCACGTTCGCGAGCTGCGACATCCGCGGTGGCTTCTTCGACTACAACGGCCAGGCGAAGAAGGGCTACCGCACGGTCACCTGCAAGGTCGACATCCAGTACACCGGCGGCAGCAGCCACTACGTCGGCAGCGACAACTTCCGGCTCGGCCAGCCCGACGGCACCGAGCTCGGCCCGACGGTCGCGCCGAACGAGGCGCTGTACAGCAGCAAGGTGGCGCCCGGCACCGACCTGGGATTCCAGATCAAGCAGGACGCCCCCGGCACGTACAAGCTGCGCCTCGTCGACGTGCACGACAAGACCAGGACCGCGGCCGACGTGGCCGAGGTCGACCTGGTCATCAAGTAGGAGCGGGCTACCTAGCTGATCTGGTCGGGGCCTGTCGGCTCTGGACCCACTAGCGGGCGCCGCCGTTGACGTACAGGGTCTGGCCGGAGACATAGGAGGCCTCGTCGCTGGCCAGGAACGCGATGACGGCGGCGACCTCCTCTGGCTGCCCGACCCGGCGCAGCGGCGTGCGCTCCGCGACCTGCGCCTGGTGGTCCTCCGGGGTGCTGCCGACCCGCTCGGCCGTGGCGGCCGTCATCGCGGTGGCGATGTAGCCGGGGGCGACCGCGTTGACCGTGATGTTGAACGGCCCCAGCTCGATCGCGAGCGTCGCGGTGAGCCCCTGCACGCCGGCCTTGGCCGCCGCGTAGTTGACCTGGCCGCGCGCCCCGAGCGCGGAGCGGCTGCTGAGGTTGACGATTCGCCCGTACCGCTGCCGCACCATGCTTTTCTGAGCCGCCTGAGTGCACAGGAACATGCTGGTCAGGTTGGTGTTGAGGACGGCGTTCCACTCGTCGAACGGCATCTTGAACAGCAGGTTGTCCCGCGTGATGCCGGCGTTGTTGACCAGCACGTCGACCGTGCCGATCTCGGCGAACACGGCGTCGACCTGGTCCTTGTCGGTCACGTTGCAGCCGAGGGCACGGCCCTTTGGAAGCGTGTCGGCGACCTTCTGTGCCTTGGTCGCGTCGAGGTCGAGCACGACGACGTCGGCGCCCTGCTCGGCCAGCAGCCGCGCGGTGGCCGCCCCGATACCCTGCGCACCGCCGGTCACGACGGCCGTCCGGCCTGCGAATCGCATCTCGTTCACCTTTCCACCAGTACCGCGGAACCCTGACCGACACCGACACACATCGTCGCGAGCCCGCGCGTGTCCCCGGTACGCCGCATGCGGTGCAGCAGCGTCGTGAGGATGCGGGCGCCGGAGCAGCCGAGCGGGTGCCCGATCGCGATCGCCCCGCCGGACGGGTTGACGATCGCGGGGTCGATGCCCAGTTGGTCGACCACGGCGAGCGCCTGGGCGGCGAACGCCTCGTTGAGCTCGGCCTGCTGAAGATCGCCGATCTTCCAGCCGACCCGGTCGAGCACCTTCTGCGTGGCGGGGACGGGCCCGATGCCCATGACGTCGGGGTGCACGCCGGCGGACGCCCCGGCCACGTACCGCCCGAGCGGCTCGAGATTGCTCTTCCTGAGCGCGTCCTCGCTCATCAGCACCAGCCCGGCGGCGCCGTCGTTGAGCGGCGACGAGTTCCCGGCGGTGACCGTGCCGTCCGCCTTGAAGACGGTCTTGAGCTTCGCGAGCTTCTCCAGGCTGGTGTCCGCCCGGATCCCCTCGTCGCTGGTGACGCCGTCGATCTCGACGATCTCGCCGGCGAAGTGCCCGGCGTCCCGCGCGACGGCCGCGTTCTGGTGGCTTCTCAGCGCGAACTCGTCCTGCCGCTCCCGCCCGATCCGGTACCGCACCGCCACCTCCTCGGCCGTCTCGCCCATGCTCAGCAGCCCGTGCAGCTCCCGCATCCGCGCGTTGACCAGCCGCCACCCGAGCCGGGTGTCGGCGATACTCATGGCGTTGGGCAGCCCGTCGTCGGGCCGCGGCAGCACGAACGGCGCCCTGCTCATCGACTCCGACCCACCGGCGACGACGATCTCGGCCTCACCCGAGGCGATCGTCCGCGCGGCGACGGTGACCGCTTCCATGCCGGACGCGCAGAGCCGGTTGACGGTGGCCCCGGGGACCGACTCGGGCAGCCCGGCCAGCAGCACGGCCATGCGCGCGACGTTCCGGTTGTCCTCGCCGGCCTGGTTGGCCGCCCCCCAGTACACCTCGTCGACCTGCCCGGGCTCGATACCGGCGGTCGCGACCAGGTCCTTGACCACGGCGGCCGCGAGATCGTCCGGCCGGACGTGCGAGAGCGCACCGCGCAACTTTCCTATGGGGGTGCGCCGAGCAGCCACAAAGTACACGCTTCGCATGCCTAGAAACTAACACCGTTAGTTGCCTGGACGTCAGTGCACTTCCCCACGGCCGCGCGCCTTGATCACTTGTGATGCATCGCGTTTGATGCATCAGGCTTGATGCATCGGAAGTGATGGAGTGGTCGCTGCTGCGAGCGTGGGTCGCCGTGGTGCGCCGCTCCGATGCTCCGCCGCGTCCGGCAGTGCACCGTTTGTGATGCATCAGACTTGATGCATCACTTCTGATGTATCAAGCGTGATGGGGAGGCGCGGCTCGGGCGTGACGGGCGGGCGAGGC
>NZ_JAHYSG010000034.1 GCF_022095675.1 Dactylosporangium sp. AC04546 | reverse complement strand
CGGCGCGTTCGGCTTCCGCAATTCGCTCAGCTTCCGCGGCTCGCTCTGCCTCGGCGATTCTCTCGGCCTCGGCGGCGCGTTCGGCTTCTTCGGCCAGCCGTGCAGCTTCCGCGGCGCGTTCGGCTTCCGCAATTCGCTCAGCTTCCGCGGCTCGCTCTGCCTCGGCGATTCTCTCGGCTTCGGCGGTGCGTTCGGCTTCTTCCGCAAGCCGCGCAGCCTCCGCCGCCCTCTCAGCCTCCGCGGCTCTCTCGCCCTCCGCGATCCTCTCGGCCTCCGCGATCCTCTCGGCCTCCGCGATCCTCTCGGCCTCCGCGATCCTCTCGGCCTCCGCGGCCCGCTCGGCTTCCGCGGCGGCCTGAGCCGATGCATCGACCAGTGTCGACTCGATGTCTCGCGCCGTGGAAGCCGGGGAAGGAGCAGCAGCCCGCCCACGGGCCACCGGCTCAACCTTCGTGACCGGCTCGACCTTCGTCACCGGAGCCGGCGCCGCCGCGAACCCCACAGCCGCCTCGGACCGGCTCGCCCCCTCGGCCGCCCGCCGCTGCGCGGGCACTCCCGGCGCCGAAGCCGCCCCAGCCGCGGCTGAACCCGCCGCAGACCCCGCACCTGCCGCCCCGGCACCTGCCGACCTCGGCACCGCCGACCCCGGCGACCCCGGCCCGGGAGCCGAATCCGCAGCCGACCCCGCCGACCGGCCCCAGCTCGGCAGCCACGATCGGCGTTTGCGTGCCGGCTTCGCGGTCACCGCCGCCCGCAGCAGCTGGCCCGTCTCGGCGAAGCCTGCCCGTACGCGGGGGTCCTTGCGCAGCAGCGCCCGCAGTACCGGCGCCATCTCTCCGGCCCGTTGCGGAGGGTCCGCCTCCTCCGAGGCGAGCGCGGTCAACGTCTCCATCGCGGAGCGGCGGCCGAACGGCGAGCGGCCCTCGACCGCCGCGTACAGCGTCGCCCCCAGCGACCACAGATCGCTCGCCGGCCCGGCGATGCCCTCACGGGCCCGCTCCGGCGCGATGTACTCCGGCGAGCCGAGCACCAGCCCCGTCCGCGTCACGTGCCCTTCGCCCTCGACCCGCGCGATGCCGAAGTCCGTCAGCACGACCCGGCCGTCGTCGGCGAGGAGCACGTTGCCCGGCTTGATGTCCCGGTGGTCGACGCCCGCGCGGTGGGCGGCCTGCAGCGCGTCGAGGACGGCGAGGCCGATCTCCGCGACCCGCTTCGGCTCGAGCGGCCCGTCGCCGCGGATGACCTGGTCGAGCGAGCGGGACGGCACATACTCCATCACGAGCCACGGCTGACCCTCCGCCGCCAGCACATCATAGACCCGTACCACATTGGGGTGGCTGAGCCGCGCCGCCGCCCGCGCCTCGCGCAGCGTGCGCTCCATCGCCACGTCCCGGGCGTCGTCGAGCAGCTCAGGCGGCAGGACGATCTGCTTGACCGCGACGTCCCGGTGCAGCGTCTCGTCCCTGGCTCGCCACACGCGGCCCATCCCGCCGACGCCGAGCTGCTCCATGAGTCGATAGCGGTCGGCGAGGAGGGAGGGCGCGGCGGTCATGCACCATTGTGTACCCGATGGATCTCCCGGGCACGCACCACCCCAGGCACGGTGTGGCGTTGCCTGACGTTCAGATTTCTGTCGTACCTCTGGTGCAGAATGCGGGCCGTGTACGTCGACGGCTACTGCGAACGCACCGCGCCCGGCCTCTGGAACGAGCCGCTCAACGCCCTGAGCAACGCGGCGTTCCTGGTCGCCGCCGCAGTGTTGTTCGTCATGCTCGGCCGGCGATCGTCCCGTCCCCCGCTGAGCCTCTGGCTCCCGCCGGCGCTGATCGCGCTGGTCGGCGTCTGCAGCTGGACGTTCCACATGGCGGCGACGTCCCCGACGGCCGCCCTCGACAGCCTGTCGATCCTGGTCTTCATCCTGGTCGCGATGGTGGTTCTGGTGCACTGGCGCTGGCGGGTCCGCTGGTCGCGGGCCTGGCTGGCCGCCCCGGCCTTCGTCGTGGCCACGGTGGCGATCAATGCCGCGCTGTTCACGCTGGCGGGTGAACGGGCGTCGCTGGGCGGCTACTTGCCGGCGCTGCTGGCCCTCCCGGCCTTCGGCCTGGCTGCCCTGCGCAGACCCCCGGCGCCGGCGGCACCAGACTGGCGCGCTCCGGCCAGAACGCTGCTGCTGGCGGGCGGCGTGTTCACGGTGTCGCTGACGCTGCGCACAGTGGACGCTCCGTTATGCGACGCCGTGCCCGTCGGCACCCACTTCCTCTGGCACTGCCTGAACGCGGTGGTGCTGTTCCTGGTGGCGCTGGCCATCCTCCGAAGCCACGGGACGCAGGAGCAGCCGGCGCAACCCGCGTAGCCAGCGACCGACCGGACGCCGGCCTGGCCACGCGTGATGGTCGACACCGCGAACTGACGGTGCCGACCATGGCGGTGGGGCCGGTCCGGCCCGGCCAGCGGGGTGAAGACCATGGTCGGCGGGGTCGGTCCGGTGCAGCCGGCGGGTGAAGTCGA
This sequence comes from Dactylosporangium sp. AC04546, assembly GCF_022095675.1. Taxonomy (GTDB): domain Bacteria; phylum Actinomycetota; class Actinomycetes; order Mycobacteriales; family Micromonosporaceae; genus Dactylosporangium. The sequence goes on along the minus strand of NZ_JAHYSG010000034.1, from coordinate 102,612 downwards.
TGGACGGCGATCCGCGTGGTCCACCAGGCGGATCGCGACAGCACCGGCCGGCCCGACGCAGCGCTCGCCATCGATGGAGCCCGGCCCGAAGTATTAACCTAGCTTCCTAGGACGGCTTACCGGGAGTGGTGCCGGACGCAACGGCGGTGGCGGCGGGAAAGGTGTTCTTGACGGGTACAGAGGGCGTTTCTACGTTGGTCGGCATGACTCCGATGCGGGAGCCGACCTTTTTGATTCTTGTGGCGCTGGCGGGGCGGGCGCTGCATGGGTACGCCGTGGTGCAGGAGGTGACGGAGCTCTCGCGGGGGCGGGTCGTGCTGCCGGCCGGGACGTTGTACGCGGCGCTGGAGCGGCTCGTGGCCGAAGGGCTCGTCGAGCCGGAGCGCAGTGAGGTGGTCGACGGGCGGAATCGGCGGTACTACCGGCTGACCGATGCCGGGGCCGATGCGCTCGCCGCTGACGCCGATCGGCAGCGGCAGAACGCGGCCGCCGCCGAGGAGCGCCTTCGGGCCCGCGCCGGCTGAGGCTCCCACGCCCTCCTGCGGCTCGTCTTCAAGGTCCTCGCAATGATCGCGGCCACCGATGGGTGTGCCGGACGGCTTCACCGAATGTCGAGTGGCCCTGCTCGCGCTGTGGGTAGGCGACGGCCGACGCGGCCGACGGAGTCGTGGACGGCCGACGCGGCCGGCGTGCTCACGGAACGCACGCCGGCCGCTCGAGGCCGCGTCAAGCGATACGCCGTGGCCAGGCCCCGACGAGTCAGGCGGCCGTGGGCCGAGCCCCGACAACCAGGGGCCTTGGCCAGCAGGGGTCCTGGCCGGCAGGGGGCGAAGTCAGGCGGCCGTGGCCAGGGCCACTCCGAAGCGGGCCGCGTCGTCCGTCCACCAGTGGCGGAGGCTGAAGCCCGCCTCGGCAAGCTCCTGCCGCAGGCCCTCCGGGCGGAACTTGGCCGAGACCTCCGTGCGCATCTCCTCGCCCTCGGCGAACCGGACGGCGAGGTCCAGCGCGGGCAGGCGGACCGTCTGGGCGCGGGTCGAGCGGAGGCGCATCTCGATCCACTCCCGGTCCGGGTCCCAGAGGGCGACGTGGGTGAAGGACGACGGGTCGAAGTCGGCGTCCAGTGACGCGTTCAGGACCCGTAGGACGTTGCGGTTGAACTCGGCCGTCACGCCCTGCGCGTCGTCGTAGGCCGGTACCAGGACCGCCGGGTCCTTCACCAGGTCGGCGCCCAGCAGGAACCATTCGCCGGTGTCGAGCTGGGCCCGTAGGTCCGACAGGAACGGTGCGCGGTCCTGCGGTGTGAAGTTGCCGATCGTGCCGCCCAGGAACGCGACCAGGCGGCCCCCAGCGTGGGGGAGCAGGTCCAGGTGTTCGACGAAGTCGGCCACCACGCCGCGGACGTGCAGGTCGGGATAGTCGTGGTGGAGGGCCGTCACCGCCTCGCGCAGGGCCACGGCGGAGACGTCCAGCGGGATGAAGGCGCCCAGCGTGCCGTGCTCGCGCAGGGCGTCCAGCAGCAGGCGGGTCTTCTCCGACGAGCCGGAGCCCAGTTCGACCAGCGTCTTCGCCCCCGTGATGGTGGCGATCGATGCCGCCCGGGTGTCGAGGATGGAGCGTTCGGCTCTGGTCGGGTAGTACTCGGGCAGGCGGGTGATCTGCTCGAAGAGCTCGCTGCCGCGGGCGTCGTAGAAGTACTTCGGAGGCAGCCACTTCGGCGTGGAGGTGAGGCCGGCGCGGGCGTCCGCGCGCAGGGCGGCGATCCGGTCGCTGTCGTGGAGGTACACGTCGAGATCGGCATCGTGCAGTGTCACGATTCAACACTCCTCAGGTTGACGGTGGTGGCCGTGGCCGTGAGCAGGGTGCCGTCGGGAACTGGTTGCCAGGCGGGGGACGGGTCGAGCGGTTCGGAGGCGACGAGGACGCGGCCGGGTTCGGCCTTCACCGACAGCGAGTGGCCGCAGGTGGTGGCGGCGATGGTGGTGCCGTCGGTGAGCAGGAGGTTGAGGCGGGAGCCGGGGGCCGCGGCGGAGACGAGGGCGACGACGTCGAGCAGGGCGTCGCCGGGTGCCATGCCGGTGCGGAGCCGGGTCCGCAGCAGTGCCCAGAGCAGGGCGCTGTCGGTCGGTGCTTCGAGGGTGAGCAGCGGCGGGAGCGCCAGCTGGGCGACGCTGTCCGGCCAGCCGAGCACCTTGCCGTTGTGGCTGAAGAACCAGCCGTCGCCGGCAAAAGGGGCGGCGGCGGCCTCGGTGACGGGCATGCCGACGGTGGCGGAGCGGATGGCGGCCAGGAAGGCGCCGGAGTGGATCGACGCGGCCATCGCCGGCAGGTCGGCGTCGCTCCAGAGTGGACGGTCGCGCCGGTAGCGGACCGGGGTGCCGTCGGTGTACCAGCCGATCCCGAAGCCGTCGGCGTTGATGGTGCCGCCGCCCCGCATGTCCCTCGGGGCCCACGACTGCTGCGAGAGCGAGTGCGGGGCGTCGAACAGCGGGCCGGCGAGCGGGACGGGTGGTCCGAGGTACGCCAGATGCCGGCACATCAGGCGAGCTCCCCGGGGCGTGGGTCGCGGGCGGTCCGGAAGCCGCTGAAGATCTGCCGTCGGATGGGATAGTCCCAGTTGCGGAAGGTACCGCGGCAGGCGGCGGCGTCGGTGCCGAAGGAGCCACCGCGCAGCACCTTGTATTCGGGGCCGAAGAAGACCTCGGAGTACTCGCGGTACGGGAAAGCGGTGAAGCCCGGGTAGGCGGCGAAGTCGCTGGAGACCCACTCCCAGACGTCGCCGATGAGCTGGTGGACGCCGAGGGGCGAGGCGCCGGCGGGGTAGGCGCCGACCGGGGCGGGGCCCAGGTGGCGCTGGCCGAGGTTCGCGCGCGACGGGTCGGGGTCCTCGTCGCCCCACGGGTAGCGGCGGGAGCGGCCGGTGGCCGGGTCCCAGCGGGCGGCCTTCTCCCACTCGGCCTCGGTGGGCAGCCGGCGGCCGGCCCAGGCGGCGTAGGCGGTGGCCTCGTGCCAGGAGACGTGGACGACGGGCGCGTCGGGCACGATCGGGGCGGTGTGGCCGAACGACGTGGCGAACCAGCCGGAGGAGTCCCGCGTCCAGTGCAGCGGCGGTTCGGCACCCGGAACGCTGTCGAGATACGCGGCATATGCGCCGTTCGTCACCGGCGCCGCGTCGATGAAGTAGTCGCCGACATGGACGTCGTGCGATGGACGCTCGTTGTCCAGTGCCCACGCCTCCGTGGACGTGCCCATGGCGAACGACCCGGCGGGCACGTGGACCTCGGCCGAGGCCGGGATCGGCACGACCGGAGCGGGCGGCGGGGGAGCCGACAGTACCGCCGGGCCGACCCGCAGCTGGTGCGTGGCGAGCATTGTCTCGTCGTGCTGCTGTTCGTGCTGGACGATCATGCCGAACGCGAACGCGTCGGTGGTGAGCCGGCGCCCCTCGAGCCGCACCCGGTCGAGCACGTCGAGGGCCTTGTCGCGCACGGTGGCGACGTAGGCGCGGGCTTCCGCGGGGCCGAGCAGCGGCAGTGCCGGCCGGTCGCGGCGGGCGTGCCTGAACGCGTCGTAGAGGTGGTCGATGTCCTGGCGGACCGGGTCGCGGCCGCCGACGTCACGGACCAGCCACAGCTCTTCCTGGTTGCCGATGTGGGCGAGGTCCCACACGAGCGGCGACATGAGCGGCGAGTGCTGCCGGACCAGGTCGTCGTCGTCCACGGCGTCGGTGAGCACGGCGGAGCGGCAGCGGGTGCGTTCGAGCTCGGTTGCGACGCGCTCGCGGAGGTCGTCAGCCATTGCGGGCACTCCCTTCGGTGACTTCGTCGAGCAGGTGCGGCGGCAGGTCCAGGTCGCTCAGGGCGAGGTCGCGCAGGGCCAGCGCGGATCGGTGCAGGGCGGCGTCGGCCAGCCCGTCGCGGGCGGCCTCGACCCACCGGCCGGCCGCCGGCGCGCACACGTCCCGGGCCTTGTCGGTGGTGACGGGGTCGTCGAGCAGCGCGTGCAGCAGCGCCGCCGGGGCGAACCAGCCGCGGCCGGGCTGGGTGTCGAGGTAGCGGATCTCCAGGTACCCCCTCGGCCGTACCGGGGGGAAGAGCGTGCTGAGGTGGTAGTCGAGGTCGGCGTAGGTGGGCGGCCGGGGCAGTTCCCCGCGGATCCACCCGGCGAACGTGACGCCGGCGGGCACGGTCCACGGCCCGTCCGGCTGGCGGACGCACAGCACGGTGGCGTCGAGTGCGTAGCGCGCCCAGGCCGCGGCGGGGTCGTCGGTGACCGGCACGGGCCGGGTGCGGGTGGGGTCGATGCCGCGCCAGACGCGCTGCCGGGCGGAGGCCCAGCCGGTGTCGGTGCCGGCGAGTCGGGGCGAGTTGGCGAACAGCGCCAGCAGCGGCGGCCCGACGTCATGGACGGCGGCCCACCGTTCGGCGAGCCGCTCGGGTGGTCCCGCGTCGAGACAGACCTGCAGCCCCGCGGTGCTGCACATCATGATTTTTCCGGAGACGCCGCGGCGCTCGAAGGCGCTTTCCATGGCGTGGTACCGCGGGGTGTCCAGCAACCGCCGGGGTCTTCGGTGGGGGTCGGCGCCGGTCTCGCCCACCCGCAGGTCGGCCTGGCCGAGGAGGGTCTCGAGCTGGTCGAGCTCGGCGTTGACGGCGGTGTGCAGCCCGGTCAGCGTGGGGTGGGGGCGGCTGGAGAGTTCGACCTGCCCGCCGGGCTCGAGGGTGACGGCGGAGCCGTGGCGCAGGGGCAGTGCTGGACTGCCGGGGCGCAGGGTGCCGGGGGCATGATCGCCGAGGGCCTGACAGAGCCGCTCGCGATCGATCGGCGTGGAAGGGTCGTGCTGGTCGTGGACGGTGTACTCGATCTCGACGCCGACCGTCTCGGGGGGCCCGGTTTTGAAGCAGATCGATGCAATGTACCCTTCGGCCTGCTCGATCTCGCTGATCACCGCGTCCGAGTCGGCGGACTTGCGCGCGCTCTGCAAGGTCGCCATGCGAACCGACGCTACCCGCGGATCCGGCGGGCGGCGAATGCTGCGCGTGAACAAACCCTTACGAGTTGCCATGCGCTGGAAATGTGCGTGCGGCCGTGCGCGCCGGATGGTGCCATGTCAGGATGAGCCCCGACCGGGACGGTCTCGGCGACCGGATGAAGACGTACGAGCAGGTCACCCGCGCGCTGCTGCCGCGGCGGACGTTCACCGTGTTGCGCGTCGACGGCCGCTCGTTCCACACGTACCTGCGCGGCGCCGCCCGCCCGTACGACACCGGGTTCATGGCGGACATGGACGCGGTGGCCGAGGGACTGTGCGCGGAGATCGCCGGGAGCGTGTTCGCCTATGTGCAGTCCGACGAGGTCAGTGTGCTGGCCGTCGACTTCGCGGGCGAGGGTACGCAGCCGTGGTTCGGTGGTGAGGTGCAGAAGTGGTGCTCGGTCGGCGCGTCGATCGCGACCGCGGTGCTTAACGCGCGCCGTCCGGGGAGCCTGGCCATGTTCGACGCCCGCGTGTTCAGCGTCGCCGATCCGGTGGAGGTCGCGCGGTACTTCATCTGGCGCCAGCGCGACGCGGTGCGCAACTCGGTCGCGATGGCGGCGCAGGCCGAGTTCCCGCACGGGCGGCTGCAGGGCGTCGGGTCGGCGGGCATGCAGGAGCTGCTGTGGTCGCAGCGGGGCATCAACTGGAACGACTACCCCGACGGCTGCAAGCGGGGCCGGGTCGTGGTGCGGGAGCGGGCCGAGCGGCCGGTGACGTTCACGCACACGCGCACGGGCGTGGCGGAGACCGTCGTGGCGCTGCGGTCGTGGTGGCAGACGCGCCCCGCGCCGCACTTCACGACGGACGCGGGCGGGTTCCTGGCGGCGACAATCCCGGTCCGGGCGGCCCTGGGAACGGCCGCGGAGACGGCCGCATGACGGCGCCGGTGTGGCTGCTCGACGTCGACGGAGTGATCAACGTCAAGCAGCCGGCGTGGCATGCGAAGCCGTGGACGGGCACGGCGTGTGACGCGCGGCTGGAGTACCGGATGCGGTGGGCGCCGCAGCTGACCACCCGCATCCGCCAGCTGCACCGGGCCGGGGTGGTCGAGGTGCGCTGGTGCACGACCTGGTGCGCCTACGCCGACCAGCTGGAGCGGCTGTTCCGGCTCCCGGTGCTGGACCGGGCGTTCACCGACGACCTCGACGGCGACGACGTGCCGCCGGTGAAGCTCGCGGCCGCCCGGGCCGTGCTTGCCGAGGGGCGGCGTCTGGTGTGGACGGACGACGCCGAGGTGCCGGAGCCGGGGCCGCTGTTCGACGAGCTCGCCGCCGGCGGCCGGGCGCTGCTGATCCGGCCCGACGCCCGGCGCGGGCTGACCCCGGCCGACGTGGACGCGATCGAGGCGTTCAGCGCAGCGCCCGGTAGAGCGCCAGCGCGTCGCGGGTGACGGAGCGCAGGACGGGCAGGCGGGACATGCCGACGAGCCGGTCGACGAGGGGCACGGCCCGCTCGACGAGCAGGTCGGTCTTGGCCTGCTCCGGCGAGCTGTCGTGGACCCAGTACAGGGTGATGCCCATCATGCACAGCCACAGCAGCTCGGGCAGGTCGCGGCGCAGCTCCGGGTCGATCTTCGTGGTGCTGCCGTCGACGACGGTGCGCATGATCTGCATCGAGCGTTCCCGGGCCGGGGCCGACTCGGCGCTGAACGGGCTCACCGGCGAGCCCGGGTCGAGCGCGGTGCGGATGAACTTGCCGGCGAACCCGTGGTACGGCCGCATCGTCTGCATCAGCGCCCGCCAGGCGATGCCGAGGCGGTCGGCGAACGGTCCGGGGGTGGTGAGCGCCGCGGCGCAGGCGGCGGCGTGGTCGTCCTGCACCGTGGCGTAGAACTGCTGGACCAGGTGGTCCTTGGAGGGGAAGTAGTAGTAGGCGTTGCCGACCGACAGGCCCGCGGCCTGGGCGATGCCGCGCATCGTCGTCTTGTCGTAGCCCTGCTCGCGGAACAGGCGAACGGCGGTGTCGACGATCAGGCGCTTGGTCTGCTCGCCCTTCTCAGATGGCGCAGGTTCCGTCACAGTCTCGACCATAGTTGCGGATGCGCGCGGCGGTCGCGACCACCGCGCGGGCGAGCGGTTGCATGGACGGTTCGGCGAGGCGCGCCGCCAGCCCCCGATAGTCGTCCAGCGCCCACAGGCAGATCAGCCACGCCCGGTCGCCGGTGTAGACGCCGCCGTCGTCGGCGACCACCGTGATGTCGGCGAGGGTGTCGTGCGTGCTGAGCGCCGGATACCGGCGGCGCGCCTCGGTCGACCCGGCCGCCACGAACTCGAGCGGCACGAGCTGGGTCCGCGCCGCGAGCCACGCGCGTGCCGTCCGGCACAGCCCGCAGCCCGCGTCGTAGAGGACGGTGAGCTGGGTGATCATCGCGAGGGGAACGGCGGGATCGGCTGGACGTACCGCTGCGGCGGGATCGGCGGGGCCATCCGCTCCAGCATCCGGCGGCGCCGGAACCGGCTGAGCACGAAGATGTTGAAGAAGTGCACGCCGCCGAGCACCAGCAGGACCAGGCCGACCTTCCAGGCGAGGGCCTCCATGGCGGTGCTGGGGTCCAGCAGCGGCTCGCTGATCTTCAGGGCCACCGTGACGTAGCCGAGGTTGAGCAGGTAGAACCCGACGACGAGCAGGTGGTTGACCGACCGGGCGAGGTCCTCGTTGCCGAGTGCCTCGTCGAGGAACACCTGGCCGTTCTTGTGCAGGGTGCGCGCCACCCACACGGTGAGCAGCCCGCTGACCGCCAGGTAGATGAGGTAGGTGCCGAGCTTGTAGGTCATCGCCCCTCCTTGAACGTGTTCAAGAACGAGCGTAGGACGAATCTTGAACGCGTTCAAGTGGACTGTATCCGGCGTTACAGCGCGGCCACCAGCAGCGCGGAGACGAGCAGGGCGCCCTTGTGCAGCGCCTGGTCGGCGACGTACATGCCGTTGACGGGGGCGACCGTCTCGGCGAAACGGGGCGAGCGGGTCGCGCGCAGCAGCGCCCGCACCGGCCAGCGCCGGTCCAGCAGGCCGTGGGTGAGCAGCGAGAACGCCAGTCCGGCGGCCACGCCCGGCGCCGACAGGGGCAGGCGCAGGGCGGCGGCGGTGACCAGCAGTACCACCGCGACGGTCAGGTGATAGCTCAGCAGGTGCCCGGCGAGGGCGCGCCAGCCGGCCGGGCTCGGCTCCGACTTCAGCGACGCCTGCCGGTCGGTCTGCGCGATGTGGTCGCCGAGCGAGTGCCCGACGAGCATCGCCGCCAGCGCGACCAGGAAGACGACAGACCGGGTGAGCTCGTCATTTCCCACGATGGAACGGCTCCTCACGCGCGGATGACAGCTTGGAGCCGTCATCATGCGCCCGGTGACGGGCCCAGTTCTATGTCGAACCTTGCAGATGACCTGTGTTGCTGATCGCGTGTGACCGTCGTCCCGCCGAGGAGCCCGGGCGTGATCGTAACTCTTCGGACATGTCCGACGTTGTCAGGACGTGCTCAGCGACCCGACCCCGGCCACCCGCGTGCTCTACCTCGCCGGGTGGGGCCGCAGCGGCAGCACGCTCGCCGAGAGCCTGCTCGACCAGGTGCCGGGCCTGGTCGGCGTCGGCGAGATCAAGTTCCTGTGGGAGCGCGGCCTGCAGCAGAACCGCCGGTGCAGCTGCGGCACGCCGCTGCGCGCCTGCGCGTTCTGGGTCGCCGTGCTCACCGAGGCCTACGGCGGCATCCCCGGCGACGACGAGATCGCCCGGCTCGACGCCGCCTCCCGCCGGTTCCGCACCCGCCACCTGCCAGGCCTGCTGCTGAGATCCCCGGACCCCGACGGGCTGGGCTGGTACTACGACCGGCTCCGCCGGCTCTACGCGGCCGTCGCCGCGGTCAGCGGCGCCCGGACCGTCGTGGACTCCTCGAAGTTCCCGTCGTACCTCACCGCCCTGCTCCAGACGCCCGGCCTGGACCTGCGGGTGGCGCACATCGTCCGCGACCCGCGCGCGGTCGCCTACTCGTGGCAGCGGCACAAGCACGACCCGGACGCCCCCGGCGGCGCGCTGATGCCCCGCATGCACCCCGGGTTCACGGCCCTGTACTGGTCGGCCTGGAACCTCGCCACCGAGCGCATCGCCCGCCGCGCCGGCCTGCCCTACCTGCGGTTTCGCTACGAGGACCTGGTCGCCGACCCGGCCGGCACGCTCGGCGCGATCGTCGACCTGGGCGGCGAGCCCGGCGCCGTGCTGCCGTTCGGGGCCGACGGGCCGCTGGTCGGGCGCACCCACCAGGTGTCGGGCAACCCGATGCGGTTGCGGTCCGGTGCGGTACCGCTGCGGCTGGACGACGAGTGGACCACCCGGATGCCGTCGCGGCACCGCTACCTCACCGGCGCCGTCACCGTTCCCCTGCGCCACCGCTACGGCTACCGCCGCTAACTACTCAACCGCACCCGTGCGCTGCCGATCCTGCTACGGGAGGAGGCGCGGATGAGTCGGCGGGTCGCGCTCGTCGCGGTGCTCACCGTCGCCGCCCTGATCGGCGGCGGGGTGTTCGCCTGGCGGCACTATGTCGGCGGGGTCGAGCAGCTGGACCTGCTCGGCGACGCGGCGCGGGGCGGCGACGGCCCGCGCGAGATCACCATCGAGTCGGCGCCGCGCGTGTCCGGCGGCCCGACGGCGAATCCGACAGCACGCGGCGCGCCCCGGCTCACGCAGGAGCAGCTGGACCGCCAGCCCGGCCGCAACATCCTGCTCGTCGGCATCGACGCCCGCCCGGCCGAGGACGAGGCCGGCTCCCGGGCCGACTCGGTGATCATCCTGCACGTCGCCGCGTCCGGGGAGCGCGGCTACCTGATCTCGCTGCCCCGCGACACCCGCGTGCAGATCCCCGGCCACGGCACCGACAAGCTCAACGCGGCATTCGCGGCCGGCTCCCGCGAGGGTGGCCGGGCCGGCGGGTTCGAGCTGCTCGCGCTCACCGTGCGGCGGCTCACCGGCCTGGCGCTCGACGCCGGCGCGATCGTCGACTTCGCCGGGCTGCGCGAGATCGTCGACGCCGTCGGCGGGGTCGAGCTCTGCGTGGACGTCGAGACGACCTCGGTGCACATCGGGTGGGACGCCCAGGGGCGCGTGACCCCGCCGTACCGACTCGTCCCCCCGGACTTCCACCCGGTCAAGATCCCCGGGGTGCGGGCCCAGGTCTACCCCGTCGGCTGCCGGCACTTCGCCGGCTGGGAGGCCCTGGACTACGTGCGGCAGCGCGAGCTGCTGCCCGACGGCGACTACGGCCGCCAGCGCCACCAGCAGCAGCTGCTCGTCGCGCTCGCCGGCAAGGCCACCTCGGCCGGCGTGCTCGCCAACCCGTTCGCGCTGAACCGGGCGCTGACCGCGATCGGCGACTCGCTCACGTTCGACGGCAACGGCCGCTCGCTCACCGACTGGATCCTGCAGCTGCACGACCTGCGGCCCGGCGCGCTCACGATGCTGCGCACCAACGGCGGGAGGTTCAACACGGTCGCCGGCGGCCGCGCCTACGAGAGCCTCGACGCGGCGACCGTGGAGCTGTTCGAGGACGCCCGGGCCGACCGGCTCGACGCGTGGGTCGATCGCTACCCGGACCGGGTCGTACAGTCGTAACCTTCGAAGGATGGACCCGCTGCAGCAGGTTGCCGACGAGCTCGTCGAGTCCGGGTCGGAGCTCGGGCTCCAGGTCGCCGTGCACCGCGACGGGGTGCCGGTGGCCGACGTCGCCGCGGGCATCGGGCCGGACGCGCTGGTGCACACCTACTCGATGGGCAAGGCCCTCACCGCCGCCGTCGTGCACGTCCTGGTCCACCACGGCGCGTTCGGCTACGACACCCCGCTCGCCGCGCTGTGGCCCGCGTTCGGGCAGCAGGGCAAGGGCGCGGTCACGATCCGGCATGTGCTGACGCATTCGGCGGGGGTTCCGGCGGTACCGCCGCAGACCCGGCCGGAAGACCTGTGCGACTGGGACGGCATGTGCGAGCGGCTCGCCGCCGCCGAGCCGTGGTGGCCCGCCGGCGAACGGACCGGCTACCACGGCCTCGCGTACGGGTTCCTGGCCGGCGAGGCGGTCCGCCGGGCGGCGGGCGCGCCCGTCTCGCAGGTGCTGCGCGAGTACGTCGCGGCGCCGCTCGGCCTGGAGGAGGAGCTGTGGTTCGGGCTGCCGCCCGACCGCCACCACCGGCTCGCCGCGCTCGTCGACGGCTTCGACAACGCGCCGCCCGACGGTGCGCCGGTGCTGGCGATCACCCCGCGGGCGGTGCTGCCGACCGCCGCCTTCGGCAACCGGCCCGACATCCTCGCCGCCGACATCCCGTCGGGCGGGACGATGACCGCCCGGGCCGCGGCCCGGCTCTACGGGGCGCTGCTCGACGGCAGCCTCATCCCGCCCGAGCAGCTCGCCGAGATCGCCGCCGTGGCCGTCGCGGGCACCGACGCCGTGTTCGGCAACCCGGCGCGCTGGGGCCTCGGCTACGCGATCGGCCGCCCCGGCTCGGATGCCGCGGACTCGTTCGGCATGGCCGGCGCCGGCGGCTCGTGGGGCTGGGTGGACCTGCCGACCCGCACCGCGGTCGCGGTCGTCAAGAACCGGCTGAGCCCCGACTTCGCGACCGCGTCCACGATCGCCGCAATGATTTAGGCCCACCAGGTGGCGTCGACGATCTTCTGGAAACCCAGCGACTCGTACAGCGGGCGCCCCAGCCGCGACGCCGTCAGCGTCATCGGCAGCGTGTCGTAGCGGCGCAGCACCGCGTGCATGATCGTCCGGGCCACGCCGCGCGAGCGGTACTGCGGCATCGTCGTCACCCAGTAGATCCCCACGGCGCTCGCGTCCTGGATCGCCAGGCAGGCGCCGGCCGGCTCGCCGTCGATCGTGGCCACGAACAGCTCGACCCGGTCGAGGATCGCGTCCGGGAAGACGACACCCGGCTGGTACGGCTGGAAGTGCTCCAGCGCGAACCCGTCGACCACGATCCGCTCGGCCGTGCGCAGCTCGCCCAGCGAGGTCACCCGCTCGACCTTCAGCGCCGGCTCCGGCAGCGGCTCGCCCGGATAGCGGATCATGACGGGCAGCTGCCGGGCGCCGAGCCCCAGCGGGCTCATGTCGACCGTGCCGTAGGCGTCCTCGACCACCACCCGGCCGCCGCGCTGGTCCCGGGCCAGCGCGATGAGCTCGGACAGCTCGGCCCCGGACAGGTCCGGCACCAGGGTGAGCACCCGCAGGCCGGCCCGCTCGTCGCCGGCGACGGCCAGGAACCCGGGGCGGCGGACCAGCGCATAGCCGCGGGCCTCGCCGACCGCGGTCCAGAAGGTGACGGCGTTCTCCGTCGCGAGGGTGAGTGGCTCCGTTGGCACACGGTCAGGGTAGGGCGTCCCCCGCCCGGCCCGCCGCCCCCGCCGCCTATGATGACCAGCGTCGATGTCCTCGCGGGTGATAAACTGGAGGACAGCCTCCACAATGCCCGAACCGAGGGAACCGCGACCGTGATCGAGCCGACACCCGCCGTGCGCCGACCCCAGCGCGCGGATGCCCGGCGCAACTTCGACGCCCTGCTCGCCGCCGCCCGTGACGCCTTCGCCGAGCACGGCACCGGCGCCTCCCTGGAGGACATCGCCCGCCGGGCCGGCGTCGGCATCGGCACGCTGTACCGCAACTTCCCCACCCGCCAGGACCTCTTCGACAGCGTCTACGTCGGTGAGATCGAGGACCTGTGCCGGGCCGCCGAGCAGGTCGCCGAGCTGCCGCCGTGGGAGGCGCTGACCGCCTGGCTGCGCCGGTTCGTCGCCTACGTGGCCACGAAGCGGGCCATCTCGGAGGCGCTCAACCGCGACTCGGAGATGATGCGCAGCAGCCGCACGGCGATGTACGCGGCGGGGGAGCCGCTGCTGGCCCGGGCGCAGGCCGCCGGCGTCGCCCGCACCGACGTCACCTTCGACGACGTGCTGCGCCTCGTCGCCGGCCTCACCGGTGGCGGCTACGTCGACGACGCCCAGCGTGAGAGGGTCCTCGCCGTCGCGCTCGACGGGGTTCGCGTCAGGTAGGCGGCGTCCGGCCGGGTAGCCTGGTCCGACGCGCGCTTCGAACGGCGGTCACGGGGCAGTGACGCCGCAGGGGCGGCTGACAACGACTGGATGAGGTGCATCTTAGATGTCCGACCTGGCGCAGATCGGCGTGACCGGCCTCGCGGTGATGGGCCGTAACCTGGCCCGGAACCTGGCCCGCAACGGTTACGCCGTCGCCGTGCACAACCGTTCGCCCGAGCGGACCCGCCGGCTCGTCGACGAGTTCGGTCACGAGGGGACGTTCGTGCCGGGCGAGTCCATGGCCGACTTCGTCGCCTCGCTCGCCCGTCCGCGGGCCGTCATCATCATGGTGAAGGCGGGCGGCCCCACCGACGCCGTCATCGACGAGCTCGTCCCCCTGCTGGAGGAGGGCGACATCGTCATCGACGCCGGCAACGCCCACTTCGCCGACACCCGCCGCCGCGAGCAGGCCCTCCGCGAGCGCGGGCTGCACTTCGTCGGCACCGGCGTGTCGGGCGGCGAGGAGGGCGCCCTGCTGGGCCCGAGCATCATGCCCGGCGGTTCCCCCGAGTCGTACCGCACGCTCGGCCCCATGTTCGAGAAGATCTCCGCGAAGGTCGACGGCACCCCGTGCTGCACGCACATCGGGCCGGACGGCGCCGGGCACTTCGTGAAGATGGTCCACAACGGCATCGAGTACGCGGACATGCAGCTCATCGCCGAGGCCTACGACCTGCTGCGGGCCGGCCTGGGCGCGACCCCGGCCGAGATCGCCGACATCTTCCGGACCTGGAACACCGGCGACCTCGAGTCGTTCCTGATCGAGATCACCGCCGACGTCCTGGCCCACACCGACGGTGACACCGGCAAGGCCTTCGTCGACATCGTGCTCGACCAGGCCGAGCAGAAGGGCACCGGCCGCTGGACCGTGCAGAGCGCCCTCGACCTGGGCGTGCCGATCACCGGCATCGCCGAGGCCACCTTCGCCCGCTCCCTGTCCGGCCACGCCGACCAGCGCGAGGCGGCGCGCGGCGCCTTCGGCACCGACCGCGCCGCGATCCAGGTCGCCGACCGCGACCAGTTCGTCGAGGACGTGCGCCGCGCCCTCTACGCCTCGAAGATCGTCGCCTACGCCCAGGGCTTCGACCACATCGAGGCCGGCAGCGCCGAGTACGGCTGGGACATCGACCGCGGCAGCCTGGCCACGATCTGGCGTGGCGGCTGCATCATCCGGGCCCGCTTCCTCAACCGCATCCGCGAGGCCTACGACGAGAACCCCGGCCTCAAGAGCCTGATGGTGGCCCCGTACTTCGCCGCCGCCATCAACGACGGCGTGCCCAGCTGGCGCCGCGTGGTCGTGGCCGCGGCCGAGGCGGGCATCCCGACCCCGGCGTTCTCCTCGTCGCTGTCGTACTTCGACGGCCTGCGCGCCGAGCGCCTGCCCGCGTCGCTGATCCAGGGCCTGCGGGACAACTTCGGCGCCCACACGTACCGCCGCACCGACCGTGACGGCACGTTCCACGTCGAGTGGGCCGGCGACAAGAAGGAGCACACGGCCTGACGCGCTCTTGACAGACGTTGGTCGATCTACCCTCGACGTGGGGGTGGATCGACCAACGTCAGGACGCGACGGCGGCCGCCGGCACGGGGGCGCGGCGCAGGGCCAGCGCGGCGCCCAGGGCCGAGCACCCGGCGGTGATCCAGAAGGCGGCGCCGAAGTGGTTGCCGGTCAGGACCAGCGTCAGCGCGGCGACCGTGACGGCGCCCGCCAGGTACTGCGACGTCGTGAGCAGGGCGGCGGCCGACGACTGCTGCTCCTGGGGTACATCCGAGGCCCCGAGAATGAACATGGACGTGTAGATCATCCCGTGGGCGAAGCCGCTCACCAGCAGGCCCGGCAGCAGGCCGGTGACGTAGGACCCGGTGCCGCCCACCGCCAGCGCCGCGAGGCCCACCGCGGCCAGCCCGAAGGCGGCCGACAGGGTCCGGGCCGTGCCGAAGCGGCGGATCGTCGCCGCCGTCGCGGAGCTGCCGAGCGTCACCATCGCCGCCAGGGGCAGGAACGCGACGCCCGCCAGCAGCGGCTCGTAGCCGCGCAGCCGCTGCAGCAGCAGCGTCACCACGTAGAACTCGGAGCCGACGCTCGCCATGTACAGCGCGGTGGCCGCGGCGCCCAGGCGCAGTGAGCGGATCCGGCGCAGGGAGCGGTCGACGAGGGGTGCGGCGGAGTACCGCTCGTTGGCCAGGAACGCCCCCGCCAGCAGCGCGGCCAGGGCCCAGGCGGTGAGGCTGCCGGCGAACGTCAGGGCCAGCACGACCGCCAGCGCGGCGCCGGTGCCGAGCAGCGACGCGCCCAGCGGGACCCGCCGCCGCGACGCGGTCACCGACGAAAGCCAGAGCAGGCCGCCCACGGCGCAGAACACGGTCACCGGCACGTTCACCAGGAACGTCCACCGCCAGCTCGCCCGGGTCAGCAGGCCGCCCAGGACCACGCCCGCGGCCAGGCCCGACGCGCCGACCGCGCCCCACACCGACAGGGCCCGGGTGCGGGCCGGGCCTGGCGCGAACGACGTGCCGATCAGGCCCAGGATCGCCGGCTGGAGCAGCGCCGCGGCCACGCCCTGCGCCCCGCGGGCGGCCAGCAGGACCGCGCCGTCGCCGGCCAGGCCGCCGGCGACGCTCGCCACGCCGAACAGCACGGTCGCCGCCACGAACAGCCGCGACGCGCCGACCCTGTCGGCGAGCCGGCCGCCGACCAGCAGGAACCCCGCGAACGGCACCGCGTACGCGCTCACCACCCACTGCGCCGTGCCCAGGTCGAGCCCCAGGTCGTCGGCGATGCCGGGCAGCGCGACGTACACGATGGAGTAGTCCAGGGCCAGCAGGAACTGCGCCAGCGCGAGCACCACGAGGTTCATGTGGCGCATCGTCGGACGTTCACACTAGTGTGAAGGTCAACCGGATTGGGGGACATGTCACATGCGCATCGGCGAGCTGGCGCAGCGCACCGGCACGCCCGCCCGGCTGCTGCGCTACTACGAGGAGCAGGGGCTGCTGACCCCCGGGCGGCTCGCCAACGGCTACCGCGACTACGGCGAGCACCTCGTCGGCCGGGTCCAGCAGATCCGCGGCCTGCTCGACGCCGGCCTGCCGACCCGCGTGATCAAGGACGTCCTGCCCTGCCTCGACACCCCCTGCACGATCACCATGTCCGACGCCGGCCCCGAGGTGCTCGAGCTGCTCCGCCGCGAGCGCGACAAGATGGACGCCCGCATCGCCTGCCTGGCCCGCAACCGCGACGCCATCGACGCCTACCTGGCCCGCGTCACCGATGACAACCTTCGCGGCGTCCCGGGTCGTTGACCCGCCGTGGAGGACTTCGAGTCGTATGTGAGCGTCGCCTGGCCGCGCCTGCTGCGGTCGGCGTGGTTGCTCACCGGCGACTGGCACAAGGCCGAGGACCTCGTGCAGACGGTGCTGGCCCGCGCCTACGGCCGCTGGGCGCGCATCCGCGACGGTTCGCCCGACGCCTATCTTCGGGCGATGCTGGCCACGACGTACCTCAGCTGGTGGCGCCGCCGCTGGCGGGGCGAGCTGCCCACCGAGCGCCTGCCGGAGCCCCCCGCGGCGCCCGACCCGCAGGGCCAGGTCGACCTGCGGCACGTGGTGGCGGAGGCGCTCGCCCGCCTGCCGCGGCAGCAGCGGGCGGTGTTGATGCTGCGGTACCTCGGGGACTTCACCGAGGAGGCGACCGCCCGCACGCTGGGCATGAAGGCCGGCACCGTGAAGTCCCACACGGCCCGCGCCCTGGCCGCGCTCCGCCAGGACCGGCACCTGTCGGAGGCGATCGGACGATGAGGCCCCATTCCGACCCTGCCGAGCTGATCGAGCTGGGGATCCCGGAGGTACCGGCCGAGCTGCTCACCCCGCCGACGGCCCGGATCCTGCGGTCGGCGGCGGCCCGCCGCCGTCGGCTCGCGGCCGCTTTGGGCGCTGCCGGCGCGGTCCTGGCGGTGCTCGCCGCCGGCGTCGCCCTGCGCCCGGCATCGGCCCCCATCGGGACCCCGCCACCGCCCAGGCCCAGTGGCGGCCCGTTGGAGATCGTCTCGGGGGTCGGCTGGCAGGTGGCCAGGGTCGCCCGCGACGGCCGCTCGGTCCGCCTGTACCTGGCCGCCCCGCCGTGCGCCGGCTACGGCGCGCTGAGCGTGGCGGTCGACGAGTCGGACGAGCTGGTGACGCTGACCGTGACGGGCGGCGAGCTGGTCGAGTCCTCGTGCGCCCCGGGTGAGGACCCCGGCGCCGCCGAGGTCCGCGCCACCCTGGGCCGCCCGCTCGGCGACCGCACACTCTCCGACGGCTCGGCCGCGGGCCGCGACCGGCTGGTGGTCCGCGAGTCCGACCTGCCGGCGTTCGAGGGCTGGACATCGATCCAGGCGAAGTACCCGAGCCTGACGGGCGAGTCGTTCCCGTTCGGCTACACCCGCGCGGGCGGCCCCGACCTCCGCTTCGAGGCGTTCCTGACCCCGCCGCAGCGGACGTCGCAGGCCGGCACGGTGCAGCTCGGCTCACGGAAGGGCACGCTGTATCCGACGGGCGACTGGTTCGAGGTGCTGTGGGAGGCCCACGGCGTGACCTACGCGCTGGCGGCCCAGCCGTCGGAGGGCCAGCGCCTGGAAAAGCCGCAGTTCGAGCAGCTGATCCATGATATGACGTGGCCGTGACGACCCCTGACATCACGCTCGCGACGCCGGCCGACCGCCCCTCGGTGGTGGCGACGTTCGTGGCAGCCTTCGAGTCCGACCCGGCGATCCGCTACTTCCTGCCGTCCCCGGACACGTACGAGTCGGAGGCGGCGACGATGGCGGCGGCCCTGTTCGACCCGAGAGCGGCAAGGGGCACGGTCTGGCTGGCCAACGCGGGCGCCGCGGTGGCGATGTGGGACGCCCCGACGAGGGCGGCCCGCCACACGCCGGCCGCCCCGACGGACGACGCCTGGGGCCGCTACCAGTCGACGGTCCACGCCGCGTTGCCGGACTTCCCACACTGGTACCTGGGCGTCCTGGCCACCCACCCGACATCCCGCGGCCAACGCCTGGGCCGCGCGGTGATGGCGGCGGGCTTGTCGCGAGCGGACGCGGACGGCGTACCGTCCTACCTGGAGACCTCGAACCCGGCGAACGTGGAGGTCTACCGCTCGGTGGGCTTCGAGGTGCAACACCACCTGCTGGTGGACGCCCTCCCGGTCTGGATCATGTCCCGCCCTCCAGCCTGACCTCGGGCGGCTACCGCCCGGCCGCTCAATGGGCGATCACTGCGACGAGGGCCATGATCGTGGGAAGAATCTGGCTGCCTGGACGACCAGATGTTTCCCACGATCATGACCACCTGCACCCCGCCGCCCGGAATGGCGCCTTACGCGGAGCCGAGTCATAGAAGTCCGATTTGTCCGGAGCCGACGCATCCAGAAAGTCACCAAGCTTGACTGTTGACTAGCGGAATGTTTTGCGTCCGGGCTATGTTGTAGCGCGCAGAACGAGGGGAACAGCCCCACGAAGGCCAGCGGAGCGTGCGAGATGCAGTTCGGAGTGTTCACCGTCGGTGACGTCACGCAGGACCCGACCAACGGGCGGACGCCGACCGACGCGGAGCGGGTCAAGGCCATGGTGACGATCGCGCTCAAGGCCGAGGAGGTCGGGCTCGACGTCTTCGCGCTCGGCGAGCACCACAACCCGCCGTTCGTGCCCTCGTCGCCCACCACGATGCTGGGGTGGATCGCCGCCAAGACGAGCAAGCTGCAGCTCTCGACGGCCACGACGCTCATCACCACCAACGACCCGGTGAAGATCGCCGAGGACTACGCCATGCTGCAGCACCTGGCCGACGGCCGCGTGGACCTCATGATGGGGCGTGGGAACACCGGGCCCGTGTACCCCTGGTTCGGCCAGGACATCCGCAACGGTATCGCTCTCGCCATCGAGAACTACGGATTGCTGCGGCGGCTCTGGCGCGAGGACGTCGTCGACTGGGAGGGCAACTTCCGTACGCCGCTGCAGGGGTTCACGGCCACGCCGCGGCCGCTCGACGGGGTGCCGCCGTTCGTGTGGCACGGATCGATCCGCAGCCCGGAGATCGCTGAGCAGGCCGCGTACTACGGGGACGGGTTCTTCGCGAACCACATCTTCTGGCCCAAGGAGCACACGCAGCGGATGATCGACCTCTACCGGCGGCGGTTCGCGCACTACGGGCACGGCGACGCCGACCAGGCCATCGTCGGGCTCGGCGGGCAGGTGTTCATGCGCAAGAACTCGCAGGACGCCAAGCGCGAGTTCCGGCCGTACTTCGACAACGCCCCGGTCTACGGGCACGGGCCGTCGCTCGAGGACTTCACCGCGCAGACGCCGCTGACCGTCGGCAGCCCGCAGGAGGTCATCGACCGCACGCTGAGCTTCCGCTCGTACGTCGGTGACTACCAGCGGCAGCTGTTCCTGCTCGACCACGCCGGGCTGCCGCTCAAGACGGTGCTCGAGCAGCTCGACATCCTCGGCGAGGAGGTCGTGCCCGTGCTGCGCAAGGAGTTCGCGGTCGGGCGGCCGGCGCACGTTCCGGACGCTCCCACCCACGAGTCGCTGAAGAAGGAAGCGGTGCAGGCATGACGCGCAAGCTGGTAGCGGTCTCCGCCGGGCTCAGCAACCCGTCGTCGACTCGGCTGCTCGCCGACCGGCTCGCCGAGGCGGCTCGAAGCGCCGTCGCCGGGCGAGGCGAGGACGTCGAGGTCCGGGTCGTCGAGCTGCGGGACGTCGCGCACGACATCACCGACCACCTGCTCACCGGGTTCCCGTCGCCCGCGCTCAAGGACGTGCTCGACGCGGTCGCCGGCGCCGACGGGCTGGTCGCGGTCAGCCCGATCTTCAACGCCTCGTACAGCGGGCTGTTCAAGTCGTTCTTCGACGTGCTCGGCGACGGCGTGCTCGACGACAAGCCCGTGCTGCTCGGCGCGACCGGCGGCACCGCGCGGCACTCGCTCGCGATCGAGCATGCGCTGCGGCCGATGTTCACGTACCTGCACGCCGTGGTCGCCCCGACCGGTGTGTTCGCGGCGACCGAGGACTGGGGGCACGAGGGCACCCTGCACCAGCGCATCAGCCGGGCCGGCGCCGAGCTGGCCGCCCTGGTCGCGGCGCGCGAGGCGGTCACCGTGACCGACCCGTTCGAGCTCACGACGACGTTCGACGATCTCCTCAACGGCGGCGGCCGCACGGTCACGAACGACATGCGGCTGTAGAGCGACCGGTTGGCGGCGCGGTTCGAGCTGGAACCGCGCCGCCAGGCCTAGCTGCCCGCCCCCTCGTACCGACGCAGGCCGCGGGAGAACACGACCCAGGCCACCACCGCGCAGTACACCGCCACCAGCGGCGTGAGCAGCCCCACCCAGACCGGCCCGTGGCCGAGTACCACGCTGACCGGGAAGAAGCTCACGAACGCGAACGGCAGCACGAAGCCCAGCGCGGCCTTCAGTGCCAGCGGGTACACCGACAGCGGGAACCGCGCCAGGTCGCCGACCTGGTGCACGGTGAAGGCGAACAGCGGGCTCGGGCTCTGCATCCAGAACGAGACGGCGTTGGTGGCCAGGTTGATCGCGACCTTGATGACGATCGCGCTCAGCAGGACGACGAGCGCGAGCGCCACCCGGCCGGCGGACCACGCGATGTCCACGTTGGCCACCGCGAAGCCCACCATCAGGCCGCCGGTCACGATGTTGCTCAGCCCGTTCAACCCGATCTGCATGCTGCTGACCTGGAGCAGGATCGGGTACGGCCGGACCATCATGTAGTCGAGGTCGCCCTGGTTGATCTGCCAGGCCAGGTTCCACATGCCCTCGAAGAACAGCGAGCCGACGCCCTCGGCCACCGCCACCATGCCGAACATCGCCACGACGGCCCAGAACGACCAGCCGTTGATGTGCGGCACCTTGGCGAAGATGGCCGACAGGAACACCACGTTGACGACCTGCATCATGAAGGTGCCGAACATGATGAGCCAGAAGTCGGCCTCATACTCCAGCAGGGACCGCAGGTGGGCGCCGAGCAGCCGCCCGTACAGCCGGATCATCGTCATCCCCCGTGCACCGTGAGCTGTCGAAGGGCGCCGCGGAACAGGGCCCGCGCCGCGTACCAGAGCACGACCACCCAGCCCAGCTGCACGGCGACGAGCAGCACCGCCTCGCTGCCGCTCACCTGGCCGATGAAGATGAGCGCGGGGGTCGAGGTGAGGCCGGCGAACGGCGACCAGGTGGCGGCCGTCGCGAGCCAGTCCGGGAAGTACGCCAGCGGCACCAGCGCACCGGAGAGCAGGGCGGTGACCGCCTGGCGCGCCCACAGCACGCCGACGAAGTTCTCCGTCCAGAAGCAGGCGAGCGTGCTGAGGTACGACACGGTGAACTTGAGCGGCACGAGGAGCACCATGCTGCACAGGAACAGCGCCAGCTCGGGCCCGTCCGGCGTCACGGGCAGCCCGCCGAAGACGGCCGCCACCCCGCCGACCAGCACGATGATGGCGATCTCGATCCAGACGCCGCCGACCGTCTCCCAGAACCGGGCCCGCTGGTAGTCGACCGGCTTGACCAGGTCGAGCGCGATGAGCCCGGAGCGGATCCGAAACGACATGCGGAAGTCGACGAACGACCCGACGAGTGCGCTGGCGGCGAAGGCGACGAGGAGGTATCCGCGCATGTGCTCCCAGTCGAACCCGCCGATGCTCGCGCCGCCGTCGAGCAGCACCCGCCACACCGCGAGCAGCGCGATGAGCTGGAAGGCGATCCCGCCGAGCGAGAGCAGGAAGCTGCCCCGGTACGCGAGCGCGCTGAGCGCCGTGGCCCGCGCGAACGCCCGGTACGCCCTCATGCCGCCGCGTCCAGCTGGAGCTCGCCGGAGTACACGCGGCGGATGACGTCCTCGATCGATGGCTCGTCGACGTGGAAGTCAACGAGGTTGGTCAATGGCGTTAGTGCCGTGACGGCCTGCCCGGCGGTCATCGCGAACCGGTCGAACCGCACCGCGAACTGCAGCGGTGTCTCCCCGGCCTCCACCTGCGCCCCCGGCAGCGCGGCCCGGAGCTTGTCGAGCGGCACGGCCGTCTCCGTCTCGAGATTGAGGATTCTCTCTCTCGCGAACGCGTCCTTCACGGCCTGGAGATCCCCGTCGAAGATGATCCGCCCCTCGTCGATGATGACCAGCCGCTGGCAGAACCCCTCGATGTCGCCGAGGTCGTGGCTGGTGAGCATGACGGTCGTACCCTCGTCCCGCACCGTGCGGAAGAACTCCCGCACCCGGTCCTTGACGGCGAGATCGAGCCCGATCGTCGGCTCGTCGAGGTAGACGACGGGCGGTGCGTGCAGCAGCGCCGCCGCGAGGTCGGCCCGCATCCGCTGCCCGAGCGAGAGCTTCCGCCCGAGCACGGGCAACACCTCGCCGAGCTCGAGCACGTCCTCGAACCGGGCCATGCGCTGCCGGTAGGTGCCGTGGTCGATGCCGTAGATGTCCCGCAGCACGGCGAGCGACTCCCGGACGGGCAGATCCCACCACAGCTGCGTCCGCTGCCCAAACAGCACCCCGATCTTGTGCGCGAGCTTCACCCGGTCCTGCTGCGGCGACAGCCCGTCGATGCGCACCTCCCCGGCGCTGGGCACGAGGATGCCGCTGAGCAGCTTGACGGTGGTGGACTTCCCGGCCCCGTTCGGCCCGACGTACGCGACCGCCTCCCCGGCCTCGATCGAGAGATCCACATGGTCGACGGCCACCTTGTCGGCGAACCGCCGGACGAACAGGTGCTTGACCGCCCCGCGTAACCCCGGATCCTTCTCCGGCCGCCGGAACACCTTGGTCAGTTGACGTGCTTCAACGAGTGCCATCGACTCCCACCCCCGCGCAACCGATATTTCGCGACCAAAATTAAGCGATCGCGGCCCGCACCGCCGCCCCTTTTCCGCGGGACGGAGCCGGAACCCGACCATTGATCGGCCTGACCGGCCGATCGGTTTTGCCGATCCGGAGGGTGCACGCGCTGTCTACTGTGAGATCACCGTGGCGCGAGGGGTGGGCATGGGGTCGACGGCACATCGGACTACACCTGCTCGTCCACCACCCTGAGCGTGGAGGAGCCCAACGGCACCGCCCGCTACACCCGCCAGTGACTCAGCGCCCCGCGGCCGCGACGACGAGCTCCTCCAGCACGTCGAGGGGGAGCGGACCGTGGGCGAGCACCTCATGGTGGAACGCCCGCACGTCGAGCGACCCGCGCGTGCGCTCGCGCAGCTCGTCGATGCGCAGCCGGCCGATCATGTACGCCAGCGCCTGCCCCGGCATCGCGATGTACCGGTCGACCTCGTTGGCGATGTTGGTCTCCGACAGCGCGGTGTTGTCGCGCATGTAGGCCACCGCCCGGTCGCGGGACCAGCCGAGGTGGTGCAGGCCGGTGTCGACGACGAGCCGGCAGGCCCGCCAGGCGTCGAACGAGACCATCCCGAGGCGGCTCAGCTCACCCGTGTAGAGGCCCATCTCGTCGCCGAGCCGCTCGGCGTAGAGGCCCCAGCCCTCGCCGTGGGCGTCGAAGTAGGCGAAGCGGCGGAACCGGGGCAGGTCGGCGCGGGACTGGGCGAGCGCGATCTGCAGGTGGTGGCCGGGCACGCTCTCGTGGAACGCCAGCGCCTCGTACTCGAAGCGGGGGCGCAGGTCCGGCCGGTACGTGTTGATCACGTGCGTGCCGGGGCGCGTGCCGTCGGCGGACGGGGCGAGGTAGTAGCCGAGCACCGAGTTCTCCGCCTCGGCCGCGTCCATCTCGCGGACCGTGCACGGGGCGATGTCGTAGCCCGAGAACCAGTCGGGGACGGCGGCCTCGGCCCGCCGCAGCGCGTCGGTGACGGCGCCGACGATCTCCGCCCCGGCCGCGAACCGCAGCGCCGGGTCGTCGCGCAGCCGCCCCAGCACCTCGGCGACGTCCGTCGTGCCGAGCGCCCGGCCGCCCCGCTCGGCGAACTCCTCCCGCAGCCGTGCCACCAGGTCCAGCCCCTGACGGTGAATCACCTCGGGTCCGAGGTCGGTGGTGGTGTACTGCCGGACGAGCGCGAGATAGCCGTCGCCGCCGCCGGGGACGTGCCCCACGCCGGCCCGCTCTCCGGGCCGCGCGACCGGCAGCAGCTCGTCGGCGAGGACGGCGCGGAACCGGGCCAGCGCCGGGCGTACCGCGGCCTCGATCACCGCCGTGGCCTCGGCCCGCACCGAATCCCGCCGCACCAGCGGATCCCGCTGCAGGGGCGTCGCCAGATAGGCGTCGACCTGCGCGACCGCCTGCCGCACCCCGAGCGCGGTCGCGAACCTTCCGTCGGCGGCGGCCCGCCGGTAGCGATCAGCCCAGGCGTCGAAGAAGTCGCCGAGCTTGCCGAGCCGGGCCAGGTAGGCGTCGTCGGGGCCGGTCGCGGTCGGCACGGTCGAGATCACCTGGGCGAACGGCCCGGCGATGCTGGCCGTCACCGCGACCTCGACGAGGCCGTCGTCGAGGGTCCGCTGCCCGTCACGCAGCAGCCGGCCCAGGACGGCGCGGCTGACGGGGTCACCCCCGTCGACGGCGTCCAGCCGCGCCGCCAGTCGCCCCAGCTCGGCCCGGTGCGCCGCGGCCGCCTCCCGGCTCGGGTCCGGCACCTCCGCCTCGAACCCGGCCACGCCGAAGCTCCCGGCGAGGAACGGATCGGCCGCGAAGTGCCGGTCGAAGTATTCGTCACCGAGCCCGTCGAGCGTGTCCATGTCCCGCATCCTCCCACCGTCGGCCGCCCCGCTCGGTGCCGGTGACGTCGTACCGCACGGCGGGCGTGATCGACCATTCGTGTATGGCATTCCGCCAAACCCTCGGTCATCCTGACCCTACCGACCGTAGGGGGTTGCCGTGGATCGATGGCTGCGGCGGTATCGATCCGGATCCGAGGGCTGGCTCGTCGCGCTGGCGCTCGCCGCCCCGGCTATCGTCGCGGGCGTCGTGGCGGTGGTGGCGCCGCGGCACGGGTTTCCGCTGCTCCTCGCGTTGGCCGCCGGGTACCTCATCGGCATGCTCGTGCACCTGAGCCGGCGCTCCGCGCGGCTGCCCGTGTTCGTGCCGCCGTCCAACCTGCCGCCGCCCCCGACGTACATCGCCGGGCGCGGCGCCGAGGTGTCGAAGCTCGAGGCGTTCCTCAGCGGCCCGTCGGGTGGCCCCCGCGTGGCCAACATCTGGGGCGTCGCCGGCATCGGCAAGACAGCGCTGGCCGTCTACACCGCCCACCGCGTCGCCGACCGGTTCAACGGCGGCGAGCTGTTCGCCCGGTTCGTCACCGGCACCACGCCGGAGCCAGCGGCGTCGCGTGCCGACGCGGTCGGCACGATGCGCCGGCGGTTCATCGAGGCGCTGAGCCCGGCCGCCTCGGTCATGCCCGAGCGGGCGGAGACGCAGGCCGCGCTCTACCGCCGGCTGACCCGCCGGCTCAGCCGGCGCAACCAGCTGCTGATCGTGCTCGACGACGTCTCCGACGTCGACCAGGTGACGCCGCTGCTGCCGCAGAGCCCGTGGTGTGCGGTGATCGTCACCTCGCGCGGTCCCGTCGAGGGGCTCGCCGCCGAGCCGTTCCCGCTGGCCGAGCTGGCCCCCGACGACGCGCTGGTAATGCTCGGCGCGATCGCCGGCGACGAGCGGGTGAAGGCCGAGCCCGCGGCGGCGCGCGAGCTGGTCCGGGCGGCGGAGTACCACCCGCTGGCGATCCAGCTGGTGGGGATGGCCCTGGCCCAGCGGCCGAACAGCCGCCTCGCCGTCGCCCAGCAGCTGATGGCCGAGCACAGCGACGCCAGCGAGCAGAAGTTCGACAAGGCCCTCGACGTCGCCTACGCCATGCTCACCCGCGGCGAGCAGTACGCCGTCGTCAGCCTCGGCCTGCTCGACGGGCGGGTCTTCGCCCCGTGGGAGCTCGGCATGCTGCTGGGCAGCACCGAGTCGGATGCGTGGACGTACTGCCTGCGGCTCACCGATGCCGGCCTGCTGGAGCGGCGTAGCGACGACGCCGCCGGCATCCAGTCGTTCCGGCTGCTGGAGCACGTCGACCGTTACGCCCGCCGGATCGCCGCCGACGTGCTCGACGACGACGAGCGGGGCGCGGCACGCAAGCGGCTCGCGGACGGCCGGGCCGACCGCCGGCAGCGCCGCGACGAGCTGGGGGAGGTGTTCGAGCGGGTGCAGACGACCATGGAGAACGGCGCGATCTCCCGGGCGTTCAAGGACGCCCGCGACGCCGTGGCCCTGGCCCGGGAGGTCTCCCCGGCCGGGGTGGCCGAGGCGGTCGTGGCGCTGGCCGACCTGCACGCCGAGCTCGGCGGCCTCGAGGACGTGCGGGAGCTGCTGGCCCTGTCGCCGCTGCAGGGCGAGTCGCTGGCCCGGATCCGCGCCCTGCGGATCGAGGCGAAGCTGCTGCGACGGCTGCGGCAGCTCGACCCCGCGCGGGAGCGGCTCACCGAGGCGCTGGACAGGTGCCGCCGCCTCGACGACCGGGTCGAGCACGTCCGGCTCTTGCGTGAGTTCGCGGTCATCGAGTCGTTGGGGCCCGACCCGCAGCTCGGCCGGCAGTACATCGGGGAGGCCCGGCGGCGCAGCGCCGGTCAGCCCCGGCAGTGGGCCCCGCTCGCGTACTCCGAGAGCCGGGTCCTGCTGGCCATCGACCTGCCCGGCGAGGCCGAGGAGGTGCTGCGGGTCGGCGCCGAGCACGCCGAGCGGCTGGGGCAGAAGCTGTGGTACAGCTGGATCGGCTACGAGCGGGCCCAGGCCGCGCGGAAGGCCGGGCGGCCCACCGACATGATCGCCATGGCCTCGGAGGCGCTCGACGGCTTCGAGGAGATGCGCCACCGCTACGGCAGCGGCCATTGCCGGGAGATCATCGGCTGGGCACTGCAGGCCGAGGGTGACACCGAGGCTGCCGTGCGATTCCTGACCGAGGCGCTGGAGACGTTCAGCAACTGCGGCGACACCTGGGTCGAGGCCCGGGCGGCCGACCGGCTGGCCGCCGCGCAGGCCGGCCTGGGGCAGCACGACGAGGCGCAGAACCTGTGGCGGATGGCCGAGCGGCTCTACCGCTCGGTCGGCAACCACCCGCGCGCCGAGCGGGTGCGCGCCGCCCGCCGCGCCGCGCGGTCGCAACGAGCGACAGTCGGGCATTCAGTCGGGAATTCGGTCGGGGCGAAAGGCGGTGCGGGGCGATGACCAGAGCCGTGTGGCTCACCGGGGTCGCCGTGGCGGTCGGGTCGGCCGTCGGCGTCGGGCTGTACTTCGGGTCCGGTGCCCGGTGGTCGCAGGGCCTCGGCCTGGTCCTGCTCGCCGCCGCGGCCGCGACGGCGGTTCAGCTGGCCGTGCTCGCCCGGGTCCGGCCGATGCGGCTGCGTGAACGCCCGCCCCGCCTCGTCACGTTCCGGGGCCGCGACTGGGAGCTCGGCCGGCTGCGGCGCCAGTTCGACGATCTGCGGCGGCCCGGCGAGTCCAACGGCGCCATCATCCTGCCGATCCACGGCATGCCCGGGGTCGGCAAGTCCGCGCTCGCCCGGGAGCTGGCCCGGGACCTGGCCGACGAGTTCCCCGACGGGCAGCTCTACGCCAACCTTGGCAACGCCGGCAACATCCGGGCCGAGGCCGAGATCCTCAGCCGGTTCCTGGCCGCCCTGCGGCCCGGCGAGGCGGTGCCCGCCTCGACGATCGAGCGTTCGGCCCGGTTCCGCTCGTTCACCGCGTCCGCCCGCGTGCTCGTCATCCTCGACGCCGCCCGCGACCAGGACCAGGTGGCCCGGCTCATCCCGACCGGCAAGGACTGCGCGGTCATCGTCACCAGCCGCCGCGACCTCGGCCCGGCGCTCGGCGTCCGGTCGTTCCGCCTCGACGTGCCCGACATGGACGGCGCGCTGGAGATGCTGCGGGCGGTGACCAACACGGCGGCCAACGACGAGAAGTTCGCCATCGAGATCATCGACCGGCTCGGGCGGCTGCCGCTGGCCATCCGCGCAGTCGGCGACGCGGTGGTCCGCGACCGCATCGGGCTGCCCCAGGCCGCACGGGGCCTGCGCGAGCTGGCGGCGGGGATGGCCGAACCGGAGCGGAAGGAGACCGACGACGACGGTGAGCTCTCCGACGACCTGCAGATCGTCTACGAGCGGATCGAGAGCGAGTACGCCCGGCTGACCGCCGACGAGCAGCGCGCGTTCGAGCTGCTGTCGCTGGTGCAGACGCCGAGCCTGGTGCCGTGGATGCTCATCCCGCTGCTCGGCCTCGACAGCGACCGCGGCGACCAGGCCGAGATCGCCTCGATCGTGAGCCGGCTGGCCGAGCGGCAGCTGCTCGACCTCGCCGGGCTCGACCAGGTCAGCGGCCTGGACCGCTACCGCTTCCACCCGCTGTTCCGGGCGTTCGCCCAGACCCGGCTGCGCGGCAGCGGCGTCGACACCCACTGGCCGATGCGGCGCTTCGACGAGGTCTACCAGGAGGCGTTCCGGCTGGCCGGCGAGGAGCCTCCGGAGCCGGGGAGCCTGCCGTACTCCCACCCGCTCGAAGAGGCGCCACTGCCCGACCGCTGGGTCCGCGCGGAGTACCGCAACCTGCTGCGCTGCGTCCTCGCGACCGACGCCGCCGGCCGCGACGAGGTGTGCTGGCGCATCGCGGCGCAGCTCGGCGACGCGGTCCCGGACGAGGTGGACCGGCGCGACGTCATGGCGGCGTTCGAGGTGGCCGGATGGAACGCCGACACCGGCCACGACCCGCACGCGCTGATCCGGGTCCAGCTGGCCCGGGGCCGGTTCCTGGGCCGGCTGGGCGGCTACCGGCAGAAAGGCGAGGAATTCCCGGGACTCGCCGAGGCGTTCGCGGTGCTGGACACCGCCGCGGCGGCGGCGAACAATGACGCGAGCCGGCACTCCGCCCGCCTCGAGGCCGAGGCGCATCGCCGGATCGCCGAGGCGCTGCTGCGCGCCGGGTACCTCCGCGACGCCGACCACGAGCTGCACCGCGCCGCGCTGCTGGCGCGGCGGGTGGGCGACCGGGACACCGAGCGGCTGATCGATCTGATGCGGGTGGCGGCGACATACGGGCTGCGGTCGATCGGCGAGCCTCCCATCGGCGACGACGACGCCGAGTTGACGTTCTGCTACGGATGGGCACGGGCCGAGGTGCTGCGTCGAGAGGGCGACTGGCGGGCCGCGTCGACGGTGTTGCGCGGACTGCTGCCGAAGTTCGAGGATGACGCGTCGCGGGCTGCCGCGATCCTGCTCCGGCTGGCCGAGCTGCGCCTCGACGAGTTCCAGGCCGACCGGCGCAACCGACGCCACACCGGCGCCCGCGCCGTGCACCGGGCGGCGGAGGCCCTCTACCGGTTCCAGCACATGCACGACCACGTCGGCGCCGTCCGGGCCCGCGGCGTGCTCGTCCGAGCGCTGCTCGCGTGCGACCGGGGCGGCGACGCCCTCGAGCAGTACCAGTACGCCACGATGGACGCCGAGGCGGTCGAACCGCTGCTGTGGCACGACCGGGCGCCGCTGTGGGCCGGGCTGCGCTGGGCCGAGGGCGAACTGCTGCGCCGCACCGGCGACGGCGCCGGGGCCACCCGCGCGCTGGTCGCCGCGGCGCTGGTGTTCCACGCGCACGGCGACCCGGCCGGCGAGGCGGGCGCGCTCGCCTCCGCGGGCCTGTCGCGGCTGCCGGCCGACGCGTTTTCCGGTGAACCGGCCGGGCGGGCACCGGTCGCCTGGCTCGAGCGCGCCGACGACGCGCCCCTGCGCGTCGGCGAGCCGTTCACCGTCGGTTACTCGATCACGGCGCCCGCGCTGACGCAATCGCTGCCGCCGGCCGGCGCCCGCCGGGTGACGGTCATGCTCGACACGGACGGCGCCGACGTGACGCCGCGGGCCCGGTCGGCCCGGCTCGACGCCTGGGCGCCCCTCAACGAGCAGGTCTTCACGGTCGTGCCGGTCCGGCCCGGCCCGCTGCGCATGCGCATCGCGCTCTACGACGCCGACCAGGGGGCCCTGCTGCAGCGCACCGACCTCGCACAGCAGGACGTTGTCCCGTCGCACGACAGCGTGGCGGCATGACGCGGTACGACCTCGGACCGGCCAACTCGATCGACAACGTCAACAACTTCCGGCGGCCGTTGCCGGCGTGCGAGGGCCGGGACCGCACTCTGAACATCCGGATCACGGCGGCACCCCAGGGCGGGTACGACGTGATCGCGGTCGGGAACGATCTGCGGATCCGCGGCCAGTTCCCGGTCGGGCTCCTGGAGGCGGATCCGAAGACGGTCAAAGGCTGGATCGACGACCTGCACGAGACCTGGTCGGAGCAGGTGATCGAGTGGCAGGACCCGGCGGCGGTGGGCCCCGAAGCCAACTACCGGCGGCCGTTCACCGACGCCGTCGACCTGCGCACGGTGGACCGCGCCGCGGTCGACCGGATGTGGCACTCGGTCGCCTCCGCCGGTTACCAGCTGTTCTGGCAGCTGTTCCACAACGGCGGACCGGCGCTCCGGGAGCTCGGCGACCAGGTGTGGGCCGCGCTGTGGCGGCGCGAACAGGTCGTCACGTTCACCTCCAACGACCTCGTCGCGCCGTGGTCCATGCTCTATGTGCCGCGCGAGGGATGGCACCGGCCGAAGCTCGGTGCCGTCGACCCGCAGGCGTTCCTCGGCTACCGGCACCTCGTCGAGCACCGCTTCGAGCGCAAGTACGAGCTGAACGGCGACATCCGCTTCACCGGCGAGCGGATCGCCGCCAGCGCCTACTACGACGAGCGGCTCGACGGCCCGCGGCGCGGCGGCACGCGCACGGCCGTCGTCGCGCCCGTGGTCGCCACGTTGGAGCGGCACGCCACCACGCACCGGGCGACGACGCGGCAGGCCGTCGACGAGCACCTGTCCGGCGAGGGCGCCGCCGCGCACCTCATCTACTTCTGCTGCCACTGCGTGCTGTCGGCGACCGGCGAGGCGCACCTGCGGCTCGCCGACGACGCCGAGGAGCGGATCTCGGCCGGCGACTTCAAGTTCTGGATCGGCACGGAGGGTCTGCGCAGCCATCCGCTGGTGCTGCTCAACGCCTGCCAGAGTGGACGGCTGTACACGGCGTCGGCGAGCCAGCTCAGCGCGACGCTGCTCGAGCACGGCGCCGGCAGCCTGCTGGCCCCGTGCGTCAACATCCCCGCCGGGTTCGCGGCCGCCTTCGCCGAGCACCTGTTCAAACAGGTGCTGCCGCTGGGCCGCCCGCTCGGGCCGGCGGTCCGCTCGGCCGTGCGCACTTTCGCCGGCAAGCGGCGCAACCCACTCGGCCTCACCTACTCGCTGTACCAGGGCATCGACAGTCACTTCTGCCAGATGGAGGCGTCCGATGGACTCGCCGCTGCCGGAGGCTGACGCCTTCACCGCCTATGACACCGTGCGCCTCAACGCCGAGGGGATGCTGCTCGACGGCCGCGAGGCGGTGCCGCCCGCCCAGGTGGCTCGGCACCTCGCCCGCCTCGTCAGCCTGCCCGAGCGGGTCACCGACATCTTCGTGTTCGCCCATGGCTGGCAGACCACGGCCGAGCGGGCGGCCGCCTCATCCCGGCGACTGTTCTCCGCCGTCTGGGAGCTCTACCGCGAGGCCCCCGACCGGTACCCGCCGCTCACCCCGTTCCGGCCGTTCTTCGTGTCCGTACAGTGGCCCTCGCGAAGCAGTCCGCTGCCAGCGGGCTACCGGCGCATGCGCGACCGCGCCCATGCGATGACCACCACCGGCCACGCCGCCCACGTGCTCGCCGCCCTGCTCGGCTACCTCGACGACGAGCGCCGCCGGCCCGCCGGCGCCGACGTGCTGCGCACGGCCGGCGGGCAGTACCTGCACTGCGTCGGGCACTCGTTCGGCTGCCGCCTGCTGGGCGAGGCCATCAAGGAGGCCGCGGCGCCGCCCGAGCACCGCACGCTCGCCTGGCCCTGGCCGCAACGGTTCCCGTTCGCCGTCGACACCTTCCTGGGCCTGCAGATGGCGGCGCCGCCGAGCATATTCACCGGCCGCTTCCGCCCGCTCGTCGACGGCACTGCGCCGATCGCCGGCCCCACGGTGCTGACGTTCAGCCCGCACGACCGCGCGCTGGCGCTGTGGCACGCGGTGCCCGAGGGGACGCCGGGACTGGGCGCCGTCGGCGCCGCCGGCGCACGCGTGACCGACCTGCGCCCGCTGGAGGAACCCTACGTGGTCGCCGACTTCCCAAAGTTGACGAGCGTCGACGCCACCTGGCGCTACCAGGACGGCAGCCTGGTCCAGGGCGCCCATTCGGACATCTGGTACCCCGAGACGGTGCACCTGCTGCTCTCACTGGCCGCCCTGGGCCGCTGACCCCGCGTCAAGTCCGCTCAGGGTCGAGCGGTGGCGGGTTGCTGGGGGTGTGTGGGAGGAGATGACCGGGTTGTCATCCTGGGGCCGCCTGGCGGTCATGATCAACCGGCAGGCTGCGTGACATGGAACGTCGTCAACTGCTCATCACGAGTGCGAAGGTGGGGGCCGCGACCGGGATCGCCGGTGGGGCCGTCACGCTCGATCCCGTGGCCTTCGAGGCTGCGGCCGCTCCGGCGCCCGAGGGCGACACCGTGCAGACCCGCACGATCAGCGGGCGGATCGAGTACGGGGCGCCGGACTGGGTCTACGTGCCGCTGGAGATTCCCGCCGGGGTCAACCGGATCAGCGTCAGCTACAGCTACGACCGGCCCGCCGCGCCGGCCGGGCAGAACGGGAACGCGCTGGACATCGGGCTGTTCGACCAGAACGGGATCGAGCTCGGGGACTCGCGCGGGTTCCGCGGGTGGTCGGGCGGGTTCCGCACCGAGTTCACCGTCTCCGCCTCCGATGCCACCCCGGGCTACCTGCCCGGGCCCATCCGCAAGGGGACCTGGCACGTCATCTTCGGGCCGTACACCGTGCATCCGCAGGGGCTCAACTGGACGCTGAACGTCACGCTGACGTTCGGGCCGGACGGGGTGCCGTTCAAGCCCGCGCCCGCGCCGCTCAAGGCCAAGGGGCGCGGGGCGGCCTGGTACCGCGGCGACATGCACCTGCACACCGTCCACTCCGACGGCCGCCGGCAGCCCGCCGAGCTGGCCGCCGCCGCCCGCGCCGCCAAGCTCGACTTCTTCGTCTCTACCGAGCACAACACCCCGAGCGCGGCCGGGGTCTGGGGGCAGTACGCGGGCGACGACCTGCTCATCGTCGACGGTGAGGAGATCACCACCCGCAACGGGCACTTCACCGCGCTCGGGCTGCCGGCCGGGACCTGGATCGACTGGCGGTACCGGGCCAGTGACGGGGCGCTCGCGCGGTTCGTGCAGCAGATCCACCGCGCCGGCGGGCTGGCCGTCGCCGCGCACCCGTTCGCGACCTGCGTGGCGTGCGGGTGGCGGTTCGGGTTCGCCGGGCTCGACGCGGTCGAGGTGTGGAACGGGCCGTGGACGCTCGACGACGAGGCCGTCGTGGCCAACTGGGACAGCCTGCTCGTCGCGAGCGGGCGCACCGGGCAGTGGATCCCGGCCGTCGGCAACAGCGACGCGCACAGTGAGCCGCAGGTCGTCGGGCTGCCGCACAACGTCGTGCACGCCGGCGGGCTCGACCGGCGCTCGATCCTCGACGGGGTCCGGGCCGGGCGGCTGTGGATCGCGGAGTCGGCGGGCGTCGACCTCACGTTCACGGCCGCCGCCAAGGGGCGGACCGTCGGTATCGGGCAGCGCCTGGACGTCGGCGACGACGAGCCGGTGACCGTGACCCTGGCCGTGAGCGGCGCCGGGAGCTGCGCGGTGCGGTTCGTCACCGACCAGGGGCAGCGGCTCGCGACGCTCCTGCCGGCCGAGGGTACGGGCACCGTCAGCTGGACCACCAACCCGCGCAACTCGAGCTATGTGCGGGCCGAGGTGCGGCGGCAGACGCCGACCCCGACGACGGCGGACACGATGGTGGCGCTGACCAACCCGATCTTCCTGGGTCGCGTGGGCGGGCATCGGTAAGTTTCGCTGCTCCAGCCGTACAAATTGGGGAAAATGCGACAGGTGAACCACCTCCCTTCCGTCGGGCGCTCAAGGTGCTCGATGGAAGGGAGACACACATGATCACAAGATGGAAGGCCGGGCTCGCCGCGCTCGGGCTCCTCGCGGCGGCTGGCACCGCCGTGGTCCTCACCGCGACATCGGCGTCGGCGGACACCGTGATCTGCGAGAAGTACGGCTCGACCACCATCCAGGGCGGGCGGTACATCGTGCAGAACAACGTCTGGGGCACCGACCAGCCGCAGTGCATCACCGTGACGAGCACCGGCTTCAGCATCTCGCAGGCCAACCACAATGTGCCGACGAACGGGGCGCCCGCGTCGTACCCGTCGGTGTATTACGGCTGCCACTACGCCAACTGCAGCAGCGGGAGCATCCTGCCGCTGCGGGTCAGCGACTCCCGGTTCGGCACGCTGCAGAGCAGCGTCAGCATGAGCTACCCGGGGTCCGGACAGTGGGACGCGGCGTACGACATCTGGTTCGACCCGACGCCGCGCACCGACGGGCAGAACACCGGCGCCGAGATCATGATCTGGCTCAACCACGCCGGCGCGCCGCAGCCGGTCGGCTCCCGCGTCGCGACGGTCAACCTGGCCGGCGGGACCTGGGACGTGTGGTACGGCAACATCGGCTGGAACGTGATCTCGTACGTCAGGACGCAGGGCACCGGGTCGCTGAACTTCGCCCCGGCGACGTTCTTCAACGACACGGTGTCGCGCGGTTACGCCCAGACGTCGTGGTACCTCACCAGCCTCCAGGCCGGCTTCGAGCCCTGGACGGGTGGGCAGGGCCTGGCGGTCAACTCGTTCAGCGTGACCACGGACGGGCAGCCGCCGACGTCGAACCCGCCGACGTCCTCGTCGCCCCCGCCGAACCCGGGCGGCGGCAAGTGCTCGGCGACGTACGTCAAGAACGACTGGGGCAGCGGCTTCACCGCCGAGGTCACGGTCACGAACACGGGCAGCTCGGCGATCTCGGCCTGGACGGTGGGCTGGTCGTTCTCGGGCAACCAGCGCATCACGAACTCGTGGAACGCGACCGTCTCGCAGTCGGGGACGGCGGTCACGGCCCGCAATGCCTCCTACAACGGCTCGATCCCGCCGGGCGGCAAGACGACGTTCGGCTTCCAGGCGTCGTACTCGGGCAGCAACCCGGTCCCGTCGCTGACCTGCTCGTGATCTGACCGAAGGGCGGCGGGGGAGGCCGGTTGGCTTCCCCCGCCGCTCTGCGTCCGGGCCGCCCGCCCTGCGTCGATCTTGCGATTGTGGTGCCTGACAGACCCGGACTTCGCGGGAGTGTCCCAGCGCCACAACGGCAAGATCGACGCGCCAGGTGGTGGCGGGAGGTCCGTGGGGAGAGAGCGCTCCCGAACCAGCGGCGATCAGCGTTCTTCCATGGGTCACCACGCGTCATCGGGGCGTGACCAGCAGCGGAGTCCCGCTCGGAGAGCGCTCTCCCATTCGCCGAGAAGGATTGACACGCCTCGACCAAGGGCGCATTGTGAACGGATCTGAGAGAGCGCTCTCTCAGCTACCGCCACGCAACACCCCCACGAATGGAGTTCTCCTATGGATTGGTCGGTACCCCGCCCCGGCCATCGATCCACCAGAGCGCTGCGATACGGCACCATCGCGCTCGCGGTGGCCGCCATGCTGTGCGCCTACATCGTCGTGGTCGTGACCCGTGCCGACGCCGCGGAGACCCTGCTCTCGCAGGGTAAGCCGACGACCGCATCGTCGGCCGAGAACGCGGCGACGCCGGCCGCCAGCGCCACCGACGGTAACACCGGCACCCGCTGGTCCAGCGCCTTCACCGTGCCGCAGTGGATCCAGGTCGACCTCGGCTCCGCCCAGGCGATCAGCCGCGTCGGACTGAACTGGGAGGCGGCCTACGCCACCGCGTTCCAGATCCAGACGTCCAACGACGGTACCAACTGGACCAACATCTACACCACGACCACCGGCGCGGGCGGCAACCAGAGCCTGACCGTGTCCGGCAACGGCCGCTACGTGCGGCTCAACGCCACCGCCAAGGCGACCCAGTACGGCGTCTCGCTGTGGGAGTTCCAGGTGTACGGCGGAACTCCTGACAACCCGGGCACCTGCGGCACCGCCAATGCCGCGATCGGCAAGACCGCCACCGCGTCCTCGACCGAGAACGCGGGCACGCCGGCCTCGAGCGCCGTCGACAACAACCTCGGGACCCGCTGGTCCAGCGCCGCCTCCGACCCGCAGTGGCTGCAGGTCGACCTCGGCAGCAGCCAGCTGGTCTGCGGCGTCACGCTGAACTGGGAAGCGGCGTACGCGACGGCGTTCCAGATCCAGGTGTCGGCCAACGGCACCACGTGGACGCAGGTGTACAGCACGACCACCGGCACCGGCGGGACGCAGGTGCTGACCGTCACGCCGACGGCCGGGCGGTACGTGCGGATGAACGGCACCGCTCGCGCGACCCAGTGGGGCTACTCGCTGTGGGAGTTCGCGATCCGGGTCGGCGGCACGGTGCCGACGACCAGCGACACGCCCGGCAGCCCGAGCCCGAGCAATCCGGGCGGCACCAACGTGCTGCTGTCGTACAACAAGCCGGCGGTCGCCTCCACCTGGCAGAACGACGTCAACTGCAACCCGTGCTCGCCGGACAAGGCGTTCGACAACGACCCGGCCAGCCGCTGGGCGACCAGCTCCACCAACGGCTGGGTCGACCCGGGCTGGATCTACGTCGACCTCGGCGCCGTCGCGCAGATCAAGCAGGTCGTCCTGCAGTGGGACCCGGCCTATGCCGTGTCGTACCAGATCCAGACGTCCAACGACGCGACCAACTGGACGCCGATCTACACGACCACGACGGGCAAGGGCTTCCGCGAGACCCTGACGGTCAACGGCTCCGGCCGCTACGTGCGCATGTACGGCACCCAGCGCTCCAACGGCTACGGCTACTCGCTGTGGGAGTTCAAGGTGTACGGCACCGGCGGCAACCCGACCCAGCCGCCCGCGCCGCCGGCCGACCCGGTGTTCCCGGCCACCAACCTGGTCTGGGCCGACGAGTTCAACACCGGCACGCTGCCCGACCCGGCCAAGTGGACGATCGACCCGGGCACCGGCCAGAACAACGAGATCCAGTACTACACCAACAACGGCAACGTGAGCATCACCGGCGGCTCGCTGGTCATCGAGGCCCGCAAGGAGACCCAGGGCGGGCGTGACTACACGTCGCACCGGATGAACACCAGCAACAAGTTCTCCACGCAGTACGGCCGGATCGAGGCGCGCGTCAAGGTCCCGAAGGGCAACGGCCTCTGGCCCGCCTTCTGGATGATGGGCACCGACTTCCTGCAGGGCCGCCCGTGGCCGTACAACGGCGAGATCGACATCATGGAGATCCTCGGCCGGAACACCAACGAGATCTACTCGACGCTGCACGCGCCGGCCTACAACGGCGGTGGCGGCTACGGCCAGAAGATCTCCACGGTGGACCTGTCCCTGGACTACCACGTCTACTCGGTCGAGTGGGACAGCAAGCACATGACGTTCCGCGTGGACAACCAGGTCATCCTGGTGGCCGACAAGGACACCGTCGAGACCACGCGCGGTCCCTGGGTGTACGACCACCAGTTCTACCTGATCCTGAACCTCGCGGTCGGCGGTGACTTCCCGGGCCCGATCGACGCCACCACGCCGTTCCCGTCGCGGATGTACGTCGACTACGTGCGGGTGTACAAGTGAGACTCCGTCGCCTGATCATCGGGGCATCCCTCACCGCCGTCGTCGCGGCGGCGGTGGGGATGCGGATGCTCGCCGCCGCCGACGCGGCGGAGGTGCCGATCTCGCAGGGCAAGCCGGCCACGGCGTCCTCGGTGGAGAACGGCGGCTCGCCCGCCGCCAACGCCGTCGACGGCAACGCCGGCACCCGCTGGTCGAGCGCGTTCAGCGACCCGCAGTGGCTGCAGGTCGACCTGGGCGCCTCGGCGACCATCACCAGGGTCGTGCTGAACTGGGAGGCGGCCTACGCCCGGGACTTCACCATCCAGACGTCGGCCAACGGCAGCTCGTGGACGACGATCAACACCACCGTGAATGGCACCGGCGGGGTGCAGACCCTCAACGTCAGCGGCTCCGGTCGCTACGTGCGGATCAACACCACCCGGCGGGCCACGCAGTACGGCGTGTCCCTGTGGGAGTTCCAGGTGTTCGGCACGGGTGGCGCGACCACCCCGCCGACCACGATCCCGCCGAACGTCGTGCGGGTGGCGGAGTTCCTGGCCGACTGCCCGTTCTCGCACCGCCTGCCGGACGACCCGATCGTCTTCCCCGGGCTGCCCGGCGCCTCCCACATGCACAGCTTCTTCGGCAGTACCGTCACAAATGGCAACACGACGGTCAACGACCTCGCCAATGGGCCGAGCAACTGCAACCCGGCGGTGGACAAGTCCTCGTACTGGGTGCCGACTCTGTACAAGGACAACGTGCCGGTGGAGCCCGTGATCACCACGTTCTACTACCTCGGTGAAGGGGTGAGCGACGCCGTCCGGGAGCAGACCCAGCCGCTGCCCTTCGGGCTGCGGATCGTCGCCGGCAACGCCAAGGCGACGGCGCCCGACGCCACCACCATCTCCCGCTGGTCCTGCCTGCACCACAACGAGGCCGGCGCGGGGAAGGACTTCATCAACTGCCCGGCCGATTCGATGCTGGAGTCGTACCTCGACTTCCCGCAGTGCTGGAACGGGCGCGACCTGGACTCCGCCGACCACAAGAGCCACATGGCGTACCCGGTCAACAACGCCTGCCCGAGCACCCACCCGGTGCACGTGCCGAAGCTGCGGCAGGTGCTGCGCTACCCCGTGAACGGCGACCCGTCGCGCATCCGGCTGTCGTCGGGGGCCGGGTTCACCATGCACGGCGACTTCTTCAACGCCTGGCCGCAGGCCGAGATGGAGCGCCGCGTGAACGACTGCATCCGTCCGAAGATCAAGTGCGGCGCCGACGGGCGCCCGTAGGTAAGTCCGTAAGTTAACCCTCATTCCAGCCGCGGGTGGACGCGAAGCGCCGATTCCGTCCACCCGCGGCTCCTCATCGCTACGGGGCACGATCTACCGTGACAACCATGACGGGCAGCGACTCGCGACCGCCCACCCTTGAGCAGGTCGCCAACTACGCCGGGGTGTCCCGTGCGACCGTGTCCCGGGTCATCAACGGCGTGCAGACCGTGGACCCCGAGCTACGCCGCACGGTGGAGCGCGCGATCGCCGCGACCGGCTACGTGCCCAACCTCGCGGCCCGCTCGCTGGTGACCCGGCGGACCGACTCGATCGCGCTGGTGGTCTCGGAGCCGGAGCGCAGCGGCTACGAGACGCCGTTCCTGACCAGGATGTTCACCGACCCGTTCCTCGGCCGCGTGACCGCCGGCGCGCAGGAGGTGCTCCGCCCGCTCGGCATCCACCTGGTCATCTTCCTGGCCGACCCACCCGCCAGGCCGCACCTGCTGCGCTACCTGCGCCAGGGTCATGTCGACGGCGCCCTGCTCATCTCGAGCCACGTCGACGACCCGCTGCCGGCCCAGCTGGTGGATCTGGGTGTCCCAGTTGTACTGTCCTGCCGCCCGGGACGGCCGGTGAACACGAGCTTCGTCGACGTCGACCAGCGCGCGGGCGTGCGGATGGCGGTGGACCGCCTGGTGTCCCTGGGCCGCAGCCGCCTGGCCACCATCACCGGCCCACTCGACATGCCGGCCGCGCAGGACCGCCTGTCGGGCTACGAGGAGGCGGTGGCGGCCCACCACCTGGGCCCCGCACTGCACGTGGAGGGCGACTTCACCCGGGGAGGCGGCGAGCGCGCCGTGCGCAAGCTGCTGACCACGGCCCCGGACCTCGACGGCATCTTCGTGGCCAACGACCTCATGGCCGACGGCGCCCTGCGCGTGTTGCAGGAGTCCGGCCGGACCGTCCCGGACGACGTGGCGGTCATCGGCTTCGACGACAGCACGGCCGCGTTGGAGTGCCACCCGCCGCTGAGCACGGTCCGTCAGCCGGTCGAGGAGATGGCCGGTGAGATGGCCCAGCTCCTGCTGACCCGCCTCCGTGAGCCGGCCCGTTCCCCGCGCTCGGTCATCTTCAACCCGGAACTGGTCCTGCGCGCCTCGGCCTGACACCGTCACCGGGATGGGCCGGCTCGCTCCAGGAGACGGCGGGCGTCCGCGCGGGACGCCACGCGGACGAAGGTCAGCGCCGACCACCGCGGGTCGGCGGACGCGGTGCGGTATCGGGTGCCGTAGGTCTCGTGCTTGGCCCAGGCCCAGCGCAGGATCGACTCCTCCGGGTCGGTGTTCAGCAGGTTGCGGAGGTGTTCGCGGTTGCCGTTCCACAGCTCGGCGCCCGTCAGGCCGCGGCGGAGGGTGCGGAACAGGAGCTGGCGCATCACCGTGCGGCGGGGCAGGTCGAACCAGACCACCGTGTCGGCGCGGGCCCAGATCAGGTCGCGGACCGCACTGTAGTTGCCGTCGACCACCCAGCCGTCGGCGGTGCAGACGTCAGACACCCGGCGGCGGAACTCCACGGTGTCCAGCGGCTGCCAGCCCGGCTGGTGGAAAATGCTGTCCAGCTCGACGAACGGCACGCCCAGCGCCGTCGCCAGCGCGCGGCCGACCGTCGTCTTGCCCGAGCCGGAGTTGCCCACCACCGACACCCGCCGCACGAGCGCACTCTACGGCCTTCAGCGCGCCTCCGGGTTGCCGACATGACGGCGTCTGAGGGTTCACCTCACTGCCGCCCCCGGGCCACGTGCCGGGTCTAGCGTCCGGGAACATGGCAAACGTTGACCGCCGTACATTCCTCCAGCTCGCGGCGGCTGCCGCGGTGCCGCTGCCGTTCGAGCAGGCCCTGTCGATCCCCGCTCACCATCGAACCGGGTCGATCGAGGACGTCGAGCACGTCGTGTTCCTCATGCAGGAGAACCGCTCGTTCGACCACTACTTCGGCACGCTGCGCGGCGTCCGCGGGTTCGGCGACCCGCACCCGGTGGTCCTGCCGTCCGGCAAGCCGGTGTGGCACCAGGGCGACCTGCTGCCGTTCCGCCCGCCGGTGCCCGACCTCGGCCAGACCTTCCTGCCCGACCCGCCGCACGGCTGGAACGACACCCACGCCGCCTGGAACGGCGGGCAGCACGACCAGTGGGTGCCCAACAAGGGCGTCACCGCGATGACCCACCACACCCGGGCCGACCTCGCCTACCAGCATGCCCTCGCCGACGCGTTCACGATCTGTGACAACTACTTCTGCTCGCTGCTCGGCCCGACCGACCCGAACCGCTACCACATGTGGAGCGGCTGGGTCGGCAACGACGGCAAGGCCGGCGGCCCGGTGATCACCAACGCGGAGCTCGGCTACGACTGGTCCACCTACCCCGAGCGGCTCGACCGGGCGGGCATCTCCTGGAAGGTCTACCAGGACGTCGGCGTCGGCCTCACCGCCGAGGGCTACTGGGGCTGGACGGGCGACCCGTTCATCGGCAACTACGGCGACAACTCCCTGCTGTACTTCCACCAGTACCAGAACGCCGCCCCCGGCACCCCGCTGGCCAAGGCGAAGACCGGCACCGAGATCTCGAAGCTCGGCCGCAGCCCCGACGCGCTGCTGACCGACTTCGCCGCCGACGTGCGCGCCGGCCGGCTCCCGTCCGTGTCGTGGATCGTCGCCCCCGAGGCGTACACCGAGCACCCGAACTGGGAGCCCGGCTACGGCACCTGGTACACCTCGAAGGTCATCGACATCCTGGCGTCGAACCCGCAGGTGTGGAGCAAGATGGCCCTCTTCATCACCTATGACGAGGAGGGTGGCTTCTTCGATCATCTGGTACCGCCGACGCCGCCCGCCTCGCGGGAGCAGGGCCTCTCGACGGTGCCGGTGACCAACGAGATCTTCCCCGGCGACGCCGGACACGTCCCCGGCCCGTACGGCCTGGGCATGCGGGTCCCGATGCTGATCGTGTCGCCGTGGACCCGGGGCGGCTACGTCAACTCCCAGCTGTTCGACCACACGTCCCTGATCCGCTTCCTCGAGGCGCGCTTCGCCCGCGGCAACCGCGACCTGGTCGAGTCGAACATCACGCCCTGGCGGCGCGCGGTGGTCGGCGACCTGACCAGCGCGTTCGACTTCCGCACCCCGAACGCCTCGCGGCGGGTCGACCTGCCGGACACCGACACGTTCAAGCCGTCCTCGCTGACGCGGCAGCCCGACGAGGAGCCGGTCCCGCCGGCCGGCCCGCGCCTGCCGCGCCAGGAGCAGGGCGTGCGCCCGGCCCGCGCGATCCCCTACACGCACCACGCGGACGGCCGCCGCGCCGGTGGCGGGTTCGCCGTGGATTTCCGCAACGTCGGAGAAGC
The DNA here is from genome assembly GCF_022095675.1 of Dactylosporangium sp. AC04546. Taxonomy (GTDB): domain Bacteria; phylum Actinomycetota; class Actinomycetes; order Mycobacteriales; family Micromonosporaceae; genus Dactylosporangium. The sequence goes on along the minus strand of NZ_JAHYSG010000034.1, from coordinate 60,101 downwards.
CACGGTGGTGTACCACGTCCGCTCCACCACCGGCGCCCCGCGCACGTACACGGTGGAGCCGCGCAAGCAGCTGTCGGACGAGTGGCCCCTGGTCGCTGGCGCGTACGACGTGGCCGTGCACGGCCCGAACGGCTTCTACCGCCACTTCCGCGGCGCGGCGACCGGCGCGGCGGTGACGGTGCGGGCCCGCTACGACGAGCCCCGCGACCGCCTGGTCCTGGAGTTGGCGAACACGGCCTCGTCGCGGGTGGAGCTGTCGGTGACGGACCGCTACGGCTCGCCGCGCCGCCGCGTGACCCTGCGCGCGGGCGAGACCCGTGCCGAGGACTGGCCGGTGCGTAAGACCCGCGGCTGGTACGGCCTGACGCTGACGGCCCCGGGCTTCGAGGCGGAGTACGCGGGCCACATCGAGAACGGCGCGGACTCCATCACCGACCCGCTGCTGGGTGGCCTGGTGTAGGCCCGCTTCAGCAGGTGGAGTGGAACAGGCCGCCGACCGGGGCCGTCCCGGTCAGGTCGTTGTAGAGGGCGATCGCCTCCGGCGTCGGGGCCACGTGCACCTCGACGCCGCGGGACTCCAGCGCCTCGACCGTCTCGTCAGGGACCTCGAGGCGCTCCTCCATGCCCTGCGACAGCACCACCACGGTCGCGCCGTGGTCGAGGAGCTCCTCCACGTCCGCGAACTGGATGCCGGGGGAGTGGCTGGTGCCCGTATCGGACCAGTCCCACTCGCGGGCGCCGCCCGGCCAGGCCTTCAGGTCCTTGACCACGCCCAGGCCCTCGACGTGCAGCTTGCCCCAGGACGATGCCAGAATTCTGGGTGAGTGCATCGGGACAAAGCCTCCGAAAGGTGAGCACCATGCCGCAGCCCAAGTTCGACCCACGATACAGCGACCCGGCCGCCGGTGCCGTCCCCTGGGAGCGGACCGAGGCGACGCTCGGCGAGGCCGGGGTGTACTGGCTGACATCGATCAGGGCGAACCACCGCCCGCACATCACACCGCTCATCGGGGTGTGGCTCGATGACGCCTTCTGGTTCTGCACCGGTCCCCAGGAGCAGAAGGCGGTCAACCTCGCCGGCAACCCCGCGGTCGCCGCGACCACCGGCGCCAACGCGCTGCACGAGGGGCTCGACGTCGTCGTCGAGGGCGACGCGGTCAGGGTCACCGACCCCGCCACGCTGCGGCGGGCCGCCGCGGCGTGGCTCGGCAAGTACGGCGAGGAGTGGCGGTTCGAGCCCCGGGACGGGCAGTTCCACCACGCCAGCGGCGCCGGCGTGGCGGACGTCTACCGGGTCGCGCCGCGCAAGGTCACCGCGTTCGGCAAGGACCCCTACAGCCAGACCGCCTACGCGTTCTGAAGCCGCAGCCGGGCCACCCGATCGCGGGTCGGCCAGCGCACGTCCCAGGCCCAGCCCGCCTTCTCGAACAGCCAGATCAGCCGGGCCGAGATGTCGATCTGGCCCGGCAGGACGCCGTGGCGGGCGCTGGTCGGGTCGGCGTGGTGGAGGTTGTGCCACGACTCGCCCATGCTCAGGATCGCGAGGGGCCAGAAGTTGGCCGAGCGGTCGCGGGCGGCGAACGGGCGGTCGCCGATCATGTGGCAGACCGAGTTCACCGACCAGGTGACGTGGTGCAATGCCGTCACCCGGACCAGGCCGGCCCAGAAGAACGCGGTGATCGCGCCCCACCACGACCAGCTGATCAGCCCGCCGAGCACGGCCGGCAGGGCGAGTGTGACGATCGTCAGCGGGCCGAAGAGGCGGTGCACGATGCGCATGTCCCGGTCGGCGAGCAGGTCGGGCGCGAACCGCTCCTGGTTGGTGAGGTTGCGGTCCAGGACCCAGCCGAGGTGGGCGTGCCAGAAGCCGCGGGCGAGCGCGAGCGGCGACGTGCCGAACAGCCACGGCGAGTGCGGGTCGCCCTCCTTGTCGGCGAAGGCGTGGTGGCGGCGGTGGTCGGCGACCCAGTGCAGGATCGGGCCCTGCACGGACATGCTGCCCACGACCGCCAGCACGATCCGCAGCCAGCGGTGGGCCTTGAAGGCGCCATGGGTGAAGTACCGATGGAAGCCCACCGTCGCCCCGAGGCACGTGACCACGTAGAACGCCCCGGCCAGCACGATGTCCAGCCAGGCGAGGCCCCACCCCCAGGCGACCGGAACGGCGGCCAGCAGCGCGAGGAACGGGATGATGACGAACGCGTAGACGGCCACGTGCGCCGGGATCGGCCGTTTGTGTCCGAGGAGGGGCTTCACGCCGCGACCATAGACGCCGGTCGTGACCGGCACCCCGCGCCAAGGCGACGCTCAGATGACGTGATTGGCGACGAACAACCCCTCGGGGTCCACGGCGGCCCGGACCGCCCGCAGCCGCTCCCACGCGGCCGGCTCGAACGCCCGCGCGGTGTCGATCGCGGTCTCGGTGAAGTTGAGGTACTCCCGGTCCTCGGCCCACGGCCGCATGGCCTCGACGACCCGCTCCGCGTCGGCCGGCCCCGCGAGACCGCCGCTGAACAGCAGGAACTCACCCTCGACACACGGCAGCGCGCCGCCGCCGGCAGCGGGGCGGCGCAGCGTGCCACCGAGCTGGCGCAGCTCCGCCGGCACCATCAGCGGGTTGCCTGAACGGGGGCCGGCCGCCGCCAGCAGGGCGTCCAGCGCCGCCGGCGGCAGCGGCCCGAGCAGCGCCGACCGGGAGACGCCGGGCGTGGGACCCTCGGGGTCCATGTGCAGGCGGATCAGGTGCTCCGCCGGTACCGTCGCGAAGGTGTCCAGCGACGGACCGAGCGCGCGCAGCGGCGCCAGCACGCCTGGGTCGCCGAGCGTGGCGCCGTCGATGACGACCAGCTGCCGCCCCGGCAGCGGCGCCGGCGGCTCCGGCAGCTGGACCATGCGCAGCGCGGTGGTGATCTCGTCCGGCGCGTCGGCGGCCCACGACACCCAGGCCGGCAGCACCCGCTCCGCGTGCGTCCAGTCCCACACCAGCAGCCCGGCGTAGGCACGCTCGATCGGGAACAGCTCGAACTCGACCGCGGTGACGACGCCGAAGTTGCCGCCGCCGCCCCGCAGCGCCCAGAACAGCTCCGGCTCGTGCCCGGCGTCGGCCCGCACCCGCTCGCCGGTCGCGGTGACCAGCTCCACGGCGGTGATCCGGTTGGCCTGCAGGCCGAGGCTCCGGCTGTACCACCCGAGGCCGCCACCGAGCGAGTAGCCGACCACGCCGACGTCCGGGGCGGAGCCGTGCAACGCGGCCAGCCCGTGCGGCGCGGCCTGCTCGACCACGTCGACCCACAGCGCGCCGGCCTCCGCGCGGGCGACCCGCCGCACCGGGTCGACGGCGACGCCGGTCATCGCCGATGTGCGCAGCAGCACCACGTCGTCGAGCGGGCCGAGCGGCCCGGCGTTGTGGCCCGTGCCCTGGGGCGCCACCCGCAGCCCGGCCGCGGCCGCGGCCCGCACCACCTCGACGACCTCCACCACGTCGGCCGGGTACGCCACGGCGGCGGGCCGCTGGTCGACCGCGACGTTCCACGGCACCCGGGCGGTGTCGTAGCCCGGATCGCCGGGCAGGTGGACGGCGCCGCCGCAGAGGCCGCGCAGCGAGCTGGCAGTGGTGGTCACGGTGGTCCTTCGCGTCGGTGGCTGTCGGGGACCACCGTGCGGCACACGGGTTGGAGCGAACTTGAACCTGACCTGAACCTGCGGCGCGAGCTAGACCTCGGCGAGGTCGGCGACCCCGAACCGGCGGCGGATCGTGTCGAGAGTGTCGCGGACCGTGTGCGGGGTGAGGAACAGTGCCTGGGCGATCTCGCGGTCGTCGGCGCCGCCGACGTGCATCGTCACCAGCCGGCGCTCGCCCGTGGTCAGCGCGGCCGGCGGCTCGGCCGGCACCTGGTCGCCGAGCGCGGCCAGGGCGGCCGCGATCTCGGCCCGCAGCGGCGTGGCGCCGCACTCCTCGGCGAGCTTCAGCGCCTCGCGGTACTGCTCGACGGGCTCGTCCACGACCTGGCCCAGCCCGTACAGCGCCCGCGTGTACTCCAGCCGCGCCTCGGTGCCGGCCAGCAGCGCCACCGCCTCGCGCAGCAGGTCCGGGTCGCGCCGCAGCGTGCCCAGCAGGCGCAGCCCCCGGCCCACCGCCCGCGGGGCGCCCCAGTCGCGCAGCCGGGCGATGTCGTCCTCGGCGAGCGCCACAGCCTCGTCGAGCCGGCCGAGCGCGGCGAGCGCCCTGGCCCGCAGCGACCGCTCCTCGAACCACATCGGGTTGGCGAGGTAGTCGGTGGTCAGCTCGGTGTCGAGCACGACGAGGGCGTCGGCCGGCCGGCCCTCGGCCATGAGCAGGTCGACCTTGGCCTGGGCGAAGAGGCGGATGCCGTCGCCGATGCGGATGCGCGTCTCGTGGGCGTCGACGAACGCGCGCGCCCCGGCGAGGTCGCCGCGGTCGATGAGCACCCGCACGAGGTACGCCTCGCCGTAGGAGATGCCGAGCGCCGGCACGCCGCCCCAGCGCAGGTTCTGGTCGTTGGCGGCGAGCAGGTTGTGGCGCGCCTCCGGCAGGTCGCCGCGCTGCCACAGCCGCCAGCCGAGCCACAGCTGGGCGGCGAGCACGGTGAACAGCGAGCCGCGCGTGTGGCCGAGCGCGAGCGCGTCGTCCCACAGCCCGCCGGCGTCGGCGTCGGCGTTCTCCAGCACCACGCCCGCGATCACCCAGAACAGGCCCGGGTCGCCCCGCAGCAGGATGCCCTCGGCGAGCGCGAACCGGGCCAGCCGGACCGCCTCGGTGCGGTCGATCCCACGCGCCACCAGCTCCCAGGCCCGGCAGGCGGACAGCATCCGCGCCCCCAGCCCGCCGCCGGTGATCTCGGCGGTGAAGTCGCCGGCGGCGAACGCGTCGCCGCTGTACATGTAGGCCGCGATCCGCTCCAGCGCGAGCATGCCGAGCCGCTCGTCGACGAACTCGGCCGCCAGCCGCGCCGAGGCCTGCCGGGCGAACTCGGGGGCGTTGCCCTCCGGCCCGGCGAAGATCAGCGTGTGGATGAGCATCCGGGCCACGGCCGCGAAGGTGGCCGGGTCGGTGATCGGGTCGTCGTACGCCGCGCGCAGGTGGGCGATCGCGGCCGGCCCGTCGTTGAGGGTCTCCACCTGCCCCAGATGCAGCAGTACCGCCGGTCGCTGGGCCGCCGGCGGCGGCTCCGCGAGGGCGCGGCTCAAGTACGTGGCGGCACCGTCCGGAGCGCCGCGGTTGAGCGCGGTCTCGGCCGCCGCCCGCAGCACCTCGACGACCCAGGGGTCGGCCCGCTCGGGGATCTGCAGCAGGTGCGCGGCGATCTGCTCCGGCGCGGCCGACTTCCCATGGAGCACCTGCGCGGCCCGCTCGTGCTGGAGTTGCCGCTCGCCCGGCGGCAGGTCCTGGTAGACGGCGTCACGCACCAGGGGATGCACGAAGCCGATGGGGTACTCGTGGCGCACCACCTCGGCCCGCGCCAGCGCGGCGACGGCGGCCGCCGCCTCGGGCTCGTCCACCCCGGCGAGCGCGGCGATGGTCGGCAGCCCGACCCCGTCGCCGAGCACGGCGATGGCCCGCGCGACGGCGGTGCTCGCGGCCGGCATGCGGCGCAGCCGGATGAGCACCATGCTGGACACGGCCCGCGACCCGATCGCGGTGACCGTGCCGACGTGGGCGGCGCTCGGCCGCACCCCGTTCGCCTCCAGCGCCTTCAGCAGCTGCCGCAGCAGCAGCGGGTTGCCGGACGTGGTGCGGTGGCACGCGGCGATGAACCGGCTCTCGGCGGTGCTGCCGAGCCGCTCGCGCACGAGGTCGGCGACGCCGTCCGGCGACAGCGGCCCGGGCCGCACGGCGACGGTGGCCGGGTCGAGCTGGAGTTCGGCGAGCAGCGCGTCGTCGTCGTACTGCTCCCCGGTCCGCAGCGTCGCGACCACGAGCACGGGCAGCCCTTCGAGCCGCCGGACGAGGTACGCCAGGAACCGCAGCGACCCGGTGTCGCACCACTGCAGATCGTCGACGACGATGGCGAGGCTGCGCGCCGAGGCGGCGTTGGCGGTGAGCCAGTAGAGCCCGTGCAGCACCGCGAACGTGTGGTCGCCGCGCGGCGGCTCGGCCCCACCGAGGTCGAACACGGACCCGGCCGAGGCGGCGGCCCCGCTGAGCAGCCGCTCCCGCTCGGCGGGCTGGGTGAGCAGCGCCTCGAACAGCTGCCGCGCGGCCCCGAACCCGAACTCCTTCTCGAGCTGGCTCCCGCGCGCCGTGAGCACGAGCGCCCCGTGCTCTTCGGCGATCCGCCGCGCCTCGGTGAGCAGCCGGCTCTTCCCGATCCCGGCAGGTCCCTCGATCACGGCGAACCGCGCCAGCCCGTCGAACGCGTCGGCGGCCGCCTGCCGCAGCTCGAAGACCTCTCGCTCCCGATCGACCAGCACGTCTCCGCGACGCTCCTCCACGACGGTCGTGGGAGCGGGTGGTGCGGGTGGTGCGGGCGCTGCCGGGGCGGCCTCGGCGGTCGGTGCCGGCGGCGTGACCACGACCGGCGCGGGGTCCAGGGACGGGGCCTGGGCCAGGACCTCGGCCTCCAGCGCGCGCAGCGCCGGACCCGGGTCCACCCCCAGCTGCTCGGACAGCGTCTGCCGGGCGCGTCGCAATGCCGCGAGGGCGTCGCCCTGGCGGTGGGCGCGGTACAGGGCCAGCACCAGCAGGCGCCAGCGCTTCTCCCGCAGTGGCTCCTCGGCGACCAGCGCCTCGAGCTCCGGTACCAGAACCGCCGATTCTCCCAGCGCCAAGCGGGCCGAGAGCAGCTGCTCCCGCGCCACCTCCCGCAGCTCGGCCAGGCGGGCGGCCTCCGGCTGGGCCCACGGCTCGTCCGCGTACTCGGCGTAGGCCGGGCCCTGCCACAGGCGCAGCGCCTGGGGGAGCAGGTCGCGCTGGGCGGCCTCGTCGTCCTGGAGGGCCGTCTGGATGAGGCGCTCGAAGCGCCAGGCGTCGACCGCGTCCGGCGGGAGGGTCAGGGCGTAGCCCGGCGGGCGGCTCACGATGATGTTGCCGCGGGCCCGCGCCGTGCCGCCCGGTTCGAGCCGGCGGCGCAGGTGCGAGACGTACGCCTGGAGGGCGCCGGCCGCGTTCGCGGGCGGGTGGTCGGCCCACACGCAGTCGACCAGGCGGTCGGTGGGGACGATGTCGCCGCGGTTGAGGACCAGGACCGCGAGCACGGCGCGCTGCCGGCGCCCGCCGAGGTCGACCGGCTCCCCGCGAACGGTGGCCGTCATGTCGCCGAGCACGCTGACGGACAACTCCACCCGGCACTCCCTGATCGACCCCTTGGGCGACCAAGGTACCCCGCACGGGGAGGCTAGAGGTAGACGTCCAAACGGCCGGTGAACAGGCTCTGCGTTTGTTGGAGGCGCTGCTGCTGGATGGCGTCGTCGGCCCGCTCGAAGTTGAGGCGGGCATCCTCCGCTCGTTGTCGCAGTGTCTCCTCAAGTCGCAGCTGTTCCTGGATGCGCTGCTGGTCGTCGAGGCGCTGCTGGTCCTGGAGGCGCTGCTGGCGCAGCCGGTCCTGCTGGTCCTGGAAGTCGCGGAGGTCCTGGACCTGCTGCTGGTCGTCGCGCTGCTGGTCGAGCTGGTCCTGCAGTATGTCCCGCGCCGGGGTCGCTCCGGCAACGCCCGTGGCGGTCGCCGTGGGCACCATGGCCGCTACCGGTGTGATCGACATCGTGCTCCCCGCATACTCTCGGTTTGCAACTGACTACGATACGTTACCACGCTGCGCGGCCAGCCGGGCGAGGTTGTGCAGCTGGCGGCGCATCATGATCAGGTCGCCCCAGGCCAGCAGCGGGCGCGCGATCCGGTGCCGGAGGTCCTGGTCGGTGGGGAGCACGAGCTTCGCCACCAGCCGGGACCGTCCCGGCCCGGCCGGCTCGGCCGGCTCGGCCGGCTCGGCTGGCTCCGCTGGGTGGATCGCGTAGCTCACCAGCAGGTCCCCGAACGCCCGCCGGCCCGGCCCGGGGCGCATCCGCACGGTCAGGTGCTCGCCCTCGGCGAAGCTCGCCAGCTCGAAGATGGTCATCATCGTCTGCCCGACGGTGAGCCGCTCCAGGCCCGGGGTGAGTCGTTGCGGGCTGCGCCGGCCGAGGTTGTCGACGAGGTCGTAGCTGTACGGCGCGACGCTCAGCTGGCACAGCCACCGGAACACGGCCGCCGGCTCGGCGTCGACGTCGACGCCGCGGAACCACTCGACGGTCGGCCCGGTGAACACGCCGTCGCACGGATAGGGGCGGGCGACCTCGTCGTCGGTGACGCCCCACACTTCAGGTAGTTTTAGAGGCACGTCTCTAAAACTAGCAGGGATGCCGCCGCCCGGGAAACCATCACCTCGGCCCCGGCCGGAATCCCCTGGCCCCGCCGCAGATGCCGCCGCACCACCGCGCCCGGCAGATCGATGGTCGCCACGGTGAGGAGCTCGACGAGGTCCGCGGCCCCACGGACCTCGTCGACCGTCGCGTGGTCGGTGGTCGCGTGGTTCGCGGTCGCCTCATTCGCGGTCGCCTCATTCGCGGTCGCCTCATTCGCGGTCGCCTCGTGCGCGGCGGGAAGGCGGGCGGCGCGGAGACGCGCGGCGAGGTCGCGCAGGGCGGGTCCGATACGGGCGTTCAGCCGGCGCAGCTCGGCCCGGTCCTCGGGGGCCCAGCCCGGCTCGTCGAAGTCGGCCGCCCCGTACAACAGCACCCGCGCCTCGGCCTCGTGCGCCCGGCTCCAGGCGACCACGTGCCCGGCCGCGGCCGGCACCGCCCGCTCGGCCGGGTCCGCGGCGAGGGCCGCGAGCCACCCCTCCTGAAACCGGGCGACGGTCCGGTTCCACAGCGCCGCGGCGAGGGCGGGCCGCCCGGCGAAGCGGTGGTACACCGACCCGCTCGGCCCGCCCACCGCCCGCGCCACGGCCGCCACGGTGACCGCCGCCGGCCCGCCCTCCCCGGCGAGCCGGACGGCGGCGTCAAGCATGCTGTCGGCATCGTGCCGCGGCGGTCGCCCCATGTGGGCGAACGCTACCGCGTCGGAAACCTCCCCGAGCTGTAGTGCTTGAGCCCGCTGCGGACGATGTGCTCGTCGGTGTCGATCCACGAGAGCCGGGCCACCTTGTACATGCCCAGGGTCGGGTCCAGGCGGCGGGCGTAGTCGGGGTTGTGCCGCAGCGTCGAGTCCTCGCGCAGGCTCACGCCGAGTACCCCGCCGGTGACCGACACCTCCGACAGGTCGCTCCACGGGTAGGTCAGCCGGCGCGACTTGTGGCGGTGGGTGATGCCGTTGCCGTCGAGGGACACGATGTGGCTCGGGCGGCGCAGCACCAGCGTGCGCACCAGGCGGTACTCGAGGTAGGCGACCGCGGCGCCGGGGATCAGCAGCAGCAGGAAGCCGGGGTTGTCGTCGATGCCCAGCGCGAGGCTGGCCGCGACGAGCATGAGCACGCCGTAGGTCAGCGGCAGCAGGGCGATCCAGCCGAGCGCGCGCACGCCCGGCTTCTGGAGGCTGGTGTACACGACCTGGCCGGAGGGCGGCTCGGCGGTGGGCGTTGCCACCGGTACCACCTCATCGGGATGGAGCGTGGCGAGCCAGGAGTCCTTCGTGACCGTCGCGCCCGGCTCGGTGTGCCATTCCACGAGGCGGCCGCCGCGGTCCGGGGCGTAGAGGCGCAGCAGTGCGCCGTCCTCGGTGCGCAGGACGATCAGCTCCGCGCCCGCCGCGTAGCGCTCGCCCGGCCGCACCGTGAACTTGACGACCTTCGCGGCGCCGCCCGGGATGGCCCAGCGCATCGGGACGTGGTCGGGGTCGGTCTCGGCCGCCGTCACCTGGCGGCCGCCGCCGCGCTCGACCCAGGTCGCCCCGCCCTGCACGACCGACAGCTCGGGGTCCTCGGCGTGCCGCAGCGGCCGGCCGAAGCGGCGGGCCACCAGGTCCTGCACGATCGGCATCCGCGAGCTGCCGCCGACGAGGACGATCGCCGAGAGCTGCTCCGGCCGCACGCCGCAGCGGTTGAGCAGGCTGGTGCTGCAGGCCACGGTGCGGTCGAGCTCCCGCTCGGTCAGCTTGACGAGCTGGTCGCGGCTGAGGTGGAAGGCCGGCGCGGCCGGCGTGATGTAGTCCTCGACCGTGGCCGAGTCGCTGAGCTGGTGCTTCACCCCGCGGGCGAAGTCGCCCAGCTGCAGGGTGGCCCGCAGGCGGGCCGCGCTGTCGGGGCCGTCGAGCGCCGTGGCGAGCGCCTCGCCGCCCGACTCCTGCAGCTCGCGGGCGATGACGACGTCGAGGTCGCGGCCGCCGCAGTCGTCGAGGGCGGCGTGCCCCAGGACCTCGTGGTCGGCCGTTGACGTGAACCGCACGACGGCGGCGTCGAAGGTACCGCCGCCGAAATCGTAGACGAGCACGACGTCCCCCGATGTGAACGCGGCCCCGGTCATCGGCGCCAGGGCCGCCGCCACCGGCTCCTGGAGCAGCTCGACCTCGACGAAGCCGGCCGCCTCACCGGCCTTGATCATGAGGTCGCGGCGGGGGTCGCCCGGGCCGTAGGAGGCCGGCACGGTGAGCACCAGCCGCTCCACCGGGCCGGCGGCCAGCTCACGGGCCCGGCCGGCCAGCGCGGTGACCACCGCGGTGACGAGCTCGCCGACCGGGAACGAGCGGTCGCCGAGCGGGGTCGGGTAGGCGTCGCCGAGGTCGCGCTTGAACTCCCGGCGGTACGCGGCCGGGTCGGTGCGCTTGCGCCGCTCGGCGGCGGTGCCGACGAGCAGGCTGGTGCCGTCCCAGCACACGGCGGTCGGCCACGAGTACGAGCCGCTGGCGGGCTCTTTGATGAGTCGCTGCTGCCCGTCGGGCAGGACCAGCACGGCGGACGAGGTGGACGTGCCGAAGTCGATCACGAGCGTCGGATCGGTCACCGGGGGCTCCAGACGATGGTACGAGGGGTCTCAGGGGAAAGGAACGTCGGTGAGATCAGGCTGCCGGGCGAAAAGTTTCCGCGCTTCGGCTGTTCGGTGTTCGTCATGGCCCGTCGGGACGGCGCTTTCCGGACGTTGACGCACGACAGGTACCTTCGAATCATCGAGACGCCGGTCACGGTCCGGGATCGTTGCTGCGCGCAGCGGTTGCCTCGTAGTGTCACGGCGGCAGTCCGACGAAAGAGGCGCGCATCCATGTCAACCGACACGGTCCTGCAGGAGTCCGACAACCGGCACGCCCCGCCCGCGACGGTGGTCATCTTCGGCGCGTCCGGAGACCTCACCCGGCGCAAGCTGATCCCGGCCATCGAGAGCCTCGCCCGGCACAACCGTCTCCACGAGCGGTTCGCGGTGGTCGGCGTCGCCCGCACGCCGATGGACGACGAGAAGTTCATCCACAACGTGCTCGGCGACAAGGGGCTGTCGGGCATGCCGCAGCTCGCGGGCGCGGTGCGGTACATCGCGGGCGGCTATGACGACCCCGAGACCTACAAGCGGCTGGCGGCCGTCCTGGACGAGCTCGACGTGCAGCGCGGCACCGCCGGCAACCGGGTGTTCTACCTCTCGACCCCGGCCGAGGCGTTCCCGCTCGTCATCAACGGCCTCGCCGGCGCCGGGCTGAACCAGGCCCGCGATGGCTCGTTCGCGCGGCTGGTCATCGAGAAGCCCTACGGGCACGACGAGCGCAGCGCCAAGCAGCTCGACCAGACCGTCCACGCGGCGTTCGACGAGGCGCAGGTCTTCCGCATCGACCACTACCTGGGCAAGGACACCGTCCAGAACGTGCTGGCGCTGCGGTTCGCCAACTCCATCTTCCAGCCGATCTGGGACCGCACCTGGGTCGACCACGTGCAGATCACCGTGGCCGAGACGCTCGGCGTCGGCACCCGCGGCAGCTTCTACGAGCACGCCGGCGCGATGCGCGACATCGTGCAGAACCACGTGCTCCAGGTCCTCGCGCTCGCCCTCATGGAGCCGCCGGCGTCGTTCAGCGCGGAGGCCGTGCGCAACGAGAAGGTGAAGCTGCTGCAGGCCATCCGCCTGCCGAAGGGCCGCGACATCGACGACATCTCGGTGCGCGGGCAGTACACGCGCGGTGGCACCCGCGAGGAGCTCATGCCCGGGTACCGCGAGGAGCCCGGCGTCGACCCGCTCTCCCGCACCGAGACGTACGCGGCGCTGCGACTCGACGTCGACAACTGGCGCTGGAAGGGCGTTCCTTTCTACGTGCGCACGGGAAAGCGGTTGCCCAGCCGGGTCACCGAGGTGGCGCTGCAGTTCCAGCGCCCGCCGCACCTGCCGATCCCCGACTCGCAGCTCACCGAGCTGCAGCCCGACGCGCTGATCCTGCGCATCCAGCCCGACGAGGGCATCGCGCTGCGCTTCGGCGCGAAGGTCCCCGGCCACTCGTTCCGGGTCCGCTCGGCGAGCATGGACTTCTCGTACGACAAGACGTTCCGCGAGGAGTCCCCGGAGGCCTACGAGCGCCTGCTGCTCGACGCCCTGATCGGCGACACGACGCTGTTCATCCGCTCGGACGAGGTCGAGCAGTGCTGGCGCATCGTCGACCCGATCATCGAGCGCTGGGCCCAGGACACCAGCCCGATCCCGACGTACGAGGCGGCGTCCTGGGGCCCGACGGACGGCGACCGCCTGATCGGCCGCAGCGGCCGCGCCTGGCGCAACACGGTCGCCTGACGTTCCTCGCACAGGGCGGCGCCTCCCGGCTTCGGGGGCGCCGCCCTTCTTTTTCAGGAATCTTCCCCAAGGATCGACGCTCAGTTACCATTTGATTACCGAACTGATAGACGTCGGTCTACCCAAGAGGGAGATCCACGCATGAACGTGCGTCGCTTCGTCGCCGGTCTGTCCATCGTCCTGTTGGCCGTCCTCGGCGGGGCGCAGCCCGCCTCCGCGGACATCACGTACCTGCATGCCAGGAACAACAAGGAAAATCGCTGCATCCAGGAGAACGGCCCGAACTCCTCGCCGACCATCGAGCCCTGCAACATCGAGTGGAACCAGGTCTTCCAGTTCGAGATCTACGCCTGGCTCAACGGCTCGGCGGTGTACCTGATCAAGAGCCGCAACGGCAACTGTCTCGACGCGCTCGTGATCAACTCCGTGTACGTACAAGGATCCGGCAGCTGCAACGGCGGCACCTCACAGCAGTGGATCGGCATCACCCAGCCGAACGGCACGCTGGTGTTCGTCAACAACTACTGGAGCAGGTGCATGGAGACGGCCTACGTGAATGCCCTCTACATGGACGCCTGCTCGACCTGGATCAACGGCGTGCCCGGCACCGCCGACCAGCAGTTCGCCATCTACTAGGCCGGCGGCGCCCGCCGCTGGTCACTCCCAGCGGCGGGCGTTCTCGTCGTTCAGGGTGCCCGGCTTGTCGGCCACCACGCAGAACACCTGGCCCGACGGGTCGCGCATGACCTGCCACGGGCCGGCGCCCTCGACGCGGGTCGCGCCGAGGGCCTCCAGGCGGGCAACCTCCGCGACCAGGTCGTCGGTGTGGATGTCCAGATGCACCCGCGGGCCGCCCTCGCCGAGCCGCTGCGCGAGGAACAGCATCCGCTGGTGCTCCAGCAGGGTGCCGTGGAACTCCGGATACTTCTCGACGCGCGGGACCGCCTGGCCCAGCGCGCCCTCCCAGAACGCCACCGTCGCGGCGTGGTCGTCGGCCGGGACGTCGAGCACGATCGCGTGCAGCCTGCTGTAGTGAGCCACGCCGAGCAGGCTACCTCCGCGGCGCCTCCAGGGTGGTGCTCCACAGCACCGCGCCGGTCAGGTCGCGCAGCCGCACCGTGAAGTCCCGCGACCACGGGTTGATCTCGACCTCGCCGAAGTGCTGGAAGCCGTCCAGCGGCGACGTGTTGGCCACCGGCGGGGCGTGCACGAACGCCGCCTGCGGGCCGAACGTGCCGTCCAGCGCGTTGGGGCCGAACGCGCCCGCGTTGGCCGGGCCGGAGACGAACTCCCAGAACGGCGTGAAGTCCTGCACCGCCGCGCGCGCCGGGTCGTAGTGGTGCGCCGCCGTGTAGTGCACGTCGGCGGTCAGGAACACGATGCCGGTCACGCCCGCGCGGTGCGCCGCCCGCAGTACCGTGGCGAACTCCAGCTCGCGACCGAGCGGCGCGCCGCCGTCGCCCTGGGCCACGCCCTCCTGCGCGGTCGCGCCGTCCGGCACGACCAGGCCGAGCGGGAGGTCGATCGCGATGACCTTCCACGTCGCCCGCGACTGCAGCAGCGACCGGATGAGCCAGGCCCGCTGGTCGGGGCCGAGCAGGCCGCGCTTGGGGTCGGCGTACGTGTTGGCGTCGTTCGTGTCCTTGTACGTCCGCATGTCGAGCTTGAAGACGTCCAGGAGCGGGCCGTAGGAGTACTGGCGGTACACCTTGCCGGGCTCGAGCGGCGTCCACTCGAAGAACGCCTGCCGGGCCCGGGCGGCGAGGACGTCCACCCGCTGCTCGGTGTACCGGGCGTCGTTGAGGACCTCGCCCGGGTACCAGTTGTTGGTGACCTCGTGGTCGTCCCACTGGTTGAGCTGCGGTACCTCGGCCAGGAACCCCTTCAGGTTGGCGTCGAGCAGGTTGTACGCGAACTGCCCGCGGTACTCGTCGAGCGTCTCGGCGACCTTCGACTTGGCCGGCGTGACGATGTTCCGCCAGACCCGGCCGTCGGGCAGCGTGACCGACTCGGCCAGCGGGCCGTCGGAGTAGACGGTGTCGCCGCTGCACAGGTAGAAGTCGGGCCGCAGCGCGCGCATCGCCCCGAAGATCCGCATCCCGCCCAGATCCGGATTGATGCCCCAGCCCTGGCCGTTGATGTCGCCCGTCCACACGAACCGGATCGGCTTGTGCCGGTCGGGGAAGCCGAACGAGCCGGTCAGCGGCGCGCTCGGGTGGTCGCCGTCGACCTGGACCCGGTAGTACGTGCGCTCGCCGGGGCGCAGGCCGGTCAGCCGCAGCTTGCCGGTGAAGTCGCCCTCGGCGGTCACGACCGGGCCGCGCAGCCGGCGGGCGTGCTTGAAGTCGGGCCGGTCGCTGACGTCGACGTACATGCGGCCGGCCCGGTCGGCCCGCGTCCACACGTACGCCGACGTGCCGTTCACCTCGCCGCTCTGCACGCCGTGCGTGAGCACCGGGCGGCCGGACGGCACGAACGCCGCGGCCGGCCGCGGCAGGAGCACACCCGCGGCGGCGGCCGCGGCCGAGGCGCCGAACAGGGTGCGCCGGTTCATCGAAAGCGTCATGACCGACGTCTATCGAGCAGAGATGAACACCGATCAAGCTTTGTCCGATTGACGGGAAAACCTGGGCATAGCAACGCCCGCGTCCCTTCCCGTTGTTCATCTCTTGCATGTCCGGCGTGCAGATGCACACGCAACGAAGGTCATGCGCTGTCCCGAACGTGTGTCCCAGAACGTGGACAGGCGGGCGGAGGGCGGGGGAGTGCAGCAGGCGAGGTTCGTCTTCTTAGCGTTGGCCGCGGTCGCCGTCGATGATCCCGGCGCGATGGCCGAGGCCGTGACCTGGATGCTCGTGTCGCCGAACAACCGCCCCCTCGGCCGCGCCGCGCGCACGTTCGACAGCCTGGCGGCCAGCCGCGAAGCCGTCCAGTCCTTGCGCGACGGGTTTTCGGCCCTTCGCAGTACCGTGGCCGCCGTCGAGTCGTCGGGACACTGGGTCTGGCGGGTGGACCTCGCCGGCGCGGTCGTCGGCATCTCCAGCCGTTCCTATCTGCGCGCCCGGGAATGCCACTACAACCTTGCTCGCTTCCTGGAGGCCGTGCCGGCGGCGGTAGTGGCGGCCGGCACCCGCAGTGTCCGAGGTGGTCGCCCGCCGGTACCGAACCGCGGCGGCGACACGGCAGCGCTCACCGCGCGCCCGGCACCGCGGGGCGCCCGGACCCGGGCACAGGACGTGCCGGCTCCGGGCGCCCGCCCACGCTTCATCTGAGGTTGGTTGCGCAGGCTTTGCGCGTTCGCTCACGATCGTGCGACACCGCTCACTGAAGTGCGTCGGCGAGCACGTCGGCGACGGCCACGCGCGGCTTGTCCGGGTTGGCGCGGGTCCAGTCCGGATGTGCGCGATTGGTGAGCAGGACGACCACGAGCCGCCGATCAGGATCGACGACGAGCGAGGTACCGGTGAACCCGGTATGCCCGAACGTGACGGGGCGGGCCAGCCGCCCCATGAACCAGGGCTGTTTGAGCTCGACCCCGAGCCCATGGTCAGCCGACCGCGTCGGACGCTCGGCATCGATCGCCGGCAGCCCCTGGTTCACGTTGGTGATCATCGTCCGGACGGTACGTTCGGACAGGATGCGCTGCTGGTTGTACTCCCCACCGTTGACGAGCATCTGCCCGACGACGGCGAGGTCGGCCGCGGTCCCGAACATCCCGGCATGACCGGCGACACCCCCGAGCGCCAGGCAGAGATCGTCGTGGACGACGCCGCGGGTCAGCCCACGGGCTTTACGGGCCTCGGTGGCAACCAGCCGCGGATCGTCCTTCTGCAGCCGTTTGAGCGGCGTGAACATGGTGTCCCGCAGCCCGAGCGGCTTCGCGATGCGCTCCTGGACGGCGGCGTCGAGGCTGAGCCCGGTGAGCTTCTCGACGAGCAGCCCGAGGACCATGATCCCGACGCCGCTGTACCGGAACGTGGTCCCAGGCTTCGACTGCGCAACGAGCGGCGCGGTGAGGACCCGGTTCCACCGCTCGGTGTTGTCCTTGGCCCCGGCAAAGCTGACACTCCCGGGCAACGCTCCGGTGTGCGCGAGCACCATGCCGACGGTGACCTGCTGTTTTCCGAAGTGCGGCAGGTAGTCCGCAACGGGGGCGTCGAGCCGGACCTTCCCCTGGTCGACCAGCTGCAACACCAGCAGGGCCGTGAACACTTTGGTGATACTGGCGAGGTCGAAGATGGCGTCGCTGCGCATTGCGACCCGCTGCGCCTTGGGAAGCTCGGCAGGCCCGGTCCCGTAGCGAAGCGCGTCGCCGACCGCTTCGTGAACCGTGACCTGCCCGTCGACGGCGACGAGCAGCACGGCCCCGGCGTAGGCGGGGTACTTCGGATGGTCGGGGTTGGGCGCCAGGTACCTGGTGATGACCGTGTTGAGCGGTTTGGCGTATCCGGCCGGCGTTTGCAACGGCACGACGGTCCGCCCGGGCGTGAATACGACCTGCTCGGGCGTCTCGGCGGCCCCGGTCCGCGCGGGCGCAGCCGCGGTGGCGCTCGGTGTTGTGGAAGGCGCGCCGGCCGGCGACGGCCGGCTGCCGCACGCACTGACCAGGGCGGCCACACCGCCCCCGAGCACCGCCCGCCGTCCGACTCCCACCGCCCGATCATGCCACCCGGTCGAACGCGGACAACGCGGCCGGTCAGTGGGTGTCCCACCAGCGGGGGAGGTCCGTGTCCGGCGACGACGGGTTGGTGAAGTGGAACGGGACGTCCAGCTGGCGGGCCACCGCCTGGCCGGCCATCGTGGCCTCGGCCGACTCCGGCCAGGCCGGGACCAGGCCGCCGAACAGGCGTAGGTCGCCGCCGTGGCGGAACGTGCCCAGACGGGACTCCGAGTAGCGCTCGTGGGACGGGCCCGGGCGTTCCACGATCGCGACGAGTGCCACGTGCCAGCCTCGGCCGTCGGCGTCCCATCTGGCCTCGATCGCGGCTACCGGGTCGCGCAGGGAACGGGCCGAGCGTAGGAGGGTCGGGACCGCCGGCGGGCGCGGAGGGTACAACTCATGGAAACGCTCGATGATCAAGCGGTGTGCTTCCGTGCGCGCGTAGCTGCCCGCGGCCAGCAGTAACTGGACCGCCGGCAGGACCCGAGACTGCCGTAGCTCCCCGTCGAGCCGCTCGCGTAGATCGGCGGGGAGCGTCTCCCACTCCACGGCGCCAACGGTACGCTCCACCGGTGGTCGACGTGGTGGAGCATCACCTCGCGCAGATCAACGTGGCGCGGCCACGGGCCGGGCTCGACGAACCGGTGATGTCGGGGTTCGTGTCGGCCATGGCGCGGATCGGGCAACTGGCGAGCAACAGCCGCGGGTTCGTCTGGCAGTTCGGTGACGGCCGGCCGGTGAGCCAGGACGGCCTGGTCGTCAACCTCTCGGTGTGGACCGGATACGAGCCGATGCACGAGTTCGTGTACCGCACGCGCCACGCCTCGTTCATCAGACGGCGCGGCGACTGGTTCGTGCCGGTGGAGCAGCCCTCGACGGCGCTGTGGTGGGTGGTCGCGGGTGAGCGGCCGACGATCGACGACGGGCTCAGGCGGCTGGCGGTGCTGCGGGAGCAGGGGCCGTCGCCGACGGCGTTCGGTCTGCGGCAGGCAGCGGACGCACCTCCTCCGCCGTCGCCGGCACCGGGCCCTGGAACTGCCGTGCCACGGCCGTGAACCACCCCAGGTGGAACTCGTCGCGGTCGGCGACGAACGCCGCGCGCAGCTCGTGCCAGCGCAGGCCCGGGTGGCGGTGGTGCACCTGGTGCAGGTTGAAGGCCAGGACGAACAGCTCCATGCCGCGGGGCAGGCGCAGGTTCATCGCGTCGAGCGGGCGCTCCAGCCGGGTGCGGTAGTGGTAGGCGTTGTCGGCCAGTGACACCAGCAGCGCGCGGGCGCCGACGGCGATGCCCAGCAGCCACAGGTGCGGGCCGTAGGCCAGGGCCGAGCCGGTGTACGTCACGACGATCGCGACCGACTCCAGGCGGAACCGGCGCAGCTGCTCGCGGCGGGACACCCGATCGAACAGCAGGCCGGTGACCGAGTCGAGACTGTCGGTGCGGTGCACCAGCCAGCGCCAGCCGGCCGCCGGCAGCAGGGCGAGCACGATGGACAGCAGCTCCACGAGGTACAGGCCGCCGAGCAGGCGCGGGTAGTACGAGCGGGCGGCGGTCAGCCAGGTGGTCACCGCCGGGTCGTAGATCTCGGTCCGCTCGCGCGGGGTGCGGCTGTACCGATGGTGCAGCAGATGACCGGCCTTCAGCAGCGTGAACGGGCCGCCGTAGCCGGTCGCCAGCAGCCGGCCGAGCCGGTCGTTCCAGCCGCGGTCGCGCAGCAGCGTGCCGTGGATGGACTCGTGGATGAGCGACCACAGCGGGATCGTGGTCAGCGCGAGGGGGAGGAGCAGCCAGCCCCAGCGGATGTCGATCGGCAACAGCACGAGCGGCAGCACCAGCAGTTGCAGGACGAGGCTCGCGAACGCGGCACCCACCAGTGCCAACGAGAGCGCGGACTGACGGCCAACCATGACCGCACGGTAGCCCCGGAAAGGGAACGCGCAGGTGAAGGCGGTTTGAAGGTTCGCTAAGGTCCACCGCGTGCTGGAGATCATCGTGTTGTCGGCGGCTGACGCGCGGGCCGCCGCGTCGGGTGGCGCCGATCGGGTCGAGCTGGTCAGCGCCATGGAGGTCGGCGGGCTGAGCCCCAGCCCGGCCACCGTGGCCGCGGTCCGGGCGGAGATCGGCATTCCTGCGCGGGTCATGCTCCGCCGCGACCCCGGATTCGCCGCGCCCGGCCCGGCCGAGCTGCGGCGGATGGTCCGGGACCTGCGCGCGGCCGGCGCCGAGGCGTTCGTGCTCGGCTTCCTCGACGACCGGGGCGACGTCGACCGGCGGGCGCTCGACGTCGTGCTCGACGAGCTCGACGGGGCGCCCTGGACGTTCCACCGGGCCATCGACCACGCCGCCGACCGGGCCGCCGCGTGGCGGGCGCTCGACGGGCTCCCCGGCCTGGACGCCGTGCTCACCGCGGGGTCGCCGGACGGCATCACCGACGGGCTCGCCACGCTGATCGAGGAGGCCGGGGATCCGCGCCTGCTGGCCGGCGGCGGCCTGCGCGCCGAGCACATCGGACCGCTGCGGGCGGCGGGCGTCACCGCGTTCCACACGAGCACCGCGGTGCGTGTGGAGGGTGCCATAGATGCCGCAGTTGTACGGCATGTGCGCACACTGCTGACGGAGTAGCCTCGGCGGATGCTGGAGTACCGCACCCTCGATCCGCTGCAGATCCGCATCGACACTCATCGGCGCTACAGCCGCCACGACGACCACCCGGATCCCGCGGTGCGCTCGGCGCTCGGTTACCACCGCGGCCTGGACCTGCTCGACGTCGGCTGCGGTACGGGCGAGTTCCTGCGGTCCCTCGCTCCCGCCGTGGGGCGGCTCGCCGGTGTGGACACCTCGCCGGCGGCGGTCGCCGCGCTGGGCGGCGTGCCGGGCGTCGAGGCCCACGAGGCCGACGCGATCGCGCTGCCGTTCCCCGACGGGTCGTTCGACGCGGTCACCGCGCGCCACATGCTGTACCACGTGAGCGAGCCGCTGGCGGCGATCCGCGAGGCGCACCGCGTGCTGCGGCCGGGCGGCCGGTTCGCCGCGGTCGTCAACGTCCCGCATCCGGCGCCGGCGCTGACCGCCCTGGCGTCGGGCGCCGTCGCCGACCACGGCCTGGACCCGGCGGTGTTCCGGATCCCGGTCGATGCGAGCAACCTGCCGGGGATGGTGGCCTCGGTCTTCGGCATCGTCGAGGTCGAGCGGCACGACAACGCGCTGGTGTTCCCGGGCCCGGAGCCGATGGTGGCGTACGCCGTATCGATGCTCAGCGGCTTCGGGGTCCCCGACGACCACCCGCTCCGGCCGTCCATCGTGGACTCGATCACGGAGCGGGCGGCGGCCCTGTTCGCCTCGGCCTCCACCGTCGAGGACCCCAAGGGCTACGTCGTGGTCAGTGCGATGCGCTGACCGGGCCTGCCTAGGGCAGGGTCCAGTTCTGGTTCGCGCCGCCGGAGCACGACCAGATCTGCAGCCGTGTGCCGTTCGCCGAGCTCGGGCCGGTCGCGTCCAGGCACTTGCCCGAGCCCACGTTGACCAGCGTCTGGCCGGTGCGGGTCCACTTCTGGGCGTTGGTGCCGTTGCAGTCGTACAGCTGGACCTTCGTGCCGTTGGCGGTGCCGGCCGCGGCCACGTCCATGCACTTGCCGAGCGCACGCAGCGTGCCGTCGGAGGCGCGGGTCCACTGCTGGGCGGTCGTGCCGTTGCAGTCGTACAGCTGCACCGCCGTGCCGTTGGCGCTACTGGCCCCGGCGACGTCGACGCATTTGCCGCCGTAGCCGACGATCTGGCCGGCGCCGCCGGTCGGCCCGCCGGTCGTCGGCGGCGGGGTCGTGGACCCGAGCCAGGCGTTCGCCGCGTTGGCGCCCGCGGTGTCGATGCTGGCGTTGTTCTCGACCGGGCTGGGCACCGTCGACGGGAACACGATGAACGTCACCGGGCCGGCCGTGCCGCCGGTGGCCGGGTTCGGGTCGATGCCGAGCGCGACGGCCAGGGCGTACGAGCCCTCGCCGATGATGTTGTCCGGCCCCTCGTCGGCGAAGACCGCGTAGGCGACCTTGTTGTTGTAGACCACGGCAGCGACCGCGCCGGGGCGGATGCCCTGGCTCTGGTAGTTGAACCGGGAGCTGGGCAGGGGCACCACGTAGTACCGCGTGACCTCCGAGGTGAAATAGGCGCCGGTCGACGTGGTGAACGACGTCTGGGCCTGGTACCACGGGTCGGTGCTCGCGTTGCAGTGCGAGGTGGTGATGCCGTCGCAGTCGATGTCCATATCGGCGGTCCAGAAGAACGCCGAGCCGCTCTTGCAGACGGCGACCGTGGCGGCGCCGCCGTCGTCGGTGGCGTACTTGCCGTTCGAGACCTGGCTGCAGGTCTGCGTCTTGGCGAGCAGCTGGCTCGCGGTGGGCGCGGCGGCCAGCGCGACGCCGGATCCGGAGACGATGACGTAGGCGGTCGCCGCGACGGCGGCGACCACGGCGAAGAACGCCACGAGGGGTACTCGGTACCTGGTCACAGGCGGGCTCCTTGGGGGCAGGGGTCTTGACCTGGGGGGTCAAATAGAAAGGAAACCTGCCTGACAGATATCTGTCAATAGATGCTCAGCAATTCCGGCTCGTCCGCCGCTGGTCGGGCGAGACCGGCCCGGCGACCCGCAGCGGGCCGGTGCTCGCGCTGCCGTCGCTGGTGATGCCCGACGCCACGCCGTCGAAGACCGACTCGACCTTGTCCTCCACGCCGCGGGTGTGCTTCGGGTCTCGGGTGTCGTCGTGCTGCTCGTAGTGCAGGTGGTCGACCTGGGTCGAGCCGGTCCGGCCGACCCGGCCGAGCAGCTGGCCGCGCTTGACGGCGTCGCCGGTCTTCACGGCCGGCCAGGTGTTCATGTGGCCGTACGTCGTGAACCAGCCCCCGCCGTGCGACAGGATCACGCCGAAGCCCAGGCCGCCGCGGGTGCCGACGGTGCCCGGCTGGGCCGCCGAGCCGTCGGCGAGGGTGCCGTTCCAGCCGGCCCACTCGACCGTGCCGTCCGCCGAGGCGACCACCTCGCGGCCGGCGCTCGGGCCGGCCGCGTAGAAGAAGTCGATGTCGTAGTCGTCGTGGCCCGGGTACGTGGTGAGCCGCCACGTCTCGCCGCACGGGAACGGCAGCTGGAAGGCCGGTCGCGGGCCGGGCTTGGGCGGGTCGTCGTCGCCGAGCCGCTGCTTGATCACGAGGTACGACACGAGGACGCACGCGGCGATCACGCCGATCATCGTCAGGCGGTAGACCTCGCGGCCGCTCATCCGTACACGGGCTCGGACGGCAGCAGCGCCGCGGCGGCGTCCGTCTCGCCGGCCCGCAGCAGGGCGCGGATCCGGTGGGCCGTGCCGGTGACGTCGGTGATCGACACCGTCCACTCATCGACGTACCGGTCGACCGCGGCGCCGCTCAGGCCGAGCTGGAGCGAGCGGTACGGCAGCGGCTGCAGGTGCAGGTCGCGCTCGGGGTCCCACTGGACGCGGACCGGTGAGGCGTGCAGCCGTTCGGCCCACTCCTGCCGGCCGGCGAACTCACCGTGCTGGTACGAGCTCGGGCAGGCCGCCGCGACGGCCCAGTCGAACCCCGCGCGGGTCAGTTCGACGGCCAGCACCGTCTCCTGGCCGGGCTTCGTGGCCCAGCCGCTGCGGTACATCATCCAGAGGAACGACGGCTTGACCCACGTCATGCGGTCGCGCTTGAACGGCGGGACGAAGCGGCCGGCCTCCAGCGCCGGGATCGCGATCGACGGGGAGTAGGCCTGGTAGACACGGACCGTGTCGGCGGTGTGCCAGGCGCGGATCTGACGGATGTTCAATGCACGCTCGCTCGTACAGTCGCGTTGATTTTCGTCAACATTGACACCGCCTGGTTGATTTCGGTGTCGGTCGTACCGATGGATCCAAGGCAACGTTGGACGGTCGTCGCGAAGCCGATCGGCGCGTTGGGGAGGCCGCCCGTGGCGGCCACCATGCCCTTCTCGTTGAGCAGCCACCGGCCCGCGTCGGCGTGCAGGGCTTGGCACAGCACGCCGGCGACCCGGAACAGGCAGCCCGCCGCATAGGCGGCGTCGGCCCCCTTCACCGCGTTGGCCAGCATGAAGTCCGCCTCCCACAGCCCCGCGACGAGCGCGTCGCGCAGCGGCCTGGGATAGGGCTCCTGCCGCAGCGCGGTCACGACGCCGGTCTCGTCGGCGAGGACCTGGCAGAGTGCGGTCTCGCCGGCGTACGTGTGCGAGTAGAAGCCGAGCGGATGGCCCGGCTGGAAGGCGACCTGGTAGCGGCCCTGCCGGCAGTCGGCCCACACCGCCTCGACTCGGTCGAGGTCGCGGTAGATCCAGTCGACGCGGCGGCCGCCGATCGTCAGCCAGCCGCCACCGTCGACCCACGGCCCCCAGCCGCCCGGCCCGGTGACCTCGGCCGGCTCGTCGGCGACCGCGGCGGTCAACTCGCGCAGGGCGTCGACGTCGAGCGCGCCCCGGTAGTACAGGCCGACGTCGTAGTCGGAGTCGGGGCGGTGCGTGCCCCGGGCGCGGCTGCCGCCGAGCACGACCGCCTCGACGCCGCCCACCGCGGTGAGTCCGGGCGCGAGCTCGCGGAGGAAGTCGTTCATGCTGTTCATTGTGGAAGACTTCGACCTCGGCGACCTGCCCGCCCGGGCCGCCGACATCGCCGGCCACCTCACCGCCAACGGCTTCACCGAGGCGCCGCACCTGCGCCAGACGCTCGCCCTCGCCGAGGAGGTGGGCGAGTTCGTCGGCGCCGTCCGCCGCCACTACGGCATGGCCCGCCGCTCCGGCTCGTTCGAGGACGTTGAGGCCGAACTGGCCGACGTCGTCATCACCGCGTTCGTGACGGCCCACACGCTGGGCATCGACCTCCCGAGCGCGATCGGCGCCAAGCTCGACGTGGTGTTCACGCGTGGCTGGCGATCATGAGGTACTGGCTGGAAGCCCTCGGTTGGGCCGGCTCCGCACTGCTCGTGTGGTCGCTGCTGCAGACCCGGCAGCTACGGTTGCGCCGGCTGAACCTGGCCGGCTCGGTGGTGCTGATCGTCTACAACTCCCTCGTCCACGTGTGGCCGATGGTCGGCCTCAACGCGGTGCTCACGGTCATCAACGCCTGGCACCTGTACCGCATGCTGCGCACCCGCCACGACGAGAACACCTACGCCGTGGTGGAGGTGGCGCCGGACGATGCCTTCCTGGCCCACGTGCTGCGCGTCCACTGGGCGGACATCGCCCGCTTCAACCCGTCGTTCGAGTACAGTCCGGACAGCCAGGCCTTCGTGACGCTGTACGGCGACGAGGTCGTCGGCGTCCTGCTCCTGCGCCCGCTGCCGGGCGGCGTGGCCCAGGTCGACCTGGACTACGTGACCCCGCGCTACCGTGACCTGTCCCCGGGCGAGTTCGTGTTCCGCCGCTCGGGCCAGTTGACGGCCCGCGGCTACAGTCAGGTCCTGACCCCGCCGGGCATGGTCGCCCCGTACTACGGGCGGCTCGGCTTCGAGCGCGACGGCGACCGCTACCGCCTGGACCTCCCCACACCCGACTGACGCCCACGCCTGCGCACAGACGTCGGTCGATCTACCCTCGGCGCCATGATCGTGGGAAACATCTGGTCGCTATGGCAGCCAGATGTTTCCCACGATCATGGGTGGGTGCTGTGGGGCCGGGCCGGCACCCGGCTGGCTCGGGCGCGGGCTCGGCCCGTGCCCACGCAGCGCGCCAACGTCATGAAAGCGCCGCCGGCCGTGCGGTCCGCTGCCTGGACCGCCCGAACGTCACCCCAACCGCCTGTAGTTAGCTCTGCTAACGAGGTATATAGTGAAAGTGTGGATCACCAGGGGCTGGCCGACGGGCTTGCTGAGCGGCTCAACGCCGTGCGGCGGGTGTGGCGGCGCCGGCTGCGGGCCGAGTTTGTGCGGGCGCCGCTCACAGGCAGCCAGGTGGAGTTGCTCAGGCATGTCGAGGCGGTCCCGGGAGTCGGCGTCGGGGCCGCCGCGCAGGCGCTCCACCTGGCCGGCAACTCGGTGAGCACGCTCGTCAACCAACTCACCCGCGACGGGCTGCTCAGTCGCGAGCGCGACCCCGACGACGGGCGCACCGCCCGGCTGTTCCTCACGCCGGCCGCGCAGCAGCGGCTGCAGAGCTGGCGGGGCGCGCGCAGTGCGCTGCTCGCCAAGGCCCTGGCCGAGCTGGCGGAGGAGGAGCGGGAAGCACTGGTCAGAGCCCTGCCGGCGCTGGACCGCCTGGCGGCCGCACTGGAAGGAGGCGCACAGTGAGCAGTGCCGTGCGGATCGACGGGCTGCGCCACCGGTTCAAGGACAATACCGCCGTCGACGGCATCTCGCTCGACGTGCGGCCGGCGGAGATCTTCGGGCTGCTCGGGCCCAACGGTGCCGGCAAGACCACCACGATCCGGGTGCTCACGACGCTGCTGCCGCCGCAGGAGGGGCGGGTCGAGGTGTTCGGGCTGGACGTGGCGAAGAAGAAGATGGCGGTGCGGCGGCTCATCGGGTACGTGCCGCAGGCCCTCTCGGCCGACGCCGGTCTCAGCGGGCGGGAGAACGTCGCGCTGTTCGCGCGGCTGTTCGACGTGCCGCGCCGCGAGCGCAAGGCGCGCACCGAGCAGGTCATCGAGGCGATGGGGCTCACCGAGGCCGCCGACCGGGTCGCCGGGACGTACTCCGGCGGCATGGTCAGGCGACTGGAGCTGGCCCAGGCGATGGTCAGCGCCCCGCGGCTACTCGTGCTCGACGAGCCGACGATCGGGCTCGACCCGGTCGCCCGCGCCGGGGTGTGGGAGCGGATCACCGAGGTTCGCGCCCGGACCGGGATGACCGTGCTGGTCACCACCCACTACATGGAGGAGGCCGAGGAGTACTGCGACCGCGTCGCGCTCATGCACCGCGGCCGCGTCCGGGCGCTCGGCACGCCGGCCGAGCTCATCGCGGAGGCGGCGGGAGAGAGCCTCGACGACGTGTTCCGCGCGTACACCGGCGACGATCTCGACGCAGGAGGGTTCAGCGATGTCCGTTCCGCTCGTCGCACCGCGCGCCGTCTGGGGTAGGACCCTGTGGACGCGGGTCGTCGCCATGTGCCTCGTCGAGCTGCAGAAGCTGCGCCGGGACCGCACCGAGGTCATCACCCGCGCGGTCCAGCCCGCGCTCTGGCTGATCATTTTCGGTCAGACGTTCACGCACCTGCGGGCCATCCCGACCGGTGGCATCCCCTATCTCGACTTCCTCGCGCCGGGCATCCTCGCGCAGTCGGCGCTGTTCGTGTCGATCTTCTACGGCATCCACATCATCTGGGAGCGCGACGCCGGTGTCCTGGCCAAGCTCATGGTCACCCCGACGCCCCGGGCCGCGCTGGTGACCGGGAAGGCCTTCGCGGCCGGCGTCCGGGCGCTGGTGCAGGCACTGGTGGTGGTGGTACTGGCAGCGCTGCTCGGCGTCGCCTTCACAGCCAACCCGCTGCGGCTGCTCGGCACCGCCGTCGTGCTCGTCCTCGGCTCGGCGTTCTTCTGCTGCCTGTCCATCACCATCGCCGGGCTGGTGCTCAAGCGCGACCGCATGATGGGTATCGGTCAGGCCATCATGATGCCGCTGTTCTTCGCGTCGAACGCGCTCTATCCCGTGTCGGTCATGCCCGGCTGGCTCCAGGTGCTCAACCACGTCAACCCGCTCAGCTACGAGGTCGAGGCGCTGCGCGGGCTGCTCATCGGTACCCACATGAGGCTCTGGCTCGACCTCGGCGTGCTCGTCGGCGCGACCGCATGCGCCGTCTTCGCCGCGTCGGCCATGCTGGGCCGGCTTACCCGCTGAATCCATCGGGTTGGTATCCATCGGCGGATGTATAAGGTGTACCCGTGAGCCACGGCGACCTCGACCGGATCGACACGACCACCGCCCACCCTGCCCGGCGGTACAACTACTGGCTCGGCGGCAAGGACAACTTCGCCGCCGATCGTGAGTCCGGCGACGCGATCGCGGCCGTCTACCCGGCGATCCGCACGACCGCCCTGGAGAACCGGCAGTTCCTCCACCGAGCGGTGCGGTTCCTCGCCGAGGAGCAGGGCATCCGCCAGTTCCTCGACGTCGGCACCGGCATCCCGACCGCCGACAACACACACGAGGTCGCCCAGGCGATCGCCCCTGAGTCGCGAATCGTCTACGTCGACAACGACCCGATCGTGCTCACGCACGCCCGCGCGCTGCTGACCAGCACGCCTCATGGCGCCACCGCGTACATCGACGCCGACCTGCGCGACCCGGCCGGCATCATCGGCCACGCGGACCTGCGCCGCACGCTCGACCTGGATCAGCCGGTCGCCCTCATGCTGATCGCGATCGTGCACTTCCTGTTCGACCACGACAAGCCGTACGAGATCGTGCGGACGATGGTCGACGCCCTGCCCTCGGGCAGCTACCTGGTGATGTCGCACGGCACCGCCGACCTCAACGACCCGGCCGCCCGCGCCCACGCCGAGGCCGAGATCCGCGCCGGCCGGCTCAAGGTCGACGCGCAGCCGCGGTCGAAGGAGGAGTTGGCCCGCTTCTTCGACGGCCTGGAGCTGGTCGAGCCGGGCATCGCCCCGGTCCTCGAGTGGCACAACCCGGTCCCGGAGGCCGACCGCCCACCGCTCCAGGACGTGGCGATGTACGGCGTGGTGGCTCGCAAGCCGTAACGCTCTGAAGCCCGAACCGCGAGTTCGGTCGGTCGTCCGACCGAGGTGTAGCGCTTTCCGTCGGTCGGTCGAACGACCGAGGTGCGGCGCTTGCAGTTGGTCGGTCGTCCGACCGAGGTGTAGCGCTTTCCGTCGGTCGGTCGACCGACTCATTGGCGTCCGGGGCGGGTGCTCTCGCGGCGAAGTCGGGGCTGTTACGCGCGAGGTGCAGCGCTTTCGGTCGGTCGGTCGTCCGACCGAGGTGTAGCGCTTTCCGTCGGTCGGTCGACCGACCCATTGGCGTCCGGGCGGGTGCTCTCGCGGCGGAGTCGGGGCTGTTACGCGCGAGGTGCAGCGCTTTCGGTCGGTCGGTCGTCCGACCGAGGTGTAGCGCTTTCCGTCGGTCGGTCGACCGACCCATTGGCGTCCGGGCGGGTGCTCTCGCGGCGGAGTCGGGGCTGTTACGCGCGAGGTGCAGCGCTTTCGGTCGGTCGGTCGTCCGACCGAGGTGTAGCGCTTTCCGTCGGTCGGTCGACCGACCCATTGGCGTCCGGGCGGGTGCTCTCGCGGCGGAGTCGGGGCTGTTACGCGCGAGGTCCAGCGCTTTCGGTCGGTCGGTCGACCGACCGAGGTGCAGCGCTTGCAATTGGTCGGTCGATCGACCGAAGAAGACCGAACAAGCAGGGACAGCGTGCCCCGGCCGGCGACGAATCCGCCGCCGACCAGGGCTCAGCCAAAGAGCGAACAGCCTCAGCGCAGGCCGCGCTCCACCGCCGCGATGATCTGCGGCCGCAGCTCCGACGCCCGGATGATCGCGTCCACCGAGCCGACCTCGACCGCCCGCTGGATGCTGTGCACGCCGTCGAACTCGGCGGCCACCTCGCCCAGCTTCTCCGCCCGGACCGTCGAGCGCACCTCCATGAGCTGGGTGACCAGCGCCGCCCGCGCGCCGCCGGTGGCCGCCGCGACCTGCGCCTCCAACGCGGCCACCCGCGGGTCCTTGGCGGTGCGGGCGTCGACGTCGCCGGCGAAGACCACGGCCGCCGCCGGCGCGCCGCCGATGACGGACGCGAACGAACCGTCGACGGCGAGGACCGTCATGTTCGGGTTGAGTGCCTTGGAGAACACGACGAAGGCGCCTCCGTGGTACCGCGAGATCACACAGAAGACGATCGGGCCGCGGAAGTTGACGATCGCGCGGCCGATCTCCGCGCCGTACTCCAGCTGGAGGCGCCGCATCGACTCCGGCGAGCCGTCGAAGCCCGACAGGTTCGCCAGCACCACCAGCGGGCGGTTCCCGCTGGCCGCGTTGATCGCCCGGGCCGCCTTCTTCGACGAGCTGGGGAACAGCGTGCCCGCGGTGTAGGTGTCCGGGCCGTCGGTGGGCGGGAAGCCGCGCCGCGGCACCGAGCGCGACTCGATCCCGAGCAGGCAGACGGGGATGCCGCCGAGGTACACGTCCTGGACGACGGCCGTCTCGGCGTCGGCCATGCCGGCCCAGCGCTCCAGGACCGTGTGGTCCTGGTCGGCCAGCGCCCGCATCAGCGTGCGGATGTCGAACGCCTTCTTCCGGTCGGGGTTGTGCTCCTTCGAGAAGATCTCGCCGACGGTCGTGAAGTCGCTGTCCGGCACCGAATGCGGGAACGGGGAGATGTCGCGGTCGGCCGGGTCGGTCGTCGCCGCCCGGCGCGGGTGGGTCTCGCCGGGCGCGATGTAGGTGTGGTCGTAGTACGTCATGAGCAGGTCGCGGGCGGCCTGGAGGTCGGGCGCCCAGTACTGCGCCTGGCCGTTGGGGCCCATGACCCGGTCGTAGCCGCCGATGCCGAAGTTGTCCTCGGCCGAGACGCCGCCGGAGAAGTCCAGCGACTGCTTGCCGGTCAGCACCATCGCCGAGTCCGGGGTCATGATCAGGATGCCCTTGGTGTGCATGAGCATCGTGGCCTCGGCGTTCCAGTAGGGCTGGGCGCCGACGGTGATCCCCGCGACGACGATGTTGATCTCGCCGCCGGCCTGGGTGAACGTCACGATGCGCTTGAGCGCCGCGGCGACCCAGTCCATGTTCTCGGTGCCGGAGTTCATCGCGATCCGGGCGCCGGCCGAGAGCGCGAACCAGTCGAGCGGCACGCCCATCTCCTCGGCCAGGTCGAGCGCCGCGATGACCCGCGCGCACTCGGCCTCGGCCAGCGCGCCGAGCGACTTGGTCGGGTCGCCGAGCAGCGCGACCCGGGTGACGCCCTCCGGGTACCGCTCGGTGGGCGTGCGGACCACGCCGGCGACGATGCCCGCCTTGTTCTGCCCCTTCGGGCGGTCGACCGGGACGAGCCGGCCGGTGTCGTCGAGATCGTGCTCGACGAACCCGCCGGGCTGGCCGGCGAGCATCTCGGTGAGCTCGTACGGGTACGTCGTGCCGCGGCGGCGCGCCGAGAGCACCTTCTGCCGGTAGTCGTCGAGCGGCTGGATCAGCTCGGTCGAGGGGTACGTGACCGACATGCGCATGCCCTGGTCGTACGACACCTGGACGGCGATGTCGGCCAGCTCTCCGGTCGCCGGGTCGCGCTGGCGGCCGAGGAACAGCACCTCCTCCAGGCCCGCGTTCGCCGTGATCGGCAGCAGGCGGTGGGCGACGGCGCGCAGCTCCTCGACGGACAGCTCGCTCGCCGGCCAGACGTAGATGGTGATCCGGTTGGTGTCGAACCGCTTGCGGGCCGGCCGCCGCGCCTGGACCTTGCGGATCGCGTCGACGCAGCCGTCGAGCGCGCCCTCCAGGGCGGGCAGCGCGAGGATCCGGCCGTCGGCGTCGCGCAGCGGGGTGATGTCGCGGACCTGGGCCATGGCCGCCAGCCGCTCGTCGGCCGGGTTGTCCGGGGCGACGCAGTGGAAGACGTAGACCTCCTCGTCGGCCGACGGCAGGCGGGTGAGCTCGAAGTTGCGCAGCCGCGGCAGCTGGAGGCGCTCGGCGATGAGCGGGTGCAGGCCGCGCAGGACGCGGTCCTCACCGGCGCCCGGCCGGAACGTGAAGTGGTGGTGCATCGCGCTGCCGGTGCGCCCGGCCACCGACACCGTCACCCGCTGCAGCGACTCGGGCAGCGCGGCGCGGTCGACGATCTCCTGCAGCGTCGCCGCCATCGCGTCGATGTCGGGCTGGTCGGCCCAGCGCAGGTAGACGTCGGCGATCGCGTCGGCGGTGACCAGCCCGGCGACCTGCTCCAGCGTCGCGGTCAGCTCGGGGAAGTCGGTGGCCGTCGCGATCAGGCGGAAGCCGTCGTAGGCGGCGGTGAAGAAGCTGTGGCCGCCGCTCTCGAACGAGCGCGGGTCGCTGACGCCGCGGTTGCCGTAGTACCGCCGGCTGAGCACCTCCAGCATCGGCCCGTGGTCGGCGCCGGGCTTGCCGATCCGCTGCCCGAGCAGCCGGACCAGCGGCTCCGGCGAGGCGACCATGCGGGCGATGCGCTCGGCCCGGTCCTCGGCGCCGGGGTGCTGGTCGAGATACCGCAGATGCTCCCGGACGTCGACGTAGACCTCGGCCCGCTTACGCCGGAGCATCGGCTGGGCCGCCCACCGGAACACGATGCTGCGGGCGAGGTCGCCGACGACCGGGAACCGCAGCTGGGTGGCGAAGATCAGGTGCTCGAGCGCCTGCCCGACCAGCTCGCGCAGCCCTTCGCCGGGCAGCGACTCGGTCAGCCACTGCTGGAGGAACGTCACGATCACCGACACGTCGGCCGAGGCGCGCTGCTGGGCGAGGAAGATGCGGAACACCGCCTCCTCCAGCGCCGGGGTGCGCTCGAAGTCGTCGATGCCGTAGTGGGCCAGGGCCCGGGCCAGCCGGGAGCGGAACGTGTCCGACAGCCCGGCCCGGTCGACGTCGAGGCTCTGCAGATAGGCGTGGAAGTACTCGCGCGGGCTGTGGACGCGGGTGTCGGCCCGGTGCTCCTCGCCGGCCGGCCGGTTGCGGCTGAGCTCGGTCAGGTCGGCGAAGACCCGCAGCAGCTCGACCTCCTCCTCCAGCGGCCGGTGGCTGAGCTCGGCCCGGGCGGCGAGATACTCCGACAGCGCCCGGCGCTCGTCGCGCGGGTCGAGGTCGTAGCCGAGCAGCAGGCTGCGCAGGTCGGCGATGCCGCGGGCGACCCGCTGCTCCGGCAACAGGCCGGTCGGCTCGGGCGGCAGCTCCAGGTCGACCGCGTCGGTCTCGGTGGCCTCGGCCTCGGTCCCGTCGCCGACCGGCTCCAGCCGCAGCATGGGCGCGCCGGTCTCGACCTGGCTGCCGACGGAGACCAGCCGCTCGCGCAGCTTCGCCTTGAACGGCGCGCGCAGGACGGTCTCCATCTTCATGCTCTCCAGGACGAGCACGGGGGCGCCCGCCTCGACCTCGTCGCCGACCTCGAGCGGGGTGGCGACGACCAGCGCCGGGGCGGGGGAGCGCAGCACGCCGCCCTCGTCGCGGCTCACCCGGTGGGTGACGCCGTCGACCTCGACCAGGTGGATCGGGCCGTGCATGTCGGTGACCAGCCGGTAGCGGCGACCGTTGACCAGGATCCGGCCGGTGTGCTCGTCGAAGCGGTCGAGCTCGACGTCGACGGTGGCGGTGTCGCCGATGCCGACCCGGAACCGGCGCGGGCCGGTCTGGGCGACGGTCACCCGGTAGGTCGCGCCGCGCAGCTTGAGGTCGATCGGGCGGCCGCTCTTGTGCTGGACCTGCGGCCGGCCGCCGTGCGCGGTGGACAGCAGCCGCTGCCGCTCGACCTGCGCCTCGTCCTCGTAGGCCTCGATCGCGGCCGCGGCCAGGGCCACGCCCGAGTTGCGGGTGGAGACCAGGCGGCCCTCGGCGCGGACCCGGTCGATCCAGCCCGTGTCGGCGCTGCCGTCGATCACCTCGGGCTGGTCGAGCAGGTCGAGCAGGAAGCTCTTGTTGGTGGCGCCGCCCTCGATGATGACGGTGGTCTCGGCGACCGCGCGGCGCAGCCGGCCGAGCGCCTCGTCGCGGTTGCGCCCGAACGCGATGATCTTGGCGATCATCGAGTCGAAGTCGGCCGGGATGACGTC
Source organism: Dactylosporangium sp. AC04546 (assembly GCF_022095675.1). GTDB lineage: Bacteria > Actinomycetota > Actinomycetes > Mycobacteriales > Micromonosporaceae > Dactylosporangium. The sequence goes on along the minus strand of NZ_JAHYSG010000034.1, from coordinate 27,040 downwards.
GCCCTCGCTGACGCCGGTGTCGACCCGCACGCCCGGGCCGCTCGGCAGCACCAGCCGGACGATCCGGCCGGGCGCCGGCGCGAAGTCGCGGTCGGGGTCCTCGGCGTTGAGCCGGGCCTCGACGGCGTGGCCGGCCTCGGCCGGGACGAGGTCGCCGAGCCGCCCGCCGGCGGCCACGTGCAGCTGGGCCTTGACCAGGTCGAAGTCGGTGGTCGCCTCGGTGATCGGGTGCTCGACCTGCAGCCGGGTGTTGACCTCCAGGAAGGCGAACAGTCGCTCGCCCGGGTGGTAGAGGAACTCGACGGTGCCGGCGCCGCAGTAGTCCACGGCGAGGGCCAGCCGCTCGGCGGCGTCCTTCAGCTCGCGGGCCTGCTCGGAGCCGAGCACCGGGGAGGCGGACTCCTCGATGACCTTCTGGTTGCGCCGCTGCACGGAGCAGTCACGCACGCCGAGCGCCCAGGCGGTGCCCTGGCCGTCGGCGATGACCTGGACCTCGACGTGCCGGGCGCCGGTGACCAGGCGCTCCAGGAAGACGACGCCGCTGCCGAACGCCCGGGCGGCCTCCAGGCTGGTGCGCTCGTAGGCGTCGGTGAGCTCGGCGTCGCTGCGCACGACCCGGATGCCCCGGCCGCCGCCGCCCGCGGTGGCCTTGAGCATCAGCGGATAGCCGATCTGGGAGGCCGCCGCCTTGGCCGCCTCCAGGGTCTCGACCGCGCCGCGGCTCCACGGCGCGACCGGCACGCCGGCCTCCTCGGCGATCAGCTTCGCGCCGATCTTGTCGCCGAGCTTGCGCATCGCGTCGGCGCTGGGGCCGATGAAGGTGACGCCGGTCTTCTCGCAGAGCTCGGCGAAGGCGGGGTCCTCGGCGACGAAGCCCCAGCCGACCCAGGCGGCGTCGGCGCGGGTCTCGACCAGCGCCTTCTCCAGGACGGCGTGGTCGAGGTACGGCCGGGCCGAGGCGGGGCCCAGGCAGTAGCTGTCGTCGGCCTCGCGGACGAAGGTGGCGGTGCGCTCGGCGTCGGTGTAGAGGGCGACGGTCTCGATCGGCGTGGCCCCGGCCTCCGCGTTGAGCTCGCGGACGGCGTGGATCAGCCGCATGGCGGCCTCTCCGCGGTTGACGATGGCGATGCGGCTGAACACCGAGCAAGCCTCCCAGAGGTGCAATCACCAACAGAACTGTTGGACCCGCCACCGGGCGGGAGCGATCCTTGTGAAGAACCTACAACGGCACCTGTCGACTTCAGCACACGGCGGTGTTCACGATGACAGAAGCGGGCCCGTCGAACCACGCACGGTGAGATGAACGGGAAGCATCACCGACTGGCGGGCGGTCGGGGCCGTCGTGCGGTCCAATCGTGACAGTAGCATCGACACAGCCACCCGGCCCGCCTGCTCGATCGGCGCGGTCAGCGTGGTGAGGGGCGGGTGACAGAAGTCGGCGCCGAAGATGTCGTCGCAGCCGACCACGCTCATCTCCTCGGGCACCCGGACCCGCCGCTCGCGCAGCCGCTGGAGGATGCCGATCGCCAGCAGGTCGTTGAAGACGATGCAGGCCGTCACCCCGGTGTTCAGCAGGGCGTCGGCGGCGGCCGGCCCCGACCCGCGGCCCGACGGGAACGGCCCCACCCGGGTGAAGGCGAGCCGGTGCCGCGTGGCGACGTCCTGGGCCGCGCGCCAGCGGGCCTCGTTGGGCCAGGACCGCTCCGGGCCGGACACGTAGGCGATCCGGCGGTGGCCGAGCGAGATCAGGTGCTCGGCGGCCTGGTGGATGCCGGCCGGGGTGTCGATGATCGTGCTCGGCACGCCGCGGACGTTGCGGTTGATCGTGACGAGCGGGATGTCCTCGGCCAGCTTCGCGAGGGCCTTGTCGGGCAGTCGCGACGCGGCCAGGATGGCGCCGTCGAGCGAGCGGCGCATCTTGTGCAGCAGCTCCACCTCCAGTTCGCCGGAGTCCTCGGTGTCGATGAGCAGCTGCGCGTAGCCGGCCGCCTTGAGCTGCTGCTGGGTGCCGCGCAGCACGCCGAAGTAGAACGGGTTGGTCACGTCGGAGACCAGCACGGCGATCGCCCCGGTGCGCCCCGAGCTCAGCGCCCGGGCCTGCGAGTTCGGCACGTACCGCAGCTCCCGCGCCGCCGCCTCGATCCGCTCCCGGGTGGCCGGGTTGACCCGGCCCGGGTTGTTGAGGGCGCGCGAGACGGTCGACGCGGCCACCCCGCACGCGGCGGCGATGTCGTTGATGGTGACCGGCCGGTCCGCGGAGCCGAACTGGTGCGCGCGAGGCATGGCGGCATTTTGGCAAGAGGTGGCAAACGATTGCCATCCTCCGAACGGCGTTGATAGCTTCGCCTCAATCCGCCCCGTGCTTCCGACACCCCCGGGAGACACCACATGAAGCGCTTACCGATCCTCGCCGCCGTCTGCGCCGCGAGTCTGTTCCTGGCCGCCTGCGGCGACGACGCCACCAGTTCCGACAACAGCCAGAGCGGCGCCGGCAAGACCCTCAACGTGCTGGTCCAGGCCAACACGATCTACCCCGAGCAGCAGCGCGCCTGGTTCACCGAGATCAACGACAAGTTCAAGGCGCAGACCGGCGCCGAGGTGAAGTTCGAGACGTTCGCCTCGGCCAACGACGAGCTCACGAAGATCCAGACCGCGGTGCTGTCCGGCCAGGGGCCCGACATCTACTCGCTGGGCACGACGTTCACCCCGACCGCCTACGCGACCGGCGCGTTCCTGGAGCTCAAGGACGACGACTGGAAGAAGATCGGCGGCAAGGACGCCTTCGTGCCGGCCACGCTGGGCATCTCCGGCCCCGACGCCGATCACCAGGTCGGCATCCCGTTCACCAGCCGCCCGTTCGTCATGGCGTACAACACCGAGATCCTCGGCACCGACAAGCCCGCGACCACCTGGGACGGGCTGCTGGAGCAGGCGAAGAAGTACACCGGCGGCGGCCGCTACGGCCTCGCCGTCGCCTACGCCGACGGGTTCGACCCGTGGAAGTTCATCTGGGCGATGAGCGTCCAGGCCGGTAACCCGCTGGTCAAAGACAAGAAGGCGTCGCTGGACGACCCGGCCACGCTGAAGGCCTACCAGACCTACCTCGGCTGGCTCGCCACCGACAAGGTCGTCAACCCGGCCGCGGTCGGCTGGAAGAACGCCCAGGCCATCGCCGAGTTCGGGGCCGGCAAGGCGGCGTTCCTGCCGATGGTGTCGGCCACGTCGAAGGTGACGCTGGACAAGTCGGCGGTCGCCGGGAAGTACGCCTACGCCATCATGCCGACCGCCCCGCCCGGCGCGACCAGCACCGCGTCCGGCGGCGTGCCGGCCACGAGCATCCTCTCCGGCGACAACCTCGTCGTCGCCAAGTACACCAAGAACAAGGACCTGGCCCTCGCCCTGGTCAAGCTGCTCACCAGCCCCGAGCAGCAGGAGTCGTACTACAAGACGTTCGGCGAGCTGCCGACGAACGCGACGGCGGCGAAGAAGCTGCAGTCGGACCCGGCGCTCGCCGCGATCGTCGACTCCGCCTCCAAGTCGGCCGGCACCCCGTTCAGCGGGGCGTGGAGCCAGGTCCAGCTGGCCCTGCTCAACGTCGTCGTGCAGTCCATCCCGTCGCTGCAGGCCGGCAAGGTCGACGACGCCAAGCTCAAGTCGCTGGTCGCCGACGCGCAGAAGGCCGCGCAGGACGCCCTCGACAAGCAAAAGTAGACAGATGTCAATCACCACGGAGGTCCGGCCGGCGACCAGCCGGCCGGCCACCCGCAAGCGCAGGACCGTCAGCCGGCGTCAGCGTCCACTGTGGATGCTGGCGCCGGGGGGCGTCCTCATGGTCGTCGTCATCCTGGTGCCCCTCGCGGTCGCGCTCCTCGTGTCGCTGCTCGACCTCGACCAGTACACGCTGCGCGAGTGGACCGGCGCTCCCTTCATCGGCCTCGACAACTACGTCGAGGCGCTCACCGACACCCCGCTGCCGCACGCGATCTGGATCAGCGTCGGCTACTCGCTGCTGGTCACCGTGGCCACCCTGCCGATCGGGCTGGCCGCCGCGCTCGCCACCCAGCAGCGCTTCCGCGGGCGCGCGCTGGTCCGCTCGGCGTTCCTCATCCCGTACGTGCTGCCGGCGTTCGTCGTCGGCACCGTCTGGCGCACGATCCTGCAGCCGTCGGGCCCGGTCAACGCGCTGCTCGGCGAGCAGCACCTCTGGCTGAACGGGCCGCTGAGCTACTGGGCCCTCGTCGTCGTGCAGCTGTGGACGTCGTGGCCGCTGGTGTACCTCCTGGCGCTCTCCGGCCTGCAGGGCATCGACGGCGAGGTGCACGAGGCGGCGGCGCTGGACGGCGCCGGATGGTTCTCGAAGCTCCGGTACGTCATCTTCCCCTACCTGCGCGGTGTGCTCGCCCTCGGCCTGGTGATCTCGTTCCTGCACAACCTCAACAACTTCACGCTGCCGTACGTGCTGTTCGGCGTGCCCGCCCCGCACGACGTGGAGGTGCTGCCCGTGCTCACCTACGTGGAGAGCTTCCAGAACTTCCGGTTCGGCCTGAGCGCGGCGATGGCGGTGCTGTCGCTGCTGCTGGTGTCGATCCCGCTCGCGCTGTACCTCCGCGCCGTTCGACTGAACAGGGATGATCAGGGATGAACGCCGACGTGCAGCGGCTGCTGCCGCGCTGGCTGCAGACGGTCGTCATCGCGCTCATCCTGCTCTTCGCGCTCGCGCCCGTCGCCTACATGCTGCTGGCATCGGTCAACGACGATCTCGCCGTGACCCGCGGCGAGGTGTGGCCGTCGGCCTGGCACCCCGGCAACTACGCGAAGATCTGGTCGACCGTCGAGCTCGGCGCCGGCCTGGGCAACAGCGTCCTCGTCGCCGGGAGCGTCGCGCTGGTCTGCGCCGTCGTGTCGGTGGCCAGCGCGTACGTGCTGGTGCGGTACACCTTCCTCGGAAAGGGCCTGATCCTGCGCGGGCTGCTCGCCCTGCAGAGCATCCCGGGCACCCTGATGCTGCTGCCGGTGTTCGTGCTGTTCGCGAACCTCGCCACCGTCCTCGGCATCCAGGTCATCGGCACCCGGTGGGCGCTGTTCGTGACCTACCTGACGTTCGCGCTGCCGTTCTCGACCTGGGTGATGGTCACCTACCTGCGCGGGCTGCCGCACGGGCTCGACGAGGCCGCCCGCCTCGACGGCGCCTCGTCGTGGCGCATCCTGCGCTCGATCGTCATCCCGCTTAGCTGGCCCGGCCTGGTCGTCGCCAGCATCTTCGCGTTCCTGCTCGGGTGGAACGACGTGCTCTTCGCGTCGGTCATGACCAACCCCGACAGCCGCACCGCCGCCGTGGCGCTGCAGGTCTTCGGGGCGACCCAGGAGGGCGGTGCGATCCCGGTGTACGGGCAGCTGATGGCCTCGGCGCTGGTCTGCGCCCTGCCCGTGGTGGTGTTGTACCTCGTGTTCCAGCGGTTCCTGGTCGGTGGCCTGACGGCCGGAGGGGTCAAGTAGATGCTCAACGTTGCGATCGTCGGCGCCGGCATCATCGGCGGCAACCACGCCGACGCGATCGTCCGCCACCCGCGGCTGCGGGTCGCGGCGGTCGTCGACTCGGTGCCCGCGGCGGCGACGGCGCTGGCCTCGAGAGTCGACCCGGCGCCGGTGGTGTTTTCGACGTTGGTCGATGCACTGGCCTCGGGGGGCATCGACCTGGTGGCCATCTGCACGCCGAGCGGCCTGCACGTCGAGGCGGCCGAGGAGACGCTGCGGGCCGGCGCCCACCTGCTGGTCGAGAAGCCGCTCGACGTGTCGCTGCCGAAGGCCCGCGCGTTCGCGAAGGTCGCCGCCGAGGCCGAGGCGCGCGGCCTGGTCTGCGCGATGGTCAGCCAGCACCGCTTCGACCCGGCCCTCGTCGCCGTCCGCCAGGCCTTCGAGCAGGGCCGCCTCGGCCGGCTCACGTCGGCCGTCGTGTCGATGCCGTGGTTCCGGGAGCAGTCGTACTACGACAGCGCCGACTGGCGGGGGACGTGGGCCTTCGACGGGGGAGGGGCCCTGGCCAACCAGGGGATCCACCTCGTCGACCAGATGCTGTCCCTGCTCGGCCGGCCCGCTGAGGTCTACGCGCAGACCGCCCGGGTCTCCCACGAGCGGATCGAGGTCGAGGACCTGGCCGCGGCGACGATCCGGTTCGCGTCGGGCGCGCTGGCGGTGTTGCACGCCACGACGAGCGCCCGCCCCGGCCTGCCGGTCCGGTTGGCGGTCCACGGCACGGAGGGCTCGGCCGTGCTGCACGACGATCAGCTGGAGTACTTCTGGTCCGCCGACGGCGGCGACGTCCCGCTGCCCGCGTCGGAGCGCTTCGGCGCGGCGAAGGAGCCGGACGCGTTCGTCGTCGGGCACCTCCGCCAGTACGACGACCTCGTGGAGGCCATCGAGACCGGCCGCCCGCCAGGCGTGCGCGTCGCCGACGGCCTGCTCGCTCTGGCCCTGGTCCGCGCGGTCTACGTGTCGGCCACGCTGGGCCGCCCGGTCGGCTTCGAGCAGGTGCTGGACGGTGCGTTCGACGACGTCATGCCGTTTGTTGAGGAGCTTTCGTGAAATTCTCGGCGTTCACCGCATCCACTCCTGACTGGACCCCTGCGGAGGCCGTGCGGATCCTGGCCGCCCAGGGTTACGACGGCGTCGAGTGGCGCGTCACCGACCAGGACGACGCCCCGGTCCCCGGCTTTTGGGCCGGCAACCGCGCGACCTGGCCGTTGACCGGCCTGGAGGCGCGGCTCCCGTCGATCGCGGCGATCACCCGGGACGCCGGCCTGGAGATCTCCGGCATCGCGGGCTACGCCAGATGCTACGAGCGCGACGACGTGGCCCGCCTGATCGCGGCGACCTCGGCGCTGCAGGCCGGCCGCCTCCGCGTCACGATGCCGATGCTGCGCACCGGCCACTACCGCGACCTGTTCGCGGGTGCCCGCAAGGACCTGGCCTGGGCCGCGTCCCTGGCTCTTGACCACGGCGTGACGATCCTGATCGAGCTGCACCACGAGACGATCACGTCGTCGGCGTCGGCCGCGTTGCGCCTGATCGAGGACCTCGACCCGGCAACGGTGGGCGTGATCCACGACCTGGGCAACCTGATCATCGAGGGCTACGAGGACCACCGCGCGGCGTTCGAGATGCTGGGCCCGTACCTGCACCACGTCCACGTGAAGAACGTGGCCTGGCACCCGTCGCCTCCGTCCCCGGAGGGCGTGGTGACCTGGCGGCCGGACTGGTCCCCACTGCGCGCGGGCCAGGCGGACGTGGCGGCCTACCTGCGGCTGCTGCGCGAGGTGGGCTACGACGGCTGGATCACGCTGGAGGACTTCTCGACGGCGGTCCCGCTGGAGGAGCGGACGGCCGACAACCTGGCCTACCTCCGCTCGGTCCTCAGCTGAGCCGGCTCACCGGGTGAGGTAGCGCAGGCCGCGCTTGCAGTACGTGCGCGGGTTCGTGTCCAGGTAGCGGGCCCACGACGGGTCGGGTTCGTTGCGGAGCCAGGCGAAGCGGGCCAGCGCGTAGCCGTACATCGGCTCGGTCAGGTAGCCCAGGCGGGTGGTGCGGTACTGGGCGGTGTCCGCCGTGTACTCGAAGGCGGCGTTGGCGGCGAAGATGCCCAGGCCGAAGTAGACCGTCAGCAGGTCGGTGAGCGGCTCGTGGTCCGCGCGGTCGGCGGTGATGCGGCCGTCGGCGAGCAGCAGGACGTGGCCCAGTTCGTGGGCGATCGTCGCCACCAGCGCCATCGGGGCAGCCGCCTGGTCGTCGTGGATGCCGATCACCGACCGGCCGTCGCGCACGCGGTGGTGGCCGGCGGCGCCGGACCAGCGCGACGCCAGCGGGACGACGTTGGCCAGCTCGCGGTTGTCGTCGCTCTCGTCGTGCTCGAGCACGATGCGCGCCGGGTCGACGCCCATGTGCGCGCAGAGCCGCTCGAGCACCGCCCGCACGTCGGCGCGGCTGCCGCGATACTCGCCCGGGAAGAACTCGTCGGTCGGCAGCACCACGGTCCCGCGGAGCCGCCCGTCGCCGAACTGGCCCTGCAGCCAGTCCAGCGAGCTCTCGATCCACTCCTGCTCCACCTGCCGCACCGGGCACTCCGCCCGCCCCCACCAGGCCATGCCGCAATTCTGCCGCAGACATTCGCCGAGGGGCTACGAGTGGCCGCCGCCCGACGTCTATGAGGCCGGCGGCCTGGTCGAGGGGTCAGCAGGCGTAGGCGTACGTGATCCAGCCGTCGAGGAACGCGGTGCTGCCGCCGTTGTTGTAGATGTAGACGTACAAGTTGCTGATCCCCTGCAGGGAGGACGTGCTGACCTTGTAGACCGTGCTCGACGGCTTGGCGTTGTAGTAGGTCGATACGACCGAGTTGAGCAGCGGGAACACGTAAGCGGCGGACGGAACGTCGCCGACGGACACCGTCGTGGTGACGCTGGTGTACGTGTAGCAGACCGCCGCCGTCGCCGGTCCGGCCGGGCCCAGGACGGCCGCGGCGACCGCCGAGACGCTGGCGACCGAGCCGTAGGCGAGCGTGCGGCGGAGTTGACGTCCGAGCATCAGGTCCTCCTTGCGTGGTCAGTACAGGAAAATCACCAGTGCCGTGCAGGGGTCGAGGTCGTTGGTGACCTCGGCGTACGCCTCCAGGTAGCGGGCGCCGTCGTGCTGGACGAACGCGGGGTCCAGCTGCAGGTCCATGGTCACCTGGCCGTGGAAGTCGGCCGGTGTGTCGAACGACAGGCTCGAGGGGCTGGTCGGGTAGTCGAAGGCGGCCGGCATCGGACCGAACCGGAACGTGTACTTCCCGGCGCCCGCGATGTCCACGGGCGCCGAGGCGTAGGCGTAGTCGCCCGCGTTCGAGGCGAGCTTGGAGTCCTTGCCGGGTGCCCTGGTGAGGGACGCCTTCGCCGCCCTGAGCTGACCCAGCCGGACGGCGGGGTCGATGCCGGTGCACCGGCCGTCCGTGGGCGGGTCCGGCCGCGGACCGGCCGGCCGCGGTGCCGGTGGGTTCGCGCCGCAGGCCGCGAGCGCGGCGAACGACGCGATGAGTACCGCGGTGATCCGAATTCGCACCCGTCAATCATCGAGTGCATGTTGCATTCGACAATATCGATGAATATGAGTGAGCCGGTGAGTGATCCCGCTCAGGGGAGGCGGCGGAGGTGCGTCACGGCGCTGTCGTGGTTGCGGAACAGGCCCGCGTCCAGGCCGTGCGTGGTCAGGAACGCCGACATGAAGGTCATGCCCGTGTCCGCGTCCTGCCACCGGGCCGACGGCGGGAGGAACGGCAGGCGGGCCGGGACGTACGGCTCGCCGTAGCGGCGTTCGGTGACCCGGGCGATGAGCGGGGCGAGGCCGTGAGGGAAGCGTTCCGGGTTCGGGGTCCAGTCGCCCAGGCCCGCGTTGTCGCTCACGCGGGCGCCGAACCAGCCGTCGTCCATCACGAACAGCTCGCAGCCGAGGGCGGCGGCCCGCTCGGCCAGGGCCATCTGGTTCGCCTCGTCCAGCAGGAAGCCGGTCGCCTCCCACGAGTTGTAGAGCACCGGGCGCAGCTCGGCGCCGGACGGCATCACGTGCTCCCTGAGGTACCGATGCCACATCCGGCTGGCGGCTCCGAACCGTCGCCGGTCCACAGGCCCGCCGACACCGGCGTCGTGTGCGTCTCGCCGGCGGCGAGCGTCCACGGCGAATCGGCAAAGGCGGCGCCGGCGGTGGCCACGACCCGGCCGGCGGGCTGGCGCTCGACGTCGATGTGCCAGGTGCCCGACCAGGCCAGGGCGGCGCTCCACACCACGCCGGCGGTCTCGGTGGCGGTGCCGTCGTCGAGGGCGAACCACGGGTTCTGCGTCGGGCTGGTCGTGGTGCGGCGGCTGCCGAGCCGCACCAGGCCCGCGGTCAGCGGCTCGCGCCGCAGCTGCCACTCGGCGGCCCACCGGCCGTGCACCGAGGACAGCCGGTACTCCTCGCGGCGGGGCGGGCACCAGGCCGCGCTGTCGGCCCGCAGCACCTCGACCGGCTCGCCGGCACGCAGCTCGGCCCAGCGTTCGACGACGTCGGACACCACGCGGTAGTGCAGGAGGAGCCGGAGGTCACGGGTCAGCTCGGCGAAGCACAGCCGAAGGTGATCGCCGTCGAGCGCGCTCTCCCAGCCCCGGGCCGTGCCGAGCGGCACGCGGGCCAGCGCCAGCGCGGTCTCGTCGTCGACCGGGGCGCCCCAGTGGGCGGTCAGCGGCACGTCCTCGCCGCCGAGGTGCACCACGTAGGCGCTCGCGGGAGTGCGCAGCACCCAGCAGCCGAACGCCGCCGACGAGATCACTGCCCGGCCCACGCCGCGCCCAGCAGCGCCGCGTGCTCGGTGTCGGGCACCGGCCGGGCCGGCACGTCGAGGGCCAGCGCGGGCTCGATGAGGTCCCACGCGCCGGTCATCGACCCGCCGACCACGACGACCTCGGCCCGGAAGCGCACCAGCCACTCGGTGAGCAGCCGGCCGAGGGCGCCGAACGCCTCCCCGACGACGGCGGTGGCGTCCGCGTCGCCGGCGCGGGCGAGATCGGCCAGGCCCCGCATGCCGTCCACGGTCGTTCCGGTGCGGTCACGGTACCGCCGGATCAGCGCACGATCGGAGACCACGTCCTCGATGTTCTGGCCGTCGACGTCGCAGAAGTGGATCTCCCCGTCGAGCGGGACGTCGGGGCCGCTCGACACGATCGCCCCGTCGGCGAGCCAGCCCGACCCGATGCCGGTGCCGAGCGTGATCGCGACCGCCCGGCTCGCCCCGACCGCCGCGCCGCCGACCCACTCGCCGAGCAGGAACGCGTCGGCGTCATTGACAAAGGTGAACGCCTCCGGGCGGGCCGGGATGGCCGTCGCGAGGGCCTCGCGCAGGCTCACCCCGTGCAGCTTGTCGAACTTCGCGACGCCCTCGTGCAGCGAGACCCCGTTGACGTAGTCGAACGGGCCGGGCATCGCCACCGCCCAGCGGTCGCCGGGGGCCGGGTCGAGCCGCTTCGCCGCGTCGGCGAGCACGCCGACGATCGCGTGCGCGTCGCGGCTCGGGTCGAGGTGGTGCCGCTGGCGGTCCAGCACCCGGTGCCCGTCGAGCTGCACGCTCGCCGCGGTCACGTGACTACCGCCGACCTCGAGGACCCGCACCAACCCATGCACGGCGGTAACGTTACTGCACACATGATCGGCAGGAGGCTGAGCTGGTGACCGCGGAGCACGACCCGAACCGCTTGCTGGACCCCGACGGCGGCCTCCCGGAGGCCCGGCCGCCCTGGCCGGCCCGCGACTCCCTGCGGATCACCGCGGTGCGGCCGATCGTGACCGCGCCCGAGGGCCTGCCGCTCGTGGTCGTGAAGGTCGAGACCTCGGACCCGGGGCTGCACGGGCTGGGGTGCGCGACGTTCACCCAGCGCTACGCCGCCGTCGCGGCGGCGGTCGCCGAGCACGTCGGCCCGCTCGCCGTCGGCCGCCACCCGGCCGACATCGAGGACATCACCCGCACCGTGCACTTCTCGTCGTACTGGCGCAACGGCCCGGTGCTCAACAACGCCCTCTCCGGCCTGGACCAGGCGCTGTGGGACATCGCCGGCAAGCGGGCCGGCCTGCCGGTGTACGAGCTGCTCGGCGGCCGGGTCCGGGGCGGGGTCGAGGTCTACACGCACGCCTCCGGCAGCTCGACCGACGAGGTGCTGGACGAGGCGTCGCGGTTGATCGCCCTGGGGTACCGCTGCATCCGCCTCCAGCGGGCCGAGCCCGGCCTCGGCAGCTATGGCGCCGCCGGCACCGGCGGCCACTACCCGGGCTCGCCCAATCCCGACGGGTGGGATCCCGAGCGGTACCTCCGCGGTACGCCCTCGCTGTTCGAGGCGGCCCGCTCCCGTCTCGGCCGCGAGATCAACCTCATGCACGACGTGCACAGCCGGCTCACCCCGAAGCAGGCGATCGTGCTGGCCCGCTCGCTGGAGCCCTACGGCCTGTCGTTCCTCGAGGACGTCATCCCGCCGGAGCACTACGACCGGCTCCCCGAGGTCCGCGCCGCGTCGCCCGTCCCGCTCGCGGTCGGCGAGCAGCTCGGCTCGGTCGTCGACGCCGCCCGCCTCATCCGCGACGGTGGCGTCGACCTCATCCGGCTGCACACGTCGGCGATCGGCGGCCTGACCCCGACCCGCAAGCTGGCGGCGCTGGCCGAGCTGTGCGGGGTGCGCACGGCGTTCCACTCGCCGGCCGACGTTTCCCCGGTCGGCGTGGCCGCCAACCTGGCGGTCGACGTGTCGAGCCCGGCGTTCGGGTTCCAGGAGTCGCACGAGTACAACGAGGCCACGCACGAGGTCTTCCCCGGCTGCCCGGACGTGACGAGTGGGTACATGTACCCCTCCGACCGGCCCGGCTGGGGCGTGGACCTCGACGAGCGCGAGGCGGCGAAGTACCCGCCGACGAAGTTCCTCTTCGACCGCTGGGCCGCCGTGGTTCGCCGCCCCGACGGCGCACTGGAGGCGCCGTGAGCGGTCCGGAGCGGAGCGGAGGGGCCGCTCACCATGGGCTCAGCGAGGTCTCGCGGTGCCGGAGCGAAGCGGAGGGGCCGTGAGGGTGCTCGTCACCGGGGCCGGTGGGAACATCGGCCGGGCCGTGGTGTCGCTGTGCGGTTCGCTGGGTGACGAGGTCGTCGGGCTGTCGCTCGAACCCGCCGACCTGCCGGTTGCACGGCTGGTCGTCGGCTCGGCGGGCGACCCCGCCGCCGTCGCCGACGCGCTCGGTGACGGTGTGGATGCGGTGGTACACCTGGCGGCCCGCCCGTCGCCGGACCACGGCACGCCGCTGGAGGTCTTCGGCGACAACACCCGGGCGACGTTCGTCGTCCTGGAGGAGGCGGCCCGCCGCGGCGTCCGCCACCTGGCGTTCGCCGGCAGCTACGCGATGTTCGGCACGGCGTTCTCCCCGCACGGCGCCCACCCGCCGTACTACCCCCTCGACGAGGGGGCGCCGTTGCAGATCGCCGACCCGTACGCCCTGTCGAAGCAGGTCGACGAGGCAACAGGCGCGATGGTCGCCCGCCGCTACGGCGTCGCGGTGGTCTCGCTCCGCTTCCCGTACACGACCGGCTGGGACCAGCTGCGCCGGATGGCCGGGGCGGTCCGCGCGGACCCGGCGGTCATGGCCCACGACTCATGGTCGTACCTGCACGTGGAGGACGCCGCCGTGGCCGCCCGCCTGGCGGTGACCGTGCCGGGGGAGGGCTTCCACGCGGTACTGCTGGCGGCCCCGGAAACCCTGGCCCCCTGGCCGACGGAGGAGCTCATCCGCCGCTACCACCCGGACACCCCGATCCGCGGGCCGATCCCCGGCCGCAACACCCCGATCGACACGACGGCCGCGACGGCCCTGCTCGGCTTCCGCCCGACGCGGCTCTTGGAGATCTGAGCGCCGGCCCCGGCGGCTGGTCGCGCCCCACGTCTCAAGCGCGTTCTTCGACCGCTCGGACTTCGGCGAGCCGCTTGACTGAGTACTCGTCGTCCCAGCAGACGGCGGCCTCCCATGCGGCCGACGCCTGCGCGGCGATGTCGTACGCGCCGTCGTCGAGGCCGGCGGCGTTGTCGGGCAGCACGAGGTCGAGGTCGGGGACGTCGAGGTGCGCTTCGTCCCAGTCGATCAGCGCGACGTGAGTCGCGGTCATGCGGACGTTGCGAGGGTTGGGGTCGCCGTGCACGACGCATGTCTCACGTCCGGAGAGCCGCGCCCACGCTGCCCGGCATCGGGCCACGCCCTCAGCGGGCATCGCGCCGAGGTCGATCTTCGTCCCGGTCTCGGCGTGCAGCAGGTCGGTCGACGACCGCCAGCCTGGGCGCTGCGGCCAGCCCTGCGTCAACCGATGCAGCTGGCGAAGCGCGTCGGCCACGCGACGCCAGTCGGCCTGCGTCTCGGGCGGTCCACCCTCCAGGTAGGTCATCACCACCAGACCGTCGGCGAACAGCCGGCCGTCCGTGGTTGGGATCGGCACCGGCACGGTCAGACCTTCACGGTCGAGATATTGCAGGAGCTCGGTCTCCCATGCCAGATCAGCGTCGCTCCTGGCGCCGAGACGACCGACCGCGAGGTGCCCGTTGACGCGCACGCTCCACACGTCGTTGGCGACCCCGCCGGCGAGCGGCTCGATGCGAGCGGCGTCCTCACCCCACTGCCCGAGTGCCTCCCATCCCATCGGCCACATCTTACGGGGGCCACCGCCACAGCCTGAGACCACACACGCCGCCCGGCCCGGAGGCTGAGCGGCGTGTCATCCAACGCTGTGAACGTTTGCGGTCACGGCGCTAGCTGTTGACGACCGTCAGTTCGACGCGGTTGGTGTAGAAGGCCACCCGCTTCTCGATCGGGGACACCTCCGGGTACGGAGTCTCGTAGCTCCACACCACGTTCTCCAGGTCGCCGATGCTGTAGTACGACGCGTCGCCCTTGTACGGGCAGTACGTGGTGTGGTCGGTGCGCTGCAGCGCGGACCCGTCCACGTCCGACAGCGGGATGTAGTAGACCGGCGGGTACGTCGCCTCCTGGAGGGTCAGCGCGTCGTGCGTGTCCGCGATGACCTGCTCACCCACGCGGACGACCACGCGGGCGTTCGACGGTTCGATCGTGATCGGATGGTCCGGTCCTGGTACCAGATGCGGTCGGCTCATGCGATCAACACTAGGCCGTGTCCTGCCGGTCATGTCGAGCCGAGACGGAGTCCAGATTTCGTCTGGCGTCGCCCCGCGGAAGTCAGGCTACCGGTGTTGTAACCGGGCTTTCGCGGGGTGGCGCCAGGCGGAATCTGGGCCCGTCGCAGGCCGGCATGACCGGCAGGACACGGCCTAAGCAGGGAGCAGTCTGTCGACCAGGCGAGCGGCGGTGTCGTCGTCGAGGGTCTCCGGTAGGAAGATCACGCGGTAGACGATCGGGGCGATCACCGTGTCGATCACCTCCTCGACCGTCACCGCGGAGTCGGTGACCAGCTGCCCGGCCTCCAGGCGGCGGTTGCGCAGGCAGTCGGACGGGCCCTCGCCGGCCACCGCGACGCCCGCCCGCAGCAGGGCCGCGTTCACCGGCTTGCGGTAGTGGGCCACGATCTCCGCCGCCCAGGCGGTCAGGTCCTCGCGCAGGCTGCCCGTCGACGGGAGCGGGCGGGAGGGGTCGAGGCGGTACGTGGCGATGTCGTTGATCATCGTGGCCGCGTCGCCCCAGCGGCGGTAGATGCTCGTCGGGTTGACGCCCGCGCGCTCGGCGACCAGCGGGATCGTGACGCGCTCGGCGCCGCGCTCGCGGACCAGGTCCTCGACGGCGGCGCGGATCGAGGTCAGGACCGCCGCGCTGCGGCCGCCCGTCCGGCGGGCTGGGGCCGTCATGTGAGACTCCTAACGCAAACACTTTTGCTTTAAGTGCTCAGTCAAAGGGTACCGTCTCAGCGTAACGCAAAGGGATTTGCTTTAGGAGTGCGCCGAATGACCACCACCCTGTCGCCGCGGCTCGCCTTCACCGGAGCGGGGATCGCGTTCGCCTCGCTCTACCTCGCCGCCGGAGCACCCACGCCGCTGCTCGTGTTGTTCGAGCGCCAGTGGGGCTTCGCGCCCTGGGTCCTGACCATCGCCTTCGCCGCGTACGCGATCGGCCTCCTCGCCGCCCTGCTGGTGGTCGGGTCGCTGTCGGACCACGTCGGGCGGCGGCCCGTGCTCGTGGGCGCGCTCACCGTCGAGCTGGTCGCGATGCTCATGTTCGTGTTCGCGCCGAACATCGGCTGGGTGATCGCCGCGCGGGTCGTGCAGGGGATCGCCACCGGGGCCGCGAGCAGCGCCTTCACGGCGGCGCTCGTGGAGCTGGCGCCGCCCGAGCACAAGCGGCTCGGCGCGATCGTCGGGGCCGTCGCGCCCGCCGGCGGGCTGGGGCTCGGCGCGCTGCTCACCGGCGTGGCCGTCCAGTTCACCCACGAGGCGAACCGCATCGTGTTCGTCACGCTGGCCGTGCTGATCTTCCTCGGTACCGTGGCCGCCGCAGCCTCGGCGGAAACCGCCACCCGGCAGTCGGGCGCGCTCGCCTCGCTGCGGCCCCGGGTCACCATCCCGCCGGGCGCGCGGCGCGAGTTCGCGGCCGCCGCGCCGGTGCACCTCGCCTCGTGGATGTTCGCCGGGCTGTTCATGGGGCTGTCGCCGTCGATCATCCGCGACCTGTTCGGCATCGACAGCGGCCTGCTCAACGGGGCCACCGCGTTCGTGCCGCCGACCGCGGCCGCGGTCGCCGGGTTCGTGCTCGGGCGGCACGCGCCGCGCCGGGTGATCGTGCTCGGGGCGGCCGCCGTGCTGACCGGCGCGGCGATCGTGGTGGCCGGGCTCGCCGGGCACGTGCTCGCGCTGCTCTGGGTCGGCGGGCTGATCGGCGGCGCCGGGTTCGGCGCCTCGTTCTCGGGGGCGCTGCGGGCGGTCGGGCCGCTCGCCGAGGCGCACCAGCGGGCCGGGCTGTTCGCGGCGGTGTTCCTCGCGGCCTATCTGTCCTTCGGCGTCCCGGCGATCGTGGCGGGGCAGCTGGTCGCGCCGCTCGGGCTGCTGCGGACGACGCTGTGGTACGGCCTGGCGATCGTCCTCGCCGCCGCGGCGGGACTGGCCGCGCAGTGGCGGATAACCCTCAGGTCGGCCGGGTGAGGGCCGATGGCAGTGGCATGAACGTATCCGCAGCCACCTGGAGCGTCCCGTCGGCCGGCCAGCAGGTCGACCCGGCCGCCCGCCGTGCCCAGGTCAACGCCCAGGCCGCCACGCTGTCCCAGCTCATGGGGTCCAAGCACGGGGAGAAGGTCGCCGCAGCGGTCACCAACGGCGTTGGGGTCGACCTGTATATGTAGGACCGTGAAACGTTCGGAGATTCAGGACGCCGTCGGCGACCTCGGCTGGCGGTACGTCCTCGGCACCATCCGCGCCACGGTGCCGGTCGGCTCCATCGGGCAGGCGGCGGAGGTCGCCGCCCGGTGCGCCGCCGCCGCCGGCGACGAGCGGCTCCAGCTCCAGCTCACCAGGGACCACGTCCTGCTCACGCTGCCGGCCGAGGCGATCGAGCCGGCGCGCCGGCTCACCGCCGCCGTGCGCGAGGCGGGCCTCGCCACCGAGCCCGGCGGCACCCAGCTGGTCGAGCTGGCCATCGACGCGCTCGACATCCCGGCGGTCAAGCCGTTCTGGCGGGCGATCTTCGCCTACGAGGACGAGCAGGGGTACCCGAACGCCGTGGTCGACCCGCTCGGGGTCGGGCCGGCGGTGTGGTTCCAGCAGATGGACGCGCCGCGGCCGCAGCGCAACCGCATCCACTTCGACATCTCCGTCCCGCACGACGAGGCGCCCGCCCGCATCGAGGCGGCGCTCGCGGCCGGCGGGACGCTCGTGTCGGCCGCCCACGCGCCGGCGTTCTGGGTCCTCGCCGACGCCGAGGGCAACGAGGCGTGCATCACCACCTGGCAGGGCCGCGACTGATGTACGCCGACGACTACCTCGCCTCCATCGTCGGCGCCCCCGGACCGCCGACCACCCTCGACGACGTGGCCGCGCTCCGGAGCGGGTCCCGCGAGCGGGCTGCGCTGCGCCCGCCCGGACCGGACATGACGGTCGTTTCCGGGCGTCGGATCCGGCGGTACCTCCAGGGCCCGGACCGGATCGTGTTCGCCCACGGCGGCGGGTTCGTGCTCGGTGACCTGGACACGCATGACGCCTTCTGCCGGCGGCTCGCCGCGGCGACCGGGCACACCGTCGTCGCCGTCGACTACCGCCGGGCACCCGAGCACCCCTTCCCGGCCGGCGTGGACGACGTCGTCGCGGTGGTCGAGCACGAGCTCGCCGACGGCGGGCGGGTGGCCGTCGCCGGCGACTCGGCCGGCGGCTTCCTCGCGATGCAGGCCGCGCTGCGCTTCCGCGAGCGGCTGTCCGCCCAGCTGCTGACCTGCCCCCTGGCCGACCTCGCGCTGGCCGAGCCGAGCGTCGCCGAGAAGGGGACCGGCTACACGTTGGAGATCCGTGACCTGCGGGAGTGGCTCACCTGGTGGGCGCCGGCCGGTGCGGCGAGCCCGCTCGAGGCCGACCTGACCGGGCTGCCGCCGGCGCTCGTCGTCACCGCCGAGCACGACCCGCTGCGCGACGGCGGCGACCGGTACGCGTCCCGGCTGCGGCGGGCCGGCGTGGCGGTACGACACCGGACCGAACCCGGCCTCCTGCACAACTTCTCGACGACGACGCACCTCTCGGCCGGCTCGGCCGCAGCCGACCGGCGCTTCCTCGCCGACGCCGCGGCGCTGACCCGCTGGTAGCGGCTTCCCGACACCACTTGCGTGGCGGGAGCAAACTGTTGTTAGTTTCGGCGAAGATCCGCAAGCCGTAAGAAGGGGACTGCCGTGGGACTCTGGGACAAGGTCCGGGGCGAATTCATCGACATCATCGAGTGGCTCGACGACAGTCGTGACACGATCGTCTGGCGGTTCCCGCGATACCAGAACGAGATCAAGATGGGCGCCAAGCTCGTCGTCCGCGAGTCGCAGACCGCCGTCTTCGTCAACGAGGGGCAGGTCGCCGACGTCTTCACGCCTGGCACCCACACGCTGCAGACGCAGAACCTGCCGATCCTCTCGACGCTCAAGGGCTGGAAGTACGGCTTCGACTCGCCGTGGAAGGCCGAGGTGTACTTCGTCAACACCCGGCAGTTCACCGACTTCAAGTGGGGCACGCAGAACCCCGTCATGATGCGCGACGCCGAGTTCGGCATGGTCCGGCTGCGCGCGTTCGGGGCGTACTCGCTGCGCGTCGTCGACCCCGAGAAGCTCCTGCGCGAGCTCGTCGGCACCGACCCGCAGTTCCGTACCGAGGAGGTGCAGGAGTTCCTGCGCCAGCTCATCGTCGGCCACCTCGGCAGCGCCCTCGCCGCCGCCCAGGTGCCGGTCCTCGACCTGGCCGCGCAGCAGCTCGTCATCGGCCAGAAGCTGGCCGGCGTGCTGAGCGAGGAGCTGTCCGGCTACGGCGTGCAGATCCCGAAGTTCATCATCGAGAACATCTCCCTGCCGCCGGAGGTCGAGGAGGCGCTCGACAAGCGCACCTCGATGGGCGTGCTGGGCAACCTCGACCAGTACACGAAGTTCCAGGCCGCGAACGCGATGGAGGACGCCGCGAACAACCAGGGCGGCGCCGGCGAGGGCTTCGGCCTGGGCCTCGGCATGGCCGCCGGCCAGCGGATGGCGGCCGCGATCAACCAGCCTTCCGCCGCTCCTCCGCCGGCCGGTCCACCGCCGCTGCCCCAGCAGGACCAGTGGTTCGCCGGTGTCAACGGCACCCAGGCCGGCCCGTTCGACCTCAACGCCCTCGCCGCCCAGGTTCGCTCCGGCGCGATCGGCCGCACCACCCTCGTCTGGAAGAACGGCATGGCCGCGTGGACCCCGGCCGAGCAGGTCGCCGAGCTCGGTTCGCTGTTCGCCGCCGTCCCGCCGCCCCTTCCCCCGCAGGGCTGACGCCATGGTGCTGCAGACCCAGTACCCCTGCGCGGGGTGTGGCGCCAACGTGGAGTTCGCGCCCGGCACCTCGGTGCTGCGCTGCCCGTACTGCGGGCACGAGACCCAGCTCGCGGCCCCGACCCGCGAGGTCCGCGAGCACGACTGGGCCCAGTTCGCCGGCCTGCCCCGCAAGCCGGTCGCGCTGCTGGCCAAGCACGTGTTCAGGTGCCAGAACTGCGGCGCCTCCACCGAGTCGGACGCGATCTCGGACCGCTGCCGGTTCTGCGGCGCGGCCGTCGTCGCCGAGGTCAACCCCGACGACCAGGTGGTGCCGGAGGCGGTACTGCCCTTCGCCCTCGACAAGCGGCAGCTGCGCGAGGCCCTGGGCAAGTGGGCGTCGTCGCGCTGGTTCGCGCCGAACGGCCTGAAGAAGGTCAGCGAGGCGGAGTCGGCGAAGAGCACCTACATGCCGCACTGGACGTTCGACACCCGGACGGTCTCCGACTACCGGGGCGAGCGCGGCGAGCACTACTGGGACACGGAGACGTACACCGAGAACGGCGAGACGAAGACCCGCCAGGTGCGCAAGACCCGCTGGTACCCGGCCAGCGGTACGGTCGGCCGCACCTTCGACGACGTCCTGGTCACCGGCACGACGAAGGTGTCGCCGAAGCACCTCGAGGCCCTCGACCCGTGGCCGCTCACGGATGCCGAGCCGTACCGCCCGGAGTACCTGGCCGGCCACGAGACGCTCCGCTACGACGTGGAGCCGGAGGCGGGCCTGGAGCACGCCAAGGGCAAGATGGCCCCGGAGATCGAGAGCGACTGCCGCCAGGACATCGGCGGTGACGAGCAGCGAGTGCATCAGGTCGACACGCAGTACTTCGACGTGACGTTCAAGCTGATGCTGCTGCCGGTCTGGCTGGCCTGCTACATCTACGCGGGCAAGACGTTCAACATCCAGGTCAACGGCCGCACCGGCGAGGTGGCCGGCGAACGCCCGTACAGCGCGGCCAAGATCGCCGCGGCGATCACGGCGGGCGTCCTGGCGATTGCCGTGATCGTGTTCCTGATCTGGTACGCCAAGAGCCACTGACCGGCATGGTGGCCAGCACGCCGGACGGGTGCCCGGTCGGGTTCTACGCCCGGCTCGCACCCGCCGGTGAGCCGGAGATCGTCCACGCGGCGATCCCGGCGGGGGCGAGCGTCGTGGAGCTGGGGTGCGGCACGGGCCGCATCCTGCGCCCGCTGGCCGCCCTCGGCCATCCGGTGACGGGCGTCGACGAGTCGCCGGAGATGCTGGCCCACGCCGGGGACCTGGATACCGTGTGCGCCAGGATCCAGGACCTCGACCTGCAGCGGCGGTTCGACGCCGTCCTGCTGGCGAGCCACCTGGTCAACACCCCGGCGCCGGCCGACCGCGCGGCGCTGCTGGCCGCGGCCCGCCGCCACGGCGGCCGCCTGCTCGTGCAGTGGCACCCACCGGGCTGGTTCGACGCGGTGGAGCCCTTCGACGTGTCGCGCTCCGGGCTCCGGTACCGCCTGCACTCCATCCACCGCGACGGCCCCCTGCTGACCGCGACGATGGACTACGTGGCCGGCGACGGTGCGTGGCACCACACGTTCACCGCGCGCCGCCTCACCGAGGCGGAGCTCCGGTCGTCCCTGTGCGACGCCGGCTTCGCCACCGCGGACTGGCTGACCGGGGACCGGACCTGGCTTGCCGCGTCAGCCTGCTGAGACGGACGCCAGGAAGGCCACGAACCGGTCCGGCTGCTCGAACATCGCTCGGTGGCCGGCGCCCTCGAAGGTCTCCAGGTGCTTCTCCGGGGCCTCCAACGTGGCGTACCACTCGTCGAACAGGACCGCCAGGCCGCGCATCTCGTCGCTGCCCTGGACGAAGTAGGCCGGAACCGCCAGTGATCGCACCTCGCGGCGCAGGTCCACGTCCTGAATCTGTGGGTAGTAGGCCGTCCACGTGTCGAGCACCGCGTTCAGCGTGTGGACCCGCTGCAGCAGCGTGTACTCGGGGACATCGATGACGAACTCGGTCGACTGGTGGTACACCGCATTCTCATTGAGCATGATCGGTTCATAGGCGTAGACGTCCTTCCATGGCGGCGGGCCCTGCTCGGTCAGCCGCCGTACGAGCTCGGTGCGGCCGCCCGCGCGGGCCCAGGACAGGATGTCGTCGTAGAAGAGCTTGTCGCTCGCCTCCACATCGACCGCCTGGCCAGTGCCGATGTACGCCCGGTAGCGCTCGGGGTGGCGGTGGGCCGTCAGGGCGCCGATCAGCGAGCCGCCCGAGTGGCCCAGCAGGAAGATCTTCTCCTGGTGGAACCGGGTGCGCAGGTAGTCCGTCACGGCCACCGTGTCGGCGATCGCGTCGTCCATGGTCACCGTCCCGTGCAGCGCGGCGTAGGACGCGCCGGCGCCGCGGCGGTCCAGGGTGGCGACCACGAAGTGCTCCTCCAGCGCGGACAGGTGCTTGCGCATCGCGCCGAGCTCCGAGCCCCCTGGTGCGCCCGGGAGGAACAGCAGGACCGGGCGGGCCGGATCCACGCCGCGGATCATCACGTTGAGGCCATGCACCGTGGTCAGTTCCGCGACGCCTCGTCCGGTCGGGATCGGCGCCGTCCGGGCCGGTATCGCGACCAGCGCGGTGAGCACGACCAGCGCGGCCGTCGCCACGCCGGTGACGATGCGCTTCCACCGGCGGCCGAGGCCCCTGCCGTACACGGTGAAGAGCAGCATCGGAAAGACGGACAGCAGCCCGTGCACGCCCCGGCCCGCCACCAGCGCCACGAACCCGAACGCGCTCGCGTGGGGCGCGTCCACCGACGGGCCGCGCACGTGGATGCGGGCCAGCTCGAGGGCGACCAGGAACGCGGCCGGTGCGGCGAGCAGCGTCCAGCGGGAGCGCCACAGCCGGCCCGCGGCCAGGCCGACGGCGGCGCTGACCGCGATCGATGTCAGGGCCTCGGTGGTCGTCAATGGCCCGCGCGGCATCCACAGCCCCGTCGTCACACCCCACGCCGCGGCCAGAACGAGGACGTACGTCATGCCGGGGATCGTGTCGGCCGGCGGCGGTGCGACACATCCGCCCGAGGACGCCCGGCCTCCATCTTTGGTAGGTCCTCAGGTGGCGGCACCCCACGTAGGCTGCGCGCATGCTGTTCGGTCTGCTCGTGCCCCCGGGGTCGGCCCCGCGGGACCGGGTGGCCGACGGGCTGGCGATCGGCGCGGCCCTGCTGTACGGCGCGTTCATGGTGCTCATCGGCGACGCGACGTCCCCGGGCGCGGCCGTGCCGTGGTCGGTCGACGTCGGCATCGGGACCGCGTGCGCGGCGGCGCTCGTCGCCCGGCGGCGGCACCCGGTCGCGGTGGTCCTGGCGCTGCTGCCGTTCGGCGCGGTGTCGGTCACGGCGACGGGACCGATCCTGGTCGCGCTGCTCACCGTCACGATCCGGCGGCCCGCGCGGGTGCCGCTGCTCCTCGCCGCGGGGCACGTGGCAACGTCCGTGATCTATTTCCTGTCGCAGCACGAGCCGCCGTTCCCGCTGTGGGTCGATCTCGTCATGCGGGCCGCGACGGCTGCGGGCGCCATCGGCTGGGGTCTCTTTCTCGGCGCACTCCGCGAGCGCACCACGCGGCTGGAGGCCGAGCAGCAGCTGCGGGTCGAGCAGGCGCGGCTGACCGAACGGGCCCGGATCGCCCGCGAGATGCACGACGTGCTCGGTCATCGGATCTCGCTGCTGTGCCTGCACGCGGGGGCGCTGGAGGTGCGGTCGGACGCCCGGCCGGACGAGATCGCGATCGCCGCCGCCACGATCCGGACCAGCGCGCACGAGGCGCTCGAAGAGCTGCGGACGGTGATCCGGGTGCTGCGCGACGGGCCCACCGGGCCGGAGCCGCCGCAGCCGGGCCTGCCCGACCTGCCACGGCTGGTCGACAGCGCCCGGGCGCACGGGATGACGGTGGGCTACGAGTGCCGCGTGCCGCTCGACGGGCCGGCGGCGGTGCTCGGGCGGACCGCCTACCGGGTGGTCCAGGAGGGGCTGACGAACGCCGGGAAGCATGCGCCGGGCGCGCCGGTGTCGGTCCTCGTCGACGGGGGTGCCGGCGAGGGGCTCCGGGTGGAGGTCAGCAATCCGTGTTCGGCGGTGGATTCGGCGGTACCGTCAGGCGGTGTCGGGCTGGTCGGCATCCGTGAGCGGCTGTTGCTGGCGGGCGGGCGGGTGCAGTACGGGATGACCGGTGAACGCTTCCGGCTCGAGGCGTGGCTGCCGTGGCCGGCCTGATCCGGCTCGCGATCGTGGACGACGATCCGCTGGTGCGGACCGGTCTTCGGATCATGGTCGGCGGCTCGCCCGATATCGACGTCGTCGCCGAGGCCGGCGACGGGGCCGAGGCGATCACCATGGTCGACGCCCACTGGCCCGACGTGGTGCTCATGGACATCCGCATGCCCGGCGTCGACGGCCTGACCGCGACCCGCCGGCTGCGGGCCCGCGCCCGCCCGCCGCACGTGATCGTGCTGACGACGTTCCACGCCGACGAGTACGTGCTGGAGGCGCTGCGCGGCGGCGCCAGCGGCTTCCTGCTGAAGGACACGCCGCCCCGCGAGATCATCGCGGCCGTGCGTACCGTCGCTGCCGGCGCGGCCACGCTGTCGCCCGCGGTGGTCCGCCAGCTTGTCGACCAGGCGCCCGGCCCGCGCCGCGAGGCCGCCCGCTCCCGGCTGGCGCTGCTGACCGACCGTGAGCGCGAGGTGGCGCTGGGCGTCGGCCGCGGCTGGTCGAACGCGGAGATCGCCGAGGCCCTCGGCATGGGCGTGCCCACGGTGAAGAGCCACGTGTCGCGCCTGCTCGCCAAGCTCGACCTGAACAACCGCGTGCAGGTCGCGCTGCTGGCCCACGACGCCGATCTGCTCTGAGTGGTGCCGATTTCACGGTCCGTGGCCGGAATTCGGGCCCGGTCGACGGTGGGCGCGGATGCGGCTACGGTTTGGCCGGACGCCGGGGACCTGGCTCGGGTGATCATGCAACCCGCCGGTCGGGCCCGTTCGTCTTCTCGGGGGAAGGGAAGGTCGCGCATGTTCACTCGGCGTAAAGTGCTGGTCACCGGCGTTGGGGCCGCGGCGGGGGCCGCGCTCGCCGCCTGCTCTGACGGCGGGGCGAAGGGGACGGGCACCTGGTCCTCCGGCAAGCCCGCCGCGGCCGCGGCGAAGGTCACGGTGACGCCCGCCGCCGACAGCACGGACGTCTCGCCCGGCGCGCCGGTGACGGTCGCGATCGAGAACGGCACGCTGGAGTCGGTGACGGTCGCCGGCGGCGGCAAGCAGCTCGACGGCAAGCTGGCCGACGACAAGCACCAGTGGACGTCCAGCGGCGGCCTCGCCTACAACCAGACGTACACGGTGACCATCACCGGCACCGACGCGGCGGGCGCCGCCGTGAACCAGACCAGCACCTTCACCACGCTGAAGCCGGCGAGCACCGCGCAGTTCACGTTCCAGGCCAACCCGATGCTCGCGCTCAGGAACGGCAACAAGTATGGCGTGGGTCAGCCGGTGATCGTGTACTTCAACAAGGCCGTGAAGAACCAGGACGCCGCCGAGCAGGCGATGACCGTGACCGCCGAGCCGGCCGTCGAGGGCAAGTGGCACTGGGTCAGCAGCCAGAGCGCCCACTGGCGGCCCGAGAAGTACTGGGCCCCCGGCACGAAGGTCACGGTCAGCGTCAAGCTGCTCGGCGTCGACCTGGGCGGCGGAGTCTTCGGCAACGCCAACTCGACCGCGAACTTCTCCATCGGCCCGTCCCGGATCGCCATCGCCGACTCGAACACGCACCAGATGGATTGCTACATCGACGGCCAGATGGTCCGCCGCATCCCGATCAGCATGGGCAAGGGCGGCAGCACGACCGGCAACAAGGGCGAGACGATCGACTTCTTCACCCGCTCCGGCGTGCACGTGCTCATGACCAAGGAGCCGCTGGTCACGATGAGCTCGGAGACGTTCGGGATCACCGACAAGAACAACCCGAACTACTACGTCGAGAAGATCAAGCTCGCCTGCCGGATCTCGCTCTCCGGTGAGTATGTCCACATGGCCGACTGGAACATCCCGTCCCAGGGCAAGGCCAACACGTCACACGGCTGCGTCAACGTCGGCCCGGCCAACGCGCAGTGGTTCTACGACACCTTCGACGTCGGCGACGTCGTCGAGGTGCGCAACACGCCGAAGAACCTGCCGCTCACCGACGGCCTGGGGGACTGGAACGTTCCGTGGGCGCAGTGGTGAGCACCGCCAGCAGCTGATCCGCGAAGGCCCTCGGCCGCAGGACGTGACCGGAGTGCCCGCCCGGGAAGCGGACGGGCTCCTTGCCGAGCCGCCGCGCGAGCGCCTCGACGGGCGCCGCGTGGAGCGCACCGGCTGAGCGCTCGCCTACGGCCGGCACAACCTGCGGCGGCTCGTCGAGCAGCGGATCGAGGTACAGCCGGAACCGCCGAGCGGCCGGCGCGTCGTGCGTGAGGAAGAAGCCGAGGTTGGCGGCCCGCTCGGGCCGCGGCGCCGGCAGCACGACGTCGTCCTCGCGGTCGGCCGGATCGAACCTGGTCAAGGCGAGGAACTGCCGCATCGCCGCCGGTATCCCCTCGTTCCGGAACGCCTCCTCGACCGACTCCTGCCGCGCGACGAACTCGGCCGGGTCGTCGAGCACCTGGCTGAGCGGCGGCTCGTGCGCCACGACGGTCCCGACGAGCCCTGGGTAGCGCGCGGCGAGATCGAGCGCGATGAGCGCCCCGATACTGATCCCGAGCACGTCGACGGGCCCGTCGGCCTGCTTGGCGAGCAGCAGCGCGAGGTCGTCGGTGTGCGTCTCGATGGTGACGGGCCCGTCGCCGACGGGGCTGCGCGAGAGCCCGCGCCGGTCGTACGTGAGCACCCGGTGCTCACCGCGGGCAACGATCGCCTCGACGAGCCCACCGGCCCCGTCGGCGTCCCCGTCGCCCCCTTGCACGATGACGAGCATTCGCTCGCCGCTTCCTGCGATTGCGCTGTACATGCCCCGACGCTAATGCATCAGTTCTGATACATCAAGCCTGATGCATCATTTTTGATGCATCAGACTTGATGCACGGCCCGCAGTTGGCCGCGAGACGGCACGCCCCGGCGCCGCGGGCCTGGCTCATGATCGTGGGAAGGATCTGGCTGTCATGGCAGCCAGATCCTTCCCTTGATCATGGAGCCGGTCGGGCTGCCTCGTGGTGCGGGTGCGGACGGCCGCATGACGCGAGGCCGGCCGGTTCGCTCAAGCCGCGGAGCCCGGGCCCGCCGGGGTTGTACGGATGGTCCTTGTGTTGTCGGCGGCCCTCAACTGTCCGTGATCGTGGCGGCCCCGCGATGATCGCTCCACCGCCGGTCGCTTTGTGCAGCCTGCTCCGGTGGAGTGCGGCCCACCCTCCGTGTGGCATCCACCACTCCCGCCGCCCATTCGGACCGTGCCGCCCGCCCGCGCCGCCTGCGCCGTGCCGTCCGCGCCCCAC